>CAZVFX010000012.1:0-87090 GCA_964626565.1 uncultured Myxococcales bacterium
GCGCCTTACGTGGGGGGGGGGGGGCCGGGGCGGTGTTTTGAGCCCCACCGGGGCGGGGGGGTGGGCTTTGCCCGGGGCCGGCCCGGAGGGGTCGGCTTCGCCGAGACTGCGGAAATACTGGGACACCCACAGCAGACCACCAAAAATGGCGACGTAGGGAAAATACCGGCGCGCAAAGATGTACGAAAGAGAAACGAGGACTACCACAACCAGTGATTTCCAATAACCCATGCCGGCAAAATAAGCGCGATAGAACCACCTGTCAAGCCACTGTTTTTGAGTCATTTCAGGAGGAAACAGAAAGGGCGAATATTTTTGTTGCATTATTTGGATGAAGTCCTATCTTCGTATAAGATGCTCCAAAGAACTCCGGGCGAGAAGGACCCTGGGTTCGGAGTAGAACTCGTGGTAAAACTTTGCAAGGAGGAAGAGATGAAAAGAGCATTCCTGATGAGCATCACCATTCTGTTGGTCGCCGGCCTGGCGATGCCCGTTCTCGGTAAGGGCAAGGGTTCCACTCGCTTCGGCGACAAGGGCGTGATCACGCTGGCAGGCAACGTGGCCTACACCAGCGCGTCGGCGGAAGTTGATGTTGACGGCAATTCGTCCGACCTGGGCAGCCAGTCGACCCTTAACTTCAGCCCGGTCATCGGCTACTTCGTGATGAACAACCTGTCGGTTGGCGTCGGCCCGACGTACACGTCATCCAAGAGCGAAGATGCAGACGGCAACGAGCTGGGCGACAGCTCCACCAGCGGTGCCAAATTGTCGGTAGACTACTACTACCCGTTGGGCGGCACCCTGTTTGTTGACGTGGGCGCACGGGTTGGCTACATGACGGCCAGCGAAGGCGACAACGACTCCTCGGGCCTCGGCTTTGGCGCCTTCGGCGGCGTTGCTCTTGCCTTTGGCGGCAAGTACGGTGGCTTCGGCACCTTCGGCCTGTTCTACGACCGGCAGAGCATGACGGTGGACGCGGACGGCGACCCCACCACGACCACGTCGAGCTTCGGCGTTGCCTCCGGCCTGGGCCTGTTCTTCTAGCAGCACCCCCTCTCCGCACTGAAGTCCCTCCAATTCATTAATCTCTATGCTATGATTGAATAGTTGACGAACTTGTTCGTCCAAAGCTCAGCCTTTTGAGCTTTGGGAGGTTATCATGAGAAAACACATCGCAATTCGGTTTATATCGGCGCTCTTTTTCGGAGCGATCCTCATGGGCGCGGCCGCGTCCGCGCAGGCCCACAACGACGAACCGTTGCACTGGTACTTTGACCCTCACCCGGTGAACTACGACTGGGGCGGCGGCTGGTGCCCGGAACATGGGGAGCACGCACACGAATTCCCCCCGGCGGGAGACGAACTGGAGTTGTACGTCATTGAGGACGGCCTCTATATCTACGTCGGAGACCCGTCCTACTACGCCGACTACGACGGCGACTACTACTGGTACTACGGAGCCCATCCGGTAGATTTCTACAGCTACGACCACGTCTGCTACATCCACGGACCCCACGTCCACGTATACGCGCCTTCCATAATCTGGATGGAATACTACCACTACGACAGTTACGCCTACGTGTGGTACGGCCCATGGCCGAGGTCCTACGTGCCGAACCGGCACGTTTACCTGCACAAGCACCACGGCCACCACAAGCACCATCACAAGAAGATGGCGAAGCACTACAAGAAGAAGCCGCCGCCGAAGAAGAAGCCGGCCAAACATGGCGACGGTTTCAAGGGGCACAAGAAGTCTTCCTTCCACAAATACCCGGCGTTTCCGAGCAAGGAGGCGCATGCCCACGAGAAGGCGGTGGCAAAGAACCATCCCGGCAAGTGGAAACCGCGCAAGCCCTACAACATCCGCCGTAGCGACGCCAGCAGATCCAAGCGCTCGTCGAGCCCGGAAGGGCGGCGGGGGAGCCGCGGCGATCACCGTAAGCAGAAGGCCACCAAATCTCGTTCCGACCGAGGTAAAAGCCGATCCTACGGTAACACCAGAGGCAAGAGCAGCTCCAAGAAGAGCTCGGCCAGGTCTGGCAAGAAGAAAAAGAAGAAGAAACAGAAGAGGAGCTATCGTTCCAAGAAGAAGTCTAGAAAATCCTCCGGCCGCACCAAATCCCGGAGTAAGTCTTCGGGTAAGCGGCGGTCTTCCGGCAAGCGCCGGCGGTAGAGCAGCAATCAAGCATCCAAACCTGAGCCATACCGACATCACCAACCCCTCGTCGCTCGAAGCGATCAGGTTCCAGGTGCCGTGGCCGAAGGCTCGCTCCTCTGGATGAATCGGAAATTTGCTGCGCTGTCGGGCGTGTGGTAGTATGCGCGAGGAAAGGAGTGGCCTATGACACGGTTCATGTCCGTTGTAGTATTTATGTTTGCTCTCAGTCTGGCGCCGGCGGCGCTGGCACAGCCGGAGAAAAAGGACGAGGTCCCTGCGGCGGCCAAGCAGACCAACCCGGACCCACACAACGTGTACTCCACCGGGCTATTTCAGGAAGTCTACATTGATGAAGACTTCAAGCTGTACCGGGTCCGCACCTACCAGGGGGTCGTTCCGGGAAGGGATGATGAAGGCGATGCCGGCACCGCGACCGTGGACCCGCCCAGGGGCAAGAAGACCAAGGTCAAGCGCCTCGGCTTCGAACAGCGTGAGCTGTTCTCGAGGGTATTCGTGCTCGCTGACCGGCCGATTTCGCCCTGGATCTACGACAACTTCGTCCAGGCTCACGCCAACCCTGACGTGCCCTATCAGATCTTCGTGGAGATCTCTACGGCCGACATCCCGAAATTCAATGATCGCCGCCCCCTCATCACCCACAGCTTCAACACCCCAATCCGCACGATACAGGGGACCATGATGAAGGAAGGTGTGAGAGTTGTGATCACCCTGAAACGAGAAGCGCGCTACTTGCCTGTCCAGGTTGGCAAAGTCCTGTACATCGACGTCGAGAGATAACCACATGTCCCGCAGAAAGGACTCTCATTTCGGAAACCGTCCCCCGAACCCCTACCACAGAGACGACCCGCCTAACCGGAACCGCGGCTTTGCCCGGTCCATGCGCAGCATGTTTATGGGCAACAGCGCGGAGATCTCCGTGGTCATCCGCACTTACGACGGCGAGGACTACCTTGAGGAGTTGCTCAAGTCGCTGGAAGGGCAGGAGACGTCTTACGAGGTTGAGATTCTGGCCGTAGACGCCGGCTCCAAAGATCGCACACCTTTGATTTTGCGATCTCACGGGATCCAGCCCCACTACGTAGCGCCGGGAAGGGGCTACCGCCAGCTTGCGCTGAAGCATGCCGATGGTGAGGTGGTGGTCTTTTTGTCTCAGGATTCCATGCCGCTGAACCGGAAGTGGTTGCACGCCCTCGCCGCCCCTCTTATGGACGAGCGTGCGGCTGTAACCCACGGCCGCATAATCGCTGATGCCAATGTGCCGCCGTATCAGCGGGGGCTGTTCAACGCCCGGCCATACATTTCCGGCAAGGAGCCGCTGTGGTTCACAGCACCTTCGGAACAGCAGGGCGGTGCAAACTTCCTGCCGGCTACGAACTACGCGCTCAGACGGGACGTGAACGAACAGGTGACTGACCTGGACGTGGACGATTCCGCACTGCTGGAGCGGATGTACGAGGCGGGCTTGCCCAAGGCATATCTGCCCGAGGCTGCTGCCATCGCCAGATCGGGTGAAATCCCGGTTGCCATGTTGGAGCTTGCTTCAACCTCGTCTCCGGGGGTCAAAGGCCTGGTGTCCGCGGTGGCTCTGGCGTCGGCCCGGATGGTCGGCGATCTGTATCTTTTAGGTGAAAAAGGTGAATTGCCAAGTGGGGAACGGGGCGAAGCATACGCCGTCGCCATCGCCCTGCATGCCACGCGCATTGCCAGGCTGCTGCACGACAAATCAAAAATAGTCAAGCGAGTTTCGGCTGCCTTTTCGCCGCTGGTCAAGCGAGCGCTGACTCAGCGTTGAAACTGGATAAAAATTTGCGAACGCATATCTTGTGAGTTAGGATCCGTCGTGGTTGGCGAAAGGAGCTACGACTCACGGAGGAATCGACGTGGCCAAGGACACTAGCAGAACCAAAACGGTTGAGAGGCTCCTGACAAGGGAGGAAGTCGGCCGGGTACTTCCCAGGGTGGAATTGACTCCTGAAGAGGAATTGGTAATCCGCCTGCGGTACGGTATCGGGCTGGCACCAGAAGACAAGCTTTCCTACGTCGGGCAAGGAAACGAAGAACTGGAAGCCAGACTGGCGCTGATCGAGAAGGCAATTCTCGACATGCTGGAGGATGGCGTAGACAACGAAGCCAGCGCCTCAGTGCTCGACAAGTTTAGAGACCTATAGCTTCACTCTTTCTAGTTTACACTCAGTTGCGGAATAGTTGGTGCCCGACGAGGGGCGGATTGTCTACTCGGCCGGAATGGCGGGGTCAGCTTCCACTTCGGGCTCACGTTCCGGTGCAGGTTCGGGCCTGGGCGTCGGCTCCGTTGCCGGCTTCCTGACTTCGTCCTTCTTCTCGGTCATCGATTTCAGAATTGCGGGGGCGGCTGCCTCGACCACGGTCCTGACATCGAGTTTCCCCTCAATCCAGATGCCGTCTTCTTCGAGCTTTCCGGCGTAGACGAGGAGTCCGCTGCTGTTCCTTAGTTGCTGCACCCAGTATTCGTTGCCGATAGCATCAGCGAGCACCTTCACCCCCATGATCGCATCGACAAGCTGCGGCGCCGAAACCCCAAAGACCATCCAGTACTTGGATTCATCAAATGCCGGCCCGAAGAAGTCGGTGAGTTTCAGCCCGGGCGTAAGATCGAGAACTTCTTTGACCCTGACCACGCAGTTGGGGCCGAAGGCTCCTACCACGTAGTCCTTGGAAAACCCCATGGCGCCGCCCAACCGGCGCTTGATGATATCCTGGACCCAGGCCACTTCCGGCGGCAACTTCAGTTTCACCCAATCGAACTCGATGACGATGGAATCCACCTTTCCAATCCTGTAGTCCTCGCTCTGCATCTGTATGCCAAGTCCGAGGTTGGCGAAAACCGGCGCCAGGCCATCCACAACCTCCTTGAGGCTGCGGTTGTGGAACATCTGGCGGTTCTCAGGAGGCAGGTCCTGGATCACCTTGGCGAACAGCATCTGATAGAACTGGTACATCAAGTCCCGGACCTTGAGACCATCGACGGCCGTCGCAATGCCGGTCATGGACATGGGGAAACCGGAATCGGTGTAGACTGCAAAAGCCGAATCGGGGCCATAGTATGAGATGAGTTCCGCGTACAGCTTCGAGAACACCATCTTCTCTTCGAGGCCCAACTTCCAGGCCGAAGCCATGAGGTCAACGTACCGGGGAAGCCATGGAGTGAAGGACTCCGAAGGGTAGTATTGGGCGCCTACCAGGTAGCTCTTGCCCGGAAGCAGAGTCGCGGATTTGAAAGCGCCGGGTCTAAGCGCGCCGAAGGACGTCGCCAACTTGGTGCCCTTGAGGGTAAGCAACTCAGTGCGAATCACCATGTCGTTGCCCAGCAAGTCCAGGGTCACGGTCAGCTTGTCCAGGTCGGCCAGCGCTTCTTTTGCAAAGTTGAACGCCCTGGCAAGGAACTCCTTCTGATCCTGCTGCATAGGCATATTCTCGCCCATCTCCCGCTCCATTTCATCGAGGATGGAAGAGGCCAGCGTTTTCAGGGAATGACCCTCCAAAGTAACGAGGACCAACTTGTCCGTGGTCAGTCGGGTCAGCTCCAGTTTGAGGTCTCCTTCGACGATGTCGATGGTCCTGAAGGAGTCCGAGACCAGCAGATATTTTCCATAGGGCATGACGTAGCTGTCGCCCAGCACGTAACCGTGATTCTCATCCTGCACAGCACCGTCCGGCAGGGCCGCCTTGAAAGCGTCCGATCCGACGATGGGTACGGCGATGAGAGGCTTGTCTTTCCCTTCGAATCCAAAGCCGATTCCGCGGGTCCGATCCAGCCAATCCATGTTCTTCATGCCGCTCTTGCCGGCAACCTCCTGAAGGAGTCCCTCCAAGCCGGTGTCGGCCATCACGCGCATAGGCGGCGGCAGCACGCCCTGGAGCTTGGCCATGGAGCCGTTGAGGGGACCGGTGACGCCGTATGCGGTCACCTTGCTCAAGGTGCGCTGCATGTGGATGTTGGGGGCGGCCGGCCGTTCAGGGGTCTTGGCCTCGTCGCTGGGGGCGCCCTGGTCGTCACCGGCCTTGTCGCCCGCTTTCTCTTCCCCTTCCTTTGCCTTTCCCTCGTCGTCCTTGGTGCCTTCCTTCTTCTTGCCCTCGCCTTCATCCTTGGCAGCCTGCTTCTTGTCTGCCGGTTTCGGCGGCGGGGGGTCCTCTCCGCATGCGACTGCACCGACCGCGGCCAGGAACATCCACGCAACAAACAAAGCCAGTTTCCTGTTCAGCATAGTGAGCCTCCTTCTGCCAATCTCGCGTACCTGTCTAACATGATAAAGCACATCTCGACAATATATTATTTCCGGCCAGCACCCGCTTGATCCCGATGCCGCGCTCCATTATAGTAGCTGCGGTCCAGGTGGCGGAGGTAACAGATGAGACCGATTGACGCTCACGTTCACGTCGGGAAGTGGGCGTTGCCCGAGTTTTCTGCCAGAGCGACCGACCTGTCGGAAGCGAATAGCCTCTACTTGCGGTTCAACTGGGCAGGGGCCCTTGTCTTTCCAACAGACCTCGGACTAAACGCCGAGTTGCTGGAGGAAGCTGCTGCCATCCGCGGACCGGTGGGGTTCCGGGTTGCCTTCTGGGCGGACTTCCGGGACGCCGACAACCTCGCGATGTTCAGTTCTCGGACAGATGAATTTGCTGCCCTCAAGATCCACCCATCATGTATCAAGACCCCGGCCGACTCTGCGGATTGGGAGCCATACTATGAGCTTGCAGAGGCAGCCGGCCTGCCGGTTGTGGTCCACTGCGGCAGATGGCAGGAGGTTGCCGGTTACGCGCTCGCTCTTGAGGCCGCGGGCAGGTTCCCCCGGGTCAACTTCATTCTTGCTCATATGGGCGGCGACTCTCCGCACCTGGTCACCGGAGCCACCAGCGCGGTAGCGGCAGGCGGGTACGACAACGTCTACTTCGGCACGGAGAGCATAAGGGAACCGTGGCTCCTTGAGCAGGCGCTGGCCCGCGTCGGTTCCACCAGGCTCATTTTCGGCTCCGACTACAACCTCAATCATCCCGAGCCGTTTCGACGGCTCATCGAGGTCCTGGACATAACCGACCGGGACCGCTCCAACATCTTCCGCCGTAACATCAATTCGCTCTTGCCGTCCAATCACACGTTCGTTCAGCCATGAGGGAATCCATTGAGCAAGGAACCGAGAGACACCAGCCGGTACGCTCGGGAGACGTTTCTTGTACACGGCCTGCCGTACGATGTTAACTGGGACTACGGGTATCACGTAATTCCGCCGATTACCGCTTCAACCACTTTCCGCCTCGATTCCACAAACCGTGGGGCAGATGGTTTCAATTCCTTCGGCTCCCTTCCCAAGCAGGGCGAGAAGCCGATCTACATTTACGACCGACTCGCCGAACCTACGGTGGCGCTGCTGGAAAACGCTTTTCGCGAGGTGGAGCAGGGTGAAAGTGCCACCGCATTTGCTTCAGGCATGGCCGCGATCAGTGCGGCGCTAATGGTGCTTACTGAGCAGGGCACGGAGCTGATCGCCCACCGCACTCTCTACGGCTGCACCTACAGCCTGCTCACCGAATGGATGCCCAGAATGGGAGTGAACGTCCAGTTGGCCGACTTGACCGACCTCGGTTCGCTGGACGAGTTCATTACCCCGAGCACCAGGGTGGTCTTTTTCGAAACTCCGGCCAACCCGACCCTTGAGGTCATCGATATCCCGGCGCTGGCCTCGCTGGTGGCTGAGGCCAACGAATCGCGGCCGCCGGGGGAGCGGATAATGGTGGTGGTGGACAACACGTTTGCAACCCCTTATTGCCAGCGACCTTTGACCATGGGGGCTGACGTCGTCGTGCACTCGCTGACCAAGAACGTTATGGGGTTCGGCACCGACATGGGCGGCATGCTGGTAGGGCCTGACCTGCTGCACAGTCGCACCCGCCTGGCCCGAAAGGATTTCGGGGGCGTCGTTTCGCCCCGCTCCGCCTGGAACATCCTGGTGTACGGCCTGTCCAGTCTACCGGTACGCACAGAACGGCAGGTCGCCAACGCCTGCCGCCTGGCAGAGTACCTTGAAGGTCGGCCCGAAGTAGCCCGAGTCCACTATCCGGGTCTGAAGTCCCACCCGCACCACGAGGTCGCCCGGCGCCAGATGGTGAACTTCAAGGGGGAGTTCTCACCGGGCATCATGGTGTATTTCGAGTTGGCGGGTGAAGGCGCAGAACTCACGGAAAAGGCGCGCAAGTTCATGGACTATATTGCCGAGCACTCCTACACCCTGACTCTGGCAGTAAGCCTGGGCCAGTTGAAGACGTTGGTCGAGGCGCCCACCCTCATGACCCACTCCGCCTACGGCGACAACGCCGAGCACGCAGGCCTGAGCGTGGGCGGAATCCGAGTGTCGGCAGGGGTAGAGGATGCCGCGGATCTGATCAGTGATTTTGATGAAGCTTTCGCACAGTTGAAGAGCTAGACTCTCTCGTACAGCCCCGCAGCACCCATACCACCACCGATGCACATGGAGACAACACCGTAACGGGCGTTACGCCGCTTCATCTCATAGGCAAGTGTTGTGGTGAGTTTGGCGCCGGTGCATCCCAGCGGGTGACCCAGGGCGATGCCGCCGCCGTTGACGTTGATCTTGGCCGGATCGATCTCCAGCTTCTCGCCGCAGTAGCGAGCCTGAGATGCAAACGCTTCGTTGATCTCGTAAAGGTCGATCTGGTCGTCGGTGATGCCGGAGTGCTCCCACAGCTTCGGAATGGCCACGGCAGGCCCGATACCCATGATTTCAGGCGGTGTGCCCGCAACCTGGAAGTCCCGGAAGAAGAGCATGGGTTCAAGCCCCAGCTCTTTCGCCTTGTCCAGACTCATAAGCATCACCACGGCAGCTCCATCGTTGATGGGAGAAGCGTTGCCCGCGGTTACGCTGCCGCCAAGCTTGAAAACCGGCTTGAGTTTGGCGAGCCCCTCAACGGTGGTGTCGCCTCGCACGCTTTCATCGGTTTCAAGGAGCTTCTCGTTGCCCGCCGCGTCGATGTAGGGCACCTTGACGATCTCGTCGTCGAATTTCCCGTCCTTCCATGCCTGGGCTGCTTTCATATGAGAGTTGCACGCAAACTCGTCCTGGGCCTCGCGGCTGATCTCGAAACGATCTGCGACCAGCTCCGCAGTGATACCCATGGGCGTGTACATCTCCACCATGTTGTCCGCGGCCCAGGGGTTGGAGGAGAAATTGAAACCGCCCATGGGAACGGACGACATGCTCTCCACGCCGCCCGCGATGATGATATCCGACATGCCGGAAATGATCTCCATGGCGGCATAGGCGATAGTCTGCAATCCTGAAGAGCAGAACCGGTTCACCGTAATACCGGGCACCGAATCGGGCAGCCCGGCCATGAGGCCGACAACGCGGCCGAGGTTCATCCCCTGTGACCCTTCGGGCATGGCGCAACCAAGAGTCAGGTCATCCACCTGCTCAGGAGCGACTTCAGGGGTCCGTTTGAGTAGTTCTTTGACAACCAGGGCGCCGAGGTCTTCCGGTCTCACGTTGACGAGGGAACCACGCTTGGCACGGCCAACTGTCGTTCTAACGGCTGAGACTATAACAGCTTCTTTCATGGCTGACTCCTTTCCCTAGTTTCTCAGTGGCTTGTTCTTGAGGAGGATGTGGCGAATCCGCGCCATGGTTTTCTCCTCGCCCAACAGACTCATGAACGCCTCCTTTTCCAATTCCAGGATACGTTCCTCGGTCACCGTCGTGCCCGGCAGCACATCGCCGCCGGATAATACGTAGGCG
Organism: uncultured Myxococcales bacterium; assembly: GCA_964626565.1. GTDB lineage: Bacteria > Myxococcota_A > UBA9042 > CAIXZC01 > CAIXZC01 > CAZVFX01. The sequence goes on from CAZVFX010000012.1 coordinate 9,967, forward strand.
AGCTTATTGCCGATGAAGGCGTCGTACTCGGTGGCCCAGCCGCCCTCGACAAAGGTGTAGAGGCCGGTCTTGGCGAGAGCGATTCCGTCCTTGCCCGCAGCCTTGATTCTCATGGGCGGGTCGGGGCGATAGCCGCTCCGAGACAGCCCCAGAGCGTAGTGCTTGGCGTGATTGAGCTGGTTGTCGCGGCTGGTGATGATCTTGTCAATTCCGGGCCGCAGCAGCAACATCTCCTCAGCCAGGGTCGCGGAGAAGCTGACCTTGGCCGTACCGATGTACTCGAAAGTCTTCTGGAAATAAGGCAGGACGCTGGTTTCAGGCAGCTCCTTGGGAATCTGCTTCATCCAGCGGACCAGCAGTTCCTTGGTCCCGCCACCGCCGGGAATGAGGCCCACGCCCACTTCGACGAGCCCCATGTAGAGCTCAGCGTGGGCGACGATGTGGGAAGCGCCCAGACACACCTCGCAACCGCCGCCGAGAGCCATCTGGTGCGGAGCCGCAACCACCGGCTTTGAAGAGCGGTGGCACAAGGTGTTTACCTTCTGGAACGCGTCGACAATCATCTCGATGTCGTCCCATTTCTTCTGCATCGCGTACATGTTGATGAGCACAAGGTTGGCGCCCACGGAAAAGTGCTGGCCTTCGTTGTAGATGACCATCCCTTCCCAACCGCCGTCCAGTAACTCCAAACCATCGAACATCATCCTGATAATGTCGTCGTCGATGGCGTTCATACGGCTGTGGAATTCCAGGCCCAGGCAGCCATCGCCCATGTCGTGCAGGGTGGCCGAGTCGTTGGTCTTCACCGGCGCGCCTTTGGCTCTCAACTGCTTGAGATTCATCCAGGTATCCCTGGTCGGCACCGGCAGGTATTTTGACTCCTTGAAATCAAAGAAGTGTTCGACTCCCTCGATGGTCTTGTAGAAAGTGCCGTCTCCATCGGTGAGCACTTTCTTGACCAGGTCGGGAACCGTGTATCCTTCCGCCTCCATGCGGGCCACCGATTTTTCTACACCGATGGCATCCCAGGTTTCGAAAGGCCCCATTTCCCAAACAAAGCCCCAGCGCATGGCCCGGTCGATATTGACGACATCATCGGCAATTTCAAAGACCCGGTTCGCGGTATAGAGAAGGCTGCGGGCAGTCACCTTCCAGGCAAACTGCCCGGCCTCATCGTCGGCATAAACAACACCGGCAATCTTCTTGCCCAGATCGTCCAGCCCTTTCACTGCGCTCACCGATTTGAAGCTGGCCTTCTGCCTCTCCTTGTATTCCAGGGTGTCCAGGTCAAGTGCGTAGATGACGCGCTTGCCGTCAACCTTATCCTTCTTGTAGAACCCGCCCCTCGTCTTGTTGCCCAAATAGCCTTTGTCCAGCATGCCCTGAATATAGTCCGGGATGCGGAACACCTCACGCTCCTCGTCATCCGGGCAGTTGTCGTAGACGTTCTGCGAGACGCTCGCAAAAGTGTCCAGGCCGACGAGGTCGATGGTGCGGAAAACCGCGCTCTTGGGCCGGCCCATGGGCGGCCCCGCGATGGCATCGATAGCCTCGATGCCCAGGCCCATTTCCCGCATGATCTCCAGCGCAGACATCACCGCGTGGATGCCGATGCGGTTGGCCACGAAGTTGGGGGTGTCCTTGCCGTAAACGATGCCTTTGCCCAGGACATTCTCCCCGAAGTCGGCCAGAAAAGCGACCGCTTCCGGATCGGTTTTGGGACCCGAGACGATTTCCAGCAGTTTCAAATAACGCACCGGATTGAAAAAGTGGGTGACCATGAAGTTCAGGCAGAACTCGTCGGGCATTCCTTCCGTCATGCTCTCGATGGATAGCCCCGACGTGTTGGAAGTCACCAGCGACCCTTCTTTGCGGTGCTTGAGCACGTTCTTGAAAAGGGCTTGTTTGATGCCAAGGTCCTCCTTCACCACCTCGATGATCCAGTCGCAATCACCGATCTTGTGAAGGTCGTCTTCGAGGTTTCCCACCTCGATGAGTTCGCCCCCGCTCTTGGTGTAGAAGAGAGCCGGCTTGGACTTCAACGCCTTCTTCAGCCCGTCGGCGGCGAACATGTTGCGTTTCGCCGGGATCTTCTTCTCCTCCTCGGTGAGAAACGGGGGAACAATGTCCAGCATGAGGGAGGGGATGCCCACGTTGGCCATGTGGGCGGCGATGCCAGTACCCATCACTCCGGCGCCCAAGACAGCCACTTTCTTGATGTCTCGCTTCATTACTCCTCCTCTGGTCGGATTCTGCTGCAGGTGGAATTCTTTACGCACCGTGTCATAAAGGTAGATTTACATATAGTTTCGACGCGATGCAAGAATAACTTTACACAGCGCGTCACGCGGGATAGCGGCAATAACGGATAAAAAAAATACGGAATCACCTTGACAGGTAGTCAATCCCTACTATTTTACGTGTGGTTGATGGCCGAAGCAGGCCGGCGTTGCGGATGGCCACTGCAACGCGACCCAAAACAAATAATTGGATAACAAGAGGAGGTGTGCCATGAATCTCGCACGTTACAACAGAAATGTGTTTCCGTCCCTGTTCAACGACCTGTGGTCCAACGATCACGCGGCTCATGCAAAGCGTCACTCCCACGGAGGGCGCCGCTGGGCTGCGGTAGACGTCTTCGAGAAGGAAGACACGCTGCACCTGGAGGTGGAGTTGCCAGGGGTGAAGAAGAAGGACGTTTCGGTGGAATTCAACGACGGAGTGCTCTCCATCAGCGGAGAGAAGGCGGCCGCGGCCGAAGAGGGCGAGGGAACGTACTTCACCCGTGAGCGGCATTTCGGTTCCTTTTCGCGGTCTTTCAAGCTCGGGAGCGCGTACGACGCCCAGTCGATCACAGCGAAGTTCGCGGACGGTGTATTGAGCGTCACCGTGGGTAAGAAGGAGGAGAGCAAGCCGGTGTCGGTGAAGGTCAACTAGCCGCTACCTGATAACTCTTTTTCCCAGGCAATACTCGAGCTTCGCCTGACAACCATCGGGCCTGACTCTAAGAAAGAGGCCGAACGTCGCGGCTGCGGGCGGGAACTGGAAAACGGCCACGTCTTTGACAGGCTTTTCCAGCGCCCGCCCGGGCTCGTTAAAGCGGCCTTCCGGCTGCATTGCCAGGAACGCCCGACGTCCTTCCGCAGATGCGGCAAAGCACTCACCCCGACCGTCACAAAGTTCCAGGGCGGGCAGCGCCGACTGCGGGACCGTCTTTTCCTTCGGCACCCACTCCAACTCCAACAGCCCGAACACGGTCCCGGTAGGTGCTTCTGCCACAACCTCGTCGCCGATACGACGGAAGTAGGAGACCTTCTCCAGCTTGATCTCCAGAGGGGCGCAGGGCACCTGCCTGGCATCTCCCACGCCGGGGCATTCGGGGGTCCTGGCAGCGTCGGAGGCTACATCAGCCGCCGTCGGGCCGATGCGCTTGCATCCCACCGCCAGGATGGCACAAATAAGCACGGTAATGGGGAGAAGGATTCTCATTTCAAGCCATGTACTCCGTGTTCACGTTTTGAGGTGCGCTTACGATATTCTTGTATCTTTCCATAAGATCGCCGCGCTTGCTTCTGAGAAACGTATCCAACGTGTCGAGGACTTCCTGTTGGGGATGGGGAACCTGAGCCGGTAATAGGGGCAGTGACTCAGCCTCGACCACCTCGGCAACATTATCGCTGGTAACGAGGTAGAGGGGCCGGACGAAGGTGGCGGCGCCCTCCTGCATTCCTGCTCCGTTGTCCACCGGAGTGAGCGTCGTAATCTCGCCGTGAACCGTCATGTCGATGAGCACCTTCATGGCGCAGGCGGTGATGGTCTGTCCCAGCGCGACTTCCCGGGCGCCGGCTTTTTGCGCAAGCTCCAGGAGAATGTCCCGGTGGGGCACTGCTTCCCAAGCCCCGGATGAGGGCTGCTGCTCCGGCGCAACGAGCAGCTCCAGACCGAGAGAGCGGCACCATTGAGCCAGGTGGCGGGAAACCTCTTCTACCGGCCCGTGGACTCCGTCAGGCACATACGCGGGCACGAGCGGTGTCTTCACCGGCACCCGCCTACTTCTTTCGGCCAGGGCCCGGAGCATAACCATGCCCGCCTTGCCTCCGGAGAGGGCGACGAGCACTGGAGTCTCGTCGGCGAACATCCCAAACCTGAAAGCCGCCTTTCCCGCCCTCTTCATGACGTAGAAAGTCGAATTATGGAGGGGGCTACGAGCCATGTTCGTCCCCCATGTTTCTTATGAGGAATGCAGAGAGCCTCCAGGGGCCGTGCACTCCTATCACCACCTTCTTTTCTATGTCTGCGGTACGACTCGGGCCGCTGATGAAGAGGTAGTTTCTCTCCGGGTCTCGAGTAGCCCCGGATGCCCACTGCCGGAGGTCGGCGAAGATGCGGTCGGCCGCGGCCACACAGAAGTGAGTGCGGGGAAGTAGCGACGGTAGCAGGTGAGCCTGACCGAGTCCGGAGCAGACCAGGGTGCCGGTTTCGGCGAGGATCGCGTCAGCCCCGGTGACGGCAATATCGCATTCGGCAAGTTGCTCAACGGTCAACTCCTCAGCCGCAAGGAGTTCCACTCTCGGAAGGCGGGGCGCCAGCCCTTCAGCGATTTCGAGAGTTGTCAGCAGTTCGTCCCCGGCCAGGGCCACCCGGGAAGCCTTGCGGGAGTAGATGTTGTTGGCCAGGGAGTCGAGCAGTTCCTCGCGGTCCGTCAGCAGATGATAGCCCATCTTGTTGGCGTTGAAGCCGGCCACGGCCTGGTCGAGAAGTGCTTTTCTGTCGCCGCTCGCACCGGCATTGTCGGTGGTTGGCGCCGCGTCCACTGCGCGCGCCGATTCGCGCTCGAAAGCGGTTGCCAGCCGGTCCAGGATCCCGGTTTTGCGGGTCTGATTATCTTCTGCCATGGCTCTTTCTCAACAGTTTGCGGAACAGTGTCGCGGCGGGGCTCGGCGCAGTGCGTGCGCCGGCCCAGCCCATATCGCGGCCCCACCCTTCCAGCCGGTCGGGGAATTTCCGCTTCAGAAGTCGGTGACACCAGTGAGAGAATCTGTAGCTCAGGCGGCCCTTCATGGCCCTCGAATACCATTTGAGAGCTTTCCGTTCACGGGCCACTTCCGCCGCGGGCCTGAGGGCAACGGCCGCCGCGCGCGCCTGAACGATGAGACGGTCCAGCGGAATACGCACCGGGCACGCCTCGGTGCACGCCCCGCACAGCGAGCAGAGATCCACAACCCGGGCGCCAACGGAAGGTGGGGCCATGAATGGAGCCAATGCGATGCCGATGGGCCCGGGATAGGTCCATCGGTAAGCGTGGCCCCCGACTTTCTCATACACCGGGCATACATTCATACACGCGCCACAGCGGATGCATTTCAGCAGATCCCGGTGGGGCCCCGCGTTGAACACCTTCGAGCGCCCGTTGTCAACCAACACCAGGTAGCGGGTCTGTCCCGGAGGAGGCGCAGGTGAAAGCAGGCTGACATAGGAACTGGCCGGCTGGCCCGTGGCCATGCGTGGCAGCAGCGACAGCATCACTGCGGCTTCGGCAAAAGTATGCACCAGCCTTTCGATTCCAACGAGAACGACATGCAGCTTTGGCAAGGTATACCCGAGCCTGACGTTCCCCTCATTCTCAACCATGAGCAGTTTACCCGAGTCGGCCACTCCCAGATTCGCGCCGGAGACCCCCATGTGAGCGCTGAGGAAAACCGGACGCATGGATTCGGCCAGATATCTGCAAATTCCGGAAGGGCTGTCTGTGTACTCCATGCCCGTTGTGCGGCTGAGGAGGCGGCCTACTTGCGCGGCGCTCATGTGCAGGCACGGCGCGGTTATGTGGGACGGTCTTTCATGGGCAAGCTGCACTACCCTCTCTCCCAGGTCGGTCTGGATCGGGCTCACGCCCGCGCCGCGCAGAGCTTGCTCCGCCTCAATCTCCTCTCCCACCATCGACTTGGAGAGCACCGCCTTTACCACCCCGTGCTCACGGGCAATTCCAGCCAACAGCGTCCGCGCATCACCGGCCGAAGGGGCCCAGAGAACTGTAGTGCCTCGGGCTTCGACCCGCTGAGCGAAAAGCTCGAGATTGGTCCGCATTTCGTTTACGTTTTCATAGCGGATCTTCCCCGCCAGATCACGCATGGCTTCGCCCTGCCCCAACCGGTCCATAGCCTCGCTGCTCTTTCTGCGCACAGTGCCCAGAGCGCCCTGCAGCGCTTTTTGGAGTTGCTCGTCCGCCAGCTTTTCGACGGTCAGTGAGCGAACATCAAAATCAGGAGGCATGGGCGCCTCCATCCAGTCCGACCCCGGTAACAAGCTGAGCGTAGTGGACAATGCGGGGGGAATGGCCGTCAGCACCCGCGCCTGCGCCGGCCGCGACGCCCCGCAACTGCAGAATGCAGCCTGCGTCGGCCAGGGCGATGTAGTCGGGCCGGACGGAAGCCGCGGAATCAAGTCGATCCCGGGCCATGGCGATGGACAACTCGGGCAGTTTTGCGGAGAAGACCCCGCCGAAACCGCAGCAGCGAGCGGCCTGTTCGTGCTCCACGACTTCCAAACCTTCGACCCTTCCCAGAAGCTCATTGAGCGCGCCGTTGGCGACGGAATGCCGCAAGTGATGGCAGGAGTGGTGGACCACGGCCCGGGCCTGTAGTTTCGCGTCGATCGCGGCGATCAACCCTTCCCGGTGGAGAAACTCCGACAGCTCGAAGACCCGGTCCTTCAGCCCGCGCCAGCGTTTCAAATCTGCGGCTGACAGATCCATTGTGCCGTAGAAATCGCGCACCATTGCGACGCAGGATCCCGAGGGCGCCACGACTATGCCGGGTTGCGAAAGAACCTTCAGCACTTTCCTGGCCATGGACTCGGCCAGGTCCGGATGCCCCGCATTGTACGCGGGCTGCCCGCAGCAGGTCTGGCGGCCGTCGAACCTGACCTTCACACCGGCCATCTCCAGAAGCCGAACTGAGGCGACACCAATGTCCGGAAGGAAGCGGTCGACGAGGCAAGGGATGAAAAGGGTCACCTTCATGGCAACAAGAGTCTAGACCAGATGCGTTCTTTATGGCAAGAATAACTACGGCAGGAGGTAGCAAAGTAAAGGCAGTAGGCGGTAGGGACTGCCGAAGTCGAAAGACAGAAGGCAAGAACAGGGAACGAGGAGTCGAATGAGGAAGGCTGGGGCCGCCACAATGGGGCTGTCCGTAATGACAATAATGCTGCTGTCAGGTTGCCCGTCGCAGACGGTGGCGCCTGCGGGTCCCGTGCCGAAAGCAGTCTCAAAAGTGGTGGCGAAGCCGGAGCAGAAACCAAAACCGGGCAAGGTCAAGTTTGATTTCGAAAGCGTCAAGTTGCCGGAGGAGATTGGGTACGACAGCGGCTTCGCAAAGCTCACTTACCCGCAGGCGGTAGTGCTGTCTCAAGAGCGGGGGTTGCACCTCTTCCTGTACTTCCAGACAAAATACTGCGGCCCCTGCAAAGAGCTTGACCGCAAGGTATTTCCCTCCGAGGAATTCCAGAGTTTCGCACGCAGCATCGTGAGTTTGAATGTGGACGCCAGGTCGCCGGAAGGCGAGCCGGTGGCGAAGCATTACGACGTGTCGTCGTATCCGACCATGATCGTCTGCGAGCCGGGGGGAGAAGAGATCGAGCGTTTCTTCGGTTTCCGAGCCACCGATGAGTTTGTAGGCAAGATCAAGGACTATATGGAGCATCGGCACACCGCCAGCCATTACAAGGAGCTGGCTGAAGCCGCCCCGGACGACCTGGGGTTGCAATTCACCGCGGGAAGGGAGCTCGCGGTGCGCCAGCGTGGAGAAGAGGCGATACCGTTCCTCCAGCGGGTCATCGAGAAGGGCGAGGGGGTAGAGATTCCCGGACAGAAGCCGGGGGCCGTGCCCCGGGCCACCCTGTTGTTGGCCCGCACGGTCTACCTCGATCAGTTGCACGCTCGCGACAAGGCGTTACCGTTGCTCGAGCAATTGGCCGACCGATACCCCGGCAGCTACCACGGCGAGGAAGCGATCTACATGATGGCCCGGATCTATGTCGAGACGAAGGAGATGGACAAGGCGAAAGATGCGCTTCTCAACCGATTGACCATCCCGGGCGATCAGGCGATCCACTATTTTCGGTTCGGCTCCTTCTGTTTGCGATACAGAGTCTTCGCTGATGAGGGGATCACCAAACTGAAGGAAGGGGTGGAGAAGCACCCGAAAGCAGCCTATTTGTGGAAAACGCTTGCCGACCTCCACTTCATGGCTCGCGCATTTGACGAAGCCGTGGATGCCATGACCAGGGCCGTGGCAGCGGACCCCAAATCCCAAGCCTATCCGCGACTGTTGGAAACGTACACCAGGGCCAGGGACAAAATGCAGGAGAAAGAATGAGTTCCAAGGAGCAGTTGCCCTCTACGCGCGTGCTCATTGGTGAACTGGTTGAGCGTGAACGGCCCCGCGGAGGCATGGCTGTGCTCAACGCGATCCTGGACTGTGACAATGCCGGCGAGATGATCCAGTCTCTGGAGGCGGAAGAGCTGCACTCCCTGGTCATGGAGGTCGGGAAAGCGGATAGCGCGGAGTTGATTCGTTACGCATCGGAGGAACAGTTTCAGGGGCTCATGGACCTGGACAACTGGGTAGGTTCCGAATTCCACCCGGAGCGCCTCGAGGGGCTCATGGGGTTGGCTGCCTCAGCCAGCGATGACACTGCGCGCCGGCTCTTTGCGTCCATGGACGCGGAAACAGTGGGCTTGTACATAATGAGCCGGTCCACGATTCACCGGCGGTCCTTTGATCCGGACGAAGAAGTGCCCGACGTGCAAGACGGGGAAGTGCTCGCCACCCCGGACGATCTTTTTCGCATTGAAATGCCCCACGGGTCGCCCCATTTCGCGGCGGTGAAGTTCTTCATAGACGCGCTCTACGATTGGGACCGCGAGGAAGCGGTGTCCCTGCTCAAGACCATCGTATTCGAGGAGCCAGATGTTCTCGGGGAGGAGGCGGTGCGTTTCCGCAACGCCCGGGTGCAGGCGATGGGGTTCCCATCCTACGACCAGACGAGAGACATATTCCGTTACGTAAATCCGGTGCAACTGAAATCGAGGATCGAGAGCAAGTTGGCAAGGCTGGCACCAGTGGACACGGGCCAGGAGACGTTGCTGCCCGCGCTGTTGGACTTCGACGAGCGGCAGCCCCCGTTCCTGGGGTCTGTGCTGGCGTCCGTGGAAGACGAAGCGGTACGCCGCCGGGTGTCGGAAGCAGTGATCTTCCTTGCCAACGCAGTGATCGTAGACATGTCGGGAGGGGACCTCGGGGATGTGTCAGGTCGGGAGCGTGGGATTATTCGAGCGCTGGCTTTTCTGAGTCTGGGACTCGAATACGTGGCCGAGGGGGACCCGGCAGTGGGCCAGGTGATCATCGCGAAGGTGTGGCCCAAGACTCTGTTCCGCATCGGGCACTCCCTATGCCTCCAACTCAGGCAGCGCGCGACACGGCTGCTTTCCTCCAGCGGGCGGGACCACGGCTTCATGCTTTTCGACCCACCGCTGGACGACGTCATCAGAGGGGCCGCTGCGACCACGCCGCAGTACTTTGTGGGGCTGGACGACGAGGGGAGCCAGGAGTTCCGTGATTTCCGCACTCTGAGGGATGTAAGCCGCTCCCGCACCGTAGTTGATCAGGCGGAAGGAGTGGTGCGCCTCGTGGAGGAGAACCTTAATCTCTCTTTCGAGGAATTGGCCAGGGTGGTTTATGACGACCTGAAACCGATGGTGACCCACACTACACTCATGTCCACCGCGCTGGTCAACGCGCTGCTGGGAGGTGAGAGGCTGCTCGAGCCCGTGCCTCTGAACCAGATTAGCGAAGTGATAGACCTGGTTCTGACGGAGGGCGAAGAAGGGGACCGCACCATAAACCCGCTGCTTCACAAGGCCATAGAGCGTTTCCTCGCCGCGGAAAAAGACAAGTTCGCCGCGGCCCTGTTCGACCTGTCGCTACGCAAGTTGGAGAGCGTGTTTCTCAGACTCCCGAAAGGCACCACTCCCGACCGGAAGTTCCTGTCCGGGGCAATACTGATCAAATAGAGGCCGTCAGCCGTTAACGATCAGGCGTTAACAGTCAACCGTTAGCAGCGAATTGAAAATTGGGAATTGATAATTGAGAATTGCCAGGCGGCGAATCGAAGGACCGTCGCCTACTTATGGTGCGAGCACTTGTGCCCTTCTTTCTTGTCGTGCTTGTGCTTGCAGTCGCCTTTGCAGTCGCCCTTGCAGTCGCAACCCTTCTTCTTGCAGTCGCCTTTGCAGTCGCCCTTGCAGTCGCAACCTTCCTTCTTCTTGCAGTCGCAACCTTCCTTCTTCTTGCAGTCGCCTTTGCACTCGCCCTTGCAGCCGCAGCCGCCGTCTTTGTGCGCGGCCATCTTGGCTTCCCACTTTTCCTTGAAAGTTTTCAGCGTTTCCGCGTCGGCTTTCACGGTGACGATGAGGCCCTTTTCGGTCTTGGCAAACTCGGTTGCCAGGCCTTTGATGTCGAAGGGGCAGACTTTGCCTTTCTTCTTGCACTTGCACGTGCCTTCCTGGCAGCCCTTGACTTTGGCGATAATCTTGTCCGCGAAGGCCGCAATTTCTTCGGCCGTGCCCTTCAACTCGAACGTAAGGGTAAGTCCGCCTTCAATGTCAGCCAGCACTTTGGTGGCCTTGCCGGACTTGAACGCGCATCCGCCTTTGCCTTCCTTGTCGCAAGCGTAGGCGTTGGATGCGAACACAAATGCCAGGGTAATCGCGAGGGTAAAGATGGTCCTTCTCATTGTCTTCCTCCTGATGGGATATCAAAATCTTCAGAGATTCTACCCAAATTCTACGACTGTTCAAGGAAAAGCTTGTGAACGCCTGCTATGACTCCACTTTAAGCGTATTTGCGCGCACAGTGGCCATGTTGTCCCGGAACTTGACCACCACAAATTTATCCTTCCCCCCGCCTACCACGGCCAGCACCTTGCCGCGCCCGTGCTCGGGATGGACGACAAAGCTACCCGCCAGGTCTGCGGTGACCTGTGCTGGCTTCACTGTGGTGCGCCGCCGGGGCGCCTTGCGATAGGGGAGTCCGCCCTTCCCCGCCCCTCCCGAAGCCGACGCCTGGGCGAAGCTACGCCGGCTGTAACTTCCGACCTCATCGAGAAGCTCACTGTCTATCTCGGTTACAAACCGGGACAGATCCGGACGGCTGGTTTCTCCGAACCGCAGCCGGGTCCGGGCGTTGGTGATTACCACCCTCCGGCGGGCCCGGGTCAAGGCCACATAGAAGAGCCTGCGCTCCTCCTCGAGCTCCCAATCCTCACTGTGGTTGGCATGGGGGAAAAGCCGCTCCTCCATGCCCGTCACGAAGACTACGTCGAACTCCAGCCCCTTGGCCGCGTGCACCGTCATGAGAGGCACTCGGTCGTACTCGTCGTTCCACAGGTCGATGTCGGTTATCAATGCCACCTGCTCGAGGTAGCCTTGCAAGGATGGAGACTCCTCTCTTTCCTCAAATTCCTTGATAGCCGAGACGAGCTGGTCGAGGTTCTCCAACCTGCTTTCCGCCTCCACCGAATCCAATCCTTCGAGCCGGGCGAGGTAGCCTGAGTCCTGGAGCAGATGCACCTGCAGGTCCGCAATGGACATCAACTCCACCTGCTGCCGCCAGCCTTCGACCCGGGAGATGAACGCGCCGATAGTGCGTTGCCACTTTTCCGGCTCGTCCAACTCCAACAGGGTAAGTCCGGCCTCGTACAAGGAGGAGCCACGCTCGAATGCCACCATGGCCAGTCGATCGAGGGCTCCCTTGCCGATGCCCCGGGGCGGGTTGTTGACGATCCTCGTGAAACTCACGTCGTCGCGGGGGTTGTACAACACCCTGAGGTAGCCCAGTGCGTCCTTAACCTCGGCCCGTTCGTAGAACCTCATGCCGCCAACTACCACGTGGGGAACCTGCTCGGCGGCAAAACGCTCCTCGAACGAGCGTGATTGGGCGTTGGTGCGGTAGAACACCGCCATGTTCCGGTACGGGGTGGCCTCTTCCGAGTAGAGGCTCTTGACCAGTTGGGACACCCGAGCAGCCTCGTCCCCCTCGGAATCGGCCGTGATAAGAAGCAGCCTTTCTCCTCCCGACTCGTTGGTCCACAACTTCTTGTCCCGCCGGCGTGAGTTGTTACGGATGACCGAGTGGGCCGCGTCCAGGATGACCGGGGTAGACCGGTAGTTCTGCTCCATGCGCAGCACCCGGGCGCCGGGAAACGCCTTCTCGAAGTCCAGCATGTTCTCCACCCTCGCCCCTCGCCAGCCGTAGATGGACTGGTCGTCGTCGCCGACGGCGCAGATGCGAAGATGGGGACCGACGAGGTGGCGCAGAAGGTCGAGTTGCATGCGGTTGGTGTCCTGCATTTCATCCACCAGCACGTACTGGTATCGCTCATGATAGGAGCGCCGCACATCCTCGTTTTCCCGCAGCACTTGCAGCATGCGGGCCAACAGGTCGGTGAAGTCCATGGCATTGAGCGCCACCTTCTTTTCCTCGTATTTCTTGAATGCCCGCAGGGCAATGGGGCGCCAGGCCGAGCTGCCGTCGGCCTCTCCGGCCCACGCATCCATGTTTGTGCCACGGCTGCGCAGCGAGTCGTACACCGAGGCGAGGAGCCGGTAGGCGAACTTTTTGCGGTCGAGGTCCAGTTCGTTGACCACCTGCCTGAACAGTACGCGGGTATCGTCTGCGTCGTAGATGATGAAAGAGTTGGTATAGCCGATAAGCTCTGCGTGCCGCCGCAACAACCTCGCACAGATGGAGTGAAATGTCCCCATGGAGAGGCCTTCGGCCGGGGGACCGACCAGGCGCCGGAGACGGCCCCGCATTTCGCCGGCGGCCTTGTTGGTAAAGGTGACCGACAGCACTGAATGCGGGCGATAGCCTTCAACTTTCAGCAGGTGGGCGACCTTGTGAGTCACGGCCCGGGTCTTGCCGCTCCCGGCGCCGGCCAGCACCAGCACCGGCCCGTCGCTGTACGTGACCACTTCACGCTGGACATCGTTTAGAGAGGCAAGAAGGTCGTCCTGCACCGGCTACTCCACGGTCACGCTCTTGGCGAGGTTCCTGGGTTGGTCCACGTCGGTACCTTTCAGATCGGCAACGTAATAGGCGAACAGTTGCAGCGGAAGGATGCTGAGAAACGGGTGCACCGCGGTTGAACACTGGGGGATGAAAAAGACGTCGTCGGCAAGTTCCACTACCCTGCTCTCACCTTCGGTAACAACCGCGATAACCGGTCCTCCCCGGCTCTTGATCTCTTCGATGTTGGAGACGGTCTTTTCATAGCTGGCGCCCATGGGGACGATGAAGAGGCTCGGCACCGCGTCGTCGATGAGCGCGATGGGCCCATGCTTCATTTCCCCGGCAGGATAACCTTCTGCATGAATATACGACAACTCCTTTAGCTTCAACGCCCCTTCCAGCGCCATGGGGTGGGCCAACCCCCTTCCCAGGTAGAGCATGCTGCGGGCTTTCATGTACTTGCGGGCAACTTTCTGCACGTACGGAGCGCTGGCCAGCACTTTCTCCATCTGCACCGGCAGTTCAGCCACCTCTTCCAGCATCTTGAGCACAGTTGCTTTGTCGATCTTCCCTACCGCCTGGGCCAGCCACACCGCCAGCAGATAGAAGACTGCCATCTGGCAGGTGAAAGCCTTGGTGGACGCGACCCCGATTTCCGGGCCCGCATGAGTATAGATGGTGGCGTCGGAAATCCTGGGCAGGCTGGAGTCAACGGCATTACAGATGGTAACCAGGGTCGCACCTTTTCGCTGCGCTTCCTTGGCCGCGGCCAGGGTATCGGCAGTCTCTCCCGACTGCGTGACTGCGACGACAAGCTGCTTTTCGCTGACCAGCGGGTTGCGATAGCGAAACTCGCTGGCGACTTCTACATCGCACGGCAAACGTGCGAACTCTTCGATCAGGGATTTTCCCACAAGGCCGGCGTGATACGAAGTGCCGCACGCGATGATGCACACCCGCTCCCAAGTCGGAGCACCCTCTCGAAGGTCTTCCAACTCCTCGAACAACACCTCCCCTTCCGACAGCCCGAGCCGAGGCCCGAGTGTGTCGGAGACCGCACGGGGCTGCTCATGGGTCTCCTTGAGCATGAAATGCTTGTAGCCCCCTTTCTCCGCCATGGCCGGTGTCCAGGAGACGTGCTTGGCCTGCCGTTTCACGGGCCGGCGGTCTGCCAGTTTGAACACTTCGGCACCGGCAGGAGTTACTGCAGCTATCTCGTCGTCTTCGAGAAAGATGAAGTCCCGTGTGAGACTCAACAGCGCAGGAACATCGGACGCAACGTAGTTTTCGCCCTCCCCGAGGCCCAACACCAGTGGAGACATGCGACGTGCGGCCACGATGGTATCCGGGTAGTCCCGGTGCATGACTGCGATGGCGAAGGAGCCGTGGAGTGCGGACAGCGCGGTTCTGACCGCGTCCACCAGGTTGTCATGTGCCCCGGCTGCCTGCTGCACCAGGTGCGCGATAATTTCGCTGTCGGTTTCCGATCCGAACTTATGGCCTTTCCGGATCAGCTCACTTTTGATGCGGCTATAGTTCTCAATGATGCCGTTGTGAACCACCACCGTGTCCTTGAACCGGTGAGGATGTGCGTTCTCTTCGCTGGGCCGGCCGTGAGTTGCCCAACGGGTGTGGCCGATACCGACGTCGCCGGGGAGCGAGCGATCCTTCATCATGCCCGCCAGGATCTTCAGTTTGCCCTCAGCTCTGATCATGTGGAATTCATTTTCGTGGAGGGTGGCGATTCCTGCCGAGTCATAACCCCGGTATTCCAGACGTTTCAGGCCGTCCAGAAGAACGTCTGCACAATCCGATGTTCCGGCCAAACCAACAATTCCGCACATGAGTACGACCTCCCGACGACTGACTATTTCTTCTTTGCGCCTTCCTTCTTCCTGGCGGCGTAACCTTCCCGGTGCACCTGCTCGACCCGGCTGACTGCGAGGGCGCCCGGGGGAACGTCTTTGGTCACGGTGGTCCCCGCACCGATGACCGCATCCTTGCCCACGGTCACGGGGGCCACCAGTTGCGTGTCGCTGCCTACGAATACGCCATCCTCCAATACGGTCCGGAACTTGTTGTATCCGTCGTAGTTACAGGTAATGGTGCCCGCACCTACGTTGACCTTCTTGCCGATGACCGCGTCTCCGAGATACGAGAGGTGACTGGCCTTGCTCCCCGCCCCCACCACGGTCTTCTTCGTCTCCACGAAGTTGCCCACCTTGGCTGACTGCTCGAGCAGAGTCCCGGGCCGGGTGTGGGCGAAAGGCCCCACATTGCATCCCAACTCGATGATAGATGATTCGAGGACACAGTACGGCTGAATGCGAACGTGATCACCGATTGTGGTGTCCACGACGATGTTGCCTCTGCCGATAAAAGTGTGGGAGCCCACGGAAGTAGTCCCCCGCAGCGCGACGTTGGCCTCGAGAATGGTATCTGCACCTACGGTAACACCAAAATCCACGTCCACACTTTCCGGGTGCGGCATGCCTACGCCGGCGAGCATCAGCTCCCGGTTGCGCTCCCGGCGGACCCGGGCTGCGGCTTCGGCCAGTTCAACCCGGTTGTTGACCCCGGCTACGTCGGCGGGATCGCGGGCCGTGACCATGTCGATAGTGCCGCCGCGCTGGGCGATGAAAGACACTACGTCGGTGAGCAGATACTCACGTTGCCTGGCGCTGGGTTCCACAGCCCCCAGAAACTCGGCCAGCAGTTTGTACTTGACCAGGTAGAGGCCCGCGTTGACAACGTCGAGGGACCGTTCGTCTTCCTCGAGTTCCTTCTCTTCCTTGATCTCGCCGATGACCCCGGAGTCATCATAGATGACCCGCCCGTAGCCGGTGGGGTCGGGCGGGCAGAAAGCGATGAAGGATAGATCCGCCGAGTTGCGCCGGTAACTGTCGAGTAGACGTCGAAGCAGTCGCGGCGGCGTGCAGGGCACGTCTCCGTTAAGTATGAGGAGGTCTTCAGCACCTTCCGCGGCACCGAGACCCGACCTCACCGCATCGGCCGTACCCCGGGGGCTGGCCTGGAGCGCGAACCTCAGACGGTCGTCGGAAACCGCGGCGGTGACTGACGCCTTAATGTCGTCAAGGGCTTCACCGCTCACAACCACCACCGGCCCACCGGCAATCTCCAGCGCCCTGTCCACGGGGAACATCACCAGCGGCTTGCCCAGGATCCGCATGAGCATCTTGGTGGACGGAGAGTGCATTCGCACTCCCTTGCCACCGGCGAGCACCATGGCTGCGATGTTGGATGAGTCTGTCATTGAAGCACCTCTTGGATTCTTCTACTGCGGGCCGACACCAGCGGGGCTCTTGAACCTGCTAAGGAAGATCCACCTGAACGTAGGAATTGGATTCGCCCCAATCCAGGAACTGGCTACCCTCGAACAGATAGTAGTGGGTCTGCTCCAGGTCCATGAGCCAGTCGTCACCACTCCAGCCGCCATCGTAGTCTCTGACCTCAATGCCGAAGTAGCTGTCCGTGGGGAAGAGGAACCCGTAGAAATAGTTGCGGCCGCCCATCTCGACCGCGAGATCGTAGACGTAGCCTACCGCCTGCTCATCTCCATACCAACTGTTCTGCAAGCCGTAGAAGCTGTTTAGCGCGGTAATCTTGTAACCGCCGCCATCCCAGACGAACAGTTTTACGAACGGTTCGGCAAGGCCGTCGAAGGGGTCTGCAGTGACCATGACCTGGAGGTCCTTGACCGTAACCTTGACCGCATAGGGATTGTAAACATAGTTGTAGGAGAACCCACCCCAACCGTCGGGGAAATGCCGACGCACGAGATCCGCCGGGTCGTACAGCAACTCCCCTTCCGGCTCCGTTGGGAAGTTCGAATCATAGAGCCGCCAGGGGGCCAGAGATTTGTAGCTGTTGGAGTCCGCAGCGCCAAAGTGCCCGAAGTCATCGAAGAGCATCCCCGGTCCGATGTCGGTGCTCTTGGGCCACAGCTCGTCAACCACCGCGGCCAGCCTGTAGTACACCTCGTCGCTGTCCACTGCGGGAGAGTCGCCGACCCCGCCGAACCGGTAGACGATGCCGTCGCCATCGGGGAAACCGGTAACGTCCCAGTTGTTGATGTTGTTCCACAGGTAGTCGTCGCCCCAGATGCCGTGGTCCTTGCTGTGCACGTAAACCACCGGGTGGTGGTCGGTGGGGAAGAAGTAGTCATAGTTGATGGTGCCGTCGATGGTGGTGCCCAGACTCCACAGTGCGCTCCCCTCGGGAGTGTACTGGAAGAAGGTGTCTTCGGTGAGGGTCTCCATGAGCACGGGGGTGCCGTACATGGAGCCATCCTGTTCCACGACCATGAGCACCGCGCGCATGGTGTTTTCGTACTCGGTGCCACCAAACCAGGTGGTCCAACGCTTGGGGAAGAACACATAGTAGCCCAGATACCAGTGAGTGGATGTTTTCACGAAGGAGTAGTAGATCACCGCTTCATTGCTGCCGAAGGGCAGGTTGGTCTCATTGTTCTCTGAGTTCCAGTCGCCGTCGAAGTCCACCTTTCGGGGGTGGTCCAATCCGGGCCCGGCAGTATCGGTATCAACGTAGAAGGTCGGCGCCCACCACTCCCACACCTTGGCGTAGCGGCAGGTGCCGGTGGCCTGGTCGCAAAGCTGGTTGGCGACGCAATCAACGTCACTTTCGCAGTTGGGGGGCGGGCAATCGGCGTCCGCACCATCGCAGTCATCGTCGATGCCGTTTTCGCACACTTCGTCTGCGCCCGGGAAGACCCCCGGCTTGGTGTCATCGCAGTCGATCCCGTCGCAATCAGCCCCGATACCAAAGCCGTCACCGTCGTTGTCGGTGCAGTCGATCTCGCACTCTTCTTCCCCATCCACGCAGTCGTCGTCAAGCCCGTTCCCGCAAACTTCCTCCGCCCCGGGATTCACGTCGGGATTGGAGTCGTCACAATCGGGGCCCGTGCAAGAGTCTCCGGTGCCATACCCGTCGCCGTCCTTGTCAAGGCAGACGCACTCATCGGCTGCCCCGCTGCAGTCTTCGTCCACGTTGTTGCCGCAGATCTCTTGGGCCGCGGGGTTGATGTCGGCGTTGCCGTCATCGCAGTCCTGGACCGGACAGGCTGCGCCGACCCCAAAGTCATCGCCGTCGCCGTCCTCACACACATCGGGGCAATTCTCGTCGCCGTCCACGCAGTCGTCATCAAATCCGTTTCCACACACCTCAGCGGCACCGGGATGAACGTCAGGGTTTCCGTCGTTGCAGTCATAGTCGGTGCAATCGGACCCGATCCCGTACCCGTCGCCGTCGTTGTCTTCGCATTCCGGCGGGCAGACCGGATCTTCTCCGTCACAGTCATCGTCCTGGTCGTTGCCGCATATTTCCACTGCGTTGGGATGCACGTCATTGTCGCCATCATCGCAGTCGGTACCCTGGCTGCAATCCGCGGTCTTGCCCACGAAACCATCATCGTCCAGGTCCTTGCACTCGGGGGGGCAGGGGAGGTCCTGGCCGTCGCAATCTTCATCCTGGCCGTTGCCGCAAATGTCGGTGGCGCCGGGGTGAATAGTGTCGTTGGTGTCCACACAGTCGGTACCGGTGGGACATTCCGGGGTCTTGCCCATGTGACCATCTTTGTCATTGTCTTCGCACGGCTCGGGGCAAACTTCGTCGCCCCCGGCGCAGTCTTCATCCACCCCGTTGCCGCACAGCTCAGCCGCGCCCGGATGGACCGCGGCGTTGTCATCCGCGCAGTCGGTGCCGGTGGGACATTCGGCGCTGGTGCCCATGTGTCCATCATTATCGTTGTCCACGCAGCCGGTTACTACCTGGTTGTCCTGAGTCGTAACATCGGCGCCCGTCCCGCCGAGGTCCTCGTCAGCCGCGGTGGTGTTGCCGCTGCCACAACCGAAGCCCGCGAGCGTCGCAACCGCAAAAAACACAACTGCGTACCTCGAAATGACCAACCGATCCTTCATTGACATGGTATCCCCCTTGACACTATTTCAAGCAACAGAATTATCAGATGCAGAACTTTAGCGAACCGCAGGTTCGATTGCAAGGAAACAAAGTAAGGCTAAACCCAAGACACATTAATGGCGTATAGAACGAATGTTTGCGCGATGCGCGTTGAAGCACTAAGATGTGAGAGATGCCGCGGGGTGGGCGGCAAGCCGGGAGAATCGTCCTGATGTCGGGAGAAGCTAGCAAATTCTGCGCCGTCTGCATGCTGGATTTCGACGACTCTGTTGATGTCTGCACTGAGTGCGGGGCTGCTTTGGCCGTGCTTCATGGCTCGAGCCTGGTAGGCCAGACCCTCGACGACCGGTACTCCATCGAGGAGATGATCGGCAAGGGTGGCATGGGCGTGGTTTACAAGGCCCGGCAGCGCTATCTGGAGCGGGAAGTCGCGCTCAAAGTGCTGCGCAAGGACATGTCTGAGGACTCCGCTAACGTCAAGCGTTTCCTTCAAGAGGCCCGGGCGATCTCCAGCCTCACCAGTCCCCATACCGTGACGGTATTCGACTTCGGCGTTTCCAAAGACGGGCTCATGTATTTCACCATGGAAATGCTTGACGGTGAATCCCTCTACGGCCTGCTGCGCCGGGAAGGCCTGGTACACTACCGCCGGGCGGTGGAGTTCGCAGTGCAGGCGTGTAAGTCGCTGGCCGAGGCGCACAAGAAGCAAATCTGGCACCGCGACATCAAGCCGGAGAACGTGTTCGTGACCCGGGACGAGGACGGTGAAGACCTGGTCAAGATCCTGGACTTCGGCATCGCCAAGCTGGGGCCGTCGTCTCAGAACCTGACTGCGACAGGAATGATATGCGGCACGCCCCAGTACCTGAGTCCGGAGCAGGCTCAGGGCGCGGAAGTGGACCACCGCAGCGACCTCTATTCCCTGGGCGTCGTGCTGTACGAGATGCTGGCCGGAGAGCCGCCGTTTACGGGCGAGACTGCGGTAAAAACGGTCTTCCACCACGTGACCATGCCGCCGCCCCCATTACTGGAGAAGAACCCGGCCCTCGCAATTCCCACGGAACTGGCGGACGCGGTGATGTGGACCCTGGAAAAATTCCCGGGGGACCGGCCGCAGACTGCGGAGGCTTTTTCCAGAGCTTTGGAGGAAGCCGTCGAGGCAGTTCCCCAGGCGCCGCCGCCGCCGGTGATGGACCTCTCGCTGGTAGCCGCTTCCGAAGAACCCACCGACGACGTGGAGCTTGTGGCCACAGGCATGACTCCGGTTCAGACCGAAGCCGCTAGTGTAGCTGGGTCGAAGCCTCCGTCTCTAACTGAATTGGAGATGGAAAAAACCATGCCGGCAGACGTGGAAATGCCGGAGGAAGAGTCGCTCACCCGCATGCTGGAGCCTGGTTCAGAGCCGTCAGAGGATGACGACCCGACTCTGCCCGCGGATTTTGACCTTCTGGCCCGTGCCACCAGCCGGCGTAACCTGGCCCGAATGGCGGCAATTACCGCAACGTTGGTCCTGGTAGCCCTCATTCTGGTCTACCAGCCCTGGCAGTGGTTGATGGCGCCTGATTCAAGCGGCAGCAACGTGCCGCCCACCCTCGATGAGCCGGGTGCCCACCCGGCGACCGCGGAAGCCACCGACATTTCCACGGCGGTGGCACCCGACGTGGTTGCAGAGAAGGACAGTGCCGATCCGGAGGCCCTCAAAGTGGTTACTCCGCCCATCCCGACTGAAGACGTTTCCACCTCTGCCCCGGAAGACATCGCGCCCGAAATTGGCGTTCCTCTCGACGCCGTCGCGGCGGCCGAGGAGGTAGTTGCGACGCCGGACGCGACCGAACAGGTGACGAAACCGGATTCGGCCGCCCCCGATGCCGCGGCTGTCGACGAAGAGGAGCGCAGGGACAAGGAGCGCCGCCGGAAGGAACGAGAGAGAAGAAGGGAGGAGAAGCGCCGCAAGGAGAGAAAGGAGGCCGAGGAGCGCAGGAAGGCGGAAGAGGCAAAGAAGAAGGCCGAAGAGGGCAAGAAAGAAGGCGGCACAGACTCGGGGAAAGAGCCCGATGACGAATATGACACCATTCCGGTCAAACCCGACGAGAAGAAGCCCGACGAGAAGAAGGACGACGAATACTCCACGCTGCCGGGCGTTCCCTGAGCAAAACTTGACCCCCCGCAGATACGCGCCACAATAGGAAACTGGATTGATGTGAACAGGGGGAAGGCCATGTTACGCCTGATTTCCAGCCTGCTGCTGTCTGTTGTGCTTCTCGTGAGCGGGCCTACGGCCGCCCAGGAGGTGGACGTTGGGAAGCTCAACAACCAGGCCATCGAACTGTCGAAACAGGGAGAGTACGAAAAGGCTGCTAGGATCTGGCTCAGTCTCCTCGATAAATTGGGCCCGGACTATGAGCACGCCTGGGTATTCCACAAGAACGTGGGGCGCAACTTCCAGAAGCTGAATCGCTACCCTCTTTCGTGGTGGCACCTGGACCGGTGCCTCATGCTGACCAGGGGCGACAGCAAGCACGCCAAGAAATGGATCGAAGAGGTCGAGAAATCGCTGGAGCGCAAGCACGTCAAGATCCGCCTCGAGGTTGAACCGCCGGGGGAACAGGTGAAGTTGGGGGAAGGAGCGGACGAGACCTGGTACAAGGCGCCCCTGACCTGGTGGTTTCTTCCCGGCAAGCAGTCGGTTGAGGTGCGTGCGGGAGCCGGTGAACCGGAGCAGATGACGTTCCGGGTCGCCAGTGAAATGGAGATTGTGAAACTGTCGCTGCCCAGATACGGCAAGCTCGTCGTGATGAGCAACAAGGAATACACCGAGATCTTCGTGGCCGGCTCACCGGCGGGCAAAGGCAAGGTTGAGTTGAAACTCAAAGAAGGCGAATACCGGCTGGAAGCCCGCGCCGAAGGGTTTGAGCCGTGGGTGAAGGACGCGGTGATCACAGGCGGCGGCACGACGATGGAGGAGGTCGTGCTCAAACCGGTGCCGAGCATCGAACAACCGGTAACTGTGGAAAATAGAGTGCCGCCGTGGAAGTGGTTCGTTTTGGGCGGCGCGGCCGCGCTGGCTGCGGGCGGCGGCGTCACTTTCTACATGGCCAGCGTCAACCTCGACGATCAGGCCCAGAAACACGACGACTGGTACCTCGCTTATCAGAAGACCGAGGGCAAGACGCCCAGCGACGCTGAAGTTGATGCCGACTGGACAGACCGGGTGGACACTCACGTGCAACCCCTGGCGGTCACGAGCTACGTGCTGTGGGGTGCGGCAGGAGCAGCAGCCATCACGAGCGCCATTTTGCTGTATCCCCACCTCACCTCCCCCGCCCCGGAGTCAGGCGACAGTCCGGTGGGCTTCCTGGCCCCGATCTTCTTGCCCTCAGGCGGCGGATTCTCGGCCTCATTCCAGTTCTAGACTCTTTTTCCGCCTAAAGTTTTGCGCATCTCCCACGTACCAATACACTTGTTAACTGAGACTAAGTTAAACTTATGTCTCCAAGGAAGCAGGGGAGCGACAGGCCATGAGCAGAATTCGAAGTGTGCAAGTAAGATTCCGGACTGTTTGCGCAGCGCTTACCTTTCTGATGCTGGCCGGGTGCCTGGATACGGCGATTCCCGAACACGACCCGTTGGACCTTGGCGCCGGCACACCGGACGAACTGGCCGCGTCGGACGTCGGGGGTGGAGACGGCGAGGTATCCATTCATGGCGGAGATACCGACGCCACTGCGGATGTTGACCCAGCCGAGATCTTCGTAGACGCCGCTGAGGTCGACATCCCGGCAGACCTCTCCGACCAGGTGGATCAGTGGGATGCGAGCGAATGTCTCGAGGGCTGCGCCGACACCCTCGACGTCGAAGAAGACTTGGAGGTCTGCACGCCGGATTGCGATGGTAAGGAGTGCGGGGACGACGGGTGCGGCGCCCAGTGCGGCGAATGCGAACTGGGAGAGGTTTGCGTTGAAGGTGCCTGCGAATGCGCCAAGAACTGCCTGGACAAGGATTGCGGCGACGACGGTTGTGGCGGGTCCTGCGGCGAGTGCGACGACGGCGACACCTGTTCGGAAGAGGGGCAATGCGAGTGCACGTTTGCAGCGTGTGCGGCGGCCTGTTGCGCCGCCGGCGAGGTTTGCTCCCCCGAGGAGGCGTGCTGCCTTCCTGCGTGCGAAAACAAGCAGTGTGGAGACGACGGATGCGGCGGCCTTTGCGGAGAATGCCCGGGCGCCCAGGACCTGTGTGAAGACGGACACTGCGTGTGTCTTGCTGAGTGTGATGGCAAATCGTGCGGTGACGACGACGGCTGCGGAAACGGCTGCGTGGTCCAGGACTGCGACGGTTTCCAGGAGGAGTGTATCGACGGTAACTGCACCTGCGTACCGGATTGCGAGGGTGTGGAGTGTGGCGACGACGGCTGCGGCGGCGAGTGCGGGCCTTGTACCGGCCTCCAGGACGACTGCGTTGAGGGCAGTTGCGTGTGTCAGCCGGCTTGTGAGAACCTCGAATGCGGCCCTGACGGGTGCGAAGGCTCTTGTGGACAATGTGGCGGCGTCCAGGAAGCGTGCGTCGACGGTTCGTGCACGTGCCAGCCGGCCTGCGCAGGCATGGAGTGCGGGGATGACGGCTGCGGCGGAGCGTGCGGCGACTGCACCGGTCCCCAGGCTGAGTGCTCGCAGGGTGTTTGCATTTGCCTGCCGGAATGCGCCGGGAAGGAGTGCGGATCGGATGGGTGTGGCGGCCAGTGCGGTGATTGCGAAAGCAGCCAGGATGTCTGTTTCGGCGGCTCGTGCCTCTGCATACCGGATTGCGAGGGAAAAGAGTGCGGCGACAGCGGTTGTGGCAGCCTGTGCGCGCCCGGCTTCTGCCCGGGCCCGCAAGATGATTGCGTGACGGGAGTGTGTGTGTGCCAGCCCGACTGCAACGGCAAGGAGTGCGGCGACGATGGTTGCGGCGGTTCCTGCGGCGCCTGCTCCGACGAGCTTGCCTGCACCATCAACTCGTGCGTGGACGGCATGTGCGAATTCCCCGTCCAGGACTTCTTCTGCCTGCTGCAGGGCATCTGCGTGCCCTCGGGGACGGAGAATCCGTTCAACGTGTGCGAGAAATGCCAGCCGGCGCTCTCGAAGTCGGCGTGGACTCCACTGCTCGACGGCACGCCCTGCGGCCCCGAGATGCTGTGCCACACGGGCAGTTGCTGTGACGTGGGCGCCAACTGCCAGGGCAAGGAGTGCGGGCCCAACGGTTGCGGCGGTTCGTGCGGCACCTGCCCTGGCCCTCAAGATGTGTGCTCCGGCGGGCTGTGTGAATGCGCTCCCGACTGCGATGGCAAGGAGTGCGGCGACGACGGGTGCGGGGGTGCATGCGGCCAGTGTTCCGGCGGCAAGGTCTGTACGTTCGCCATATGCACGTGCCTCCCCAACGACCATACCGAATGCTGCGGAGACGACGCCTGCACCGTGGACAGTTGCGGGACGATGGGTGAAGTGGTTGCGGTCTGCCCCTTCGGGTGCACCGGAGGAGAGTGCGACAACTGCCAGCCGGACTGCGTCGAAAAGGAGTGCGGGGCCGACGGCTGCGGAGGCAGTTGCGGCGCCTGTACCGGCCCCCAGGAGTTATGCCAGAGCAGCAGTTGCGTCTGCCAGCCGGACTGCGCCGGAAAGGAGTGCGGTCCCGACGGATGCGGGGGAGAATGCGGCGCTTGTACTGGTCCCCAGGAGGAGTGCCTCAGCGGATTGTGCACGTGCGTGCCGCAGTGCGAAGGTAAGGAGTGCGGCGACGACGGTTGCGGGGGCGAGTGTGGTGCTTGCTTCGGCTTGCAGGAGGACTGCCTCGATGGGGATTGCGTTTGCCAGCCGGCGTGCGAGGGTAAGGAGTGCGGTCCCGACGGGTGCGGCGGATTGTGCGGCGATTGTGACGACGCCTTGCCCTGCACCGATGAGACTTGTGTGGACGGCGGCTGCACGTCGACGATCCTGGATCTATACTGCTTGCCGGAGGAGGAGTGCGTACCCCAGGACGGGTTGAACCCTTCCAATCCGTGCGAATCGTGCCAGCCCGGAGCCAGCCAGGGAGGCTGGACCGCGGTTGTCGACGGCCAGGAGTGCGGAGTGGGCGCCCTTTGCCTTGGCGGTGCGTGCTGCGATTATGCTGCCAACTGTGAAGGAAAGGAGTGCGGCAGCGACGGCTGCGGAGGCATTTGTGGTGAATGCGCCGGCCCCCAGGAGGTGTGCTCCAACGGGTTGTGCCTGTGTCTGCCCGACTGCGCCGACAGCGAGTGCGGCGACGACGGCTGCGGTGGCTCCTGCGGCATTTGCCCCGGCCCCCAAGACGCATGCCAAGGCGGCCAGTGCATCTGCCAGCCCGATTGTTTGGATAAGGAGTGCGGAGAGGATGGCTGCGGCGGATCCTGCGGCCAGTGTGACGATGCGCTCTCCTGCACCGGTGATTCGTGTATCGGAAACTCCTGCACCTTCGAATTGCTGGATCAGTTCTGCCTCATCGCGGGTGAGTGCGAGCCGGAGTGGACCGCCAACCCGGACAACGCCTGTGAGCAATGCGACCCGGCCGCGGCAACCGACGCGTGGACTTGGGTAGCCGACGGGACTTCCTGCGGCAACGGCGGGGAGATCTGCTACCAGGGGGCATGTTGCGATAAACCCTCCAACTGCTCCGGCCAGGAATGCGGCGACGACGGGTGCGGAGGAACGTGCGGCGATTGCCTGGCGGGATACGGATGCAGTTCGGGCGCCTGTATCGGCTCGTGCGAAGGATATTGCGGGCAGAAGAGCGCGGGCGGATGCTGGTGCGACAGCCAGTGCTTCGGTTACGGCGACTGCTGCACGGACGTTTGCGTGTACTGCACTGACCTGACCACTTGCGCCGGCGGCGCTTGCGGTGACGGCATATGCAGCGCCCAGAAGAACGACAGTTGCGCAACTTGCGCGCCGGATTGCCCGTGCGCTGAGAACGAGGTTTGCGCGAGCGGCGTGTGCTGCGCGCCGGCCTGTGAGGGCAAAGAGTGCGGTTCCGACGGCTGTGGCGGATCGTGCGGAAGCTGTCAACAATTGTACGGCTCGGATTGGGTATGCTCGAGCGGAAAATGCTACTACGACGACTAGCTGTGGAGTGAGGGATGATTGAGCACCTGAAGAGTGAAGTAATTGTGTTCGCCCTGGTCTTGACGGCGCTTGGTCTGCTGAACGGTTGCCTGGACACGGGGGTCCCCCACCATCCGGGGCTGGATGGAGTGGCTGGGGACGTATCGGTCGCGGACGCCGGGGATCTGCTGTCGGATGACACCGACCTTACGGCGGAGGAGTTGCCCGACGTCACCGTGCCGGATGACGGGGAAGTGCTGCAACCCGACATCCCCCTGGATTCGGAGCCGGCCGATGCGGAAGAGGACGCCGGGGACACGGCCATCCCCTCGGATGCGGACGTCGATGACGGCGGCTGCGAAGCCGACTGTGAAGCACCTGACGCGGAAGTGTGGGAAGAATATGTCTGTGAGGGGGATTGCGACGGCAAGGGCTGTGGCGAGGACGACGGTTGCGGTGACGCGTGTGTAGTCCAGGACTGCGCCGGTGAGCAGGAGATGTGCCTCGAAATTGAAGCCGAGGTGGGGTGCTGGTGCGTACCCGACTGCGAAAGCCTCGACTGCGGAGATGACGGGTGTGGCGGGACGTGTGGAGAATGCCTCGAAGAACAGCACGAGTGCCAGGAGGGGGCTTGTGTCTGCATCCCGGACTGCGACGGCAAGGAATGCGGCGGTGATGGCTGCGGCGGCAACTGCGGAGAATGCCTGGACGCACAACACGAGTGCCAGGAAGGGGCGTGCGTCTGCGTTCCCGAATGCCAGGACAAAGAGTGTGGCGAAGACGGTTGTGACGGGAGTTGCGGTGAGTGTACCGGCCCCCAGGCGGAATGCTCCCAGGGAATTTGCACCTGCATCCCGGACTGCGTGGACAAAGACTGCGGAACCGATGGATGCGGCGGTGATTGCGGGGTGTGCCCCGGCGACCAGGACATCTGCTTTGGCGGCGGGTGCATTTGCATTCCCGCTTGCGACGGCAAGAACTGCGGGGATGACGGCTGCGGTAGCCTGTGCGCACCCGGCTTCTGCCCCGGTCCCCAGGATGCGTGCGTGTCCGGAGTCTGCACCTGCCTTCCCGAATGCGAGGGCAAGGAATGCGGGGCAGACGGATGCGGCGGCACCTGCGGGGCGTGCGTTGACGAGTTGAGTTGCACCAACAGCGTGTGCGACCAAGGATTGTGCCAGTTCCCGGTGCAGGACTTCTTCTGTCTCGTTGAAGGGATTTGCGTACCGTCGGGGACGGAAAATCCCCAGAACGTATGCGAGAAATGTCAGCCGGCCATTTCGAAGCTGGCGTGGTCGTCACTTCCCGACGGGCTGACCTGCGGCGCTGACATGGCCTGCTACCAGGGGAGCTGCTGCGATTTCGGGGCAAATTGCGAAGGCAAGGAGTGCGGAGACGACGGGTGCGGCGGCACATGCGCCGAGTGCGAGGGTTCTCAAGACATTTGCGTGGACGGTTTGTGTGAATGTCAACCCGCTTGCGACGGGATTGAGTGCGGGAGCGACGGTTGTGGGAGCGAATGCGGCTCGTGCGATGGCGGAAAATTGTGCGTCGACGGTGCGTGCTCCTGTGTGCCCGAATTTTCTGATGGCTGTTGTGGAAACAACGTGTGCTGGTTCGATAGCTGCGGAGTCCAGGGCGGCACCGTCGCGGAGTGTCAGCACGGCTGCATCGATGGCGAATGCGACAACTGCACCCCGGATTGCAACGGCAAGGTGTGCGGGGCTGACGGTTGCGGTGGAGAGTGCGGCGTTTGCGTCGGTCCACAGGATTTGTGCGTAGGCGGGGCGTGTATCTGCCAGCCCCTCTGCACCGACCTTGTGTGCGGAGAAGACGGATGCGGCGGCTCGTGTGGCGACTGCGTCGGACCGCAGGAGTTGTGCGTCGGCGGGGACTGCGTCTGCCAGCCCGATTGCGTAGGCAAGCAGTGCGGCGACGATGGCTGCGGCGGCGACTGTGGCATCTGCACCGGGCCGCTGGACCTATGCGTAGCCGGCTCGTGTGAATGCCAACCGGCGTGCGCCGGGAAGGCTTGCGGACCCGATGGATGCGGCGGCGTGTGCGGAGAGTGCGACGACCTCCTCGCTTGCACCGACGATAGCTGTGTGGGGGGTGCCTGTGCATCCACCATCCTCGGCCTGTATTGCGTACTCGAGGGTAGCTGCGTACCCACTGGCGAGTTGAACCAGACCAACCTGTGCGAAGAGTGCGCACCGGGGATCTCCCAGGACGCCTGGACCCCCCTGGCGGACGGTGCGGGTTGTGGTGACGGCATGGCTTGTTATCAAGGGGCCTGCTGTAATTACGCGGCGAATTGTACCGGAAAAGACTGCGGCTCGGACGGCTGCGGCGGCGGTTGTGGGAGTTGCACCGGCCCCCAGGACGTGTGCCTGAGCGGTCTGTGCACCTGTATTGCCGAATGCACTGGGAAAGAGTGCGGGGCAGATGGCTGCGGCGACGACTGCGGGGTGTGCCCCGGCCCGCAGGACCTGTGCAATGAGTCCGGTCTGTGTGAATGCATCCCAGCCTGCGAGGGGAAGGTGTGCGGGGCTGACGGCTGTGGTGGATCTTGTGGTGAGTGCGCCTGCGGAGAGGAGTGCAGCACCGGCGCTTGCGTCTTCACCGCGTGCGACGGCCTGAACTGCGGGACTGACGGTTGTGGCGGCTCGTGCGGAACCTGCACCGGCCCCCAGGACATCTGTATTGACGGCCTGTGCACCTGCGCACCGTTCTGCACGGGGAAGGAATGCGGGCCGGACGGCTGTGGCGAAGAGTGCGGGACCTGCGACCCGGGTCAGGTATGCATCAACGGGCTGTGCCCGCCCCCCGGAGACGAGTGTTACGACGACAACAACGATAACTGGGACGGTTGTACCGACGGCGGCCTCACGGAATTCGGGACCAGCCTAGAGACTACGGGAGACCAGTTCTATCCCGCGGCCGGGGTCTTTGAAGACGGAGGTTACGTAATTGCCTGGCAAAGTAAGGACCAGGACGGCGACGACTTCGGCGTCTTTGTCCGGGCCTTTGATGCTGCCGGCGGCACAACAGGCCCTGAGGTTCAGGTGAACCAGGTGGCAACCGATATTCAACAGAACCCGGACCTGGCGGTGCTTGCCGACGGTGGCTTTGTCGTGACGTGGGAATCCAAGAACCAGGATGGCGACGGCTTTGGGATTTTCGCTCGCCTGTTCCAGGGCGACGGCGACCCTTCCGGCAATGAATTCGGTGTGAATTCCTACACCGAGGGTGACCAGTTCAACCCCGCGGCCGCGGCCCTTCCCGGCGGCCACTTTCTGGTGGTCTGGGACGGCGAGGGAGACGAAGACGACAAGGGTGTCTTCTGCCAACGAAAAACCGGCTCGGGAGCGAAGCAGGGGTTGGCAAAACAGGTCAACACCGAAACCGACGACACCCAGGCCTTCCCTGCGGTTGCCGCACTGGGAGGGGATGATTTCGTGGTGGTATGGCAAAGCAAGGACCAGGACGGCAACGCCAACGGGATATTCGGCCAGAGAATGATGGGCAATTGTGCCAAGGCAGGCAGTGAATTCCAGGTCAACACTTATTACTCGGGGGAGCAGATGTCCCCTGCGGTCACCGGCCTTGCCGGGGGTGACTTTGTGGTCATGTGGCATGGCAAAAATGACGTCGACAGCATGGGCATCCATGGGCAGGCGTACCAGGCGGACGGCACCCTCGAAGGCCAGCAGTTCATGATCAACGCCACCGTGGCGGAGAACCAACTCTACCCCTGTGCGGCCCACACCGGCGGTGGCGCTTTCGTGTCGGGCTGGGAGAGCAACAAACAGGACGGCAACGCCCACGGAGTGGTGGGACGCCGGTTCCTGGGCGACCTGACCCCGGCCGGGGCCGAATTCGTGGCCAACGTCTACTTCGACAGCGAGCAGAGGGCGGTGGACTGCGCCGCCTTCGACGACGGCTCATACATCTTCGCCTGGCACGGTAAGGACCAGGATGGAGACGGATACGGGGTATTTGCGCAACGATATGGAGCGGATGGTGCGAAAATCTATCACTAGCCGGGCGCTGCTCATCGCAGTCCTGCTGGGCGGCTGCCTGGACAAAGAATTGCCGCTGACGCTCCCGGACGGAAACGCGATTCCGGATCTTCGGTTGGGGGAATTGGGACCCGATGTTCCGGGAGACACCGGCGACCTGCCGGGTGACGGTCCCCTGGACATCGGAGACGCCGATCTATCCGACGCGAGCGACACCGACCTGAATCTGAGCGATGCGGAGCCGGACCTTGCCGACGGAGATGGCTGGCTTGCGGAGGTTGATGCCGAACTGGTAGCGGACCTCAGCGATATCCCGGATCAGGTGGACGCAATTGATCTGGAAGCCGGTGATCTGCCCGCGGACAAGTGGGACAGCCAGGACCTGGCCGAAACTGATACGCCTTGTGTAGCATCGTGCGAGGGGATCGATTGCGGTGACGACGGCTGCGGCGGCGACTGCGGCGCCTGTGACAGCCTTCAAGAAGAGTGTATAGAGGGGCTCTGCGTCTGCTCACCTGCCTGCGACGGCGTCGAATGCGGTGAAGACGGCTGCGGGGGAAGCTGCGGAGAGTGCCAGGGGTCACAGGAATTGTGCCTCGTAGGCGCTTGCGTGTGCGTCCCGATGTGCGAGGACATGTACTGCGGATCCGACGGCTGCGGCGGCTCGTGTGGCGGGTGCGGGTGCGGCGAAGAGTGTGTTGAGGCCCAGTGCATCTTTACTGCGTGCGACGGTTTCGAGTGCGCGGCGGACGGCTGCGGCGGTAGCTGCGGCGAATGCGGTTGCGGGGAGGTCTGCTTCAACGGCGGGTGTGTTTCCAACGCGTGCGCAAATTTGGAGTGCGGCGACGACGGCTGCGGCGGCAGTTGCGGCCAGTGCACAGGTCAACAATCTATATGTGACGCGGGCACATGCACCTGCATCCCCGATTGCGGAGCCAACCAATGCGGTGGAGACGGTTGCGGCGGCAGTTGCGGCGAATGCCCCGGGGAGCAGGACATCTGCTTCAACGGAACCTGCCTGTGCATCGCGGACTGCACCGGCAAGGAGTGCGGTGAGGACGGCTGCGGCAGTTTGTGCGCGCCCGGCTTCTGCGCAGGCGTTCAGGAAGATTGCGTCGATGGGATGTGTGTGTGCCAACCCGACTGCACAGGTAAGGAGTGCGGCCCCTCCGGCTGCGGCAGCTCCTGCGGCCCCTGCTTCGATGGGCTGGGTTGCACCAACGACACATGTGCGGAAGGATTGTGCGAATTCCCGGTGCAGGACTTCTTCTGCAATCTGCAGGGCGTTTGCCTGCCTTCAGGGACGGAGAACCCGCAAAACTCCTGCGAAAAATGCCAGCCGGCCATTTCCAAGAGCGGGTGGACGCCGCTGCCGGACGGATTTCCATGCGGAGCATCCAAGGTCTGTTTCGCCGGTACCTGCTGCGACCAGGCTGCCGGCTGCCTCGACAAAGATTGTGGTGACGACGGCTGCGGCGGGAGTTGCGGTAACTGCAGCGGACAGCAGGTTTGCTCCGCCGAAGGACTGTGCGAGTGTGTTCCCGATTGCACGGACAAGGAGTGCGGTGACGACGGCTGCGGCGGGAGTTGCGGCGACTGCCTCGACGGCAAGCTCTGTGGGGGCGGCGCGTGTGAGTGCGTCCCCGAGCATTCCGACGACTGCTGCGGCGACGATGTGTGCTGGTTCGACAGTTGCGGAATTCAGGGCGAAGTTGTTGCCCAGTGCCCCTTCGGTTGCGTGGGCGGGGCGTGTGACAACTGTTCACCTGCGTGTGTGGGAAAACAGTGTGGTCCCGATGGCTGCGGCGGTGTTTGCGGAAGTTGCGCCGGGCCCCAGGAGACTTGCTCCAGCGGGCAGTGCACCTGCGTCCCCGCCTGTGCGGGAGTGGAATGCGGCGATGACGGCTGCGGCGACAGTTGCGGCGCCTGCGTCGGGCCGCAGGAGGTGTGTACCGACGGGCTGTGCGCCTGCGTCCCCGAATGTGCGGCGAAGGAGTGCGGCGACGACGGCTGTGGGGGCAGTTGCGGAAGTTGCACCGGCCTGCAGGAGGAATGCTCAGCCGGACTTTGCACCTGCGTCCCCGATTGTTTCGGTAAGATATGCGGCGAGGACGGGTGCGGAGACCTGTGCGGAAGCTGCGAGGATTTCCTGGCCTGCACCAGCGATGGATGTGTGGACGGAGCCTGCTCGTTCAACATCAACCCGACTAACTGCCTCGTCGGGGGCGTGTGCTATGACGACGGAGACCTGAACCTCGAGGTTCCCTGTCAACAATGCTCGGCAGGAACCGACCAGGACGGCTGGACCGTCCAGGCCGACGGCATCCCCTGCGACGGCGCCGGAGTATGCAACAACGGCTCCTGCTGCTACCCCGCGGATAACTGCACCGGCAAGGACTGCGGGTCGGACGGCTGCGGGGGAATGTGCGGTCTGTGCACCGGCCAGGAGGTGTGCCTCAACGATCTTTGCCAGTGCATTCCCGATTGCACGGGCAAGGAATGCGGCGACGACGGCTGCGGCGGTTCCTGCGGCATCTGCCCGGGCCCCCAGGACTTCTGCTCCAATGGAATCTGCAACTGCGCGCCCGAGTGTACGGGCATCGAGTGCGGCGACGACGGATGCAACGGTTCGTGCGGCGCGTGCCCGGGACCGCAGGACGTTTGTTCCAGCGGAGTCTGCACCTGCCAACCCGACTGTATTGGCAAAAGCTGCGGCGATGACGGTTGCACGGGGAGTTGCGGCGCCTGCAACGACGGTATCCAGTGCACCGACGACTCGTGCAACGCGGGAACATGCGAGTTCCTGCTTCAGGCCGGAAACTGCCTTATTTCGGGTGCGTGTGTCCCTGACGGGCAGGTGAACGCAACCAACGTTTGCGAATCGTGCCAGCCCACACAATCCACCGCTGGCTACACCCCCCTGCCTGACGGCACGTCCTGCGGCGTCAGCAAGTCGTGCTACCTCGGACAGTGCTGCGACTACAGCGCGGCTTGTACGGGAAAACAGTGCGGTGACAACGGATGCGGCGGGGTGTGCGGCACCTGTAAAAGCGGCAAAGTATGCGACGAAGCCACCGGCAAGTGCAAGTGGCCATAGGCTGAGGAGAAGAGGTCGATGAGGAAGTTTTGCCCCACATGCTTGAAAGACTGGCCCGCCTCCCTGGAAGACTGCCCTGACTGTGTAGAGAAGCTGGTGAAAGCCGAGGTGGACAACCTGGTTGGTCAGTCGCTGGACGACAAGTATGACATTATCGACGTTATCGCCCGTGGGGGGATGGGGGTCGTGTACCGAGCTCGACAGCGCTTCCTGGAACGCGAGGTGGCTTTGAAAGTGCTGCGCGGGGACCAACCGGGCGACGCGGTGGCTTCCAAGCGGTTCATGCTGGAAGCGAGAGCCATTTCCACCCTGTCCAGTCCCTACACCGTCACCGTCTACGATTTCGGCATTGCCAACGAGGGACAACTCTACTTCACAATGGAGTTGTTGGATGGAAAGCCGCTGAACGAGGTGCTGGAACGGGAGGTGCTGGTGCCTCCCATGCGCGCGGTTCCCATGGCGCTGCAGATATGCGCGTCGCTGGCGGAAGCCCATGAGAAACGGATCTGGCACCGGGACATCAAGCCGGCCAACATCTTCGTGTTGAGAAATGCAGGCGACGGAGCGTCGGTCAAGGTGGTGGATTTCGGCATCGCCAAAATGCAGGGTTCGGGTGAAGCGATCACCCGTCCCGGCATGATCGGAGGGACGCCGGAATACTCCAGCCCCGAGCAGGCTATGGGCGAGACGGTGGACTACCGCAGCGACATCTACTCGCTTGGGGCTACGCTTTTTCACATGCTGGCGGGCCGGCCTCCCTTTCTTGGAGACGGCAGCCGTGTGATGATGAGTCACATCCGCGAGACCCCTCCTGATATTCGGTTGGTGGCCCAAGAGCCGGACTCCATTCCGGACGCGTTGGCAAAGACGGTGATGTGGACGTTGGAGAAGCTCCCGACCCGGCGGCCGCAATCGGCAGCGGAGCTGGCTTCAGCGCTGCGGGAGGCGTTGCCCCGGGAAGCTGAGATCCTTCCACCTGCCGGCGCCAGACCGCCGCCGCCCC
The DNA here is from genome assembly GCA_964626565.1 of uncultured Myxococcales bacterium. GTDB lineage: Bacteria > Myxococcota_A > UBA9042 > CAIXZC01 > CAIXZC01 > CAZVFX01. The sequence goes on from CAZVFX010000012.1 coordinate 44,211, forward strand.
CGATCTCTCTGCCGGTCCCGGACCTGGCATCGGATGACGACGAGCCGCCCACGGTTCGACAGAAGCCGCCACCGGCGGGGTCCCGGGCTGCTTCAACCTCAACCGGTCTCAAGGCGATAACCTCGAGATTCAAGGACCGGCTGTCCCCGTTCAAGGCCGGCGACACCTGGGAGGAATTTGTTACCGCGGACCTGCCGCGCTTGAGGGAGCCCCGGGGTGTCGCATTGCTGGCCTTGCTCGTCGGCGTGGTCGCGGTGGCGCTGTGGTTCTTCTGGCCGCCCGGCAACGGCGCCGACGGCGAGGGCGAGACACCCGCCGCGGCGCAGAAGGACGCGCCTGCAGGACCGTCGGACCGGCAGTTGGAGGAAGGCGTGGAGTCGGTATTCTGGGGCCCGGGGGACGAGCAAGAGCCGCAGGGAGGAAAAACCGGCGTGAGCATTGAGGAAACCGGTCGGCCCGAACCAGGCGACAACGCTCTGCCGGACGCCCCCAGGCTACCGGCGGACGGCGAGGGTACGGGCAAGCCTGCCGAGACTGCCGAGGCAGACCCGGGCGGCCCTCAAAGGGAGAAGACTACAGATGGCCCGGGTATCGAGTCGCTTTCCATGGTCCGGGAGAAGCTCAAGAAAGAAGACCGGAAGGAAACGCGCAAGAAGACCGGGGAAGAGAATGGGAAGAAGCCGGGCAAGGGTGAGGAGCTCGCGGGCGAGGATGATTACGGGTCGATTCCCAGGCCCGGAGAGGAAGGAGACGAACGGGATGACGATTACGGAAAGATCCCGGGAGGGCGCTAGCATGTTGAGATGGGTGGGTGCGTGTGTGCTTCTGATCCTGGTGGCCTCAACGCCGGTGGTGTACGGCCAGGAAGGCCCGGACACGGCCGACCTCAACACCAAGGCCATTGAACTGTCGAAACAGGGCGCATTCCTGGAAGCCATTGAGATCTGGCGCACCCTTATCGAACGGGAAGGCGACCAGTACCGATATGCGTCCGTGCTGTACATGAACGTGGGGCGCAACTACCAGAAGCTGGAAAATCACGCCCAGGCGTGGTGGTATCTGGACCGCAGCATCAAGCTGAGCGACGGCAGGTCCAAGAAGGCGACACGGTGGCGCACCGAAGTTGAGGCGAATCTGAAGCCAGGCAATGTCCTGGTGGAGTTGGAGGTGCTTGAGCCTGGAGCGAGGCTGATTGTGCAGGAAGGGGAAAAGCTGCGCGGCTACCCGTTGCCCGCCATGTGGTGGTTTCCCGCCGGAGAGCACGCCCTGACCCTCCGTTCGGACAAGCACGGCCTGGTGCAGCGCAAGATCAAGGTTGCTGCAGACAGCACCACTTTCCGTCTGAGCATGAAGGAGCAGCCTAAGCCCGGAGTTCTCGTGGTAGAACCGAAGCCGGCAGCAGCAAAAGTCTCGGTGGGAAAAGAGCCCGCCGTGACCGGGCGTTTTGAGGGAAGTCTTCCGCCGGGCAAAGTGGTAGTGACGGTGGAAGCTGAAGGGCATCAGTCGTGGCGCGGAGAAGCGGACGTGGCGCCGGGTGGCGTGACGGTGCTAAGGCCCGAACTGATCCCCCTTCGCCCGGTGGAGCCGGAAGGGGGCAGGATCTCGGTGCTCTCCTGGAGCCTGCTGGGCGCGGGAGCGGCCATGATGGTGGCCGGCGGCGGCACCATGTGGGCTGCCAGCAGCAACCTGGACGACCTCAAGTCGGAGTTCCGGGACAAATACCCGGACTTCGACAACGCACCCCCCAACAGCGCGATCAGAGAGGATTGGAACTCCCGGGTGGACGACGAGGTGGACCCTCTGGAATACAGCAGCTATGCGCTGTGGGGCGCGGGCGCCTTGTGCGCCGGCGCGGCCGGAGTCCTCATCTACCTCGACATGACAACGGAGCCGGCCGGGGGAAACGTGGGCGTCGTTCCCGTGGCCACCACCGCGGGCGAATATGGATTCAGCATGCAGTTTGTTTTCTAACTCCTGGAGAGTGGTTTGAAAGACGAGAAGAAGACCAGGGAAGAGCTCATCGAAGAGATGGTCGAACTGCGCCAGAGGGTAGACTACCTCGAGAACCTGGTTACCGAAAGCCGGGGAGGGGCAGGCGAAACAGTGGAAGAGTCGCGAGAGCGATTCCGAACCCTGTTCGAGACTGCTGCGGAAGGAATCCTCAGCATAGACATCGAAACGAGGCAGTTCAGATACGCAAATCCCGCGGCGGCCCGCATGTTGGATTATTCCATTGAAGAGCTGAAAGGGATGCAACTTGAGCAACTCTATCCGGTCGCCAAGGTGGACTACCTGCTGGCCGAATTCGACGCCCAGGCCGCGGGCGAGAAGGGCAGCCTGGACGCGGTACCGTGTGTGCGCAAGGATGGAGGCATTATCTATGTCGACGTTATCGCCACCCTGGGGGTCGTGGCCGGACGGGAGTGCGTCATAAACTTCTGCCGGGACGTTACCGAGCGCAAGCTGGCGGATGAGGAGATCGCCCTCATCAAGTCCGAGTTGGAGCGCAGCCGGGACGCCATGCTGTCCATCATCAACCACCTGCGGCTGGTGAGCGCTCTCATCGATGAAAGGGGAAAAGTCACTTTCCTCAGTGATACAGGATTCGCCGTGCTGAGACTCGAACCGGAGGAGGTGCACGGGAGGGCTTGGGAGAAGGTGTTCCCTTTGAAGGAGAGCGACCGCACACAGATAAGGGCGATGGCGCGCCTTCCGGCCGACCGGCGCACCCGGGTGCCGGTAATCATTGAGAGCCGCAGTGCCCGTCGGTACTGGATGGACATCGAGGTTGTGGACGATCCCCGCCAGCCCGGAGGGGGCACGATCTTCTTCATGTATGACATGACCGAAGTCCGCGATCTGAGACAACGCCTGGAAAAGGAAGTCGGATTCCACGATCTTGTCGGCCGCAGCGAAGTAATGCAGTCACTGTTCAAGCAGATCGGTTCAGTGGCGGCGGTGGACTGGACGGTGCTCATTGAAGGGGAAACCGGCACCGGCAAGGAGCTGGTTTCACGCGCAATCCACGAGGCCAGCGCGCGGCGGAACAGACCCTTTGTTCCGGTGAACTGTGCAGGCCTTACCGACTCACTGCTGCAAAGCCAGCTTTTCGGGCACAAACGTGGGGCTTTTACAGGCGCTGTTTCCGACCAGAAGGGGGTTTTCGAAGAGGCCGACGGCGGCACCATATTCCTGGATGAAATCGGTGATATCTCGGTGAACGTACAAACCAGTCTGCTGAGAGTTATCGAAACCATGGAGTTCACCCGACTGGGGGATTCACGCCCGCACAAGGTGGACGTTCGCATCGTGGCTGCGACCAACCGCGACTTGAAGCGGGCTGCCAAGGCCGGCGACTTCAGATCCGACCTCTTGTTCCGCCTGCGGGGAATCAGGGTGGCGCTGCCGCCCCTGTCTTCCCGCCGCGAAGATATTCCGCTGCTGGCAGGAGAGTTCCTGCATCAGGGGGCCGCTTCCACGGGAAGGCGCGTCACTGAGATGAGCGAAGACGCCATGCGGGTCCTGCTGCGTTACCATTGGCCGGGCAACGTGCGCCAGTTGAAGAGTGCAGTGGAGTATGCGTTGGTGCATGCCGAAGGCCCCATCATCCACGTGCATGACCTCCCCGTAGAGTTGCTGGAGCCCGCTTCCGGCGTCTCCGTGGACCTGGCTTACTCCGACCTGGGGGAGAGGGAGCGCTACCTGGCCGCGCTGAGAGACGCCAACGGCAACCGCTCGGAGGCTGCCCGCCTGCTGGGCGTAAGCCGCGCCACCTTCTACCGCCACCTGGAGAGACTAGGGATAGCAGACTAGCCCCCCCTGTCTCACAAATGAGACACCCGAGACACCGCTGAGACACTCGCCGGACAGGCGGCGGGCATGTGCGAAAGCGCACACCCCGGTCGCGCATTTTTCCGATCTTCTCGTGGACGGATTCAGCAGGACAAGCTGTCACACCTCCCGCTGGCATGCCCCTTGCAGCTAGCCGGACCGCTGAGAGATTTGTTCTTGAAGGAGAAAGAAGCAAGTGAATTGCCCAAGTGTTCCCCAAGGAGGAGGTCAGTGAATATGTTACAGCGCGTCGTCTGCCCAGCACTATCAATCCTACTGCTCACGTTGTTTTTTGGGGCGACCGCCCTCGCCCAGCCGGTAGTAGACGGCTATGTAGTGGACCCCGTGACCGGGGTCGTGGAAGCGCCATACGTAGTGCAAGGCATCACGTATACGCAGGACCAGGCCACCGGCGATTTCTCCGGCTACCTGTATCGTGCAGAGACCGCTACTGAGTTGTACTTCGCGTTTGCCCAGAGCGTGCACATAAACGACAACACCTACGGGGCGAACAGCATCGACTGGCCCAAGAAGTTTGGACACCGGCTGAGGGACCTGCTGAACAGCGAGCACGCCAAGGTGATGATGTATGATTGCCAGGACAACCTGGTGCTCGAGTATTACCTTGACTATGCAACTCGGGACAAGAGCACGGGAGAGGTGTTCTGCTGGGGCCCTGCCGGGACCGACGGGATCATGCTGTTGGGAGACCCTGCCCATATCACGGGCGCGTCGTCATCTCTGGTCTGGAACTGGAACCTGGCCGTGCCGTCCTGGCCGAACAAGGCCACGCTCAGCCCGCCGCGGGTACCGACCAACAGCTATGACCCGGGAACCACCGTAGACCCGAACTATCCCTGGATCTATGAATTGGTGTACGAATGGAGCGTGTCCAAAGCAGCGTTCCCGGGTGGATGCTTCGGAAGGCTGGAGATCCTCGAGGTCCACAACTCCCCTCTGAAGACCGCCACCAACCCGGTTCCGATTCCGGTACTCGTGGTTGCGAAGGAAGCGGATCCCCCGAGTGGCACAACTGTCATCGCGGGCGATACCATTCTGTTTACGGTCAGCTACTACAACCCGGGACCGGCCTCGCTTACCGACGTCGTCATAACCGATGCTATCGACATCAATCTCACCGATATCGTGCCCATGAACGGAGGCGTCTACGACGAGGTGTCCCGCACCATCACGTGGCCCACGATCCCGGTGTTGGCCGGCGGCGAGTCCGGCCACGTGCAATTCACTGCGGTTGTGGAGCCTCTCTCGCCTTCTGAGGAGATCATCTATAACCAGGCGGTTTTCACCACTCCCGACCTGCCCACCCCGGCAGAAACCAACGTAACCGAGCATCCCCTGGTGCATACTCCGGACCTGGCGGTGGCGAAGGCCTGCCCCCCTCTGATCCTCACCGGCGAGACGGCAACCTACACTATCACCGTGGACAACCTCGGTTTCGGCACCGCAGACGCAGTGATCCTTACAGACACGCTGCCCGCGCAGGTGAGCTTCATAGACGCGACACCGGCGCCGGCTTCCGTTGCCGGCCAGGTCCTTACTTTCGATCTGGGCAGTTTCGCCTACGGGCAATCCGGCACGGTGACGATCAATGTGATGGTGGACGGCACCTCCGGGCTTGCGGTCAACTCCGTCGCGGTTTCGACCCCCACGGTGGAAGGGGGCGAGGGCTCCAGCAACAACTTCGATAGCTGCAGCTCCGAGCTGCAAGGGGCCGACGTCTACGTGTTCAAGACCTGCCCGGCGGAAATTGCAGCCGGGGTCCAGGCCACCTACAGCATCGAGGCGGGAAACAGCGGCACCGCCACGGCCAATTCGGTGGTGGTAACCGACACTCTGCCGGCTGGGGCCAACCTGCTCAACGCCATTCCGGCACCTTCCTCAATCAACGGCCAGACGCTGACTTTTGACCTGGGAGACCTGACAGCCGGAGAGGTACGAAACATCACCATCGACTTTGACACCTCGCTCACTTCCGGCACGCTGGTCAACCAGGTTTCCGTCGCTTCTTCGTCGTCGGAAGGCGGCCAGGGAGACCTCAACAACTCAGACGAATGCAGCTCCACTGCAACCGCTCCCGACCTGGCCGTAACCAAGAATTGCCCGGCGGACATGGTGGCGGGTCAGGGCGCCAGCTACCTGCTGAGAGTCGACAACATCGGTTCTGCTCCGGCTGAGGGCGTGGTCCTCACCGACACCCTCCCCGACGGGATTTCCTTTGTTTCCGCAATTCCGGCCCCTTCATCGGTTGTGGGTCAGACTCTGACTTTCGATCTCGGTTCGCTTGATGCCGGCGTTACGGCCAACGTCACCATCGAAGTGCAAGCTGTTGCCACGGCCGGCAGTGCAACCAACCTGGCGTCCGCGACCACCGACAGCATCGAGGGTGGCGCGGGGTCGGCAAACAACAGCGACTCCTGTACCTCCGACTTCCTCGCACCGGACGTTGGCGTGAGCAAGACCTGCCCCGTGGACATGACTGCCGGGTTGGATGCTGCCTACACGATCCTGGTCACCAACAGCGGCACGGCGACCGCGGCCAACGTCGTAGTGAACGACGTCCTGCCCGACGGCGTCTCCTTTGTTTCCGCAGTCCCGGCGCCTTCCAGTGTTGCAGGCCAGACAATCAGCTTCTCCCTTGGCGATCTGGCTGCCGGGGCCAGTGCCACCATCACCATCGCGGTAACACCCCTGGCCACGGAAGGGACAACTACCAACACGGCATCGGCAGCGACCGACAGCGTGGAAGGCGGTCAGGGGAGTGCGAACAACGCCGATTCCTGTTCCTCCAGCTTCCTTTCCCCCGACCTTTCCCTGACGAAAGCCTGCCCCATCGATATGATCGCAGGTGAAAACGCCAGCTACACCTTGACGGTGGCCAACGCCGGCACGGCCGGAGCGACCAACGTGGTACTGATCGACGCCTTGCCTGCGGAAGTCGCATTTATCAGCGCAATCCCCGCTCCGGCTTCAGTAGTCGGCCAGGATTTGACGTTCAATCTGGGCGATCTGGCTGCAGGGGCAAGCACCACCGTAACCATCAACGTGACGGTCACCGCCACGAGCGGCACCGCCCTCAACAGCGCTTCCTTGAGTACCGAAAGCATGGAAGGTGGTCTGGGCCTCGCCAACAACGACGACTCGTGCTCCTCCAACGTATTGTCTCCGGACGTAACCCTGGCCAAGAGTTGCCCGGTGGACATGATCGCGGGGGAAGGTGCGGCTTACACCCTCACCGTTTCCAACGCAGGTAGCACTGCGGCGCTGAATGTAGCCGTTTCCGACATCCTGCCCGACGGCGTGGCCTTTGTTTCCGCCAACCCGGCGCCGGCTTCGGTCAACGGCCAGTTGTTGACCTTTGGCTTGGGCGACCTGGCCGCGGGCGCTTCTACCACCATCACCATCGACGTGCTGGCCGTTGCCACCAGCGGCAGCGGCACCAACAGCGCCTCGGCCACCACGGCCAGCGTCGAAGGCGGGGCAGGCTCGGCTAACAACGACGACTCCTGCTCTTCCAACTTCCTGTCCCCGGACATTGCCTTGACCAAGAACTGCCCGGTGGACATGGTCGCCGGCGAAAACGCCAGCTACTCACTGCTGGTCACCAATCTGGGCAACACCGCGGCCAACAACGTGCTGGTGACGGACACCCTGCCGGCTGGGGTTTCCTTCCTGTCGGCCATTCCGGCCCCGTTGTCGGTAATCGGGCAGGAGCTGACCTTCGACCTGGGCGACCTGGCCGACGGCGCCAGCGCGTCCATCACCATTCAGGTGTACGTAGACGCCACCGGCGGAGCCGGGGACAACACCGCCACCGCCAGTACCGATTCGGTGGAAGGCGGTCAGGGGTCGGCCAACAACAGCGATTCCTGCTCCTCCGACTTCCTGTCTCCGGACGTAGCGCTGGCCAAGAGTTGCCCTGTCGACATGATCGCCGGGGAATTCTCCAGCTACACCCTGAGCGTGAGCAATGCGGGCAGCACCGACGCGCTGAACGTCGTGGTGACCGACACTCTGCCCGCGGGCGTATCCTTTGTAAGCGCCACGCCGGCACCCGCATCGGTGGTCGGTCAGACTGTGACCTTCAACCTGGGCGACCTGGCTGCAGGCGGCAGCGGCACCATCACCATCGATGTGCTGGCAACCGCTACTTCCGGTTCGGGCACCAACAACGCGTCGGTGTCCACCGACAGCGTCGAGGGCGGGGCAGGGTCGGCCAACAACAGCGACTCCTGCTCTTCCAACTTCCTTTCGCCGGACATTGCGGTGGCCAAGACCTGCCCCATCGACATGATTGCGGGCGAGAACGCAGCCTACACCGTCACGGTGTCCAATGGCGGCAACACCACGGCAAACACAGTCACTCTCACCGACGTCCTGCCGGCTGAGGTGTCCTTTATCAGCGCCACGCCTGCCCCCAGCGCAGTCAACGGTCAGGAACTGACCTTCGACCTGGGCGACCTGGAGCCCGGCGCGTCAACTACGATAACCATCAACATACTGGCCGTGGCAACCGCGGGCTCAGCCACAAACTCGGCCTCGGCATCCACTGCCAGTGTCGAGGGAGGACAGGGGAGTGCCAACAACAATGACGCCTGCTCCTCCAACTTCCTGTCGCCTGACATCGCGGTGGCCAAGACGTGCCCCATCGACATGATCGCCGGAGAAGGGGCGACCTACTCCCTCACCGTGTCCAACGCGGGCAACACCGCGGCCAACAACGTGGTGGTAACCGACGCTCTGCCTGCTGAGGTCGCATTTGTCAGCGCAACTCCCGCCCCGGCTTCAATAGTCGGCCAGGATTTGACGTTCGATCTGGGCGACCTGGCCGCGGGAGCCAGCTCCACCATAACCATTAACGTGACGGTCACTGCGACCAGCGGCACCGCGACCAACAGTGCGTCGGTGACCACCGACAGCGTGGAAGGAGGGCAGGGCAGCGCCAACAACGACGACTCGTGCTCCTCCAACGTATTGTCTCCGGACGTAACCCTGGCCAAGAGTTGCCCGGTGGACATGATCGCGGGGGAAGGTGCGGCTTACACCCTCACCGTTTCCAACGCAGGTAGCACTGCGGCGCTGAATGTAGCCGTTTCCGACATCCTGCCCGACGGCGTGGCCTTTGTTTCCGCCAACCCGGCGCCGGCTTCGGTCAACGGCCAGTTGTTGACCTTTGGCTTGGGCGACCTGGCCGCGGGCGCTTCTACCACCATCACCATCGACGTGCTGGCCGTTGCCACCAGCGGCAGCGGCACCAACAGCGCCTCGGCCACCACGGCCAGCGTCGAAGGCGGGGCAGGCTCGGCTAACAACGACGACTCCTGCTCTTCCAACTTCCTGTCCCCGGACATTGCCTTGACCAAGAACTGCCCGGTGGACATGGTCGCCGGCGAAAACGCCAGCTACTCACTGCTGGTCACCAATCTGGGCAACACCGCGGCCAACAACGTGCTGGTGACGGACACCCTGCCGGCTGGGGTTTCCTTCCTGTCGGCCATTCCGGCCCCGTTGTCGGTAATCGGGCAGGAGCTGACCTTCGACCTGGGCGACCTGGCCGACGGCGCCAGCGCGTCCATCACCATTCAGGTGTACGTAGACGCCACCGGCGGAGCCGGGGACAACACCGCCACCGCCAGTACCGATTCGGTGGAAGGCGGTCAGGGGTCGGCCAACAACAGCGATTCCTGCTCCTCCGACTTCCTGTCTCCGGACGTAGCGCTGGCCAAGAGTTGCCCTGTCGACATGATCGCCGGGGAATTCTCCAGCTACACCCTGAGCGTGAGCAATGCGGGCAGCACCGACGCGCTGAACGTCGTGGTGACCGACACTCTGCCCGCGGGCGTATCCTTTGTAAGCGCCACGCCGGCACCCGCATCGGTGGTCGGTCAGACTGTGACCTTCAACCTGGGCGACCTGGCTGCAGGCGGCAGCGGCACCATCACCATCGATGTGCTGGCAACCGCTACTTCCGGTTCGGGCACCAACAACGCGTCGGTGTCCACCGACAGCGTCGAGGGCGGGGCAGGGTCGGCCAACAACAGCGACTCCTGCTCTTCCAACTTCCTTTCGCCGGACATTGCGGTGGCCAAGACCTGCCCCATCGACATGATTGCGGGCGAGAACGCAGCCTACACCGTCACGGTGTCCAATGGCGGCAACACCACGGCAAACACAGTCACTCTCACCGACGTCCTGCCGGCTGAGGTGTCCTTTATCAGCGCCACGCCTGCCCCCAGCGCAGTCAACGGTCAGGAACTGACCTTCGACCTGGGCGACCTGGAGCCCGGCGCGTCAACTACGATAACCATCAACATACTGGCCGTGGCAACCGCGGGCTCAGCCACAAACTCGGCCTCGGCATCCACTGCCAGTGTCGAGGGAGGACAGGGGAGCGCGAACAACAACGATTCATGCGCTTCGAACTTGTTGTCACCGGACATCAGCCTGGTAAAGAACTGCCCGGTGGACATGGTGGCCGGTGAAAATGCCGCGTACACCCTGGTGGTTTCCAACTCCGGCAACACCGCAGCCCTCGATGTCTCCGTTGTTGACACCCTTCCCGACGGCGTGGAGTTTGTAAGCGCGACGCCTGCACCGGCAGGGGCGGTGGGGCAGGAACTCACTTTCAATCTGGGCGACCTGGCCGCCGGCGGCGCAACCACAATCACCATCAACGTATCCGTGATCGCCACAGGCGGTGATTCGACCAACTCGGCGACGGCCAGCACGGCCAGCGTCGAAGGGGGGCAGGGAAGCTCCAACAACGACGACTCGTGCTCGTCGACGTTCCTGTCGGCGGACGTGTGGATTGCTGCCAGTTGCTCGCCCGCTGGCGTGGTCGCCAACAGCAGCTACGCTTTCGAAGCCTCATTCCACAACGATGGGACAACCGACGCTGATCTGACGGTGGTCACCGCCACGGTGCCTGCCGGCTTCTTCGAAAACGACACATTCTCGGTGTCCGCTTCGGTCGGGGCTGTGACTGTTGAAGGGTTGCAGGTGACCATTGACGTGGGCGTCCTGGCGGTGGGAGAATCCGGTTTCCTTTCCATCAGCGGTACGGTGACGCCGTCGACTGCGGCTCGGGGCAACTACCCGTTCGCCACAGCGATCACCACCAGTAGTTCCCAATCCACCACCTCCAACGATGGGTCCTCGTGCACCACTACGGTGCTGGCACCCGAGTTGACGCTGGCCAAATCCTCGATTGTCACCGAGGTTGTGGGCACGTTCATCAACAGCGCCTCCGTCTCCACGGGGGAGATTGCAGAAGGAGCAGCAGCATCCAAGAGCGACACGGTAGCTGTCGCGACACGCCTGGAATACACAATTACGGTGAGCAATATTGGCGACGCCACTGCAGGCACCGTGGCAATCACCGACATTCTGCCGGCCGGTGCAAAGGTTGTCGCCAACCCGGACGGTGCACAGATTTCCGGTAGCACGGCGACCTGGCTGGTGGCACCACTTCCGCCGGGCGGTAGTGTGCAGGTGGGCATTACCCTTGAAACGTTGAACCTGTAGGTACTGTATGACAAGGAACCGACAGTTTCGCGTGCTCAACGGCCTCCCCGCTGCGCCTGCGCCCCGCAGGGCCGAACCGGCGGTCCCTGCTCAGGAGCGAGGTGAGTATATGTATGTCACCCACAACAACCGCTTCCGAGTTGAATTTGCGGGGGAGACCGACCGGGGACTGGTTCGTCCGATAAATCAGGACGCTTTTCTAGCGCTTCCGGAGTGCGGATTGTTCGCGGTGGCCGACGGTGTCGGCGGTCGCAAAAAGGGCGAACTGGCCAGCGCCACGGCAGTCGAGGTGCTCGAGCAGCGCTTCAAAGCCGCGGCGCTGGGTGAGGGCCGGCTGATGGACCTGCTTCCCGGCAAGGCGTCGGAGTTGCTGAAAGAAAGTGTGTTCGCAGCCCACCGCGAGATTCTGAAACGTAGTGGACCGGAGACCAACAGCGAAGGCATGTCCACCACTGTGGTGGCTGCGTTCTTCTCGAAGACCCGGGTGTACATCGCACACGCAGGCGACAGCCGCTGCTACCTGATGGAGGACGGCGACATCAGACGGCTGACCGTTGACCACACGGTAATGGAGGAGTTGAGACGGCTGGTGCCGTACACGCCCGAACTGGAGAGCAAGTTGGCTCCTCTGCGCAGCATGGTGGTGCGCTGTCTGGGTATAGAGGCGATGCAGTTGGAGGACATCGAGACCAACATGACCATACCTCGGATGGGCCAGACCTACTTGCTGTGTTCCGACGGCTTGTGCAACTGCGTTTCCGACGAAGAAATCAGGGATGCCCTCTACCTGGGGGACCATCCCGAACTGGCGTGCAGCCGTCTGCTGAACCTGGCGGCCAAACGGGGCGCCCCGGACAACGTAACTGTTCTGGTTGCTCGCCTCGTTTGATTTCAAAGAGATTGCCTAACCTCCCAAGGGTGACTAAACTGGGGCGGCTGTATTGCCCAAGAAGTGAACGTTGCCTGGAGGAGGCCCGTGGACCCCGTACTTCTCGCTCGCATTCAGTTCGCAGTAACCATCGGTTTTCACTTCATCTTCCCGCCCGTTTCCATCGGCCTGGCGTGGCTGCTCGTAATTATCGAAGGTAAGGCCTGGCGCACCGGAGACCGCGGTTGGGAACGGTTGGGCAGGTTTTTCGGAAAACTGCTCGCCTTGACCTTCGCAGTAGGCGTCGCCACCGGAATCGTCATGGAGTTCCAATTTGGCACCAACTGGGCCAACTACTCCAGGTTTGTGGGCGACATTTTCGGTGCGCCCCTGGCCGCGGAGGGGATCTTCGCCTTCTTCCTGGAGTCCGCGTTTCTCGGGCTTTATCTGTTTGGTCGCAACCGGATCAGCAAGGGGCTGCACTGGTTTTCCATTCTCATGGTCGCGTTCGGGGCCACCATGTCCGGTTTCTGGATTATCGTTGCCAACTCATGGCAGCAGACGCCGGCCGGGTTCGTCATTCGCAACGGCCGGGCCGAGCTGACCAGTTTTTACGACGCAGTATTCAATCCTTCCACTGTGCATCGGTACTTGCACACTATTGACGGCGCGCTCATATGCGGTGCATTCCTGGTGGCTGGTGTCAGCGCCTGGCTCATCCTCAAGAACAAGGAGGCGGAACTGGCCAAGCGTTCGTTCCGCATCGCCATTATTTTCGGTTTCATCGTTTCGTTCCTGGAACTGATGCCCCTCGGCCACCACCATGTGCGGCAGGTGGCGCGCACTCAACCGGCCAAGTTTGCGGCAATCGAAGGGATTTACGAGAGTGAAACCGGAGCTCCTCTCATGCTTTTCGCGGTTCCCGACTCAGGCCCTCCGCCTAAGCTTGTCCTGCCGGTTGGTTTGAGGGGGATGCTCGGGTGGCTCGCCTTTGGCGACCCTGACGCCCACATTCCCGGTCTTGACCAGTTCCCGGAGGACGAACGGCCGCCCCTGTGGCTCACGTTCGTTGCGTTCCACAACATGGTGCTGCTGGGGATGTTCTTCATCGGCATTACCGCGCTGGGCCTTTTTCTCATGTGGCGAAAGAAGTTGTTCGACTATCCCCTCTACCTGTGGGCGATGGTAGTGTCGGTGCCGTTGCCCGTGGCCGCGTGCCAGTTGGGCTGGGTAACTGCGGAGGTGGGGCGCCAGCCCTGGATCGTCTATCCGGTGCCGGGGGTGTTCGAAGGGATGAAGGTCGCGGACGCCATCTCGCCGAACGTTTCCGCAGGCGAGATTCTGGCTTCGCTGATCATGTTCGGGATGGTCTATTCCCTCCTGCTTGTCCTGTACCTCTTCCTCATGTGGAAGGAGGTTGACCATGGACCTTAACACTACCTGGTTTTTGCTCCTGGGCGTGCTACTTCTGGGCTATGGAATTCTCGATGGATTTGACCTGGGGGTGGGGGTGCTGCACCTGTTTGCGAAAGATGAACGGGAGCGGCGGATACACATGAACGCCATCGGCCCGGTGTGGGATGGCAACGAGGTGTGGCTGCTCACAGCCGGCGGGGCCATGTTCGCAGCGTTTCCTCCAGTGTACGCGACGGTGTTCTCCGGCTTGTACCTGGCCTTCATGCTGCTGCTGCTGGCCCTTATCTTCCGGGCTGTCTCCCTGGAATTCCGAGGCAAAGTGGACCTGGCCGCGTGGAAGAGAGTCTGGGATTGGGGTTTCGGACTCGGCAGCCTTGTTCCTCCGTTGCTTTACGGAGTGGCCCTGGGCAACATAATGGCCGGCCTGCCCCTGAACGCGGCGGGCGATCATACCGGCTCCTTCCTCTCCCTGCTGAACCCCTACTCCCTTCTGGTGGGGTTGACCACCCTGGTGTTCTTCGTAATGCACGGGGCCGCCTGGATGATGATGAAGACGGAAGGGGAGCTTCAGGCCCGCATGCGAAACTGGGTGACCCGGGGCTGGGCCCTCTTTGTGGCGCTTTATGCAGGCGCGACCATGATGACCGTGTACGCGGCTCCCCACCTCTTTGAGGGGGTGGTGAACATGCCGCTGTTCTGGGTCGCCCTGGCGGCTCTCGTGCTGTCCGTAGCGTACATTCCGCTCGCCGCGGCCCGGACCCGGCCGGGGCACGCATTCCTGGCCTCAGCGACGGCCCTTGCCGCCATGCTGGGTCTGGTGGGCCTGGGCCTCTTCCCCACCCTGGTCCCTGCGTCCAACGACCCGACGCTGTCCCTCACCATCTACAACTCTTCCTCGTCCACGAAGACTTTGACGGTAATGCTGATCATCGCGCTCATCGGCATGCCTTTCGTAATCGGATATACCGCCCTTATCTATCGGGCCTTTAGAGGCAAAGTCACCATCACCGAAGAAAGCTACTAACAGTTGCCTTGCGGCGACTGGTTTGCTAACTTCCATGTAGCTGACGAATAGGAGGATAGTTAATGAACAGATTACTGCCCATACTGCCCTTAGTCCTGCTTCTGGGTTGCCAGAACGGCCGCTCCCAGCCAATGGCTGAGGGGGAGAAGAGCAAGGCCGACAACACCAAATATTACAGTGCCACCCTTACGCCCGACGAATCGAAAGCGGAAACGGCCTGTGACCTGGTGTTGTTCATCACACCGTCGGAAGGCTACAAGTGGAACAAGGAGTACCCCTTCAAGTTTGTCTTCACCACTGACGATGCGGTGAAACTGGCGAAGAGCGAGTTCAAGGCGAAGCCGACCGCAGATCCCGGCGACCAGAAGAAGCCGGGCTTTAGACTCGAGAAGAACGTCGACGGCGAGGATGTGAGCTGGCTATGGGTGCCTGAGGAGTTGTCCACCGGGGACAGCCGCGCCTGGCTGACCGTCCCCTCTAAGATTGGTCCCGCCGGCTCCCACGACGTGAGCGTTGAGGCCAGCTTCTCGGTCTGCAACAAGACTTCCTGCAAGATCTTTCGCAAAGAGAAACTCAAGCTCAAGGTCAACGCCAAATAGGGGGGCCCCTGCCCATGGATAGCGACTCTTACCTCGGCAAACTCTCCGAGCAATTCCGCGAACAGTTCGTATCCGGAAAGAACGTAATGTCGTTCGACCAGTACCTGGAGTTGTTTGCGGAACGCCCCGGGCAACTCGGCCGCAACGCGGCTGAATACCTCAAAGACACCGTCGACTTCTTCGGAAGGGACGAGATCTCCGCCTACACGGGGGAGAAGTCCAGGTTCACCCTGTTCGATGCACCGTTCGATGAGGGAAGAGAGAGATTGATCGGGCAGGAAGAGGTGCAGCAGGATTTCTACGATATCCTGTCCAACTTCGTCCGGGAAGGGATGTCCAACAAGCTGGTCCTGCTGCATGGCCCCAACGGGTCGGCCAAGACCTCCTTCGTGCAGTGCCTGGCCAGAGCCATGGTGAATTACTCGAAGACTCTTGAGGGCGCCACCTACACCTTCGCCTGGGTGTTCCCAAAGAGTTCTTTCCAGGGCAAGCGGGTAGGGTTTGAGTCCGCAGCAGCCCCACCAGTCGAAGACCCCGGCACCTACGCGTTCCATCCTCAGGACGAGATTGCTGCGCTGGTTCCATCGCAAATGAGCGACCACCCCATATTCCTCATTCCAAAGGCTGAAAGGCGTCAGTTTCTGAAGGACGTCACCGCAGGGGATGATGGAGAGGGCGAGAGATTCTCGAGCCACATTCTAAACGGGGACCTGAGTCCCGATTCGCGGCAGATCTTCGACGCCCTCCTGGCCGCGTACGGAGGAGACTTGAGGCGCGTTCTCGCTCACGTACAGGTGAGGCGTTTCCACTTCTCCCGCCGCTATCGCCGGGGAATCGTGACCATTGAGCCGCAAATGCACGTAGACGCATCCATGCGCCAGATCACCATGGATGAGAGTTTCTCGAACCTCCCGCCCGGCCTCAGGCACCTTTCCATGTTCGAGCTTGCCGGGGACCTGGTGGACGCGAACCGCGGCCTGCTCGAGTTCAGCGATCTGCTCAAACGCCCTGTAGACGCGTTCAAGTATCTCCTGGGATCGTGTGAGAACAACCGTATTGTGGTGGGCGGAGTGATCGCCTACCTGGACATCATCTTCGTGGGTACCACCAACGACAAGTACGTCCACGCCTTCACCAAAGTGCCCGAGTTCCCATCATTCAAGGGCCGCACTGAGCTGGTCAAGGTACCCTACATACGGGACTATCGCGTCGAACGCCAAATCTACGACATGCAAGTAACCTCGGAGGTGGTGGGCAGACACATCGCCCCTCACGCCTGTGAAATGGCCGCTCTGTGGGCAGTGCTTACACGGCTGAAGAAGCCGCAAGCTGACCGGTATCCGGAGACCATCAGGGACGCGATCGGCAAGCTCACTCCACTGGAAAAGGCAGACCTTTACGCCTTGGGCACCCACCCTGCGGGCCTCAAGCCTGAAGAAGCCAAAGAGCTTATTCAGCACATCGGCCAACTGTACCGGGAATCGGAAGACGAACCGGACTACGAAGGTTGGATCGGCGCATCCCCCAGGGAAGTAAAGGGGCTGCTTCTGACCGCTGCCCAGGCAACGGACGTCCAATGCCTGCACCCGGTGAAAGTATTCGAGGAGATCGGGGAAATCGTCAAGATGAAGACCATCTACGAGTTCCTCCAGATCTCTTCCTCCGGTGAATTCCACGATGCCGGGTTACTGCTGAAGAAGGTCAAGGACAGGTACGCAGACCTTGTCGACCGGGAATTCTCGGTGGCCATGGGACTGGTAACCGAGGATGAATTCGCCAGGTTGTTACAGAAATACGCGAACCACGTCTCCGCATACCTCAAGAAAGAATCCGTGGTTGACCCTGTGAGCAAAGCTGAAGTTCCTCCCGATGAGAAGTTCATGGAGGAAACGGAAGCGAAATGGAAGGGGGCCGGTGAGAAGGATCGGGTCAGGCAGGAATTCATGGGTAGAATCGCCTCGTTTTCCCTGGAAAATCCCGGGGTAGCCCCAAACTACCGACTACTTTTCGCCAGCCAGTTCGATGGACTCAAGACGGCCTACTACACGGATAACAAGGGAGAAATAGATCGCTCCCGGAGCCTTGTCTTGAAACATCTGGACCGCGTACCTCTCCAGGATGCGGAAAAGCGCGCCGCCTCAAAGATCATCGACAACATGATCGAGAATTTCGGCTACTGCGACGGCTGTATCGGACCCGCGGTGTCCTTCCTCGCTGATGCTCGGAAGTAGAACGGCAGGCGGTAGCAAAAGAGAGGCTGCAGGCGGTAGGGACGGCAAGGCGGCGAACGGCAGAACAATCGTCGGGGATCGCTATTTCTCGGGTTTCAGGCCGGTGTAGATGTACACGTGCTCCCCTTTCTTCACGTTGAGTTTGAGTTCCCGGGGGAGGTGTTTTTCCTTCTTGAAGAAGATTGAGTGTTTTCCCTCTTTCAGCCAGCGCCGCGTGGGAGTTGAATAGACGTTCTGCTTCGAGATCTCATCGATAATGATCTGGGCCTCCGAGGGTGACGAATAGATGAACACTTCGCCGTACTCCTGACCCAACAAGTCCTTTATCTTCTTCGTCTCCGCCTCCACCCGTTTCATGATCTCGGGAGTCGGCTCATACTGAGTGAACATCTCGTAGGCGTCCAGAGCTCGGGGCAGATTCCCGAGCTTGACATAACAGCCGGCAATGCCGAACACGTACTTGGCCGTTGGGTAGGTGGAGTAGGCCTGGGTGTAGAGGTCCAGCGACTCCTGATACTTCCCGGAGTCAAACAGAGTCTTGGCACTGGCAGCCAATCCATCCGCCATCTCGATGGACCCCGCGCTCGCCGTCGCGGGCAGCCCCAGTATTGCCACCGCCATCAAACACACTACGGCACCCTTGAGCCGTCCAATTGATAATCGATAATTGATAATTGACAATTGCCTCATCCTCGTCTCCCTTGTCACTCAACCACTTTTGCGTATCATAATGTCAATGAAACAAAGTTGGAAGTCTTTTGCGATGACATCCGGGACCGTAAGACTGCTGGAAGTTCTGAACCGCCCGGTAAGGCGTCTGGGACGTATTGCGCCCCCGGTGCTTGACCATTGGGGTGATTTCCTGCTGGCCGCCCTACCCCACGCGAAGCGTGCTGAGTTCTCCGCGCTCGTCTACGGGCGCTCCAACTTCTACTACACCAAACCTGAGGACATCTTTGTCTTCCCCTGGGAACAGCGATTCCTGGACGAGTTCTTTCCGCCGGCGCCGGCGCGCATTCTAGTGGGTGGTGCGGGCGGGGGTAGAGAAGCACTGCAGTTGGTCGCCCGGGGATACGAGGTGGCGGCCTTCGAGCCGCTGTCGGCATTCCTGTCAAACCTGGAAGGAGTTGTGCCGGGCGACAGCCTGCTGGCCGCGGAATGCGCCGGTTACGAGCGCCTTATCGCCGGCCTTCCTTCTCTGGAGGCGCTGGCGCCCTTCGACGCGATTGTCGCGGGGTGGGGCAGCATCAGCTTCCTGTTCGACAAAGGCGCCCGTTCCGCGTTGTTACCGAAGTTCCGTTCCCTATGCCCTTCCGGCCCTGTGCTGGTGAGCTGGTTCGGCGACCGCCGCTCCGGTGCCTGCCGGGCGCGGCGACTGTTTCGTGCCTCGCTCCGGAAAGCCGGCCTCACGCACCACGCCCGGGGTGAGGTATTCGAACCCCACAACGGCTTTCTCTACACTTACCCGGAAGACGAAATAGCCGACCTCGCGGCGGCTGCAGGATACCTCGTCCGGGCCACGGCGCCCGACGGGCCCGCCGCGGTGCTGACCCCGACAACCGTCGGTTGAAACAAGAATTTGGTTGACCCCAGAAGAACCGTCCCTATAATCAGGCATCCCAATACGGAGGAGATCTCGATGGGTAGAGGCGACTACACGATTAAGACGAAGCAGAAGGTACGGCAGCGCAAGCGTGCGAAAAGACTAGAGCGCATAGCTACTGAGAAGAGGAAGGCACGGCAGAAGGCGCGCCGCTAATAGTCAACGAGCCCCCGGGCTGTTCCCCACGCCCCAAGTCCTCGGACGGACGCTAGTCCAACGAGAAGGTCTCGACGTTCAAGCTGGTATCCACCTGGAACAGCGTATTGGGACCGATGGTCTCCCACTCTTCAGACGGCAGTGACCCCGTATCAAGAAAAGCAGCGCCCCTTAAATGTTCGTGGAAAACCGGCTGCCCCAAACGGTCGTCGCATCGCTTGCAATTCTCAAGCCCCTTGAACACTCGCATATAGACGGGGCGGCCCAGGGCTGCGCCGAGAAGAATCCGTCCGTCAGTGAGAATCACGCTGCAGTCGGCGCGCTCGCCGGTAAGGCTCACTCCTTCCAGTGAAACCGCGGCTTTCAACGCCTTTCGCAGGGGACTCATCTCCCACCGTTCTCCCGCCAGCAATCCCTGGCGATGAAGGAAAGCCAGCACCTGGTGGAACAGCACCTCGGGCACCGTGGTTCCCCGGATGTTCCTGCGAATATAGGTAGGAATGGGCAGCGCAGCCTCATCTTCCTCTTCGACCAGGTGGATCTGGCCGGCCATGGTAAAAAGCCAGTTCCGGTAGCGGAACGGCTGAACGTCGTTACCGTGGATGAAGCTCTCCCCGGCCTTTACTGCAGCCACCATCACCGCGTGGGAGCGCAACTCGCCCAAGTGCTGCAACAGAAACTCGCAAGTAGGCGGTCGGTACTTGGCGATGAGAGGCTCGTGGACCTCGTAGTGGCCTACCCCGGCCACCACGGCCTTGCCCGGCTCGACGTGCGCCACCGCGTCCTTGAAATGCTCAACCACGCAGGGCATGAGCAACGGGTCCGAGAGGAAGAACGAGAGACTTTGAACCTGCATGTGGCCTCCGCCGCCGGGAGTCAAATCCCGGCTACCGAGCCATTGTGGCGTAAGCGCTTCGAAGAAGCAAGAACGGCAGGCTCTGTTTTGCTACTGCCTAGCTGACCTGCACGCCCTTTTCGAGGCCGACGGAGACGAGGGTCCGGCCCTTGCGGGCGAGGGAGGCTGGGAGAATTGAGTCGATCACTTCTGCCGCGTTGTCTACCAGGTCGGTGCGCTGGTCTTTCAGCGCGGCCACCAGCAGTCCGCGCACGTGGGGTGCGCCCTTGGGCCGGTACAGTTCCACGAGCAGCAGCAGCTCGTCCAGCCTCTCTTCGAGGTCCACCGTCGCGTCGTCTGCGGTGGGGTCAAAGCCGGAGTAGAGGTCGGGGAAGAGCTTGCGGGCATATCGGCCTCGCACCAGGTAGTAGTCCACCCTCTCCCTTACCGCGCGGATATCGAGTATGCGGCCGTCCGCTTGCCGCAGGAGAGTCGAAGTGGCGCCGGATCGGGAAGACTCGGTGAGTTTGTGTTCCAGCAGTTCGATAAGGGC
This sequence comes from uncultured Myxococcales bacterium, assembly GCA_964626565.1. Lineage (GTDB taxonomy): Bacteria > Myxococcota_A > UBA9042 > CAIXZC01 > CAIXZC01 > CAZVFX01. The sequence continues at coordinate 64,869 of CAZVFX010000012.1, forward strand.
CAGCTTGTAGGCCCGATTCTGCAGCATGGAAACACCCACGAAAGCGACTGCGCCGGCCAGGCCGGGCAGCACAATCCAGGTGGTGGACGCGTCGGCAGCCTCAAGACCCATGAGCAAAAGGCCGGTAATAATGCCGGACAGCGGAATGACAACTCCAAATATGGCCATACGGGCGAATGGCCTGGCATAGTCGGCCATGGCGCCATAAATCATAATGGAGAACGGAGTCTTGAGAATCGATTTGACTTCCTTCCTGACGAACTTGGCGAACACAATTGCGGTGGCGCCCGGGCAGACAAACAGGGTGAGGAAAGAGACCACTACCCCACCTGCGTAGACGAGGTTCACGCGCGTGGGCGCAAACGCCCTCATAAGGCGGGCCGAGAAGAGGAACTGAGCGGCAAAGACCGCCAGGTTTGCCCAGATCACGTAGTTGCCCCAGAACTCCCGAATGTGTGCGGCGTCGGAGAACTCGCATTCCAGCACCGCGCTGTACGAGACCTCGAGGGAGGCTCTGACGAAGACCATCACTGCGGTGGCGAGCGCCATGTAGCGTACTACCGGGGCTCTCAGCAGGTAACGCCGGACCTCTCCCTTTACGGCAGTCTGGGGAGCGACCCTGATCCTCGGTGACTCAGGGAGAAGCCTGGCCGTCCTCCAGATAAAGAGGGTAGACGCAACCACGAGGGCCACGGGGATGAAGAACAGGTCCGACTCACTAAGGCCGGGGCAAAACGCGAGCAGCACGCCGGCGGGAAGGGCGCCCAACGGTTGGGCGCTGTAGACGAAAGGAATCGCGGTGGCCGATTCCCGGACGGTGAAGAAGTCCACCAGGTATACGCCCCAATGCATCATTATGAGGGTCAGGGAGACGCGTTCGACGACAAAGAAGAACATCAGGCCCTGGTTGCTTTCGGCCCCCAGCACGGAGATGAGCATGAGCAGGGAAACTGCGTAAGCGCCCGCGGCCAGAGTCATGAGTTTGGAATAGGACACCCGTTTCACGAGAAACAGGTAGAGCGCCGCGGCGGCCAGTCTCAGCACTCCTTCCAGGACAAAAGCGGGAGCCAGCTCGCGGCTGCCGAGACGTTCGAGGAAGATGGACATCACCGTGCCCCGGGCCAGTTCGAAAGCGGCGGCGAGGCAGAACCATAACGCCCACAGCGTGATGGCGCGTCGCCACTGCCTCGGCTGAAGGCCGACGAGTCGAGAGATGAAAGCCATCAGACCAGAAACTCAAATCTGGGCAGCCCGAGGGCAACCACCTCCCCCAGGCGCAGTTCTTCCAACCGGTGCAGCACTTCCTCGCCGCGATAGTAGAACGGGATGTTCCTGAAATTCCGATGATAGACCCGGGCCGGGTTGGCCCCCTCGGTCTCCATGACGTACAACCGGGAGGACCCTTCCTCGATGATCTCGGCGATCCGCTCATAGCCGGCCACCCCGTATCCACCGCCATGGGGCAGAAGATTGGCTCCGGTGAGCCGCTCGAGAAGACCCGCTCCTTCCGCCCGCTCAGTAAACCCGAGCGACTCCACCACCTCCGGGGAGAGATTGTCCACACACCGGATTATCGGTACGGGGAGCTCCGCTTTCAGCACCAGCGGAACCGGGGTGTCCCCGGTGTCCACCAGGCACCCGAGATGAACGTCATTGGGAGCGGAGGCTCCCTGGTGAATCGTGTTGGAGATCTCGGCGATTCCGGGGAAGAGAAGGTCAGCGATGACTTTGCGCCGCGCCCGGGAAATCCGTTCGGCTTCGAGATAGCCGCGCCAGTATTCATCGAGAGCCGCGCCCCGGAGCACCAGCAGGTCCCCCCAGGGAGTCGTTTCCTTGTCCGCGATGCGACCCAGAGTTTCCGAGCGGTCAAAGTACAGCCCCGCACCGTGCTCCCCCTCATTCCTCAGTTCCGGACCTGACCCGTGGATCACCACGCCGTACGGGTGTCCCTCAACCTCGTTGTCGAACTGAACCACGCTTATGAAGTGGTTGCTCTTTCCGAAATCCCATGACAGCGGCGTGCCGCTCACCTGGGGCAGATTGTTCTGGACCTCTTTGATGCGGGACAGCACGTCGGCGGGGGCGGGGATTTCGGACAGGCCGCCCAGATAGATGCCGCAGCAGTTGGATTTGACCGAGAGCACGGAGAAATCGCCGGAAAAGCGGATTCTACCGCCATATCCAAAGCCGGCCTGCCACCTGTCAATGTTGCGGGTTATGGTTGCGTCCGGAGCCCCCACGAAACAGGCATCCGGGGTGATTCCGTGCCGGGCCTGAATGTAGCGGATCTTGGCAATCCCGTAGGGCATGTTGGCCGCGCACAGGCGCTCTGCCATGTCGTCGACACCGAGGAAGAAACACGCCCGGGCCGCCTCATCCAGAAGCCCTGCGTATTTGCCTCGGCCCGGCATCTAGAATGCACTGCCGATGGTGAACTCGAAGACCATCGGTTCTTCCCCCGGCTTCGGGTCCAGAGGGAAACCCCACTCGAAGCGTAGCGGTCCCATGGGCGACCACCAGCGGAAACCAAAGCCGGTGGACGTTCTAAGAGCCATCAGGGACATCGCCTCTTCTTCCGCAAAGGCGTTGCCTGCATCCAGGAAAACGACGCCCACAATACCCATCTGGCGGAAGATCGGGATTTCGATTTCGGCGTTGAAAATGAGCTGCTTGTTGCCGCCGATGGGGAAGTCCCGCATGGTGGTGCCGGGATCGTTGCTCGCGGCCGCAGGCACCGTGGGGCTCAAAGCGTTGCGGTGGAAGCCACGCACGGAGAAGATGCCGCCCACGTAGAACCGCTCGAACAACGGCACCCCCGATTCCGACGGACTGTTGACGTAGCCGGCGGTTCCGTTGAGCCGCAGGATGAAGTTCCACACCAGCGGTACGTACCAGCGGGTATTGAAGATGGTGCGGTAGAAGTCGGAGTCGCCGCCGAGGTAGGGGCTTGCGTACTCCATGGAGGCTGAGTTATAGAACCCGTCGGTAGGGATGATGCGGTTGTTGCGGGTATCCCAGGCGACGCTGAGCCGCAGTGACGACGTGAGCCCTTCCGGGATGAAGCTCTTCACTGGCACCGAGAAGCCCTGGCGCCCCCCGATTGTAGTGTCCTTCTCTTCCAGCTTGTAGGTGAGGTAGACAAAATAGTCGTCGAAGAACCTGTACCCCCAGGAGATGTTGCCACCGAGGGAATCGGTGGTGAACGCATCGTAGTCGATTGCGGTCTTGTAGAGGTCGAGGGAAAGGCTGACCCGGGTGTCCATGAAGTACGGTTCGACAAAGGACAACATGTAGATGTTGCGCAGGGAAGACCCCAAAGCCTGAACACCAACGGTCTGTCCTCGGCCCAGGAAATTGTTCTTGGATATTCTAGCTTGCAGGAGATAGCTCTCCAGCGATGAGAATCCGGCACCCACCTGGAAGATCCCGGTTTCCCGCTCCTTGACCTTGACGATGAGGTCAACGTACCCAACTTCCTCCTCCTTCGCCCCCGGCTTTCTGATGCCGGGCGAAAAGAGGGCCGGACGGTTGATAATCTCAACGTTTTCGAAGAAACCGAGGCGGAAGATCAGCGCCTTGCTGCGGTCGATCTTGCTTTGCTCGTACAGGTCACCCTCGGCGATCTTCATCTCGCGGCGGATCACCTTGTCGCAGGTGCTCGTATTGCCTTCGAGCTCTATGGACGCGATGTAGGCCGGTTGCCCCTTCTCCACCACATAGGTGAGATCCAGAATGCCGTCCTGGCGGTCCAGGTAAGGCGTATTGGACACCGAGACAAAGGCAAAACCCTTATCCTTGAATTTCCGCTGCAGCAGCATGGTGTCCTTCATCACGTCTTCGGAGTTGAACACCTGCTTGGGACTCAACTCCAGCAAATCTCTCAATTCGTCTTTTTCGAAAAGAAGCCCATCGGTGTCGTCGGTCACTATCTCCACTTTGCCGACCTTGAACTTCATACCCTCGTTGACACCGACGGTGATGACGATCCCCTGACCGTCAGGCGTCAGCGAGATTCTCGGCTGGCCCAGCTTCACATCCACGTAGCCCCTGGTCATGTAGAGCCACTTGACTCTCTGCAAATCGACATCCTGGTGCGCGGACCATGATTCGAACTGTGAGGCATCGATCATGTCCGATTGCATATGAACGCCGCCTCCGATTCCGTCCCGTCCACCCTGGAAGAAGTAGTTGAGGAACAACCCCCCCTGCTGCATGAAGGAAAGGTACCCCTTTTCACGGGTCTGCATAAAGGCCTTCAGGTCACTATCGGGGAGTTCCTGGTTGCCGACGAAGACGATCTTTCGTATCTCCACCTCTTCCTGTTCCTTGATACGAACCGTCACGACCGCGGTGCGTGTTGCATCCTCCTTCTCCACTTCCCAGGAGGCCTCAGCCAGGTAAAACCCCTTGTCCTGGTACAACTCTTCTACGCTACGCAAGGTGGCCACCAGTTTGGTGCTGTCCAGAAAGCGCCCTTCCTTGATGGTGAAGACCTTGCGGATATCTTCTTCCTCGATTTCGTCGTGGCCCACGAGATTCACCTTGCGGACCACGTATTTCTCCTTCACAACGACTGAAAGCTCCAACTCCCCCGTGGCGACGTCCTTTCTGAACACGTTGATGTCAGTGAAGTAGCCGATGGCAAACATGGCTCGAATAGACTGCCGGGTACGGCGGATCAGATCCTGGTGAGAAAGGGTATCCCCCTTAGCAATGCTGGCTACCCCGAGAAGCGTTTCAGGCGGTACGCGGATAAGTCCTTCGACTTTGATGTCGACGATTTTCAGCTTGGATTTGTCACCAGGGTCCTCATCACACAAAGCGGCACACGGCAGCGCCAGGGCGATGAAAAGAGCCACGTATATTTGTACGGCCCGGACCATAAGAGTCCCCTTGTTGACGAAGGAGTATAAGAGTCCTTCACCAGTAAACGCAACCAATTTGTGCCGGAAAACGCGCGTGACGACGACAGTCGGGTGACGCTTTTCTTCTTTATTTTGGTTTATGAGAACCGTAATCTTAAGACTAGTCTTGAATCGCGTGTAGGGATTGACTATTGTCTCCCCTAATAGCGAGCTTTAAAACTCCAGAATGATATTACGGCCGAGGAGGTACTGGCATGAAGCGGGCCACCATGTTTATCGCTTTTCTTACTATTTTTTGTCTGGCTTTTCTCACCGGTTGCCCTGATGGCGGCGGCGGGAAAATCCCCGTCACGGATGCCACCGATCAGGTCGACCTGATCGATGAAGACATCGACGGGGAAGAGGCGGAAGTGACTCCCATTGACGTGTTGCCGGACGTGGAACCGGTGGACCTCCAGGAGACCACGGACATTCCCCCCGATGAACTTGACATCAAGATTGAAGAAGAGGTGGAGCCGCCTCCACAGGAGCTGACTTTCTGTGTGATGACGGAAACCGGATGTCTAGAAGAAGCACTGCTTGACCTGACCTTGGACGAGCACGACATCGATTCGAACACCCCCGGTCTGCAGGTGGAGATTCTCGTAACCGTGGCCAATGTAACCGCGGGTGAGAACGTTCAGTTGTGGGTTGACCAGAGCTTGGACCAGACAACGGGCGCTCCTGTCGGCAACGGCCAGTTCCAGTTCCCCGACTCCGTAACGCTGTCTCAGACTCAAGAAGGCGCCTGCCATGAAATCCAGGTGAAGATCCCCGACGGACCTTCGGATTTGAAGCAGGTTTGTGCGGAGACCGGCAACTGTGGCGCTACCCTCGACCCGGGCAACGACGACTGCCTGGCCGAAGATTCCGACCCGGGAACTGCCGGCTTCCAGTTCGAATTCACGGTCACCTCAGCGGGCACCGACTGCGATGTTGCATGGATTGACGGCGAAGGGATCGAATCGACGGGAGAAGTGGACCTGGTCGACGGCACGGCAGTACTTTCGGTAACCCTGGACGACAGCGGAGACCTCGAATGCCTGGGCGCGGAATTGGTCGCCCACGTGTCCGATTCTTCTGCTCCGGAACGGGAGGAGACCGTATCGATTTCATATCTTGTGGATACCTCGTCACCCGTTGTCGCTATTGAACTGCCCTCCACGGCCTCCCTCAACCAGGCCGATGACGAGGACCCGGACACCGAGGGGACCCAGATCACCGTTTCCGGTTCCGCAGTGGGCGTGGCCGGCATGGACGCAGTCGACCTGTGGATTAACGGCGAGCTTTCCGAATCCGGCTTCGCCCCCGATGGAGCTTTCCAGTTCTCCGGAGTCACCCTCGACACTCCCGGCCTCAACACCATCGAGGTGCGAACCGCGGACTGTTGCGAAAACGAAGGCTCTGATGAAATCTCACTGGTCTACGTGGATCAGGCCTACGACCTGGTGGTACTCACACCCATTGACGGCACTACCCTCTTCGCGGTTGAGGACGGCACCCCGGGCACCGAGGAGGTATTCGAAACCGATTTCCTGGTCATGGCTCCCCTGCTGGAGGAAGGCGACTTGCTGGAGGTGGAATGCCGCAAGGACACGCCGGGAAGCGTGTGGTCCACTTTCGGCTCACTGAATATTGGTGCCGTTGCCGGCGACGCCCAGTACACGGTTGAGGTGGAACTCGAAACCGCGACCTTGGGCAACTACGCCATCTGCCGCGCGACCTACGACAAGGTCGGAACAACTTTAAGTCCCCTGGTGGGAGTCACCATCGCCATCCCGGCGCCTCAGATCATCATTGGCGAACCGGCTGACGGCGCCCTGGCCGACGGCGCCACCCTGGCCGTTTCCGGTGCAGCCACCGGGCTCGCCGGACAGACCATTACGTTGCAGATTCTGAACGGTGACAACGTCATGGTGGAGGCGGACGCGACGGCAACTGATTCAGGCTTCTACGGCGAACTCGGCATCGAAGCGCTCGTGGATGGCAGCTACACGGTCAAAGCGGCCGCCACCGACCAGTTCGGAAATGATGTAGCCGAGCAGGCTGGCAGCGTAACCGAGGTGACCATTTCTGTTGACAATAGCGCACCGATTCTTTCGGTGGAATCCCCCCTTGACGGCTTCAGCTATGGTGCGGATTGCCCGGACTCGGTAGATCTGTTCCTCGGTTGCCAGATCGAGGTCGTGATAGAGGTCTCGGGCGAAGTGCAGCCGGAATCGGTTGAGGTTTGCCTCACCGCCAACGGATACGCGCTGTCATGCGTGGCTCCGGCCGAAGACGGAGGCCAGCACCTGGCCCACTTCTACGGCGTAACCCTCATCGCGGGCGAAAACGTTCTTGAAGTCACTGCGGAGGACGGCCTCGGCCATGCGGCCGAACCGCTCACGGTGACCGGAAACTACACGGTAGATGCACCCCGCCTGCAGTTTGTCTCCCCTGCAGCCGACCTGGTAACCTCGGCGGAGTCAGTGACGGTTATTCTGTCCGCCACCTCCCCCGACGCGCTGACCGCGCTGGAAGACGCAGCAGTTACGCTCTACCTGGGCGGCGTCGAGTTCATGACGAAATCTGCCGGCCCGGGAGGTAACTACTCGTTTGAAGCGTCCGGCTTCCAGACCGGCGTCCCCATTACAATTCAGGGGGCAGCCTCACACGCCAACTACAGCGCGACCGGCTACTCCGACGTACACAAAATCACCAAAAAGTCCGATGCGCCTTCCATCGCGATCACCGATCCGCCGGACGGCACGATAATCAACCTGGGCACCCCCGGTTGCGCACCCGGTGCGCCCGGGTGCAAGCTCACCGTGACTGCGGAGACTGGAAACGTCGAAGATGGGGTGGAAGCTACTCTTTCGGTGACGTGTGAAGGTCAGCCTGCCGTTGACTACCAGGCAGACGTAGCCCAGGACGCGGTGATGTGGTCGGGCGTGACCCTGGCCGATAACGCGGTTTGCATCCTGGTCGCCAACGCGACGGATCTTGCCCAGCAAAACGCAGTCTCCGACCCGGTTTCGGTCACCATCGACCGCACCGCGCCGGCCATCTCTTCCACACTGACGTCCCCGCCCTTCGAGTTGATGCCGGTGGCGTTCGACGAAGACGCCGATGCCGCGGGCTACCAGGCCACGGTCACGGTGAAATTGGGCGGCGTAGAGGCAGGACAGACCGTGACCATCAGCATTCAGGGCCCGGGCGAAGAACCGCCCACGGAACATGAGGCTGACATCGCGGACGACATTGCCGATGGCCAGTGGGCTGAGTTGAGTATCGGCCAGCTTACTTTCGACGAAGGCGCGCACACTTTCACTATTTCGGTGTCCGACCTGTCGGGCAACGAGACTCAGCTTGTCAAGACGGTACAGTTCTTCCTGGAGGAGGTGGACATTCGCTTCACCCAGGAGACCTACGTGGAATACAAGACCTGCACCGACTCGTCGGAATGCGGCAAGGGGATCTGCGCCCAGAGTGTGAGCGGCCTCAGGTGCGTGTTGCCCTGGAAGTCCGCGCCTCAGAGTCTGGGCGTCTATTCGTCGCCCGCCGGCTTGTTCGACGGCGTGCAGAACGCCCGCTTGTGCAGCGACCACGCAGACCTTGAAGGAAATGACGAGTGCGACTATGCAGGCGAGGGGGTGTACCGGGTCGTCAAGACCATCGACCACGCCGGCGGAAACGACTCCATCGGCTTCAATCTCTCCGAGGTTGGACAAATGCCCCAGGGTATCCACCAGATGTTCGTGGAAGCCCAACGCAACGATACGCAGGCATGGGTATCGTCAATGATGTCGGCTTACTATCCCGGCCAGAGCAGAGCCGTACTGGTGGACACCGTCGCACCGGCAATCGGTGAGATCACCTTCACCGCTGACACCCTGCCTCCGCTGGGCGTCTTGAGCCAGGCAGAGGAAGCGGGAAACAACGTGTTCGGTGCAGCCATCGCCATTACCGGCGCCACGGGCGGCACCGCGACCGTGAGCGTCAACGGAATCGAGCAGGGCACCTTCTCGTTGTCCGGAGATTCTCTTGCGGTGGACCTGTCGCTGTTCGAAGGTTACAACGACGTCTGCGTAACAGCGAAGGACACAGTGGGCAACAACGTCGGTCCGGTTTGCGAGGAGATCCTCGTAGACACCGTAGCACCGTCGCTTGAGTTCTCCTATCCCTCGAATTCCCCGCTGCTGGCCGGTTCGTCGGCCGACGTGCAGTTGCTGTGCAACGTGCAGGCTGCGACCGTGCATCTGGAACAGAACAACGATGGCTGGCAGGAGATCGGCACAGCCACAGTCGGCGCCCAGAACATCGCTCAGTTCGATGGTGCGCTGGCTGACGACGGCTCCTACGAATTGAGGGCCTCGGTGGAAGACGCGGCATTCAATCAGACGACGACAATCACGAACCCGGCGATCATTTTGGTTGACCGCAACGCTCCTACTGTGACCATCGACGCCCCGCTCAACGGCGCGGCGTTGGCGGAAGAGGACGATCTGGACGAGATAGCCGCAGGCTTCCAGCTCTCGGTCCAGTTCACTACTACCGACCTGTCCACTTTCTCGATTGCGGCAAGCCGCTGCGACGCAGCCTATGCCAACTGCGAGGCTCCGTTGGACAAGACTCCAGCGCCCGAGGACGTGTCTGACCTGGGCGGCGGTGTCTACGCTGCCGAAATTTCGTTGGGCAAGCTTCTCAACACCATGGAGTACCGCATCATCGAGGTGGCCGTGCAAGACGCTACCGGTAACGAGACTACCGACAGCGTCGAGATTTCACTTGAGTTGGGCTCCTGCGCAGTGGCGTTCCTGAACCTGCCGGAGTCCGGTTACATCAATAACAGCTACTGCTCGGTGGCGGGCGAGGATTGCGCCAATGCCGACGCCGACTTGACGGTAAGCTTCGCCGGCGCATGCGGCGACATCGACCAGGCAGTGCTCTACCTTGATGACGTCCCCGGGGATACCACCTCCGAGGTTGGCGACGGCACCGCCGCGTTCTCCCTGGGAGTTGACCACGGAGATGCGTTCCAGTTGGAGGCGCGACTGTTCTTTGAAGGTGGCGACACCGGCTTCTCAACGGGCGCAGTGGCCATCATGGTCGACCTGCAGGATCCGGTACCGGTATTTGACTCGCCGACGAGCGACCCGTTCCTCTGCAACATGGCCGCGGACCTCAACGGTGCGGTTGACGGATGCCAGACCGACATCGAGTTCACGGTCACCGGCGACAACCTGTCCGGCGGCGTTGCAAGCCTGGTTTGCACCGACAACGGCGGCGAACTTTCCCTCGGCTCTGTGGCCATCGATGCACAGCCGTTTAGCCACCAGTTCGACAACCTGTCGCTGGAGGAGAAGGAAGGGGAGTCGATGATTCTCAGGACCTCAGACGCCGCGGGCAACGAGAGCGAGGTTTCCATCGCACTCACAGTAGATGTAACTGCGCCGTCGGCGATATCACTCCATGAAATCGACCCGGACCAGGACGTGGTCCGCAGGCGTCCTTCCGTGCGGTTGACCTGGTTCGCAGTAGGCGACGATGGCAACGGCGGCGGGCCGGTGGACCACTACGAGTACCGTTACTCAACCGCCCCGATTACGGACGAGGCAGCTTTCGACGCGGCTTGCGACCCGGCCGAGATCGAGGCTTCAGAAGTACCCCCGGAGCCGGGTCCGCCCGGCGACCCGGAGGACTACGACATCACCGGTCCCGATCAGCGGGCTCCGACGGATCCCTGCCGGTTCGTAATGGGCTCCACACCGGACACGACGTACTACTTCGGTGTGCGGGCAGTGGACAATGCAGGCAACAAGTCGCCGTTCAGCGCCGACGACACGACCTCGACTTCCGAGCTGACGCTCAAGTACAGCAAGGTGGACCAAGGCACCCTCGGTGCGGTCACCATCGGCAGTTCGGTCTACGCTCTGGGCGACATCAACGGCGACGCCATGGCTGAGATGGCCATTGGCGGCGGCTCCGGCTTTGCCGGCTTCTGCGTAGTCAAGGGGCACGTCAATACCGAGACGGTAATCGACCTCTCCAAGGCTGCTTCCGACCCCAACATCCAATGCGTTGACGACGGCCTTGAACTATACCAGGGCTACCTCGGGGCCTTGGGAGACATCAACGGCGACGGCTACGGAGATGTCGGTGTCACCGCCTTCCCCGGAGGCGCATTCGAACAGCGCATCTACATGGGCAATTCTCAGGGCTTTGTCGACGGCACCGCGGCGATAGTAGTGAAAGCCGCCAACAACGGAGACTGGATGACCCGGGCCCGGGCCGCCGGCAACTTCAACGGTGACAAGCACTCCAACAACAAGCCGTTGAACGATCTGCTGGTGACCAACCCGCTTGACAACACCGTGTTCCTCATCCCGGGGGATGCGGCCTTCGCCACCAACGACCCGGTCACCATCGACCTGGCTCTCGGCGCAGACCTTGAAGCGTGGTCGGTGGTATCCATTTCCGGCATCGAAATGGGCGCCGGAGACCAGTTCGGCCAGGCTGCGGCAGGGGTCGGCAACCTGCTCCCCGATGCCGGCACGGCCTACGACGATATTGCCATTGGCAAAGCCATGGGCAACTCGGCAGTCTACCTGATTCCCGGCCGCGCACTTGCGGGCGGCGCGGAGGCGCTCACCATTTCCGGTAGTCTCAGCGGCAACGGAACCGAAGATGCCGCCTCAGTGAAGCTCATTGGGGATGCCCCCTACGACGCGGCCATGTTCTTCGGCATCGAGTTGGTCGGAAACGCCGATCTAGACGATGACGGAGAGCTGGACCTGGTTGTGTCACAACACAACTTCGCCAACGGCGAAAAATCGCAAATCTACGTCTTCTACGGAGCGTCGTTCAACAGCTCGCAAGGAGAAACGGTGCAGTTGGGGGCCGCAGTTTCGGCCGGCGACGGCATCTTCTCCAGCGCCCTGGGCTTGCGCATTGAAGGCAACGTTGCCAGTGTTGCGCTCCCCGGCAACTTCGACGATGCGTCGGTAGGCCAGGGAGCCTCTCTCGACCTGGCCTACGGCAGGTTGGGCGGCCTCTCCGTCTACGGCGAAGTATACGTCCGCCTCAACATGGCGGATGTGTCGGACGGCGGAGACTTGTACCCGTACGTGGACCTGACCATTGAGGATCCGTGGGATCCGGGCACGACCAAGTTCGGCGCCTGGCTGCTGGCTCCTGTGGGCGATGTCAACGGCGACGGCCTACCGGATCTGCTGGTGGCCACCGACGGACTGGGATACGCAGTATTGGCATACTAGACCAAGACTCCCGGTGGCATTCTTGTCGCCGGGGGTTGACGACTGCCAGCCCCGGACGTAAAGTAGAAACAGGCTGGAGGAGGTGAATAGAATGAGCAAAAAGGAACTGAAGAGCAGCGCACGGAAGACCAAACAGAAATACGTCAAGCCTGCAATCGTCTCGGAGGAAATCCTCGAGCGCGAAATCCTGGCGTGCGGACCTAAGTTCGGCGGCCCGTGCCCGGCGGGCGACCCAACCTACTAGGCGACGTTGATTCCATTGAGCCTTTCGACGTGAAATTCACCTTCGGACGCCTGTCCGCCACGCTTACGGCCCCTCCCGATTTTGACCCTACTTTTCGGCAACTTCCCTACTGTACTGCGGGCGAATGCGACTCCGGCCTGTCAATCTCAATAACCGTTGGGGACGCTCCTTCCAACGGGTCCGGCAAGGCCCGAATGGCAGGTCCGGAGAGGCTGGAAATCAGCTTCCCTCGCTGGTCAGCAGCGGTGGAAGGTGACCACGCCAAAGTAGCAATGGCGATGGAAGAGAAGACCGACCTGCAGTTCTGCTATAGTGTCCTGGCTTCGGTGGGCGTCGCGTGGACCATGCTCAAAGGAGGCCTGGCACTGCACGCTTCTGCGGTCGAAAGCGGCAGCGGCGACGCATTTGTCTTTGCCGGCAAGAGTGGTGCAGGCAAAAGTACGGTAGCCGCGCTGCTCGCACCGGACGGTCCGCTGGCCGATGACCGGGCACTGCTGTGGAAGACCGCAGACGGATTTGAGGTAGAGAGCGCGCCCAACACTCACCATGGAGCCGCCCGGGTGCGCAGGCTCTTCTTTCTTGGCCGCGGGCCGACAACGCGACTGAAGCGAATGGGGCGAAGGGCAGCTACCGCCGAACTCCTTCGACACATTATCATCTGGGACGCTGACGGCCCGCTGCACGAAGCGGTTCTATCCCGGGTCGCCGAGGTCGCTAGCCTGGTGGACTGCTTCTCCCTCGATTGCTCCCTCGATGACGTCTCTCTTGAACTGCTGGGCCAGCCCCGGGAGGAGACGGAATGACCGGGTTGTCGGACAAACTGTTCGGGCGCTACCTCACCGAAGGTCGCCTTTACGCAGCCCACCTGGACCTCACCTATCGTTGCCCGCTGCATTGTCGCCATTGCTACCTGGAAGGGCGAAAAGCCGACGAGATGACCACCAGCCAGTGGCTGTCCTTGTTGTCCGAACTGGCGGAGATGGGAGTGTTCAGGCTGCTGTTCTCAGGGGGAGAGGTGTTCCTGCGCCGCGACCTGCTGACCCTTCTGGAAGCCGCGCGCCGGCACCGGTTCGCGTTCAACATCAAGACCTCGGGAGGCCCGGCCGACGAGACAGTGTTGAAGCAGGTGGCGGCTCTCGGACCGGGAACGGTGGACATCTCTTTCTACTCCCAGTCCCCGGCTGTTCACGACGCAGTCACAGGGGTGGCCGGCTCTTTCGAGTCGAGCCTCAGTACCACTCTCTTCCTTCAACAAGCGGGCGTGCGAGTGCGCGCAGTGGCCACCTTGTTGAAAGGCTTTTCCGAGAATGCCGCGGCGTTGACTGCGGGTCTGCAGCAGGCGGGAGTCGAGCACGTCACAGCCAACATGTTCGAGGAATCGATGTGCGTCGCCGGTGATCGGTCCCATCTTGATCCGCCCGCAAACGCTTTGGTCGAGCAGTGGCGACCCTACGCAGAGTCACTGAAATCGCGCCGTGATTTTCCGGGACCAAAGCAGTCTGGCGACCTCCTTTGCAAAGGCCTGGCGGCAGGGGTCTACCTTGCTCCCGACGGCACTGTGTACCCGTGCGTGCGCCTGCCCGTCGCAGCCGGTAATGTGCGAACCTCATCCATGGCCGAGATCTGGGAGTCGTCCGATATTCTTCAGCGCGCCAGGACATTGCGCTGGTCGAATCTGCCCCGGTGCATGGACTGCCCGTCGAATCGTTTCTGCTATTTCTGCCCCGGTGCGGCCCTTGAAGCTACGGGCGAAATGACGGGGGTTTCCCCCAAGCTGTGTGAGATCGCCGATTGCGTCCACAAAGCGGTGCATCTGTACGGACCCGGGGAGGAAGAGCAATGAGTTCTTCGACTCAACTTCCGGAACCGCTCGCGCTGGCTGCGCGGGGCCGCAGCATGCACCCCTTTGTCCCGGACGGGACCCTTATGCTCTTCGAGCCTTCCCTGGGGATTCGGGTAGGCGACGTCATCCTGGCCGCCTCCGGAGAGCGCTGGCTCGCCCACCGTGTCGTGCACGTGGATGGAAATAGCGTCATTACCTGGGGTGACTGGAACAGGGGAGCGGACCCTGCGTGGAGACACGACGAAGTAGTGGGCAGATGCACCGTGATGTTACGCAAAGGTACGCCCGTTTCCATGGACTGGCCCCTGATGAGATTTGTCAACCTGAGTCTGGCGCGCACGCTTCCTCCGCTAAAACGAGTTCTGGGCGCGCTGTTGAGACCTTGACGCCGCGGCTCGCCATAGGCTACCATCCTAGCTCGGAAAGATGATGCAGGAAGCGAGAATATACGACGAATTGCGTAAGCTGCTCGGTCCGGATCGGGTTAGCGCCGAGGTGCAGGATCTCGTCAGCTACTCCTCAGACATGTATCCGCGCAACCAGATCCTGAAGCTGGGCTCCCGACTCCCGGCCACACGCCCCATGGCGGTGTGCTTCCCCGAGAGCGTGGAGGATATCTGCCGGATAGTGCAGTTCTGCGGCGGCGAACGAATTCCGGTGGTGGCATACGGCGCCGGTTCGGGAGTATGTGGAGCCACCATTCCCGAGGAAGGGGGCATCATCCTCGACACCAAGCGGCTCTGCCGGGTGCTGGAACTCAACCGTGAAAACCTCACCGTCACCGTCGAGCCGGGACTGCTGGGGGAGCGGCTGGAGGACATTCTGGATCAGGACGGGCTGACCCTGGGACACTTCCCGTCCTCCATTAACTGCTCCACCATCGGCGGTTACGTCGCATGCCGCTCAGCCGGGCAGTACTCCAGCCGTTATGGCAAGATCGAAGATCTCACCCTGGGGCTTGAAGTTGTGCTCCCGGACGGCTCGGTGGCGCACTACGGTGTGCTGGGCGGAGGGCACCGCCACGATCCGATGCTGGCGGTGCAACTGGGCGCAGAAGGCACCCTCGGAATTGTCACCAGGATATGCCTGAAGGTGGAGCCTCTTCCCGAGAAGTTCGATTTCAGAGGTTTTGCTTTCCTCGACTCCGAGGACGGCATTGAGAGCATGAAGCGGATAATGCAGGTACCGCTGCGACCCACAGTGCTAAGACTCTACGACCCGCTGGACAGCCTCATCGCCGGTTTTCACTCGAAGACGGCAGACGGGGAAGACATTCACGTCGCGGCATCGCGCCTCAGCGGCATGAAGAAGGCGGTCGCTTCGGTGGCTACCGAACTGAATGACGCCGGCCTGGCCATGCTGCTCTACCGGCCGGGGATGCTGAACAAGCTCGCCGAAATCATCCCGGCCCGACCCCTGCTCATTGTTGGAGTACAGGGCACCAAGGCCCAGGTCTCCCGGCAGTGGGGAGAGGTGCGCAGAGTCGTCTCCAGAATTCGCGGTGAGGAGTTGGGACCGGAGCCCGGCTGGAACTGGTTCAAGCATCGCTACGCGGTATCGTATAAGCAGGCCAAGATGTTCGCAGCCGGCGCCTTCGTCGACACCATGGAGGTGGCGACAACCTGGGAGAACCTGCATCCGCTTTACAAGGCGGTGCTGAAAGCCATGGGCAAGTATGTGTTCATCATGGCCCATTTCTCCCACGCATACGAGGAAGGCTGCTCCATCTACTTCACGTTTGCCGGATATCGACCTTCGGTGCGGGGAGCGACAGCCACCTATCAACGTGCGTGGAAGCTGGGCCAGGAGACAGTCGCCCGGTACGGCGGCACCATCAGTCACCACCATTCCGTGGGGCTGCTGAAAAAAGGACTGCTGGACCGGGAAACCCCGGGAGGAAAGGAACTGTTCGCGGCGTTCAAAGCAGTGCTGGACCCGCGGCAGGTGATGAATCCCGGCAAGTTGTACAACATAGATGTTTGATTTGAGATTGCGGACAGACCGTCATCCTGAGCGAAGTCGAAGGATCTCGCCGGTTGACTGCTGAGAGCTGACTAACATGAGCGTACAGATTTCAGGAAACCGGATCAGAAAAGAACTGGGCCGGCATGTCCCCGCTCACCGCATCTCCGTCTCCGAGGCGTTCAGGCATGTTGTCGTCCATCCCGACACGGTCCAGGAGGCTTCCCTTGCTGTCACCTATGCGGCTCGCGAGGGGATCCCGGTTCTCCCCCTGAGCAAGCTGGCTTACCCTGTTTCACCCAAAGGGTGGCATATTCGACTGGCGCTCTCACGCCTGAGCGCAATCACCGACTACAGTCCGGAATCGGGACTGGTCGGAGTGCAGACGGGCGGGCTCACCGGGGACCTGGTGGACTGGTTGTTGGAGAAGGACTGTACCCTGGCGGCCATGCCCGACCCCGGACACAGCGTTGAGTTGTGGGAGTTTCTGCTGTCACCATTTGCCGGCCGGTTCGGTCCGCGTTTCGGTTGCAAGTGGGACCAGGTAGTTGCCCTCACCGCGGTGCTGCCATCGGGAAGGATCTTCCGCAACAGCCTTGCCCCGGCACGCGCCACAGGCCCCGACTTCTCGAGAATCATCCTCATGGGTCAGGGGCGTTTCGGAATCCCCCTTGAGGTCTACTTCAAGGTGAAACGCGTGCCCTCTCGGCGGGTGCTCATGGCGTTCACAGTAACCGACATCGCGGGCATGGTTGAAAGGGCGTGGGCCCTGGCCAGGGACGTGGACCCGACCTACCTGGAAATCGGCCTCAACCCGGGCCATGAAGAACACGGTCTGCCCGACTGTTTTGCGCTGGTGGAGCTTTGGGGAGAAGGCAAGAAACTCGCCGTCCGACGTGAGCTGGTGCGAAAACACCTCGACGGAGTCGCAACACCCGCGGACGCGCCTTATGAGACCCTGCTCGGCCTGGATGATATCTACGGGTTTGACCGGCGTAAATGCCGGCACATGTTCGCGCACAAGGACGGCGCTCCCGCCTTCCTCGAGATGTTGTTGAAGAACTGCAACGAGGTATCTCAGTTCAGGCTGCGCGGGTTTGTTGACAACCAGGTTTGTGTGACAACCGGCGACGACCCTGGCCAGTCGTGCTGGGCGCTGGACATGTCCGGGAGGGGCGTCTACGACTCACCCGATGGAGAAATTCTGCTGCGAAAGGTAGCGGACGAGTTGGACCCGCAAGGTATTTTGGGAAGGGTGCCGGAATTGTGGACTCAGGAGGTGGGGAATGGATAGAAAACTCCAGCTCTGCCTCTATTGCCCGACCCTGTGCCTCTCCCGCTGCCCGGTGAGCCTGGCTACCGGCAACATCACCTACTCTCCCTGGGGCAAGACGTCTTCTGCGTGGCGCCTCGAGAAGGGGTTGGTGCCCGCGGATCGGGAGACGGTGCTCCCCACCTACATGTGCCACGACTGCCTCGCCTGCAGAGAGGCGTGCAATCACGACCAGGACGTTCCGTCAATGCTGGCGGAAACACGCATTGAGCTTGCCGGGTCCGGTCACCGATTGCTGTCTTCGGAGCAGGACAACTTCGACATGGAGGAAGCCTGGCGACTGCTGCGGGACACTGCACCTTCGTGGCGACGCGTCGAGGAGTGTCAGGCGCTCCTGGTGCCCGGGCGTGAACTGTTAGACAAGGACGGCATCAAGATCCTGAAGGCAATCTTCAACGTACTGGACCTTGTTGACGACAAAGTGGTCGGGGTGAACCGGGACTCGGTGCTGGAGTGCGGACACCACCCCTACAGCATGGCCGACATGGAAGGGGCAAAACGGGAAGCGACCCGGGCTTTCAACCGGTACGGCCGCTACTCCCGGGTGGTGCTGGCCTCTCCTCATTGCGCATCGTTCATGCGTCTCAAGTGGCCCCAGATGGGCATGGACCGCTCAAAGCAAGCGGTGACTCTTCTGGAGTTCGTAGGCAAGAAAGTGGACGTGTCCAATCCCGGCTTCTATCCCAAGAAGGTGGCGTACCACGACCCGTGCCACCTGGGTCGCCATCTCGGCCTCTACCAGGTGGCCCGTGACCTGCTGAAATGGGCTACGAATCACCGGCCTGTTGAGCTGGCGTACAGCCGCAACCGCGCCTACTGCTGCGGAGGCGGCTACCCGGTTGACTCGGTTGCGCCCCAGACTGCGGACCGGGTGACCGACATGTTGGTGGAGTTGTTCGAGAACAGCGGCGCCGACGTTCTGGCCACTTCGTGCGGGCGCTGCAAGCAGCGCCTCAAAAAGGCGAAGAAAGGCCTGAAGGTGTTCCACCTTATGGAAATCATCGGAAAGGCGAAGAAATGAGCTCAGGAGCCTACAAGACGTTCGTCGTCGTGAATCCCAACTCCGCTAACGGCAAGACGGGCAAGGCATGGCCTGAACTCGAGCAGGCACTGAAGGAGAAGCTGGGGTCTTTCGAACACGCCTTGACCACGGCCCAAGGTCACGCTTCGGTGCTGGCCTCACAAGCCCTGTCCAACGGCTTCGAGATGATCGTATCTCTGGGCGGGGACGGAACCCACAGCGAAGTTGTCAACGGGTTCTTCCAGCCCGACGGGACCCCGGTGAAGAAGGACGCGATCCTCGGCGCCATGACCAGCGGCACCGGCGGCGACTTCAGGAAGACCTTCGGCGTAGACAAGGGTCCATGGGCCGCGATGGAGAAGCTGGGCGGAAGTGAAACCAGGCCCATAGACGCCGGCCGCTTCTCGTATGTTGACCATGAAGGCGCTGAACAGGTCGCCTTCTTCCTGAACATACTCAGCTTCGGAATGGGCGGTTTGGTGGACCATATGGTCAACAAAACGACAAAGGCGCTGGGCGGCAAGACCTCTTTCTTCATCGGAACAATGCGGGCGTTGCGCCGCTTCCGGCAGCAGACCGTAACCCTGTCGGTGGATAACGGCCCCGAGGACACGATCAAGATCCACAATGTGGCTGTGGCCAACGGAAAATATTTCGGCGGGGGAATGATGGTGGCTCCCGAAGCCGAGCCGGACGATGGACTTTTCGACATTGTCAGTTTCGAAGATATGAGCACCCTCGCTTTCATGTCCCTGGGCACCTCTATTTACAAAGGCACTCACCTGAGCCACAAGAAAGTCACGTTGCGGCGGGGGCGAAAGCTGGTCGCACGGAGCGACGACAGGTCCCTTCTGGACGTGGACGGCGAGCAGAAGGGGATCCTCCCCATCACTATCGAAAACCTCCACCACTCGCTCAGGTTGAAGGTCTAGCCCCCCATGGCCCAAAAGAAACGCCGCAAAACAGGATCCCACCAGGCCCCACGGGTCACCAAGGGAGCACGCAAACCGAAATCTCCGGCTAAGCGCTTCAGCGCCAAGGCGCTCCTGACGTCCCTGCGCACCGGCGCACCGTCTTCTCTCCTCGCCATCCTCGGCGGCCTGCTCATCGCTTTCTCCTTCCCCGACATTGAATGGTGGCCGTTGGGATGGGTGGCTTTGGTCCCGCTCCTGTACGCGGTGGAAGGGAGAAAAGGAAAGCAGGTGTTCCTGCTGGGCCTCCTCACCGGAACCACTGCGAACTTCGTGGGCTTCTTCTGGATGGTGAATATGCTCACCACCTTCGGCCATTTTCCCTTCTGGCTGTCGGTGCCCGTGGTCTTCCTGGGTTCGGTCTATCAGGGGCTGGCCATCGCCGCGGCCGTGGCGCTATCCGTCTGGGCATCCCGGCGGCTCAAATGGCACATTACCTTTGTCCTCCCCATATTCTATGCGGTTTGCGAAGCTTTCCACCCCATCCTGTTTCCCTGGTACCTGGCCAACGGACAGTATGCTTTTCTGCACCTCATACAGATCTGCGACCTGGTTGGAGTGAGTGCAGTAACTTTCGTCGTGGTCATGGGCAACGCAGCCCTCTTTCAGTTGGCTCTGGGAATCGAGCAGGGGGCTTTGCGCAGCCACTGGCCCGCGGCCGCGGCTTTTGCTGCGGTGCTGCTGTTGACCCTGGTCTACGGCCACTTCCGCCTGGATTCGGTCCGGGCCGAAGAGGCGGCTGCTGACAAACTCAAAATCGCGGTGGTCGAGCCGGAAATCGGCATCTTCGAAGAGCAGGTAAAAGAGTTTCCAAAAGGGGAAAACAAGATGTGGATCCTCAAGTGGAACACCTTGAGACTCCATATGACTTCGCAAAAGCTGGCCCGGGAGAATCCTGATCTCATCGTGTGGCCCGAGAGCACCTATTTTCCGGCCATCTCCCACTATGCCCAGCGCCACGACGCCCTGTGGATGGCTGCCGGGGCCGGAGGGGCCGTGGCCTTGACCTCCCGTGGCAAGCTGCGCTCCATGGACGATTCTGGCGCCTACAACGCGGTTCACTCGCGTGGCGAAGAACTCACCTTTCTCGTTGGAGATGAGTGCGCCGCAGCCCGCATTGAAGAAGGGCGGTTGGTGAAAGAAGAGACCCACTGCGAAAAGGACCTCAACGCGGTGTGGATAGGCTGCGCTGAAAAACCCGCGGTGAAAGACTCACCATTCGATCAGTGCGGCGCTCTGGCTGCCGGGGATGCCGGCTTGATCGCGGCCCGGACCGCGGAAGGATGGGTACCGCTGGAAACCGGTGACGAGCGGGACCTTCTGGCGCTGGCCGGTTCTGGCCCCGGCTCTTTTGTTGCCGGAGGCGATGGGGTGATCATTGCCGGCAACGTTCTGGAAGGCGTCACCTTCCGCAAGGAGACTCCGGGCCGGCGATGGGTGGCGGCGGACCGGCGGTCCGGGGAAGTCATCCTGGTGTCATCGAGCGGGGAACTGGCATCGATTCCGGACGTCGGTGAACTGTCCCTGCCGGAGTCCGCACCCTGTACGGCCAAAGCTACGGTCGCAGACGCAGCAGTTGCCGGGAATGGAGTGCTCTGGCTGGCCACTGACAACGGCCTGCTGAGGAAAACGGCAAAGGGCGACACTACCGTGGAACCCGGACATTCGTTTGTATCGGTGGCTTGTAACCGCGACCATGACTGTGCGGCCCTTGACGACGAGCGCGGCCTCTTTGAGTTGCACGAATCGGGGGCCCGGAAAATAGCGTCCCTTCCAGCCGGCGTCCGCACGCTTTCCAAAGCCGCGTTCACCCGCCACTACTGGTGGATTCCCCCCGACGCCCAGCGCCTGTACCAATCCCGGGAAGAGCTGCCTGAGTCCACCGATTACCCGGTCGCCATCATTGAAGACAGCGACACCTCGGCAGCGGACGCCAACGCGGTGCAACGGGGGTTTGCGGCACCGCTCCTGTTCGGCTCCACCTCCGGAATCCTGGTTGATGCCGAGCACCCGAACTCGCTGGAAAACACCCGCTACAACAGCGCCTTCCTCATCGACGAAGAAGGGAGAGTCGAAGGGCGGTACGACAAGCAGTACCTGCTCATGTTCGGAGAACACATGCCCTGGGGCAAGGAATTCCCGATCCTCTACGACTGGATACCGGAGGCTGGGAGGTTCTCCAAAGGCCCCAACGCGGAACCGCTGAAGTTCAAGGGCCACACCCTGGGCATCCTGGTGTGCTACGAAGATATCATTGCGGCCCACACCAACAAGATCGCGGCGGACCGCCCCAACGTGTTCATCAATCTCACCAACGACGCCTGGTTCGGAAAGACCAAGGAAGCGTATCAGCACTTTGTGCTCGCCCTTTTTCGCGCGGTGGAGCACCGTCTCCCCCTGGTGCGCGCCACCACCACCGGCGTGAGCGGCTGGGTCTCCGCCACCGGTGAAATCGGCTATGTCACCGACCTTTACGACGCGGAGACTTTTGTGGCCGACGTACCCATGCTGGAAGGGGGCACTTTCTACGGTTCTGCCGGCCGCTTCTTCACGCCTCTGCTGCTGCTCATGTCGTTGATGATCATACTGGCGGCCGGAAAGGTATTCGGAAAACTCCGCCGGCGCATCAGCACCTAGGCCTAAAACAAGCGCATATTGACCGACCCGAAGGGCGGTTGTCCAGCT
>CAZVFX010000013.1:0-78084 GCA_964626565.1 uncultured Myxococcales bacterium
TGCGGATTTTGATGGTGGCGCCTGATCGGGAAGGCAATTAGTAATTACCAATTATCAATTTTCAATTGGTTTCGCCGTAGATGGAGATTTCTCCGATTCGGCTGAAGGTCGGTGTCCCCTTCTCATCAACAAACTGAATCTTGAGCCAGCGCGCGGTGCGCTGCTCTCCGGGAATCTGGAGATTGAGGTTCCAGAAGCGGTTTTCCCCACCTTCCCAGTTGCTCAGGACCTCCCAGTCCGCGTCGGTGGGCTCTTCGACTGAGGAGGTGAGAAACTCGATGTTCGCGTTCTTGTGGTCGAACACGGTGGCGTTGTGGATGAACAGCTCGTCCAGGGTCACCTCGCCCCGCAAGTTGAGGACCAGGCAGCGGAAGTCCTCCGCATCAACCCCGCCGCCCAGTACCTGGACTGCGTTGTCCCCAGAGAACTTCCCATCCACGAGGTCGAACAGGTTCTTGTCCGAGCAGGTGCGCCCCGAGGTGTTGTCATCCGGGTCCCGGTACCAGATCCCCACTCCCCGGGGGTTGGTGACAGAGAACGAATGCCAGGCAGTGCGATAGCGCATGCCGTCGGTGAGCGCCACAAGGTGAACTTTGTGGTCTTTTTTTGCCACGCATTCAGCCGCGTCGTCTTTTACCGGTCCCTCACACGGCTCCAGCGCGGTCAGCGGCAGAGAGAAGGTGGTGCCTTCCACCTCTTCCGTCCACGCAGTGCCGTCGACGTAGAGCACGTATTTGCCCTGCTCCGGTGCGCGTTCGCTTTCAGGCCAGTCGAAGGTGACCTCGTTGGCGCTCACCGTCACTGCGGGGTCGGCCATATCCCAGAAGCTCATCTCTCCCAGGTCGACATCCAGTTTGTTATTGCTGAACTGGAACGAATCGGTGGCCAGCGCCATGGGCTTCTCCGTGCCGTCGGCAATGGCAGCCCACGCCACGAAATATGCGGCCCAGTTCTGATTCTTGGCGTTAGCTTCGGCCCCGGTGAATTCAAAGTAGAACTCCCCATTCGAGTCGGTAGTGGTCTCCTTGAACGCTTTGGCTTGCGTATTGACGATGGTGCCGACGAGCCAGTCTACGTCGAGCACGTCCAGGTCGGTCTTGTGCAGTTTCACCGCCAGTCCGGATGCGGGAGTGCCGTCGGTCAGCACCAGACGTCCGGTGAGGGTAACGGTGGCTTCATCGGAAACAGGGGCCTGGCACCCGAAATATGGGCCTTCCCCAACCAGCATCACCGAGATGGCCGGAATGGCCAGGAGAGCTGCAATCGCTGCAAGCTTCGTCTTCATGATATCCTCCAGTTTGGACTCCAGAAGTTGATTTCAAGCGAATGGTCCACATTAAACGCACAAATCCGTCGGAATTCAACTTTTGTGTGTGGCTGTTCCCGGTCATTGACGGTAGCTGATGCTGCGGGTATGATACGCAAAGAGTTTTCCTGGGAGGTTCTTACATGGCTTATCAGTTGATTCTGGCTTCCGCGTCGCCGCGGCGTAAAGATCTGCTCGAGAAGATCGGGTTTACGGTGAAGATAGTCCCTGCCGACGTCGAGGAAGTGATGTTGGAGGACGAGGACCCCACCGAGTTTGTTAAGCGCATGAGCCGCACAAAGGTGCTGGCCGTGGTGCAACGGCTGAAAGGCACCATGGAGGTTTCCGGCGGAGAGGAAGGCCAGGACACCGGTCAGACTGCCCCGATTCCGGTGGGCACGTCTCGTGACCCGTCGGCCCGCTGGGTGGTCGGGGCTGACACCATCGTAGTGCTGGCGGGCGAAGTGCTGGGCAAACCGAAGGATGTTGACGGCGCCTTTGATATGCTTCAGCGGTTGAGCGGGAACGAGCATACGGTGGTGACCGGTTTCTGCGTATTCGACCTGCTGAAAAACAAGGAAGGCATCCAGGCCGTGGTGTCCCGGGTCAAGATGAAGCGCATGTCCCGACCGGAGATCGAGAAGTACCTGGCGGTGGGAGAATCTCTGGACAAGGCCGGCTCATACGCGGTGCAGGGTGTGGGTTCCTACCTTATCGATTCCATCACCGGCTCATACTCCAACGTGGTTGGACTACCGTTGTGTCACCTGATGGAGATGTTCGAGGAAATGGGCGCCGATGACATTCTCCCCTACTAGCCTGAGAGCCGGCGCGGTTGTTGCCCTGCTCGCCCTTTTCACCATTGCCTGCGGTCCCGGCCACACGGGAGGTCTGAAGCCCAGGGTCGGTCAGATCGTGGTGGACGGCTTCGACGAGGACTCGGGGCACTGGGAGCTTGGGGAGTCCCGCTACTGGACGGGGGAAGCCCGAGGCGGGCAGTTGCGGGTGACCAACACGCCACTGGGCACCGGGGTGTCGCCCATCTGGTTCAGTGGGCAAGTTCCTCGCGACTTTGAAGTCGCGGTCCAGGCGACAATCGACAAGGAGGGACTCGACGGTGGCTGGGGGCTGGAGTTCGGAGCCAGCGGCCGCAAGTATGCATACCGTGTGTTGCTCTATGCTTCCGGCCGGTTCTGTGTGGACCGGCTGTTTGGACTCTATCCTGAGTTCATACATTGCATACCCGTCCAGCCCGAGGTCCACGCCGGTGAAGCCGCCAATGTCCTGTCCGCGAAAGTGGAAGGGGATACCATCTCTGTGTCGGTAAACGATCAGCTCATCGTCGCTTTCCGTGACGACCGTTACGAGCCGGGGGAACTGGCCCTGGCGGTAGCAGGTGCGGGCACCGGCGTCACCTTCAAGGATCTCGTTATCGTTTCTCTCGACTGATTTTGCAGGCTATTTAAACTCGGGGCACAAGCCGATGCAGTCGCCCCAGAAGTCTGTTCCAGTCCCCACCGTAGTCAGGCAGACATTATACATCTGAATGATAGGGTCGGCCTGGTCGGCAGCGGTATTGGCGAGGAAGTCGAATTGGCACAACGCCCTCGGTTTTGTCGCACACTCCGACGTGTTTTCGTGGAGATTCCACCAGTTCAGCGCAAACGCGACGCATGAGTCTCCTCCGTGCCCGATGGCGCAGGCTACCGATTCCTCAGTGCAGTTTGCCAACATGCAGTTGACCGCGGCGTTGGCGTCGGTGAGAAAAGCTGCGCACGCGGTGTCCCGGCATTCTTCAAGGGGCAACAGTTTCTCCAACTCCTCTTCTTCCTCGACCTTTTCTTTGCATTCATCCAGCGCAGTCTGACTCATGCCCAATTCGTAGACGCAATGGTAGTACTCGGAGCACGAAATCCCGGGCTCGGGCGGCGCCGCGTCCGCGCCGGTGTCGGGTAACGAGAACTTGAGGAAGGCGGTGTCCACCTCCACTCCGCACGACGCCAGCAGGAGCAGGATGGGCAGCCAGGCAGCGGGACGAACGACCATGAATTACCTCCGGAGCGAACTCTCCGTCTGGGAGCCATTATAGTACCAGTCACCACCTGTTGGCAATATCGTCGCTACTTACCGTTGCGCCGAAGCCCTGCTCTGTTTACTATAGCGAGTACGCGGAGGTGAAGGAAGATGGGTAGAACTCGGTTGGTTGTTTTGCTCGCGACGGTGGCTGTTCTGGCGGCTTGCGGCGGCAAGAGCGGCGGTGGTGATACGAAATCGGTCAACCCGCCTGTCGACGGAAGCGGAGATGAGGCCGATGGCTCAGATGCGGTTGCTAAACTCTGCACTCCCGGCGAGAAGTCGTGCGGAGAAGAGGGTGGGGTGCTTCAGTGCACCGCTGACGGAATGGCATGGGAGACCCTGGCCGAATGTGATGATGGCAACGTATGTACGGACGATGAGTGCGACGGCGGTGAGTGCGTGTTCAAACCTACTGCCAAGTGTGACGACTCGGACCCCTGTACCGAGGACCTCTGCCTCCACTTCTCCGGTGAATGCCTGAACGCTCCGCAGCCCAGCGCCGCGGATTGTTGTAGCAGCGACGCGCAATGCGATGACGGGTTTGAGTGCACCACCGATCTGTGCGACCTGGCCACGAAGATGTGCGTGAATATGGTGGAAGATGTATGCGCCGAGTTGGTCTTCGAGTTCGGTGAGAAAGGGAGTAACAAGGGTCAACTGAAGAACCCGAAGGGGATGGAAGTCTTCCCCGATGGGCGGGTCGCGGTGGCGGACTCCGGTAACGATCGCGTGCAGATCTTTTCCGCTGCGGGCGAGCAACTCGGCGAACTTACCGAGGCGTTGGGCGAGCCTCTCAAGGCCCCGGGTTGTGTCTACCGCGCCGACGACGGGACCGTTTATGTTTGCGATACCGGCAACGACCGGGTGGTGATTCTCGATGAAGCACTCGAGCCTAAGGATGTGTGGCCGCCGGAAGGGTACACCTCCGTCCTCTTCTTCTCGCCTCTGGACATCGTTGTGGATGGCGAGGGGGCTGCGTACGTAGCCGATGGTTCGGGCGAAGGTTTCGATGAAGGGAATCGCATCATGAAGTTGAACGAGAACGGCCAGGTGGTGGCCCTGCAAGGCAAGACGGGACAAGCGCTGGGCAATTTTAACGTTCCATCGGCCATCACGCTTTCTCCGTCCGGAACTCTGTTTGTGACGGACCAGGGCAACGACCGGTTCCAGACCCTCGATCCGGAGGCCCTTGAACCGCTGCAGGCGTGGGGAGTGGAAGGGGACGCCCTCGGGGAATTGGATGGCCCTTCGGACATAGTTTTCGCGCCTAACGGACTCATCGTACTGGTGGATGCGGGGAATCAACGGATGCATGTGATCGGGTCTTGCCAGCCCGATTGTTCCGGGCGGGTTTGCGGCTACGACGGCTGCGATGGGAACTGCCTGGCTCCGCTGCTTGAAGCGTACAGCGCCATCGACGGAATCGACGGGTGCCCCGGGTTTGCTCCCTGCAATGACGACTCCGGTCAGTGCGAAGGGTGGGTCGCAGAAGGTGGCGAGGGGTGCATCGCGGCAACGGAAGCCGACGAGAACCCGGCCGGCTGCGACGATTGCGCGTGCCAGGCGTGCGTGTGCGAGGGGGTGGACCCTGTGGACCCGGCCTTCTACTTCGAAGGCGGGGATAGCGATCCTTTTTGTTGCGAAACTGCGTGGGATGAAACCTGCGTCTTTGAGTGCATGTACGTGTGCGGCCACAGTTGCGAGTTGGAAGAACAAGGTCCCAAAGACATCACGTTCAAGGGAGTTGGCTTCTGGCACCACGCCGGTGACGGCAACTTAGCTGCGCCGCTGAAGACAGCCTACCACCTGGACCGCTACGTCTACGTATTGGACACAGTCAAGGCAAAGGTCTACGTCTACCGGGTCTTCTACGGCGACCTTGAGGCCGGCGAGTAGCCGCGCCGCCGGGAGGAACCAACCCTTGGATTCCCAATTGGAAGTTGAAGTCAAGCTTACTCTCCTGTCGCCATCACCCTTGAGCAGGTTCCGGGCCGTACTGGGTCCACCGCGGGAAAAAAGAGAGCAACTTAACCGCTATTTTGTGCCCGCCGCTCCCGCCCGCACCGTGGTGCGCGTGAGGGAAGAAGGGGGTGGCCTTGTTTTGACCGTAAAGACCGGCGGAGAGCGGAATCCCAACGGCATCTTCCGGCGGCCGGAGCGGAACCTGGCGATCCCGCCCGAGTGGCTCTTCTCGCTCCTGGAAACCGGTGAGTGCGACGACCTGTTCACCGACTCGGTGATGCAGGGGGTCCAACCCCCTCTAGCCTATTTGGGTCAGCTCAGAAACACCCGCCACCTGTTCAATTTCGAACGCTGGACAATCGAACTGGACCACACCTTCTATTCGGATGGGGAAGAGATCTGGGAGGTGGAGATCGAAGCTGATGATGCCGAGGAGGCTCTGGGCCGGGTGTCGCAGTGGCTCGATGCTCAGGGAATTGACTGGCAGCCGTCAGTTTCTGGCAAGTTCAGTCTCTTCCTCGCGAAGCGTAGTGCGAAGTAGTTCGGCGTTTCGTTCCGCCAGGTAGCGCTTGATGGAAAGGTCTATATAGTCGTCTTCCAGTTCGATGCCCACATACCTGCGCTCGTGCTTTACTGCCGCAACTCCGGTGGTGGCGCTGCCGCTGAACGGGTCGAGGATCAGGTCTCCTTCCACAGTTGAGGCGAGAACGATTCGCTCCAGCAGCGCCAGGGGCTTTTGAGTCGGATGCTTGCCAAAGGACTTCTCGTCCTTGCGAGGGGGAAGTATGTTCCACAGGCTTTGCATCTGTTTGCCGCCGTTCATCTCCTTCATATCTTTGTAGTTGAAGAGGTATTTTGAACTGGTGTCCCGCGCGGCCCAGAGAATGGTCTCTGTGGCGTGGGTGAAGTAGCGGCAGCAGAGATTCGGCGGCGGATTTCGCTTGTACCATGAGATGTCGTTGAGCACCTTGTAGCCCAACTGCATCATGGCGTGGCCCACGGAGAAGATCACGTGCCTGGTGCCCGAGACCCAAATCGTCCCGTTGGGTTTCAACACTCGCTGGCACTCTTTCAGCCAGGCGAACTGGAAGCGGAAGTCACGGTCGACACCTTGGGACTTGTCCCAGTTGCCCTTGTCCACTTTCACGCGACGGCCCGATTTGCAGGTGCTGCCCCCGTTTGAAAGGAAGTAAGGGGGGTCGGCAAAGACCACATCCACGCTCTCCGAGGGAATGCGCCGGAGCAACTTGAGCGAGTCTCCCTGATAGAGGACAAACTCCTCCGGGCTGCTCTTAAATACCGGTTTCTTGCCCGGGATCTTGATCATCTTTGAGCACCTCCTTTTGACAAGTCTAGCCCATGCCGGTGGACGCGCAACTTTCTGCGCACTTGCCTGAAGTGGTGCTAACGGAGTGACAGAATGCCAAAGCTACCCGCCTCGAGTGTGCCGGGCGGGGAGAACTGCACCGTGGCAAGAGCCGGGCTGCCTGACTGGTCGATGCCCAGGGCCGGGAAGAAGAGGCCGGTTGAAGGATGCTCGGTCAGGATGCCCCAGGTGCCGGAAGACTCGAGGTCGCGCACGTAGAGGACGTTTTCTATTCGATTATGGTACGACAGGAACACCTTCCCTGAGCCGGCGTCGGCGGCGAGAGAGAGGCCGAAGGGAAGCCGGGGGCCACCGTCTGCCGGAAGGACTGCTCCCGGGTCGGCCACAAAAACCGAGACCTGCCCCGATTCGCTGGTCGCGTATTTGAGGGTCCCCGTCGCCTCGTCCAGATAGGTAATGACCAGACCGTAGGTGGTGTGCCGGTGCGCTAGTGCTGCGACCACTGCATCCTCATCGATTACAGTGCCGGTCCACCCCGATTCCTGCTTCCAGGAGACGGATAGCAACCCTGCGGGGCAGGCGGCAGAGAAGATTGTCTTCTTGCCGCCCAGGACCGCGACTACACAAGGTGCAGCCGGTGCGCCCAGAGCGTCGGTCAATCCAACCTCAGCCGGCTCAAACGGCACCTGGTCCAGCGAGGATGCGTACAGCAACTTGCCGTCCCCATCGCCAACACAAATGTGGGCCCCAGCCTCGGGATCCCAGAACGCGTGTAGATGGGTCAACGGTGAGGGGAGGGTGAACAACTCTTCCAGTAGCCACCCCCCCGGAGTCTGGCCCGCCAGGACCAGGGAGCCGGCACCCATTTCGATGAGCGCCTTGGGTTGGTCCGGCGACCGCAGCAATCTTATGCGCGGCATGAAGAGCGGATCCTTGTCGGGGATGACGGCAATGGTCTGCCAGTCGAAAGCTCCGCCGGATGTTTCCTGTTCCCCGTACAGGAATCGACCCCACAGGCGGTCGAATATCACCACGCGGAAACGGCCTTCGTTCATGTAGGCGTCAAAGTATGGACTGACGTTGGCATTGCCGTCGTCGGTGTCAGGTCTCGACATGCACAAACCGCTCTCTTCATCGCAGAACTGGTCGGATGTGCACGAGTCGTCGCAACGGGGGGCCTCATCGGCCGGACTGCAGGCCGTCAACACGAGCAGGATGCCCAGGAGTGCGCACCCGCCAAGACTGTGCCGTGCCGAAAGTATCGTCACCGGGTTCTAGCCCCCAGGAAGGAGGTTGTCGACGCACACCTCCACCATCCCGATGATGGGGACTGTGCAGCAGACGCAAAGGAAGCAGTTGGGGCAGTTGCACGTGGGCTGGGGAACGCAGCCATTTGAGCCGCAGGTCCCGGGCACTTCGCAGATTGTCTGGCCGAACGCCTCTACCGGGTAGATGCACTGAGTTCCGTTCATAACCTCATGCACGCAACCCTGGCCCTGGTCACAAGAGTCGACTGTGCACTGCTGGTCGTCGTCGCAATCCGCGGGCACGCCTGCCGCACACTGGCCGCTGTTGCAGGTGTCTCCTACCGTGCACGGATTGCCATCGTCGCAGGGAAGGTTGCTGGCCAGTTTGTGCTGGCAGGTGCCGTTCTCGCAAATATCGGAGGTGCACGGATTGCCTTCATCGTCGCACGGAGCGGAGTTGTTGGGCCAGTAGCACTCTCCGGTAACCTGATTGCACAGGTTGTCCGTGCAGGAGTTTCCATCGTCACAAGACTTGTCCACTCCGGCGCAAACGCCGGCTGCATCGCAGACGTCGTTTTCGGTGCAGGGGTTGCCGTCTTCGCACGGGCCCTGCTTCTTGACGTGAGAGCACCCCTCGATGGGGTCGCAGATGTCATCTGTGCACGGGTCGCCGTCTTCGCACAGGCCGTCGTCGATTATGCCGTTGCAGTCGTTGTCCTTGGAATCGCATTCCTCCGATGCACCGGGGAAGATCGCCGGGTCGCCGTCATTGCAATCCCCGCCGCCGCTGCCACACGCGGCAGGGGCCCCCGCGGTCTCCATGGTGTCGTCGCAGAAGCCGTCGGAATCGTCATCACACCCCTCGTCGACGTGGCCATCACAATCGTTGTCCTTGTCGTCGCACATCTCCGCGGCCGGGATAGGGGCTTCGCAGTCGTTGAGCCCTTCCATGCTACACACTCTAAGACCGGTGCAGGTGCCGAACTCATTCTCGCGAAAGCACTCGGTAGAGGCTCCCATCTGGATGGCCAGAGGAGAGCACTGGCAATCCTGACCAGCGGGCGGCAGGCATTGCTGCTTGGAGCCGCCGGGGATGTTCACCGTCTGGCACTCGTATCCTGAAGGGCAGGGGGTGCCGTCCGCGCAGTCGCCGCCGCAGAATTTTCCGTCGGCCCCGAAATCCAGGCAGTGGTCCTCGAGGTAGGTGGTCTCCACATCCTTGGGTTTGCAGTCTTCATTGGAGGTGCACGGATCGCAGAGGTGGCTGAACCTGGGAACACAGATGTAGATGATGTCCGGGTCGGTGGGAGCTTTTACGCACACCCATCCCTCAGGGCAATCGGTAATGCACTCAGTGGTGCATTTTCCCCCATCCTTAGTCGGGATGCACCAGCCGCCGAGGCATTCCTCGTTGGACGTGCACGGCCAGAGGAATTCGCCTTCCTCAGGCACGTACTCCACCTTGGTGAAGTCGTAGGTTTCAAACTTGAAGATGTCCAGGCCAGTGTCCTGCATCGCCACTTCCAGAACTTCTTTCACGTCGGGGTCGGAAGTCTTGTTTGCTCCGTCTGAGCATCCCGTCGCAACCGTTGCTGACGTGAACAAAACCAACCATAACCAGGCGCGGCTTTTCATCTTTATTCTCCCCAGTGAAAACACAAGGAGACTATACGCTATGGTCAATTCGAATTCAAGTATCGGTGCTGCTTGATAACTGGCTTTCAGAGGTTGACGTCAAACCCGCTATCCCGTAAAGTCTAGGCGGCTAACCGATGGGGGGGACGTAATGAGACGTTTGGCGGTCTTCTTGGGGTTGGGACTCCTGCTCGCCGCGTGCGGCGGCGGAGAGGGGGAGAAGTGCGAACCTGCCTGCGAAGGGAAGGTGTGCGGAGACGACGGCTGCGAAGGCCTGTGCGGCGAATGCGAAAGTGGCAACGCCTGTGTGGTGGGTCAGTGCCTGGCTACCGACTGCCTCAACAAACAGTGCGGTCCTGACGGCTGGGGCGGAAGCTGCGGGAGTTGTCCCGACGGGCAGGTTTGCGATGCCCTTTCTTACCTTTGCATCGATGAGCCGCCTGATTGCCAGCCGGTATGCGAGCTCCACGAATTTGAGTGCGGCCCCGACGGCTGCGGAGATGTTTGCGGAGTGTGCCCGGAAGGCGAAGAGACCTGGTGCAAGGCAGATACGCACACGTGCGACAGCAGGTGCGTTCCCATGTGCGAAGGCCTGGAGTGTGGTCCCGATAGCTGCCAGGGAAGCTGCGGGGAGTGCGCCGATGACCAGTTCTGCGATAGCGGCGTCTGTATTCTCAGCAGCCGGCTGCCTCCTGATGACTTCACCGTCCTGTTCGGTTACCAGGGGCGGATTCCGGGAGTCAACGATGATGAACACGACCTGTTCATGGTTGACAAGGAAGGCAACAACCCCATGACGGCAGGAGTGCCGGGACCCCAGGCCCTCACCGGCTTTGCCCTCGACGGGGCTGCTGACTGCCAGCTCATCGAGGAAGAAGACGCCGAGGGCAATCCCACCAAGTACGGACCCTGCTCATGCAAGTACGGCTGCGTTGTTGACCCGTCCCTGCAGTGGATTGCGGTTTCCATCAAGAAGCCCACCGCGGCCGGCTTCACTTTCCAACTCGGGCGCTTCGACGCACAGTTGAAAGTCGCCATGGTGAAAGGCATCTACATGAAGGACGTGGTGGACTTCAAGTTCGCCGGTAACTTCCTCTACTACACCAAGACTTACGAAGGTAGCTGCGACGGTGTGCACTGCCAGTATCAGTTCTTCCGCGTGCAGCTCGATCCCGTCGGCCAGAAGGAAGATCTGTTCATCTTCCCGCCCGACAGCGACCCGGACTGGCCAAAGCACTCAAACTACAAGGGGCACTTCAAGGCCAGCCAGGACGGCTCCATGCTGGTGATCCTGGGCACCACTATTCGTAGCGTCAGGATCTACCTGTGGAAAAGCGGGAACCTGCACGAGGTCGACTACATCTGCAACCAGATGGTGGGAGGCCAATGCATCGGGGCGGGCAGTGAGTACACCGACACTGACCCGGTAGCCATGTCCCCCGACAACACCAAGCTGGCAGCCTTCACCATTGCTGAAAAGGACCTGAGGCTGAGACTCTACGACACCGAGACCCTGCAACAGAAACAGTTGGCTCTCTTTACCGTTCCTGCAGCCGTACCCAAAGACACCTACCTCGCCGGCGTGTGCGACGGGCTAGCGATCACCGGAGAAAGCTGGCGATTCAAGCAGGTGGTGGGGGACCCCAGGTTCAGCCCGGACAGCTCGTCCATCTACTTCATCGCTCACAACGATTGCGGCATGCTGACGCCGGACGCAAAACCCCACACCAACATCCTGATGATGGATGTGGGCTCAGTTGGCGATGGAACCGCGTTTGAAGAGTCGGATTTCATAAACGTGACCAAGAATCCCAAGAGCGACCTGCCCGACAATATCGTGATCGAGTCTTTTTCGCTGTCTTCGTCGGGCAAGACGGTGGTTCTGTCAGCCACGCCCAGGTACAAGTTCATCGTGGTCGACGACCCGCTTGCCCCCATGTTGCAGCCGCTGCTGGACGCCGAGAAAAGGGCCCGGAAGGACCAGGAGATCTGGCTGGTAGGGGCCAGCGGCGCAGGGCTCACCCAGATCACTGACGACAAGAAGTTCGCGGCAAAGTCTCCGATGGCGCTGGATAGTTACGTGCTGGAGTATTACAATAGCCGATGAGGAGGACCGGATGACATCAAACGACCCGGTATTCAAGTGTTACAAGTGTGACGAGGAGCTGGCCTTTGACGTGAAGATCGGCCGGCGTGACATGTGCCCCAACTGCTACGCCTACCTTCACTGTTGCAAGAACTGCAAGTTCTGGGACTCCTCGGTTCATAACGAGTGCCTGGAGAATCGGTCCGAGTTTATTCGCGACCGGGAAGAAGGGAACTTCTGTCTCTATTTCACGTTCAGGGATGTCGAAGAAGACAGTGCGTCGGAAGCCCAGAAGGCCAAGGACAAGCTGGCGAGCCTGTTTGGTGGCTCGGCGGCCGGGGAATCCCCCAAGGTCCCGCAGACCGCGGACGACGCGAAGAAGCGGTTGGAAGAGTTGTTCAAGAAATAGCTCGGAGGAACAATGGAGCCCGACTCTGTCATCGTCGTGCTGATTACCACGCCGCCGGACCAGGCTTCCGGCATCGCCCACCACCTGGTTGAGAACCGGCTCGCATCCTGCGTCAACATCATCCCCGAAATGCGGTCGGTTTACCGCTGGGAAGGTAATGTGGAGAACGACGCGGAGTGCCTGCTGGTGGTCAAGACTACCAAGGTGATGTTCGAGGTCGTAAGTCGTGCGGTGCGGGAAATTCATCCTTACTCGGTGCCCGAGATTATCTCCGTTCCGCTGGTGGATGGTTATGACGGGTATCTGCGCTGGGTTCGGGAGAACGTCGGCCCAGAGGAGCACCCTCCGGCGGGCTGACCGGTTATTCTGCTGCCAGCTTTCCTGCCAACTGTCCGCACGCCCCGGAAATGTCCGCACCCTTGCTTTGTCTCACTGTTACGGTCATGTGCTTGCTTGCCAGCGCGCCTGCAAACCGGTCGATGGTTGCTGCGTCCGACCCGGTGAGTTCGCAGCCTGGCGTGGCGTTGAAGGGAATCAGGTTCACCTTGCAACGAATGTTGGCGAGGAGCCGCACCAGGCTGAGGGCCTGGGCAACGCTGTCGTTCACCCCGGCCAGCATGATGTACTCCATGGTAATGCGTCGGCGGGGTTTTAGCGGAAAGGCCTCCAGCGCCGGAATGAGCTGGTCCAGTGGAAACCGCGTGGCCACGGGCATCAGCCGGGCCCGCAATTGTTGGTCCGGGGCGTTGAGAGAAAGTGCCAGCAAGGCGTCGAGCTCTCGGCCCATCTTCTCGATTCCCGGGATGATGCCCGCGGTTGAGATGGTGATGCGGCGAGGGGAGATGTTTTGCCCCCGGGGCGCTTGTAGGAGCGCGACCCCGGCCGCCAGGTTGTCGAAGTTGAGCAGCGGCTCACCCATCCCCATGAACACCAGGTTGCGGATCGAGGAGTCGGGGAAGAGTCGCTTCGCGACCAGGTGCTGGTCCACGATCTCCGCCGGGGTCAGATTGCGGGTAAACCCCAGCGTTCCCGTCGCACAGAACTCGCACTCCAGCGCGCACCCTACCTGGGTCGACATGCACTGGGTGAACGTCCCGCCCTCCATACCGATAAGTACCGTTTCCACCACCTCTCCGTCCCCGGTTCGGAGGGCCAGTTTGACGGTGCCGTCGCGGCTCGTTTCCTGTGCGGCCACAACCAGCGATGCCGCTTGCCAGCCCTGCTCCTCCAGGCGGCTGCGAAACGCGGCCGGCAGCACGCTCATCTCGCTGAGGCTGGGGGCGAGTCGCATGTGAATCTGTTCGAACAACTGGCGCCCGCGATACGGCTTTTCACCGTTTTCGACTGCCAGAGCCTCGACTTGCTCCGGAAGCAGACCGGAGAGTTGGTGCAACTGTTTCAACGGAGTTCTAAAGCTCGAAGGCGTTGAAGAAGTAGGAGATTTCCCGGGCCGCCGACGTCGGGCTGTCCGAACCGTGGACCGCATTTTCGGTGAATGAATCGGCGTAGAGCGCCCTAATCGTTCCCGGCGCTGCCTCGGCCGGGTTGGTCGCACCCATCAGGTCGCGATTATTCCTGATCGCATTTTCGCCTTCCAGAACTACGAGGTACGCGGGACCGGAGGTCATGAAATCTACCAGACCGGTGAAGAACGGCTTGCCTTCGTGTTCGCGATAGAATCCTTCAGCCTGTGGCCGGGTCAGCGTGACGCGCTTGATTGCAACACAGGTGAGGCCCGCTTCTTCCCAGTGGGCCAGAATCTTGCCGGCCGCTTGCTTGGCGACGGCGTTGGGTTTGATCATTGCCAATGTTCTCTCGGTCATTTTCTACCCCTAGGGTTATGAGTTGAGCGCCCGCACCATTGCATCGCCGATGTCGGCGGGAGTCAGTGCGACCGCGATGCCCGCCTCTTCCAGCGCGGCTATCTTGTCGGCGGCGGTACCTTTGCCGCCGGAAATGATCGCTCCGGCGTGTCCCATCCGCCGTCCGGGAGGTGCCGTCTTGCCCGCGATGAACGCGGCTACCGGCGTGCTCATGTGCTCGGCTACGAAACGGGCTGCAATCTCTTCCTGGTTGCCCCCGATCTCCCCAATAAGTACTACCCCTTCCGTCTCCGGGTCTTCCTCGAACATCGCCAGCAACTCGGTGAACGAGTAGCCAACCACCGGGTCGCCACCGATTCCGAGGCAGGTGGTTTGGCCCAACCCCAGGCGGGTTAGCTGATCCACCGCCTCGTACGTCAGGGTGCCGCTGCGGGAGATGACGCCGATTCGGCCCGGAGAAAACACCATGTCCGGCATGATGCCCACTTTGCACTTGATTGCCGGGGAGATGACTCCCGGAGTATTGGGCCCGATGAGCCCGGTGCCGAGGCCGGCCAGGTGCGACTTGACCTTCACCATATCCACCGCGGGAATGCCTTCGGTAATGCAGACGACCAGGTTCATGCCCGCGTCGGCAGCTTCCAGGATCGAATCAGCGGCAAAGGGGGCCGGCACAAAAAGAATGCTGGTGTTGGCTCCCGTCTTCTCCGCCGCTTCCTGCACCGAGTCGAAAACCGGCACGCCTTGAAATTCCTGGCCCCCCTTGCCGGGCGTTACGCCGGCGACGATGCGGGTGCCGTACTCCAGCATCAAAGGTGTGTGGAACTTCCCCGTGCCGCCGGTAATCCCCTGAACAACAACTCTCGATTCGTTTGACAGTAGTATGCCCATGACGCGCTCCTTACCTGCAGGCTGCGACGACCTTTGCGGCGCCGTCCTTCATGTCAGTTGCAGTCACCAGCGCCAATCCGGATTGCTCCAGAATGGCTATCGCTTCAGCCCGGCGATTTCCTTCCAGACGTACCACCAGAGGAATGGTCAGATCGACTTGCGACAGCGCGTCCACCAACCCTTGGGCAACTACGTCGCATCGCACGATGCCGCCGAAGACGTTCACGAATATTCCCGCCACCTGGTCCTTGAGCATGATATTGAAGCTCCGGGCGACGTTGTCCGCGGTGGCTGCTCCGCCCACATCCAGGAAGTTGGCCGGCTCGCCGCCGAATTCCTTGATGATGTCCATGGTGGCCATGGCCAGGCCGGCGCCGTTCACCAGGCAGCCGATGTTGCCGTCCAGCTTGATGTAGTTGAGGTTGGCCCGGGCTGCTTCTACTTCCAGCTCCTCCTCCTCGGCCAGATCCCTCAACGCCAGGATGTCCTTGTGGCGGTACAGGGCGTTGTCATCGAAGTTCAGCTTCGCATCCACCGCCATGAGTTGGCCTGAACCGGTAAGGACCAACGGATTGATCTCCGCCAGGGAGCAGTCTTTTTCCATGAAAGCCCGGTACAGGTTGCCGGTGAGGCGGGCGAATTCCTTTACCTGCGGATACGCGAAACCGAGTTTCAGGGCGAGGTTGCGGCCGTGGTACTCGCGATAGCCAACAAGGGGGTCCACCAGCTCCGTGTGAATCTTGTCAGGCGTCTCGCTGGCCACCTTTTCGATTTCGGTGCCCCCTTCCGTGGAAGCCATGATCGCGACCGCAGCGTTCTCGCGATCGATAATCAGGGCGAGGTAGTATTCCTCCACGATGTCGACCCCTTCTTCGATCAACACCTTGCCCACCACTTTGCCCGACGCGCCGGTCTGGATCGTGACCAGCCTGGCGCCCAGCATCGATTGGGCCGCGGCCAGCGCTTCGCTCCGGGAGCGGGTCAGCGTGACACCGCCACCGGTTTCGACGCCGTCCTTCACGATCTTGCCCTTGCCCCGGCCGCCGGCGTGAATCTGCGCCTTGACGATCCAAACCCCCTCCTGCAACTGGTCTGCGACTCCGGTCAAGTCGTCCGGAGAACCGATGACAAACCCGGTCGGACACGGAATGCCTTCGGCGGACAATAACTGTTTCGCCTGGAATTCGTGGATCTTCATGCTCACCTCATATGGGTCAACTCCGGCCAAGCTATTTTCCCCCGGCCCCTTTGTCAAGGCCCAACTTTTGTCGTCTCGCGCACGCCAGAAACATGTTGCAAGGGCACGGGATTATGTATATCGTTTTTTCTAAGTTTCATAAGGACTTTGGAAATCTAGCAACGCAAAATCCGGCCTTCCGTAATGGAGGATAGGCGATGAAAAACCTCTCTAGAACCTCATCTTTGATCTTTGCCGCGGCACTACTCGTACTAGCGGCAGCTTGTTCAAGCGGTACCGACGATGGCGCCGACGCCGCGTCGGGCGATACCGGGGCGGAGACCCAGGTTTGTACCGGCGATGAGGACTGCGTTTCCTCCGACCCGTGCCAGTCAGGGACCTGTACCGACGGTATCTGCGAATTTGCACCCGCAGATGGCGGTAGTTGCGACGACGGCAACCATTGCACCGAGAACGACGAGTGCTCCGGCGGCGTCTGCCTGGGTACCGCGCGCGATTGCGATGACGGCGAGTTCTGCAACGGCGTCGAAGAGTGCAACGGCATCACCGGCGCTTGCGACCCCGGAGATGCGCCCGAGATCGATGATGGCGTGGAGTGCACCATCGACGAGTGCGACGAAGAAGCCGATCTCGTGGTCCACGCACCGGACCACACCGCTTGCGACGACGGAAATCAGTGCACCGCCAACACTTGCGACCCCGCGGTTGGAGACGAATCCACAGGTTGCGCCATCGCTTCAGCCGAAGGGGAATGCGATGACGGCGACCCGTGCACCGTGAATGACGCTTGCGCAGAGGCCGAGTGTGTCGGCGAGACGAAACCGTGTGACGACGGCCTGTTCTGCAACGGCGTCGAATCGTGCGAGGCCGAAACCGGGGACTGCCTCGAGGGAGAGGCCCCCGAATTGGATGACGGCGTCGACTGCACCGTCGACGAGTGCGATGACGACGAGGACGAAGTGCTGCACACGCCCGACGGCGGGCTCTGCGACGATGGCGAGCAGTGCACCGAGGATGTGTGCGACGCTGAAGAGGGTTGCACCTACAAGAACCTCGATGGCGAGTGCGATGACGGCAACGACTGCACCCAGGGAGATGCCTGCACCGCCGGCGAGTGCGTGTCGGGCCCCTTTGTGTGCGCGGAAGACTGCACCAATGACGAGGATGACGACCAGGACGGACTGGTGGATTGCGAGGATCCGGACTGCAGCTACACCCTCGATTGCCTGGACAGCGGGGAGTCCTGCCCCACAGCCTACCTGCTCAATCAGGGGGACGCACTGATGCTCGGCGACTCCTTTGAGTTCGCGGCCAGTACCGTCGGCAAGATTGACGATCACGCCGGCTCCTGTAGCGCCGCCACCGCGGGCAGCGCCGACACGGTGCATGTGCTGGAACTGGGCGAACCCCTCGGCCTGGAGATGACCGTAGACTTCCTGGGACAGGCGTGGCCGGCGATCTACATTCTGGCTTCCGACTGCGAAGAGGAGAAGTTCTGCGACTCCACCTCTACGACCCAACCGCTTACCGCAGTGACCGTGCTGCCGGCCGGGACCTATTTCGTGGTTGTGGACGGCGCTTTTGCCGGCGATGAAGGCGAATACACCGTGGGCGCCACCACCTTCCCGCCGGCTGCGACCGAGGTGGGATGCGGAAACGGCATAGATGACGATGCCGACGGCTTCGTAGATTGCGATGATGACGACTGCGACGGCCTCCCCCAGTGTTTTGTAGTAGAGGGCGAAGACTGCAAGGACGCATTCGACCTGTTCGACGGCCCCATCATCGACGACGGGTCCCAGTGGATCGCAGTCCACAACGGCACTTCGACCGGGATGAAGAATGATGTGGCAGGATCCTGTGATGACGACACGCAGGTTTCACCGGACATGGTCTTCACCTTTGCACTCGAAGATGCCATGTGGCTCACCGCGTCCCACGATTTCGAGGGGACGTTGTACCCGGCGCTCTACCTTCTCGATGAGGCCTGCGACGAGGGCGAGGAGTTGGCATGCACCAAGGCGCTCAACGACGCCGCGGAACTGTCACTTCCCCTGGCGGCAGGGACTTATTTCCTCGTCGCGGATGGAGCATATCCCGGCGACGCAGGGCCCTTTACCCTCGAAGTATTTCTCGACTCTCTGGCCGATACCGAAGGTGATTGCGCCAACGGCTACGACGATGACATGGACGGAATGATCGACTGCGATGACGACGACTGCGGCGAAGATGTCACTTGCGTCGGCCACCCCGGTGATAATTGCGAAATGGCGTTCCAGATCAATGACGGCAAGGCGATTACCGCCGACGCAGTCGGCACAGTCCAGATCTACCAGGAATCCACTGAGGCGAAGAACAACGACTACACGCTGTCATGTGATGAAGACACCGCCATCAACCCCGACCTGGTCTACATGTTGGAGCTTCAGGACCCCCTGTTCGTGACCTTGTCATACGACTTCGAAGGGATCTTCTGGCCCGCACTTGCGATACTGGACGAAAACTGCGACACGGACCTGGAGTTGGGTTGCGAAACCGGGCACTCCGGACCTGCCGAATTGACAATCGGCCTGGTCCCGGGGACCTACTACATCGTCCTGGACGCCGCCTACGCCGGCGAGCAGGGTGACTTCACCCTTACCGTCAGCTTCGACCTGCCTCAACCGTGGGAAACGGTGTGTGGCGACGGTCTTGACGACGACCTTGACGGCGAGTTGGACTGCGCTGATGAAGATTGTGCTTTTGACCTGCTCTGCGTCGACCCGTTTGAGAAGAACGATACCCTTGAGACCGCTTGGGACCTGGGTGCCCTTCCCGACGGGGACGCTCTCACGGTGGATGAGGGCCAACTGGTCTACCCGGACGGCGATGAAGACTGGTACCTTTTCGACGTGAGTGCAAAGGGCCTCCTTACCGTTTTTGTCGACCCGGTGGAGACTCTCGACGCCAAGATCTCGTTGTTTTCCGCGGCTGGGGACGCACTGGCCTCCGAAGACACGGGACTCACCGGCGTGCCCGAAGCCATTGAGACCTACCCCATCTTAGAGCCGGGCAGCTTCGCCGTCATGGTGGAAGGGTGGGGTATCGCGTCGGGGACGGGGGGCTATTCTCTAACGTTCGTCCTGGCGCCCGCACCGGCAAGTGAATCGGTATGCGATGACGATATGGACGGAGATTTGGATGGACTTACCGATTGCGACGACCCTGACTGCGACGGAACCATCGCCTGCGGCGCCGGAGAAACGTGCGATGAACCGCTGTTTGTCAACGGCGGAGCAGCAATTGACGAGGCGAGCGATGGGGTACAGATGGTCTATGAAGGGACGACCATAGGCTACTCCGGGGATCTTTCCGGTGGGTGCAGCGCACCCTCTGCCCAGGCGCCGGACGCAGTCTGGCTCATCACCCTGGCCACCCCGATGGAGTTGAGCGCAGCGGTAGAATACGAAGGGCTGAAATGGCCGGCCGTGTACCTGCTGGAAGGTGCTTGCGATGGTGCGGAGCTTGCCTGCGTGGCCGCGGAAGAAAACGGGGCGGTTCTCGAGGCCGCGCTGGACGCGGGTGACTACTACCTGGTGCTGGATGGCAACTGGGAAGGCGACGCGTCGGACTACACTCTGACTCTCGTGTTCTCCGCTCCGCCCGTGGAAGGGGAGAGTTGCGAACTGCCCTTTGCCCTGAACGGCGGTGCGGCCATCGGCGAAGCCGACGACGGCCTGGCGCTGACTCTGGAGGGGGACACCACGGGCATGCTCGACGATCTGTCCGGAAGCTGTGACGAGGACACCACCGGCTCGGCGGATGCGGTCTACAGTTTTGAGTTGCAGGATGAGATGCTGGTTACCTTGACACACGACTTCACCGGGATCTACTGGCCCGCGCTGTACGTATTCTCGGGCAGTTGCGAAGCGGAGAACGAGTTGGTGTGTGCCGCCGCGTTCTCTGAGGCTGCCGAGATTTCCCAGGCTTTCGACCCGGGCCTCTACTACGTTGTGATTGATGCCAGCTTCTTCCAGGATGAAACGACTTACACTTTCACCGCCGAGTTTGCCGCTGTGGCCGGCGCCGAAAACGACTGCGGCGACGGTATCGACAACGACAACGACGGCTTCACCGACTGCATGGACGATGAGTGTGTCGCGGACCTGGCTTGCCAGGGGGAAGCGTGCGGCACCGCGGGCGCACTCAATGATGCCAACCCCATCGCGGCAGCCGACCTGCCGTTCCAGCAGTCGGTGGCGGGAGACACCACGGGCATGGCCGACGACTTGAGTGGAAGCTGCGACGAGGACACCGCCGGCTCCGCCGATGCAGTTTATTCCTTTACCCTCACCGATGCGGCTTTGGCGACCATCTCTCTTGACTTCGAGGGTGTTGCGTGGCCAGCCCTCTACCTGTTTGATGGTGAGTGCGGGGTGGTGGAGAATGAACTGGCTTGCGTTGCGGCCGGTTCCGACGCTGCACTCATCGAAGATCTGGCGCTTCTGCCGGGCACCTACTATGTTGTCGTAGACGCCAGTTGGGAAGGGGACGAAGAGGTGTTCTCCCTGGACGTCGCTCTGGCCGCCATGCCCACTTCGGAGTCGGACTGCGGCGACAATGTGGACAACGACCAGGATGAACTGGTGGACTGCGCTGATGATGACTGCGACGCGTCGCTCTATTGCACCGTAGCCGCGCTGCCGTTTGCCGAGGATTTCGAGGACGAGGGTGAGTGGCCCGAGGGGTTCACTGCGGCCGGCCCGGACGAGCTTTGCAACTGGGAGATTGCTGCTGACGGAGCCGACGGCACCGCGTACACGGCGTTTATCGAGTGGGGGTGGGGCTGCAGCGACTTCGACGGCTACACCCTGTCGACGCCCGAACTGGACGTCTCCGCCTGTGATGAAATAGAAGTCTCCTTCTTTGAGATGGGCGAGTGGGTCTCTTCCATGGTCTGGCACGGAGTGGGCATCGAATCGGGCGACACCGAGGTGGCCATCGACCTGGAGGCTCCCGGCGAGGAATGGGGCGCCACCAGCGGCCTGACCTTCGACGTGTCCGGGCTTGATACGGTGAATGTGTTCCTCGGCTACCGGGGAGACAATGCGGATTCATGGTGGGTGGACCAGCTTGTGATTGAGTGCACTGTCGCGACGCCGGAGCCGGCCTGTGAAGGGACGGTTGACATCGCTACCCTGAGAGGGCAGTGCCAGGAAGGCGTGGTGGATGTGAGCCTCAGCGGCGTCACCGTCACCTACGTCTTCGGCGAGGGCTACTTCCTGCAGGATGACTCCGCGGCCATCGAAGTGTACGTGGGCGAAGTCTGGCCCTATGACGCACCGCTGGTCGGGGACCTTATCGACCTCCATGTCACTGAATACGGCTCCTGGGCAAACCACGAAGAGATTATCGCGAGCGATGCTCCCGTGGTGA
This sequence comes from uncultured Myxococcales bacterium, assembly GCA_964626565.1. Classification (GTDB taxonomy): domain Bacteria; phylum Myxococcota_A; class UBA9042; order CAIXZC01; family CAIXZC01; genus CAZVFX01. The sequence continues at coordinate 21,376 of CAZVFX010000013.1, forward strand.
CGGGGCAGGGTGACGCAGAAGCGCTGAAAACCGATGTCTCGGCGGGCACACTGCCTTCGTCGGACCTGGAGAGCTACTACGTGGGCGGCACAACACTCGAGGTGACCGCGGCCGATGGGCAGAACCTCACCGTGGCTTACGGCACTGCCACGGGGGTGGATTTCCGGGTCGACGCACCGGGAGACCTGTGCGTGGGCGCGACCTTTGATCTGGCTGCCGGCGTCGTCACCCAGTTCTACGACATCCATCGCCTCCAATCCTTTGATGTGGCTTCGGACGTCGTCAACATCGATATCTCCGCATGCGAGGTGCCGGTGGAATCGGATATGTCAAACTGGGGGTTTGAAGAGGTGGGCCAGGACGATCCGCCTGCCGACTTCGAGAAAGCTTCATCCGGCTTCACCGCGCTCACCGACGACAGCACCGCGGCGGTGGGACTGCAGTCCTGCGAGTTGACCTGGACTTCCACCAGCAACCAGGACTTTTACCAGGGGTACTACACCCCCATCGCACCCGGGCAGTTCGCGCTCTTTCTGCTCGCCTTCCTGGACAACGATCCCGGCGGCCGGATCCGGACCTCCCTCGAATTCTACGATGCGGACAAGCTGTCCCTGGGCAAGGAATACGGGATCTACTCGGAGGACGACGCAGCCTGGGACACAAGCTCCGGCTGGTACATTGTGGCTCCCGAAGGCGCGGCTTTTGTGCGCGCGTTCGTCCGCATGTACGATGTGGCTGACAACTGGGACGGAGACGCGACGGTGTATGTCGATGATTGGAGCCTGACTGCCGAAGACGTGGAACCGAACTGATCGTCGACCCCGCAATACCTTGAATCCTCAGCAATCGCTAAGTTATACTGAACAGTAGGGAATCGACGACGAAGGTGGGAGGAACGCAATGAAGGCCAACTCTGCTGGGTGGCTGGTGCTGTGCCTGTTGCTGGCCGCCTGTGGTGGGACCGATGGAGACAAGTCTCCGGACGGTGGCGATGCCGCGGACGGAATCGATGTTGCCGTTGCCGAAGTTGAGGTGAAGAGTGATCTACCCGAGGCCGAGGTCCCGCCGGAGATCGGGGAGCTGCAGGATGTTCCGGAAGAAGACGATCCCGACGTCGAGATCGTCGCCGACACAGAAACCCACATTGAAGACCTGAAGCCTGCCGAAGTCAACTGGTGCCCCGAGGATATCGATTGCGACGATAGCGACGAGTGCACAAACGACTACTGTGTACCTGCAACGGGATGCGTGCACGACTTCATCCAGGGCTGTTGCCCATCTAAGACCGCGTTCGGCGCCGACTTCGAGGGGGATAGTCCGCTGGCAGGGTTCGTCATTGACAGCCTGGTGCCGCCGCCGCCGGATGCTCCCGATCAGGAGCCCATGATATGGAATGTGACCGACGCGAGGTTCCATTCGCCCTCCCATGCGCTCTACTTCGGCGACCCGATCAAGGGCGACTACGACAACGGCTATCGAGTTGCAGCTACAGCCGCGACCCCGCCTTTCCAGTTGCAGGAGAACTTCCACTATGCCCTTTCATTCTGGGCTTTCCTGGACGTTGAAGAGGGGGTCTACTCAGACTTTTTCACCATTTTCGTCGTTCAGGGTGAGAACCGGGTTCCGGTGTGGTCCAGAGACGACGAAACGGACATGTACAGTTGGACCTGGATAGAAGTGAATCTCACTCCCTTCAATGGAAATGAGGTGTTCCTCGAGTTCGTATTCGACTCTCACGACGAACACGAAAACGGGATGGAGGGCATCTATCTCGACGACATTCTGGTTGAGAAGACCTGCGTTGAAATAGCCGCCTGCGGCAGCGACTGGGATTGTCCGAGTCAATCAGCCTGCGCCGCGGGTGTATGCCAGGACGGTGTTTGCAGTTGGCCTTTCAACGATGACTGCTGCCTGAACTCGGCGGACTGCGAGGACTGGGACGGCTGCACAATAGACAAATGCACCGATAACGTCTGCCTGTGGCAGGATGACCCCGACCCCGAATGCTGCAACGTCAACGACGATTGCCTCGATGAAGACGATGTGTGCACCAAGGATGTTTGCAAGAACAACATGTGTGTCTATCTACCGTCGGGGGCGCCCGGGTGTTGCACCACGGATGAGGATTGCGACGATTTTGACGAGTGTACTGCCGACTCCTGCGTGGACCTGCAATGCGTGCAGAAGAACCTGTGCTGCGTTACTGACGTGGACTGCAATGATGGAGACGATGTTTGCACAGAGGACCTGTGCGTCAACGACCACTGCCTGTTCAAACCCACAGGGGGGGCCGGCTGTTGCGCAGAGTTGCTGCTCGACGAAGGCTTCGAAAGTGGAGAAGCGAGCGGCTGGATCTTTGACAGCACCTTCCCGGGCTTGATGGAATGGGAGGTGCAGAGTGCGGAAGTTCCTGACGGCGAGTACGCGCTGGGCGTTTCGGGTGGCATGGTGGAGATGATGGTGGAAGTCTCGGCAGTACTTCCCGTCGGCGAGATTCCGCCCGTCGAGCCCATGCTGACTTTCCGGCTTCGCCAGCAAATGGAGGATTCAGGAAACTGCAGCGAGAACTCCTTTGCCGTGAAGTTCAACGGCCAGGCCGCGTATACGCAGTGCAATACACTGTCCAACTGGCTCGATGTTGAGGTTCCCCTGGATGATTTCGCGGGCGAAACCGGAACGCTTAGTTTCGAGTTGGTGGTGGACCCCTGGTGGGACGGTAGCTACGCGGTCTATGTCGATTCGGTTCAACTGACCCAGGCGTGCTGCAGCCTTAACGATGATTGCGATGACTCCAACCCCTGCACCACCGATGTCTGCCCCGGCGGAATGAGCATTTGCGAGTTCCAGCCGGTTGAAGGATGCTGCCTCTCCGACGGCGAGTGTGACGATTCGGAGATCTGCACCATTGACCAATGTCAGGACAACTCCTGTACGCATATCAATCAGTGCTGCGACGGTGACGAAGAGTGCGACGATGGCGACGATGTGTGTACGGCCGATCAGTGCATCGACAGCTTCTGCGTGTTTGTGCCGTCGGGAGAGCCGGGATGTTGCGATCCCGATGTGTATGACGAGGGCTTCGAGTCCGGAGGGGATGGGGACTGGGAATTCTCGAGCGACAGCGCGCAATACACCTGGCACGTAACCGATGCGAAAGCCAATACAGGCTCCAACTCTCTCTATTTCGGTAACGCCACCGCCACCGGTTATGGAAACAGCCTTGAAGGGGTGGCGTTGAGCCCCTGGATGGAGATTCCCGCAGCCCCGACGCTGACGTTTTCCTTCTGGCTGTGGCAGGCCATGGAGGAAGGCTACGACGAACTGATGGTTTACATTGTTACCGATGAGTCCCAGCAGCTACTCGGCGTGTACGAAGAAATCGACCCGGTGTGGACTGAGCAGGTGTTCGACATCACCTCGTTCGGGGGCAAGACCGTGCGCCTGAAGTTCCTGTTTGACTCCGATTCCTCTCAGAATGAGCAGGGACCGTTTGTCGATGATCTGCACATCGAAGCGGGCTGCTGTAACGATGATTCTCAGTGCGATGACGGCTCAATATGCACCATCGATTCGTGTCCCGGCGAGAACAGCATGTGCGCGTTCGTACCCATTGCCGGATGTTGCGTCATGGTTGCCGATTGCGACGACGAAGATCCCTGCACGGTTGAGGCGTGTGTTCAGGGGCAGTGCGAGTATCAGGAGGTCTGCTGCGAGAGCGACGAGGAGTGCGACGACAGTGACGATGTGTGTACCGACGACCTGTGCGTGGAAGGTATGTGCGAATTCCAGCCCACAGGAGTTGAAGGCTGCTGCTTCCCGGAGGTATTCCTGGACGATTTCGAAAGCGGGACGCTGGAAGCGTACACCATCGCCAACGAGCATCCTGAGGCGGGTTGGCAACTGGTCACCGAATACGCATCGTCGGGAAGCTACTCTCTGGCCTACACCAACGGCACCGTCGACAGCTATGGTAGCAACTCCACCGGCACCATCTGGACGCCGGAATTTGTTCTGCCTGACGGTTCGCCCGACATTACTCTTTCCTTTAAAGCACTCTACTTCACCGAAAGCTGCTGCGACGATTGGAGCGTGCACCTGGAACACCCGGAAGGAGAGTTGATGCTGGGAGAATATCAGGGCGCCCAGGGCAGTTGGCAGGAGTTGGAGTTTCAGATCGGAGAGTTCTCCGGGCAACCGGTGCGGGTGAAGTTCTATTTCGACAGTGATGGCTCGATTGACGACGCAGGTGTTTTCATCGATGACCTGACGGTGCTGAAGGCGTGTTGTAACGCGGACGCTGAATGCGACGACGGCGACCCCTGCACCCTGGACAGTTGTCCCGGGGCCAACTCGAACTGCATGTATGAGGCGATTCCCAACTGCTGTGTGGGAGTCTCCGACTGCGACGACGGCATCCCCTGTACCATCGACAAGTGTATCGAAGAACAGTGCGTCATCCTCGATGAATGCTGCGAGGTGGACGGCGAGTGCAACGACGGAGACGACGTGTGCACCGATGACACCTGCGCCGATGGTTTCTGCCTGCACCTGCCCACGGGCGAGGAAGGCTGCTGCGTTCCGCTGATGTTTGATGAGAGTTTCGAAACGGGGGTGTTGACCGACTGGGAGGTCTCCAATTCTACGCCGGAATTCGGCTGGCGCATTTCCGACGCTGAAGCCCAGGAGGGCTCCTACTCTCTCTATTACGGAAACGAAGCGGGGTCGAGCTACGGGAACGGCAACAATGGTACGGCCATCAGCCCGCCTCTGGAAGTGCCTGAAACTCCGGAAGTGACCCTTCAATTCCACGTCTGGGTGGACACCGAGTCAGACTACGACGAGGTGGTCGTTTCCCTCATTTCTCAAGCGGGTGAGGTGCAACTCATGGTTCTGTCGGGCAGTGCGCCCTCCTGGTCGCTGCACACCTTCGACATATTGGAATACGCGGGCCAGCAGATTCAGCTGAAATTCCAGTTCGGGTGCGACGGGACGGTGAGCCATACTGGAGTTTTCTTCGACAAGATCGGCATCACACAGTCGTGTTGTTCCCAGGATACCGATTGCGACGATGGCAATCCGTGCACCACCGACAGTTGTCCCGGGAGCAACAGCTTCTGCGGCTATGAGGAGGTCTCCGGTTGCTGCCTCAGTAGCCAGGCGTGCGATGATCTGGATGACTGCACCATGGACGTCTGCACCGGTTCCCACGAGTGCTCACACATCAACGTTTGCTGCGAGACCGAGGCCGATTGTGATGATGGCGACGATCTGTGTACCGCGGACAGTTGCGTCGATGGGTTCTGCCTGTTTGAGGCCACCGGCGCCGAAGGTTGCTGCATCGAGCCACTGTTCGCCGACGATTTTTCCGGCGATCTCGGCTGGGAGTTCGACTCCGAGTGGGAGCGAGGACAGGCCGATTCCTCGTCCTGCGCGGTCTCGGGCGGTGAGGATCCTTCGTCCGATCACACTGCATCCGACGATGAGTTCCTTGCCGGTGTGGTCATCGGCGGGTGCGCGTCTACGGCGCAGCTTCACCCCCACGCCTATGCCACCTCACCTGCTGTTTTTGCCGCGGACGCCCCTGCCCTTCATCTTTCCTATTGGCGTTGGCTCAACAGCGACTACGCACCTTACATGAGCAACATCGTGGAGGTGTTCGACGGCGACTCTTGGCACGTGCTGTGGGAAACCGGCACTTCGCCGGGGCATCACGACGAAGAATGGCATTTCGTGGAGCACGATATTTCCGACTTCGCGGCTGATGGAATGCGGGTTCGCTTCGGCTTCGATATCGATTCCGGGGGCGTGTTCGCTTCCTCGTCGTGGAACCTGGACGACGTTCGAATCTATGTTCCCGGTGACGATATGTGCTGTCAGCATGAAACCGACTGCGAAGGGCTGAACATGGCTTGTGTGGACGGCGCTTGCCAGTAGTCTGTGCCCGTTCGCTTTAGCGGCCGGGCGGCCGGAACGTCAGGGAATTGATTTGACGGCCATGGTGTTGTAAAAGTACGTGAGTGAAGGAGGGACCAGAATGAAGAGGACCGTATTTTTGAGCATCATCCTGTGCCTGTCGCTGGGGATCGCAATCGCCGGGTGCAAAAAGAAGGACGAGACCAAGAAGGACGGCAAAACCAAGAAGGAGGCCGTCGAGAAGAAGGCGGCCGAAAAGGCGGCCCCGGAGAAGCAGGTTGAAACTCCGGAACCTGCCGTCACATCCGACCCGCCGGCGGAAGAGGCCCCGGAAGCGGCGGCCGAGCCAGTTGCTGCTCCGCCCGCAGAAGAAGGCAAGCCCGATCCCGGTGCGGAAGTGAAGCCCGAGCCGGAAGCCAAGCCCGACACAGTTGCTGATCCGGTGGTGAAGGAAGGAGAGGCGCCGGCCGCTGAGGCGACTGGCGAGGTGGTGACAGCTCCCCCGGCCGAGGAAGCTGCGGCGCCCACTGAAGAGCCAGCGGAAGAGCCGGCGGAAGAACCGGCTCCGGAAGAAGGCGCCGAACCCCCGACCGCCGAAGCCACTGACGTCGTGTCAGGCGAGATCGCCGAGCCTGAACTGCCCGAGGGTCAGTTTGGCCGTAAGTTCAAGCTGGATGCGGTGATGATGCTCAACGACGTGGCGAAACACCCGGCCCACTACGCGGAATTTGAGTCGGTGAAGTTGAGAGGCGAAGTGCTGGTCATCAAAGGGGACCTCGTTCTTCTGGGCCTGCGCACGTCGGAAGGGCTCTTCGCCTTCATGGCCAAAGTGGAAGACCCATCCCTGGAGAAGATGTTCAAGGGCCAGTGGGTGGTTCTGGAAGGTAAGATCGTCGAAGAAGGATGGAGTCCCGACGGCCTTGGAGCCATCAAGTTGGCGGAAGGCGAGGAACTCAACGCTAACTACGAGCACCTGCTCACCGTCGAAGCTGGGAATCTGGAATAGCGGAGGAGAGAGGATTCGAACCTCCGGACCCGTTACCGGATCAACGGTTTTCAAGACCGCTGCCTTCAACCGCTCGGCCACTCCTCCACAAAATCAATCAGCCCGATAATGTACCCATGGCCGGTAGCTTGTCAACGCGATTTGTGCGCCTCACGTCGACAACACCTACTGCCCGATCATGAAGTAGAAACTGTACCCTCCCGGTTCCTGGAAGCCGTACGCCGAACCCAGAACCAATTCAATCGCAGGTTGGAATCCGATCATGGTCTCCAGACGGAGTTCGGCCCCGGCGCCCCACAAAAACTCCGACCAGGCAAAGGTGTCAAACGCGCCCGCACCGTTGCCGAAGACGTCCAGGTAAAGGTCCTGGAAGAAGATTGAGTACGTTTCGAAGCCCCGGCGTACACGCCATATGGGCAGGAAGTAGTCGGCCGCGACGTAATGGTATTGTTTGCCGCGGATCGCCGACGGGGGATACCCCCTCAAGAAGGTACCGCCGACGCCTACGTTGTTCATCAGATCGGAAACGATATCCCGGTCGGGGTAGCCGCCCACCGAAAAGGTCTTGAGGAACTGGTCCCGGCCTCCGGACCAGCCGCCCCGGAGTTGCGTTCTCAGTACGTGGTGATCGATGAACGGGTTGCCGAAGTAGTTGGTGAGGCGCCACCGGGTATGGTACTCGGTCCAGTTGCTGCCCACCAGGGGCGAAGACCATCTAAGATCGGTGGAAAACCTGAGTCCTTTCTCACTGACGACGGAATAGGCGTGCGATTGGGTGTTGTCGAACGTGAAGCCGGTAGATAATGTGCCCAGATTTCCCTCCACCGGCGTGTACGGCTCCAGTCCTCCCGGGTCGTGCTGCCAGTCCCCCTCAATGGCCCCCCTGAAGTGCTCGTAGGAATAGCCGGACGTAAAGGAAAATGAGTGGTCCGTCGCCCTGAACGGAAGGGTGACGTTGCAAGACGCGAAGTAGTCGTCCTCCACGTAACTCTCATATTCATCGTTGACCCGGGCGAGAAGCTGGTTCTGGTAGTAGCCGGCGAACAGCCCGATGGTGGGGTACCATTCGCTAATGGAAAAAGACAAAGTCGCCGCACTGTTCTCTGTTTCCAGATTGGTTATGGCCATGGCGCTGAACGCGAGTTTGCCCACCGGGTCCGCGCCGCTGGTCTCGAAGCTGACGATGGAATTCTTGTAGTTGTCCAGCAGTACGCCGGGCGACCATGAGCGGGGCGCGATGTGGGCCAGTGCGAGGTAGCGCTCTCTTTCCAGCTTGAGGAAGGGCGCCGGATCCACTGGGGCAGGCCGCGGTATGGCACGGTGTCCCGGCGCGGCGGAGAAGTCGGCTGACCCGCACGGCCCGTCCGCCAGGGGAACCTCATACAGGTGGTGGCCGTCGATGTGAAAGGAGGAATAGACCACACGTTTGCCATCGGGAGATACGGTGGGCGAGAACGCTCCTCCCACGACGTTGGTCAGCTTGCGCGGACAGCTTCCGTCGGCAGCAAGCGCGTAGATGTCGAAGATGCCCGAGATCGAAGACGAGAAGACCACCGCCTTGCCGTCGGGCGTCCACACCGGCTGCAGCTCAACGGCTGGACCTTCGGTGAGCCGGCGGAGCGCGGCGCCGGCGACATCCATGATTGCGATGTCGGCGTAGCCCCGCTCCTGGATGCCGAAGGCCAGCCGAGCGCCGTCGGGCGACCACGACGGCCAGGAGAGCCCACCGGCAGTGTCATACACCACCTTTTCGTCTCCGCTGTCGAGCTGGCGCAGCACGAGTTTCGAACGTCCTGCCGCGGTGCGTACAAACGCGACGGTTGAACCGTCTGGGGATACTGAGGGGTCCTTGACCCTGGCTCCTTCCGTGAGCCGGACCCGTTTGCCGTCGTCGGCTCCTAGCCGGAGAAGATCCTGATAGTAGTGGTAGGTTCGATAGTACTGGAAAGACGAGTAGTAGTAGTTTCCGTCCGCAGCCAGTTGGGGCCGGTCGCACCCGCCGCGGCAGTGGTGCAGATTTTCTACCGTTCCATCCGCTGCCAGCCGTCGCAAGTACTGGGTCTCGTGACCGGTGGCCATGCGCCAGATCAGGCTCCCGTCCGGCGTAAACGATGGCATGGGTGCGCTCTCTCCCCCGAAGTCGATGCGCCGACCCTCGTTGAGCCCTTCCTTTTCCAGATCGGCCAACACTTTGCGCGCCCGAGCGGTCTCCATCTTCTGCCACTCACGGTACAACTCTACGAAGGTGCTGCCGAACAGGCGCCGCGCGGAGATGTTGAGGGAGTAGGGATTGATCTTGCCCGCTTGCTCCTCGACGAACGCCACCAGCTTGTCCTCACCGTGCAGGTCTGACAACCAGTGGAGAAAGTAGGAACCGTACAGGTATGGTATCGTGCCTCTCGGCAGCGTCAGGGAGCCCCCGGAAGCTTCATCAATCCGCAGTAGCGAGCCTTCCAGAGCGTGGAGCCTCAAGTACATTTCGAACAGCGGGCCGCCCACCCGTCCCCCGGCGTTGATGCGGCTCTCCTTCACCACCGCCATCCCCTCGATAAACCAGGTCGGAAGCGCGGAGTTGGGCAGGTAGGTCTTTCCCACCACGTAGTTGAGCCACCGGAGCAGCCCCGTGACCCGGTCTAGCTGGAATATGTGTAAAAGTTCGTGATAAACGAGGATCCGCCGCCAGTCCCCCCAGTGCCCCAACTCTCCGCCGGCGTCGGGTATGTAGCCGTACAGTATTATGTAGTTGTAGGGCAGCGCGGTGGCCAGGCCGTTGGCGCTGTCGGTGTCATCTGTGACGACGATGTGGATCCCTTCCGAAGGTTCGAAACCAAAATATTCGGTGAGGTCTTTGTACGCTTCGTGAGCCAGTGCGAGGAACTCTGCTGCGAGCTGTTCTTCTCCCTGGTAGAAATGAACCTGGAAGGGGCTGCTGTCGATGGTCTTCCAGTTAAGGCTGGGGTCGCTGCCTGCGGTTGCCACGGCAGGACCATAGAGAGCGACAACGCCCGCGAGGACGAAAAAGAGCGATGCTGCGGTGGGCCTTGAAGCTATAGCTTTACCACTTCGCCGCGGGCGGCGGAGAGGTAGGCCGCCTCGCAGATTCGCATCACCGCGATCCCTTCCTCCGCTCCGGGCAGCGGCTCCCGCCCTTCGCTGATGGCGTCTGCGAATTCCTGCATCTGCCCGTCGTACATGTGCTGGTCGCAATGCTCCTCTCTAGCAGGGAAACGGGGCAGCCAGGGCGCCCGTCCTTCCGTGAATTTTGCCATGGTTGGGAAGACTCTGGCATAACCCTTGGTGCCGAACAGTTGGGTTGACGCCTCGGGGCCGTCCATGTGGGGGTGCCACCAGCCGCTCTCAATGACCGAAGTGACGCCGTCGGACCAACGCACAACGACTACGCTCATGTCGTCGACGTCGTAGTCGCCGTACCGGGTTTCGACAACTGCGTACACCGATTTCGGCTCCGGGTCTCCCAGCAGGAAACGCACCGTGTCGAGCGCGTGCACGCCCATGTCCACCAAAGCTCCCCCGCCGGCCAGTTCCTTGTCGGCGAACCAGCCTGCCGGCCCCCAATTCTCATGGATTCCATAGCCCTTGGTCCGGACAACGGTCCCGACACTTCCCTCGGCCAACAGGTCACGGACCGCAGCCACCTCCCGATCGAAGCGCCACATGTGGCCTACCATTAGCCGCAGGTTCTTTTGCAGCGCCAGGTTGGCCATCTTCTCCCCTTGCCCCACCGACATGGCCATGGGCTTCTCTACGAGAACGTGCTTGCCCGCCTCCAGGAACATCACCGCCTGAGGGTAGTGCAGGCTGTTGGGAGTGCCGATGGCCACGGCATCGATCTCCGGATCGGCCGCCATCTCTTCAGGAGACGAATACAGTCTCTTGTCCGGGTACAGCTTCTTGAAGTTCTCAGCCGTATTGTCCTGCAAGGTCCACACACCACCCAATTCCGTGTCCGGGGAGTTTTCAGCAGCCTTCGCATGGATGTTGCCGATGAATCCGAAACCTAACACTCCGATCTTGAGCGAAGCCATTCTACTGCCTCCAAAACGCCGGTCAAACGACGTACAATCCACTATCTCAGTTTCACAGCGAGCGTTCAAGGAAATGTTCTTCTTAAAAATTTGAAGTATGACTTGGCTGCCGGTACGATATACAAATGGGTGCGGGGTGTGCTCAGCGCTTTTTTCGGTCGGTTTGAAGGTGAAAGTTCACTTTTGAAAGGTCTGAGTCGTTAGATATGGTTTGTGGGCCTCGATTACCTGGGCCCGGGAGGAGTTGGCAAGGTGACAGCTAGACTCGCAGCATTCACGGTAGTCGTTGCGATGACCCTTTTCTCCGCTCAGGGTTTTGCCCAGGGTGTGAGGGAAGCGGAAATCGAATTCAATCGCGGCGAACTGCTGTTGGAAATGAGGGACTACCCTCGGGCCATCTTCGCATTCAAGAAGGCGTATTCCATCGTTCCGGACAACCGCTATCTGGCCAGCCTCGCCAAAGCGTTCCTGAAGAAGGGAAACAAAGAGAAAGCACTGGTTTACGCCGAACTCTACCTGGAGCGGGAGACCCGGTCTCCACGGCAGAAAGTGATCGACATGGCGGCGAAGCTGAGGGAGGAGTTGGCAGACGTTGCCGGTCGGGTCGAGATCCACCTGTTTCCGCCGGGAGGAAAATTGTCGGTTCTGGTGGGGGACGAGAAGTTGGAAACCACCATTATTGACGACGGACGTGTGGTGCGCTGGCTCCCTCTGGGGGAAGCCACCATCGTGTATGAAAAGGACTCTTTCGGATTGCGCAAAGTAGACGTCACCGTCACCCGGGGTGAATCCGCAGAGGTTGAACTCCTCCTTGACAAGGCCGAGGGCCAGGGGGAATTGGTGGTCGACAGCAGCGTCCGTGACTCTACCGTCTACATCGATGGCAAAGAGGTGGGGCGCACGCCGCACACCCAGAAGGTGGAAGCCGGCGATCATGTTGTGCAGGTGTGGGCGGAAAACCACCTCGCCTGGACGGGAGTTATTGACGCTCCAGCGCAACGGGCAGTGAACGTGAAGGCCAAACTTACTCCGGCCAAGACCCGGGTAAGCGCCATCCCCACGACTCACATGGTGGTTGACGAGAGCGGTGGCTGGAGCATGTCCACGTGGGGTTGGATTACCATGGGGCTGGGGGCCGCGGCGTTGGGCGGCGCGACCTACTTCTATTTGCAGGCCCTCGATAAGTATACGCTGGCAGGAGCAGCAGACGGCGAAGAAAGGGACCAGTTGATCGCGGATGGGGGTACTTTGTGGACCCTTGCCCTTGGCGCAGGGGTTGCCGGAGGAGTGGCCACAGGCGGTGGTCTTCTCATGGTGCTGCTGGACGACAGCGGGGAAGAGGCAGAAGCGGTGCCGTTCGAATTGCTTACCATATCGCCATCTCCGCGGCAGGGAGGGCTTACCCTCGATGCTGCGTGGACGTTCTGAAAGAAGGGGCAACCGACATTGGAACCCGTTCATGAAGTAACAGGAGCTGGAACATGCTGAAAAAAACGCTTGTGAGTTTTCACGCACTGATGGTTTGTATGCTGATTCTCGGATGTCCGCCCGCGGTTCCCAGTGATCCGGAACCGGATACTGGAAACGGTGTCGAGGGCGACGTAGCCGATGGGGCCGACATCGCCGGCTCCGAGCTTGCGACGGATACATTGGAGTGCAACGAAGAAGACAGGCCCGCTGCCGCGACAAAGTGCAAGGGGATTGAGAGCGCGGCTGAAGCGGGTGATGAAGTGGACTTCACCGGCGACGAAACCAAGGGCGTTTGCGCCGGCGTGGACATGTTGAAGTGCGAAGGCGGCGAATGGATTTGCGCGATCGGCAATTTGGAAGAAATCAGCGCAGACTTCGAGCAGAAGGAAACGTTGTGCGATGGCTTGGATAATGATTGTGACGGGCAAGTCGACGTGCTGGATGGCGTGAAGGTCGAGGAGATTTGTCCGGACATCGATGCCGAAGACCGCGTTTGCGATGTTTGCGGCGGGGTGTTCCTGCATGGTGTTTGCGATCTCAACCGTGACAGCGTCCCCATCAGTTGTGTCATCACCGAAGGCGACGAAGGTGGTGAACCGGTCTACGGAAAAGAGTACCAATGCGATCTCGAGGCGCTTGCCGAAGACCACCGCTATGTAGCGATCGAGCAGCTCCAGTTGCCCTGGAACCCCGATGCTGAGGAAGAGGACACTGACTACCTGTCCTACTACTGCGATAACAAGGACAACGACTGCGATGGAGAAGTCGACGAGGCGATGGAGTACTACCCCGATGATTTCGACTTCGAGATGTTGCTGCCTGAGGATTTCACGGACTGTGAGGCCGACGGCGCCGTCTTCCTCGGCGAGTGTGCCTTCTCCGACATCGAACACATCGAGGGTGCTCTCAAGTTGGATGATGAGACAGGTTATCTCGATCTCAAGGCGAAGATGGCCTTCAGGTGCGTCGAGGACGACGTTGGATTCATGTGCAACAAAACGCAGTTGGCCACCTTCGAAAAGGAAATCGAGGCGTCCTGCGACCTTCTTGACAACGACTGTGACGGGGAAGTCGACGAGGAACTCAGCATTGAGGACAGCCCCTGCATGAACACGGGAGTGTGCGTGGATAACGACGGAGTCTCCCTTGTCGAGGCCACCTGCGTGGGCGAAGCGGAGGAGCCGTGGAAGTGCTATCGCTCCGATGAGTTGCTGCTGAACCCCGACTACCAGCTAGTGGACCACGAACTGTGCGCGGGCATGCTGGAAGAGGACCCGGAAGGTTACGCGGCGTGCGAGGCTGAGGTGTTGTGCGACGGCCTGGACAACGACTGCGACGGGGAGACCGACGAAGGGCTCAGGTACCCGCAATTCGAGGAGGATTGCGAGAACGGGGCCGATGATGACGACAACGGCCTCACCGACTGCGAGGAGCCGAACTGCGGCGCGCTCCACCCCTTCTGCGACGACGACAATCCCCCGGTTCCGTTCTGGGAACCCTGCAAGTACGAGGAAAACGACCTTCCCGTCCATGTTGGCGCATGCGCCCCGGATGATAACGGGGAAACCCGCGTACGGGTAAGTTGTGAGCCAGATGGCCCGGGCAAGGCGGACTGGCTGTGCGACTACACCCAGCTTACCGAGGAAAAAGAAGGCTACGTGGTGAAAGAGAAATTCGATTCCAGCGCCGAAACTGCGCAGGAGATGGGCCGGTGGTGCGATGGCGAAGACAACGATTGTGATGGTGAGGTCGATAACGGCATTGAGACCTTCCAGTATTTCACGGCCACCTCCTGCAGGTTCCTCGGGGAGTGCGCGGAGAATCTTGAAAACGCCAAGTGCGTTGCAGGGAATTGGGATTGCACCTACGGAACCGGCTGGCTTGATTCCGGCGCGGTGGAGTTCAAGAAGGGAGAGGAGCTGTGTGGGAGCGACAAGCTCGCGGCCAACTGCATTTGGAAGGAGCAGTTCTGCGACGGTCTTGACAACGACTGCGACGGTAGTGTCGACGAAGAACTTGACGGCCAGGGCATCGAAAAAGACCTCGCCTGCGGAGAGAAGGTGGGCGTCGGCGTCTGCGCGGAGGATCTGTTGGATACGCGCTGCGAACTCATCGATGTGGTTCTCGGCACGTACGGGTTCGTGTGCGACATGAGCCAGGTGGCGGATGTGTACGCCGAAATTGAGGATGAAGACCGCTCCCTTTGTGACGGCATGGACAACGACTGCGACACTCTCATAGACGAGAACATCGCGGCGGTCGGTGGCGACCAGATGGAGCTGTATGCTGTGCCGTGCAACCATGTCGGGGCGTGCGCCGCGGGCGTGCAGGCGTTCTGCAACAAGGATGAAGCCGACCCCGGTGTATGGACCTGTGACTACGGCGAGGTCCCCTATCACAGCCAGGAGCAGGGGTACTCGTACGATAGCGGCCAGGGGGGACTGGTGGAGGTTGAGTGCGACGGCGTGGACAACGACTGCGACGGAGAAACCGATGAAGGCCTTGACCAGGACCTCGGTGACCTAGCGGGGGCACTGAACCCCAAACTCAAGAGCGGCTGCCCCCTGGAGGGTTACTGCGGCTCGGAGATGAAGTGGAGTTGCGAGGTTGTCGACGAAATTCCCAGTTGGGTGTGCGATGCCAGCACCGTGCCGGGTTGGGAGGACGTGGAGGTTTCGTGTGACTCGGTAGATAACGACTGCGACGGATTTACGGATATGGTCGGTGAATTTCCACTGAATGACATTTCCGAAGACGGCGCGAACTGCAAGACTCTGGGAGTCTGTGGCGGTGCGGGTGTAACCGCGGCTTGTGTGGAAGGTCAGTACCTTTGCTACTACGACGGAGTCCTTGCCTACGACGGGCCCAAGGAAGCGACGTGCGACGGTATGGACAACGACTGCGACGGCTTCACCGACGAAGATCTGGACTGGAAGGAAACCGAAGCCTGCAACACCAAGGGTGCATGTGCCTCACCCGCCCTGACTGCCCAGTGTTTCGGGGCGGCAGGCTGGGACTGCTTCTACGAGCTTATCTCGGACTGGGAGGAGATAGAGACTTCGTGCGACGACATAGACAATGACTGCGACGGCACCACCGACGTGGCCGCGTGCCAGGTTTGTGAGCCGTGCCAGGATGATCCCGACTGCATGACCAACTCCTGCAAACTGACTCCCGACCAGGAGAGCTATTGTGCGGTGAGTAATTTCAACTGCGTAATGATAAACTACCAGACCGGCCTGTGCCAGTCGGTGCCCGACGGAACCATGGCCTGTCAGGACGAGTCCAACAAGTGCTTGTGTACTGGTCTGGGCACCTGGTACTGCGAGGGCGGCGGCTTCCACTGTGCCGGGGCGACGCCCGTTTGCCACCAGGGTGAGTGCAAGGCGTGCAAGCCGAATGCCATGAAGTGCGACGGCAATACGAGGGTACAGTGTTCCCCCACCGGGGCTGCGTGGAATCCGTTGAGCGATTGTGCCAGCGGTTTCATCTGCCTGGGGCAGGGCCAGTGTGTCAGCAACAACGAGGCCGTGGTTGCTGCCGGGGTGTCGGGCAGTGCTCCTGATGTCTCTCCGGCGGTGGCGGTGCGAATGTCCGGAGGCCCGGTTGTTGTCTGGCAGTCGGACAACGTCGCCGGTGGTTACCTTACCGATGTCGCGCTCCGGCGCTACTCCCCGGAGATGATGGCGGAAGGCAGCGCGATCATGGTGAACAGCTATACCAGCAAACATCAGAAGAACCCGGCCATTGCATCATTCTCCTCGAATCCCGGTGGTTTCGTCGTGGTCTGGCAGTCTGAGGACCAGGATGGCGACAACTACGGTATCTTCGGGCAGATGTTCAACGAGGACGGCAGCAAGTACGGCGCTGAATTGCAGATTCACACTACCGCGACCGGGATGCAGGAATTCCCCAAAGTTGCGACCTTCGGTACCGGTGGGTTCATTGTGACGTGGGAGAGCAACAACGGTGAGGACCCGGCCGGCCGCGGCGTCTATGCCCAGCGGTTTGACGGCCTGGGCCAGGCTGAGGGCCCGGAGTTCCTGGTCAACACCACTACCACCAACGACCAGCGGTGGCCCGATGTCGCCAACCTGGACGACGAGGGATTCGTTGTCACCTGGACGTCTGTGGGCCAGGATGAGTCGGGGCAGGGCGTCATCTTTGCTCTGTTCGACGAGACCGGTGCGCAAGTCAGCCAGGAGTACATCGCCAGCTACTACCAGGCGAGTAGTCAGAAACGCGGTGTGGCCGGGGGCTTCTCCGGCTCTCTAAGCGGGCAGTTGATGCTCGCCTGGGAGTCCTATGGCCAGGACCCGGGTGGCGCCAACGGCGTCTTCATGCTGCCCTACGATGAATTCGGGTTGAAGCAGGAGGTCCAGGACGTTCAGGTCAACACCGTGGTCACCAATGGAAACCAGAAGGACCCGGAAGTGGCCATCATGGCCGACAATTCAATCGTCGCTGTCTGGGAGACGATGTACCTTGATTCCGACAAAGACGCGGTGGCGGGCAAGCTGCTCAATGCCGACGGGTCTCCGGTCACCGAGGACGAGTTCCTGGTCAACCAGACCCAGGAGGGCTCCCAGCAGAATCCCGACGTTGCCGTGGGCCAGGACCAGAGCTACGTAGTGGTTTGGAACTCGGTGCCGGCCGACAACAACCCCGACATCTACATCCGCATGTTCAAGGGCGCTCCGTCGCAATAAGGCCTGCCTGTCCGGTCGGCAATCGACGCGATGGTTGCCGGTTGTAATCACTCAATTCCCCTGCTAGAGTGTTCGCCTTAGCGAGGTTTGCGACCATGGAAACGAGAGCACCGGGAATCACCGTTCATGAAATGTGGGAGCGCATTCGCGCCAAAGTTGCCGATGCCCTGGCAAAACTCGGCATCGAGGAATCGGTAGAGCCGGTTCAGCCCCCTTCCAAGGAATTCGGCCACCTGGGATTCCCGGTCTTCAAGTTCGCCAGAGTTCTGCGCCGCGCCCCCGACGTCATTGCTAAGGAGGCGGCTGAGTTTATCGAGACCGATGACCTGGTGAGCAAAGTCATTACGCTCAAAGGTTATGTGAATCTCTATCTCAACGAGGAGACGCTGGGACAGGTGGTGCTGCGGGAGATTCTCGAAAAAGGAGACAGCTTTGCCGCGGCCGGCTTTGCCGGTGAGCGACGCACCCTGGTGGAATATTCCGCTCCCAACACCAACAAGCCGCTCCATCTGGGGCACATCCGCAACAACTTGCTGGGGTTGTCAATCTGCAAGATCATCTCCTATTTCGGTCACGACGTGGTGAAGGTCAATCTCATCAACGATCGCGGTGTTCACATCTGCAAGACCATGCTGGCGTATCAGCGCTGGGGCGAAAGTGCAACCCCCGAGAGCACAGGTCGAAAGGGAGACCACCTGGTGGGCGACCTGTACGTGCGATTCGATCGGGAGTTCAAGCACGAGTACGACCAGTGGAAAGAACGCACCGGCAGTGATCTTGGCGAGGACGATTTCTTTAACTCCCATTCCGAACTGGGTGGTGAGGTCAGGCGACTCCTGGCCGCATGGGAAGCGGGGGATGAAGAGGTGTTGAGCCTGTGGCGAAGAATGAATGACTGGGTGCTCGCAGGTTTCAATCAGACCTACTCCCGCATGGGCTGTGAGTTCGACGTCGTTCAGTATGAGAGCGAGACCTACAAGTTGGGCAAGTCCCTTGTCCAGCAGGGTCTGGAGTCCGGCATTTTCACCCGTCGTGACGATGGGGCCGTGGTGCTGGACCTCGATACCATTGGCGGCGAAGGTGAAAAAGTGTTGCTGCGCAACGACGGCACCAGCCTCTACATGACCCAGGACATCGGCACCGCCATGACCCGGCTTGACAGCTACACACCTGACCGCCTGATCTACGTGGTGGGCGACGAACAGATCTACCACTTCAATCTGCTTTTCAAGATCCTCGACCTGTTGCGCCCCGGCACCGGGGAAAGCTGTCACCACCTGGCTTATGGAATGGTCAGGCTCCCCGAAGGAAAGATGAAGAGCAGGGAAGGCAAAGTGGTGGACGCCGACGTCTTGATGGATGAGTTGAAGGAGCTTGCCCGGCAGGAGTTGACGCAGCGGGCCGGCGAAGGCCGTGAGCACCACGAAGGGATGTCCGCCGAGGAGTTGGACATGCGGGCCGAGCGTATCGCACAGGGTGCGTTGAAATTCTTCATCTTCCGCTTCACGCCGCCTAAGAGCTTCGAATACAACCCCAAGCAATCCATAGATTTCAACGGTCAGACCGGACCCTACTGCATGTACACCTACGCCCGCACCCGCTCACTCATTCGCAAGAGCGGCGTTGAGCCTGCTTTCGACTCCGAGTTGGTGCCCTTGCTCACCGAACCCAGCGAAAAGGATATGATTCGCATGCTTTTCGATTTTCCCAACGTGGTGGCGCGCAGCGCAGCCGCACTCGACCCCTCCAAGATCTCCGAATACGCATTTCACCTGGCCGCCTCTTTTGCCCGCATGTTCACCGACCGCAACAACTACCCCATCGTCACCTGCCCGGATGAACAGTTGAGAAAAGCCAGACTCATGCTCGCAGCAGCAGTAGGCGTCACCGTCCGCGCCGCACTCGGCCTGCTAGGTATCGAAACTCTGGAAGAAATGTAGCTGTTGCTAAAGCCCCAAGCCCATCTAGACTTTCTTCAGTAGATGCCCCATGCGGGTCTTCTTGGTTTTCAGGTAGGCGACGTTTTCCGCATCGGGCTCCATCTCGATGGGGGCGCGTTCGACGATCTGCAGGCCGAAGCCGGTAATGCCGATGATTTTTCGAGGATTGTTGGTCAGCAGTCGGATCTTGCCCAGGCCCAGGTGGGCGAGGATCTGTGCGCCGATACCATAGTCCCTGAGATCCGGCTTCAAGCCCAGCGCCTGGTTGGCTTCCACGGTGTCCTTCCCCTCATCCTGGAGATGGTAAGCCTTGATCTTGTTGATCAGGCCGATTCCACGTCCTTCCTGCCGAAGGTAGAGCACGACACCTCGCCCCTCCGCCTCAATGGCTTCCAGGGCCTTGTCCAGTTGAGGGCCGCAGTCGCACCGCACCGAGTGAAACACATCCCCGGTGAGGCACTCGGAGTGCACCCGCACCAGCGTCGGATGTTCCGGATCGATCTCACCCAGGACAAAAGCCGGATGCTGAGTGCCGTCGATGGTGTTCTCGTAAACCACGATTCTCCAATCGCCACTCGGCCGGGGGATTCGGGCTTCCGCAGCCGGCTTGACGAAGTACTCGCTCTCCAGCCGGTACTTGATAAGGTCCGCGATGGTCACCACCTTCAGGTCAAACTGCTGGCCGAACTCCAGGAGCTGGGGCAGTCTGGCCATGGTGCCGTCTTCATTCATAATCTCGCAAATCACGCCTGCCGGAGTGAGTCCCGCGAGCCGGGCAAGGTCCATGGAACCCTCAGTCTGCCCGCTGCGCACCAGGACGCCGCCCTTCCGGGCCTTGATGGGGAAGATGTGGCCGGGGGTGACGATGTCGTCCGGGTCGACGCCTTCGCGAATGGCGGTAAGAACGGTGTGAGCCCGATCCGCGGCTGAGATGCCGGTGGAAACCCCCTCTCTCGCTTCGATGGAGACGGTAAACGCGGTCTGGAACCGGGATTCGTTGCGAGAGGTCATCATGGGAAGGTTGAGCTGTCCAACCTTCTCCTCAGTCAGGGTGAGGCAGATGAGCCCGCGGCCGTGCCGGGCCATGAAGTTGATCGCTTCCGGCGTCGCAAATTGGGCCGCCATGGCCAGATCCCCTTCGTTTTCGCGGTCCTCATCATCAACAAGAATGACCATCTTTCCTGCTTTGATGTCCTGGAGAGCTTCCTCGATCGTCGCGATTCGCATACTACGTCCTCCAACTGCGTTCCCAAAAAACCGAGCCTAGTATATGCAACTAGGAATGATTTGCCAGCGAAAGTATGTGCCCGTTGCGGCACCGTCGATCAGCGGTAGTCCCTTCCTCCGAACTTGTAGCAGGCTACCTTGTGGTCCGGATTGACCATAATCAGCGGAACCGGTTCGTACCGGCATTTCATGTCCGCATCAGCACAATCGAGACAGTAGTGGCATCCCGGCCCGGCGCCTTCCTCTGCCGGGCCGGACGGCTCTACAGGTTCAGTCATGGAGAAGTTGGCCGGCACCGCGTCCAGCAGCGACCGCGTGTACGGGTGCAGCGGGTTTGAGAACAGCTCCGCAGAGGTCCCCGTCTCTACCAGCCGGCCGCGGTGCATGACCCCCACCCGGTCTGCGATGAACTGCACCAGTTCCATGTCATGGGAAACGAACAACAGAGTCAGGCCGTCCTTTTCCTTGAGGTCCGACAGCAGGTCGATGATCCGGGCCTGCACAGACAGGTCTAGGGCCGACACCGGTTCATCCGCAATGAGTAGCCGCGGTCGTAGTACCAGGCTCCGGGCAATGCACACCCGCTGACGCTGGCCACCGCTCAACTGGGAAGGGCGTCTCGATAGCACCTCCCGGTCCAGGCTCACCCGGTCCAGCACCTGGGAAATGCGCAGGTCCCGTTCCGCCGGTTTTACATTGTGGATCACCAGAGGTTCGGCAATGAGTTGCCCCACTGAGTGCCGCGGATTGAGGGATAGATACGGGTCCTGGAAAATTGCCTGAACCGCCTTGCGGAAGGCCAGTTTCTCATTTCTTTTCAGGCCCGGAAGAGTGAAGGAACCCAGCGTGATGCTGCCGCTGTCGATGGGGTTGAGTCCAAGGACCGCGCCGGCCACGGTGGATTTGCCGGATCCACTCTCGCCCACCAACGCATAACAGGTCCCCTCTTCAACCGCGAAGGAGACTCTCTCCACCGCGGTGAAGCGGCGCCGCGACAGCGACCCGCCTACCGGGTAGCTCACCGAAAGCGAGCGCACCCGCAGATAGGGTGACCTCTTGGCCTTTCTTGCCGCGTTCATCAACGCCCACCTCCGGAAGGAGTGAGCCGTTTTCTACCCTCTTTCAAGGCGTAGCCGGGAGTGCAAGCCACCAGGGACCGGGTGTAAGGGTGCTGGGGAGATTTCAGCAGTTGTTCGGTCGGGCCTTGCTCCACAACTTCCCCGTGGTTCATCACCAGTGTGTTCCCGCCCACTACCGCGGCGATGGACAGGTCGTGGGTGATGAAGAGCATGGCCAGGCCCCGCTCCTCCCTGAGGCGCAACAGGACCCGCAAGATGCGGGATTGGGTGGTTACATCCAGTGCGGTGGTGGGCTCATCTGCGATGAGAAATACCGGCTGTAAGATGAGAGCCGACGCGATGACTACCCGCTGTGCGAGACCGCCGGAAAGCTGCCATGGGTAGGAGCGCAAGATGGCCTCCGGGTCGGTGATCCCCGCCTGGCCCAGCGCGGCGATCACCTGCTCCCGCTCAGATTCCCGGGAGGAACCGAAGCGCATGCGCCACGCTTCCCCCACAATCTCGGCCACCCGCATGGAAGGGTTGAGCGCGGCCATGGGCTCCTGGAAGATCATGGACATGCCCCGTCCGCAACGACTGTGACCATGATGAAGCGCCCTTCCGCTGGTCAGCACCTCCCCATCGAACCGGATCCCCCCTGACAGGCGCGCCGAATCCGGAAGCAGACCCATAACCGACAAGGCAGTCAAGCTCTTGCCTGAACCCGACTCTCCCACCAGGCAAACAGTTTCACCGTGACGAACAGAGAAGGAAACACTATTCACCGCGGTGGAGACAGCTCCGCCCGACTCGAACTTGACCGAAAGATCCCTTACTTCCAGAAGTGCCATGATTCCCGATCGTGGACCGCGTTCATTTGTCGCCGTCCTTGTCTCCCCACAAGTCGTCGTAGTCGACGTCTTCGAAGAACTTGTCCTCGGAATAGGTCGGCAGCGCCTGCTGTAGCCGCTCCCATGTCTTGCGCGCGAACTGCTCCGTCTCGCCTGCCGTGCCGAACATGCCGATTTCCTGAGCCTCGGCGTGGGCTTGGGCCAGGTTGAAGTCTATGTGCGAAAAAAGCTCGGGTTGCAGCCGATACTCTTCCAGCCATTGTTGGACGTCACTGGAAGGAACACCGAAGTGACGGGCTACCGAGCCCAGGTTGAAGAATTTGGCGCGGAACGCGGGAGTAAGCCCCAGGTGATACATGCAGAACAACTCGAACGCAGATGGTTTCAACAGCCCCGCCCTCCGATTTGACTCGTCGTTCCATAAAACATAAGATGGCGCCGGTCCTATGTAAAGGGATTCTTGGAGGGGCGGAGTGTTGCACCTGATGACGTTTGTATGCCTGTCCATACTGTCGAGTTCAGGAGTAGAAACGGAGGACGCCGAACCTGCGTGGTCCGTGATTACGGTCCTGCCCGGTGACAGCGCGGCTTCCCTGGCCCGGCGCTTTGCTGTGACCCCAGCCCAATTGACGGAGTGGAACGGCGCGGACCTGGCTCAGTTGGAGGTGGGGCGGCGGCTGCGGGTGTTGTCGGTGGTGACCGGAGAGGAACGCTTTCGCCAACGCCTGAAGGGCCGCCCGGGAATGACCTGGAAGGGGCTTGCCAGGGATTACGACGTGCCGCTGGATGTGCTCCTGAAACTCAACCGCCGCAAACGGGGCGGAAAAGTCCGTGAAGGGCAGCGAATCGTTCTTTACGTTCCCAAGAGCCGGTGGAACTGGCTGCGCCTGGACGGCGGTATTCAACTCCAGACCGGAACCGGGGTGGTGGTGAAGCACCCCAAGTGGGCGTGGGGGAGACCAGTCACTGTGCGCTCCATCGAAGAAGTGGGGCGCAAACTGGCCGCCAGGTTCGAGGGCAGCGCAGTAGTGGTCGGCGACCTCTCCAAAAAGGGAGGCGGCCGCTTTCCACCCCATAAAGGGCACAAAGGCGGGCTCGACGCGGATATAGGGTTGTTCAAACCTGAAGAACTCTTCACGGTGAAGTTCAAGCATCTCAAACCTTCCCAACTGGATGCGGAGCGCACCTGGTTCATGCTCAAGTGCTTCATCGACACAGGCCGGGTAGAGCGCATTCTTGTGGACTGGCGCCTCCAGTCCGCCCTGTACAATCGGGCCAAGGAGGAGAAACTGCCGCCCGAGCTACTCGATGAACTGTTCCAGTACCCGGCACGCAGGTGGAAGCAGAAAGGCCTTATCAGGCACTACGACGGCCATAAGAATCACATTCATATTCGCTTCACGGATCTTGGGGAAGAGGGGATCCTTTGACCGACGCGGCAACCATCATACTCGCGGCGGGGCGTTCCTCCCGTATGGGCGAGCCCAAAGCGTTGCTCCCGTTCAGGGGCCGGACTTTTGTGGAACATAGCGCACAGCTCTTCGGCCGGCTGGGAGAGGTCGTGGTCATGACGTCGGGAAACCTGGACGCGGTGGTGGCCAAGCTGTTGCCCAACGTCATTATCGGCCGGAACCCGAAACCGGAGGACGGACTCTTTTCTTCTGTTCGTCTGGGCGTCGATTTGCTCCCGCCCGCGGTTCGGCGTCTGTTCGTGCTGCCCGTCGATTGTGTGTTGCCCGACGCAACTGTGCCCCGCATGATGATGGAGGCCGCGGCCGGTGCGGATGGCGGTGTTGTAGTCCCGGTGTTTCGTGGCACTCGAGGCCACCCCGTATTACTCGAGGAGGAGGCGTTCAGAGCAACGCCGGAATATCCGCCCACCGAGATCTTCTCTGACTTCCTCGCACATTTCCGGGTCGCTAAGATCCCAGTGGATGAAGAGTGGATACTGTTGAACATTAACGAGCCGGGCGACTATAATGATTTCCTCGCCAGCGAGGAAAAAAGGGGGGACAGGTGAGGATCCAGTTTTTTGGTCATGCGGCGGTGGGGCTCACAGGCAGAGGCGGGGTTGGCGTACTGCTCGACCCGTACGAACCGGGGGCATTCGAGGGCAGGCTCGGGTATGGCCCCATACCGGGCACCTGGGACATGGTCGTCGTCTCCCACGAGCATCTGGACCACAACCACGTCGCCCCCTCCTTCGGCGATCCTTTCGTCGTCAAGGGGCCTGCAACGCATATGGGCGTCGACGTGCAAACCTTCGTCGTTAAGCATGGAGACGCCGCGGGGACGGTGGATTTTGAGAGCCGCATCAGCTCTTTCGTGCTTGACGACATCCGGGTAGTGCATCCTGGAGACATGGGAGAGGGCCCCTCGCCCGAACTGGCAGCCAACCTGGCCGGCACGGACCTGGTGTTTCTGCCGGTGGGCGGGCATTTTACCATGGGCCCGGGGGAGGCGATGGAATTTGTCACGCGGGTGAATCCGAAGATAGTGGTGCCGGTGCACTACAAGACGCCCCAGGTGAATCTGGCAATCGGGCCGCTGGAGGATTTCCTGGCTGTAGCCGGCTCCCTGCCCGTCCGGAAGTTCTCTGTCGGGGAGGTGGAGTTGACTGCGGGAGAGCTGCCTGCCAGAACCGAAATCTGGGTGCTACCCGCCCTGGCCGTTTGACATGAACATGGAGAGTGGAGATGAAAACCAGGCTTAGTCTTGCCGTCGCCGTGTTTGCCCTCGTCGCCTTCTCGGCGTCTACTGCTAGTTCCAAGAACATGCACGGGAAATTCGGTTTCGGTCTGCAGAGAACACTGCTGGGCGTCGAAGGGATCAACCTCAACTACTGGGCCTCGCCAAAGCTGGCCGTCAGTTTTGTGGTGGGTACGGGGTTCGTGTTGGATGCGGACAACAATAATACTTCCAGCGTGCAAGGCTCCGGCGGATTCAAGTACGTGGTCTATGCCACCAAGTTTGCCAACCTTACCGTGGGGATGAAAGCCGACGTGGCCTGGGCCAGCAAGGTGGAGGACGTGGAGAACACCGATGTGAGCGCCAGCAACGTCACTCAGTGGGGCGCAGAGCTGCCCCTGGAAGTGGAGTTCTTCATGTCTGATTCGTTTTCGTTCAACCTCGCGGCAGGTGCAACCTTTACCGTGGTGCCTGAAAGACCCGACAAGTTCGCGGATAGCCTGGTGCTGCTGAAGTCCTCCGGGTTGGGCGGCGTGGAACAGGAGAAACATAAGGGGATCGATGTCGGCGGCGCCCTGTTTGGGCACATGGGCTTCCTCTTCTACTTCTGAGGTTCCTCCGGGCAACTCATATCCAGAATGCGCCATGCATTGTCGGCCAACAGAAAAGTGTAGCAACCTTGTTTTGTAGCACCTTCTGAGTCCACGAATTCGAATCTCCAACGGGTTACGCGCATACTGGTGCTGAAGAGCTTGTCCTTGCGTCCGATGGGCCCCTTGTAGCTCTGGTAGGTCGGACCCAGGACGGCCAGCCGCTCCTTGAACACCGCTTTCAATTCCCCGAACGCCATGCTCGTGTCCTCTACGCCCTGGTATTTCAGCAACTCGATATAATCAGCTTCAGGTGGTGGGAACTTCATCAGCAGGGTGTCTATGTCCCTCTCCCGGGCAAGTTCGAACAGAAGCTGGCCGCTGTTGTTCAACGAGTCAGGATCCAGCGCGGCGTCGAGGGGAGTGACAAACTCCTTTTGAACCTCCGGGTCGGAACGAATGTAGTTGACCTCTTTCCAATCCGTCAGGTCGGAAGGGGCGATCCCCTCATCGGCAGCTATGGGCGGCGTTTCCGGGCCGGCGGGAGGCTCAAGCGGCGGAAAAAAAGTATATTCGCTCATTTTGCGAGCCATTGACGCGGATATCTCCGGCGGTGCGGAAACGTCTTTGGCTCCGCTGACGTCAGTGGAACCCTCAGGTGCGGAGACGTCGGGCTGAGGAGTGGGTGCGGGCTTGCTGACTTCCTTTGCCGCGGTGACGGGCGGGCTTTTCTTCTTCTCCGGGGCTTTCTTCTTACAGCCCGGGGCACAAATCAACAGTGCTGCCAGCAGTGGAAGATAGTTCGAAAATCGTTTCATGGTTGCTGCT
Source organism: uncultured Myxococcales bacterium (assembly GCA_964626565.1). Lineage (GTDB taxonomy): Bacteria > Myxococcota_A > UBA9042 > CAIXZC01 > CAIXZC01 > CAZVFX01. Next base: position 47,702 of record CAZVFX010000013.1, read on the forward strand.
CCGTAGCATCCTGTAGCGGGGCCAGCCGCCTTAGATAGTATCCCACAAGGAAAAGCGATCCACAACAGACGTTTGGCGCACCCGGCGGCGCCGGGCCGCCCGTCAGGTCGGTGAGCAGGGTCAGCGCCGCATCCGGGTCAGGCTCCGCTACCACCGGCAGCGCTCCTTCCACTCTGCGCGCCAGGTCGGCCGGTGCGTGTCCGCCCCCCCCGGGCAGGTCGGTGAAGATGAAAGCAGAAGCCAGTTCCGCCAGTTCCGCCAGTACTCCGGCCGCATCTTTGTCCTTCTTGAGCGCGACCAGAATCGTCGGGCGGTGCTCGAAGCTCTGCGCGAACGACCGGACAAGCGCACGGGCCGCAACCGCGTTGTGCGCGCCGTCGCACAGCACTGTGCCGTGGCCCGTATGTCGCAAATCGAAACGCCCCGGCCAGGCCGCTTCTGCCAAGCCGCGGCGGCAGGCTTCCTCCAGATTATCTGCCGGCTCCAGAAGGGCCCTGCACGCCGCCACTGCAAGCCCCGCGTTCTGCACCTGATAGTGGCCATTGAGGGCAAGCCGGGCGTTTCGCACCTCAAATCCCGGAGAGGTGAAATTGAATGCCGCTGGGGAGCCTTTCGTGGAATAGTCTTCTCCCTCGAATATCGCCGGAATGCCCCTCTCGGCGCACGCCTTGGTCAGGAAGGCAGCGGCTTCGAGGGTTTGCTTCGCCAGAACGCAGGGAACGTCTTTGCGCGCGACCCCCAGCTTCTCCCCTGCGATGGAAACCAGATTGTCACCGAGGAAATCGGTGTGTTCCAGTCCCAACGGGGTCACCACGGTGGCCGCCGGCCGAGTTACATTTGTGGCGTCCAGGCGCCCTCCCAAACCGACCTCCAGGATTGTGTAGTCAAGGTTGTGCCCGGCCAACGCGAGAAATGCGGCTGCGGTTACGTATTCGAAACCGGTAAGGGAGACGCCGCACGCCTTCTCCGAAGCCAGTACCTGCGCACCGGCCTCGTCGAAATCCGTGCCGGCAATCGGTCCGTCGCCCAAGCGCACCCGTTCACAAACATCTATCAGATGCGGGGAGGTGTAGAGCGCGGCTTTCTTACCCGCGGCGACAAGAATTGAGTGGGCAAAAGCGGCCACCGACCCCTTGCCGTTGGTGCCGGCCACCACCAGCGTGCGCCCTATGTTGTGTTGCGGTGTGCCCAACTCCTCCAGAACCTGTTCGATGCGCGCCAGCCCCGGCTGGATTCCCAGCGCGGCGCGTCTGAGCATCTCTCGTTCGATAAGGCTGGCCTGGCCTGGTCCGGACATGCTTATCCCTTTGTCACCGTGATGACCCCGGAGGCAGTCAAGGAGTGAGGATTGAAATGTGCCCGCGAGGTGAGCCGGAGAACGCCTCCGGAGAAGTGCCGCACACCCCCAGAACCGCCTTGTTGGACCCCAGGTCGACAAGGCCCGACGGGTGGTCCATGCGAACCGCAAGATCGGATAGTCCCCAGTTGCCAAACTCCTGTGAGTAGCAATCTGTACAAATTGAGAACACCGACAACTCGTTGAAGAAGGGCTGCTCCACCGACAGGTTTCCGAGGAGCAGGTCGCCGGAACCAGCGAGGAGGCCGGCGCGTACCTCGTAGGTCTCCTCGCCTTCCGAGTCCGAGGTGACTACCAGGTGGTTGGCCGCGATTACGGTGGCGTAGTCATTTCGGTAGATACCCTGATAGTGAATGGCACCCGGCGCCAAAGAGAGGAACGGCGGTGCGATCTGGGTGGCGCCTGACGCGTCCTGAACGAGGATGAACCCGTTTGACCCAACCGCAAAGAAGTTGCCGTTCTCGTCCCGGCGAATGTCGTTTATCCGATAGTCCTCCGCCGGCGATTCGTCAGCGGGTTCGTCCTGGTGGATAACGGTCCAGAGGAAGTCCTCCCCGTTGATTTCCTTGGCGCCCGACAGCAACGCGTTGAACGGTGTGACGCTGGCGTCGTCCGACGACCAGGCCCGGACCGCCACATAGATCTCTCCGGTTTCGCCGAGACACTCCATGAACGTGCCGTTGCAGGAACTCCAATCCACGGGTACCCACAGTGATGACGCCTCTGCCTCCATACCCGCGGCCGCCGGCACTTCAAGGTGACTGTAGGGCATGCCTGAGCATTCCCACTGGCTGCCCAGCGTGGCAAAGCATACCGCCATGAAGCAGTCGTTGGACTGGGTACTATCAACGTGCATCCCGACAAAGGCCGCGCGCTCGGTGGAGAGGCCGCCGATGTTTATCCCGTCCTTTTCCCGAGACAGCACAGTGACAGGCGCGCAGCTTGACCCCAGGCACGGGCAGGCCTCCTGCAGGGAACCCTTCAACTCGGTTGCAACCAACCAGTCGTTCACGTGCTGGTAGAACTTCTGAGGCTTGCCCACCGCAACTTCGCCGTCAATGTCCGCCAGGGGTGTCGAACCCAGGATAGTGGATTCTCCCCCGGTAACACCGGCAGTCGAAACCTCAAAAAACCTCGGAGCGAAGTCGTTGTCGCCACAACCTTTCACGCCTATGGCGTGGAAGGAATTGCCCGACGAAGACAGCTTGTTGAGAGCCGAGGATTCGCACCCTGTTGGCTCCCACGTGTGCATCGTCAGGCCCACACAGTTGTGACCGAAGCAGAAGTCACCCTGCGTGGCGTCGTCATCATCGCTGCACGGATGGCCTGCAAGCCCTTCCGCAGTGCAATCTACGCAGACATTCATTCCGGGAGTGCAGACGCCCGCCGCACACTCGTCGTCTTTGGTGCAGGCCACCCCGTCGTCGCAGGGGGTTCCTGATAACGGCATTTGGAGGCACTCGCCGCTGGCGAATTCACAAACCGACTGGCTGCACTGGCCTGTGGAGGGGCACGGTTTCTGAGGGCCCGGTTTGCACTCTCCTTCCAGGCAATAGTCCAGGGTGCAAGTGGTGCCGTCCACATCGCAGCCGATGGTCTCATCCTCCTGATTCACCGGAACAGAGCCGGCGCATTTGCCTGCCGACGTGCATTTGTCATCCATCGTACACTGGTTCAGGTCGTCGCATAGGGCGCCCGCAGGAAGGGAGACTTCAGCGCATTTTCCCGTTTCCGGAAGGCATGTGTGCTCCATGCAACTGTCGGGCGGCGACGGCTCGCATTCCACCTGCGAACCGGGCTCGAAGTCGCACAATCCCTCAAAGCAGGCCAGCTTCCCCTGGCACAGGTCGGCCACCGGAAAGGAGTCACAGTCCTCGTTTTCAACGCAGGGACATTTGCCCGGAATCGGAGTGCCCACGCATTCACCACCAAGACAAGTGTCGCTCCCGGTGCATTCCGACTCGTCGGAACAGGGCCCCCCGTCCTCGACCTCGAATATGCACTCTCCCGACTCCTCGTTGCACTCACCGGAATAGCACGGTTTCTGGCACAAGACCTTCTCGATAATTTCACATTCTCCTGACTCAGTGCACAAAGCCTTCACTACGCAGTTGCTCCCCGGGTCGCATTCCTCTCCGGTCATGGGCTGCGCCTCGCATCCGAAATCGGGGTTGCACACCCCGGTGGTGCACAGCCCGTCATGGTCCGCACAAAGGGCATCCGTTGGCGTGAACACGCACTCACCTTCCATGCACGCGGCCTCGACACACTCGATGTCACTGACGCACTCCTGGTCCTGGCCACACTCTTCATGGAAGTCCCATGTCTCGGCTACTTCAAATTCGTCCGGCGCCGCATATATATCGGGTGCAACGTCCGGCGCAATCTCCGCCACGTGTGTCTCTGCAACCTCGACGAGAGCGTCACCCCCGCTGGAGTCATCCTTGAACTGAAATCCTTCCGGGCCTTGCACTTCGAAACTGCACGACGCCAACAGGAGCACAACGAGGGCTTTGACAGTTGGTGAACTACTTCTCGGCAACTTGGCCACTCCCCCCCCTTCACATCATTGTACGCCAAAACTACGTTCTATCATGATGGGGGGAGCGGGGGGGGCGTCTCAGGTTTCAGGTTTCAAGCTCACAGCTCACTGCCGGTTTCTCTCTTCTGACTAGAAGTGTTTGGACATGCAGGCGAAGAATTCGGGAGTGGGTTCCCACATGCATTCGCCTTCAGGGCCGTAGGGGCCGCAGGTGGTGATCTGGTCGGAGTAGCACTCGAACCACGGTTCCCATACGCAGTATGAATCCATGGGCTGGGGCGCGCAAATCTCGGCGCTGCAGCCGGAAATCATGCAGGTGCCGGGGAGGTTGGCGCACTCGCAGGTTTCGGGATCGAACTCAAAACCGGGCGGGCACGGCAGCTCCGGGCACCCGGGGTCGGGCATGCAGACGCCGGTGACGTAGCAGGCGCCGCAGTCCATGTCCCAGGGGCAGTCGGGGCACTCTTCCAGAATCTCGCACGAGTGACCGGCAGGGCAGTCCGCGTCGCTGTCGCACTCAGGCGGCGGGGCGATGTACTTGTCGACGCACAGACCCATGCCCGCCTGGCTCCACAGCTTCCAGCAGTACTGCCACTCGCCGCAGTCCTCATGTCCGAAGCACTCGCCGCCGCTGCCGTCGGGGGCGCACAAGCCTGACAGACACACGTACCCCGCGGCACACTGAGAATCGTAGCTGCACTCGTTGGCAGGGTAGGGGTAGTCTTTGGGCTGGCACAAGCCGTACAGCGCACAGCCCATCCCGCAGTTTTCTCCCGGCTCGCCGCCGACGCAGTTGGAGTCTATCGCGCACACTTCCGTCAACTCGCATACGAAGCCGGAAGGGCATTCCCAATCGTCCATGCACTCAGGGTCGGGAGAGGGGCCCTCGACGCAGGTGCCGTAGCATACTTCTTCCCAGCAATCTTCGCCCCAGCAGTCGCCTGCCGTGCAGTGCACCTGGCAGATGTGCCCGAAGGGGCAGTCGGAGTCATCGTAGCACTCGGGTGCGGGGCCTTCCGGTACGCACACGCCGCCTTCTTCAAAGCAGCCCGGCTCGCACCAGTCGTCCTCGGCGCAATCGAAGCAGGTGACCGTCATGGCGCACTCGTAGCCGTTGGGGCAGTCAGAGTCGGAATAGCACTCGGGCGGTGGGGCGATGGGCAGGCATTCGCCGGGGCCCGTGCCGCACCAGCCGAATTCGCAGTAGAATCCGGAAGGGCAGTCGGAGTCGTCGAAGCAACCTTCCGGGACGTCGGGTACGCAGACGCCTTCGGCTACGTCGCAAGGCAGCATGTCGCAATCGTCACCGTCACATTCTTCCCAGATGCCGGCGCAGGCAAGTCCCCACTCACACACGAAACCTTCGTCGCAGTCCGAATCGTCAAGGCACCCTTCCGGCTCCGATTTCTCCTGGCAATGCCCCACAGGCATACACTCAGCGAGGCACGGTGCGAACTCGTCGCACTGGGATTCGCAGCCGTCAATTACGCACTCCTCGTTCTCAGCGCAATCCCCGTCGCCGTAGCACACCGGGTCCGGCTTGACGTCCTCAACGCACACGCCGTAGCACACCAGCGGGCACCCCATTTCTTCCTCATCGCAGTCGGGGGCGGGCAGGCAGTCGCCGTCGAACACCGAACAGTGTTCGCCTTCATCGCATTCCAGGTTGTTGGTGCAGACACCCTCGGGGTCAGGGTCGGGGTCGGGGTCAGGGTCGGTATTGCAGTCCCACTGGCATAAGTTCGACTCGCAGCTCCACTCCCCTTCGCACATGATGTGGGGCAGCCCTTCGCACTCCGAGGCGGCTTCGCAAATGGGGTCCAAAGGCTCTATCTCACCGCACATGGGAGCGGTGTTTCCGGCCGCAAATATAAGCAGCAACGCAGCAGGTCCAATTCCAGCCAGCGCGTTCCAAAGTGTGCTTGTTATTCTCATCTTCATCTCCTCCGTCCGTTTCCGTCCGTTTGTATGGTTGTTCCGATTCATCGTTCATCCCTATTTTGTCAGCAATGGCCCTTAGTGCACGGCCCGTGCCAGTCCCCAAAAAAATCACAAGCCAGGTGTGTAAGGTGCGGTTTTAAAAGGAAAAACAGTAAGTCGTTAGCAGGGGACGGGGGGCCTTACGGAGGGCTCGAAAAAAAGGCTCTGTGCATGATCTGTATCACGTGTGCACTTGCTGCACACTGGGGCTAGCAGAAGGCGGGGTCGGTGTATACTCCGAACTCTTCGCGGAAGATGTCGCTGATTTCGCCCAACGTCACCCGGGCCTTCAAACCATCGATAATCGGCGGCATCAGGTTTTTACCTTCCCTGGCGTCGGCGCGAATCTGGTCCAACGCGGCCATGGCGCGGTCGTAGTCACGGTTCTTCTTGCATGCGAGGCTCCGCTCCTTCTGGCCCTCTTCCACCGCTTTGTCGATAACCAGGGTCGGGATCGGGACTTCCTCATCCTCCTGGAAGCGGTTCACCCCAACGATGGTGCGGTCTCCGGATTCCACCTCCCGTTGGAAGCGGTACGCGCTCTCCGCAATCTCCATTTGCGGATAGCCTTTTTCGATCGCTTCCACGATGCCGCCCATTTCATCGATCTTCTCGATGTATTCCCGGGCCAGCCCCTCCACCTCCGCAGTCTGGGCTTCCACGAAGTAGGAGCCGGCCAGCGGGTCGATGACGTCCGCGACGTTGGTTTCGTGGGCCAGGATCTGCTGGGTCCTGAGCGCGGTTTTGGCCGCCTCCTCGGTAGGCAGGCAGAAAGTCTCATCCAGGGAATTGGTGTGCAGCGACTGGGTTCCTCCCAATACTGCGGCCATCGCCTGGTACGCGGTGCGCACCACGTTGTTGTACGGCTGTTGCGCAGTGAGCGAGACCCCCGCGGTCTGGCAGTGGGTGCGCAGCAGCCACGACTTCGGGTTCTTCGCACCGAACCGGTTCTTCATCACGTCCGCCCAGATGCGACGGGCAGCCCTGAGTTTGGCTATCTCTTCGAAGAAATCGTTGTGTACATCCCAGAAGAAGGAGAGGCGGTAGGCAAACTCGTCTACGTCCAATCCCGCATCGATTCCCGCCTGTACATATCCGATGCCGTCCGCCAGCGTAAACGCCAGCTCCTGCACCGCGGTCGCACCCGCTTCGCGGATGTGGTAGCCGGAAATGGAAATGGGGTGCCATCTGGGCATGTTCCGGGTGCAGAACACCATGGTGTCCTGAATCAGCTTCATGGCTGGTTTGGGCGGGGAGATCCACTCCTTTTGCGCGATAAATTCTTTTAAAATGTCGTTTTGAGTGGTGCCGCCCAGTCGATCCAACGGGATACCACGCTCCTGCGCAACCGCAGCGTATAGCGACAGCACCACAATGGCCGGTGCGTTGATGGTCATGGAGGTGGTGACCTTGTCCAGCGGAATATCTGCAAACAGGGTGTGCATGTCATCGATGTTGGACACGCTTACCCCCTCTTTGCCCACTTCGCCCATGGACAGGGGGTGTTCCGGGTCATAGCCCATTAGCGTGGGCATATCGAACGCGGTGGAAAGGCCGGTCTGGCCCGCTTTCAGCAGATACTTGAACCGCTGGTTCGTGTCTGCGGGAGTGCCGAAGCCGGCGAACATTCGCATGGTCCACAGTCGTCCCCGGTACATGGTGGGGTAGGGCCCCCGGGTGAACGGGTACTGTCCCGGCAGCCCGAGCTGCTCAAAGTACTCCTCGTCCGGTTCCCGCGGCAGATACAGATGTTGCCTCTCCTGGCCGGAAAGGCTCGGAAACTTTTCCTTCCTCGTCTTCGCAGTCCGCACACCCTCGAAGTACTTCAGCAACCGCTTATCCTGTTTCTTCACTCTCGCCCCCCGTAGAAGACCACATGATCATGGGAAAATATATAGTGCAGCGATACGAAAAGCAACGGTGGGAAGTGAGCGGACTACTTCATTGGCGCACCGTAGATTCGGGGCGCCATATCTTTTAGCAGGCGCAAGCGACTCAACGCCTCGACTTCGACAACGGTTCCCCCCCAACCACAATCGAACCCAACGGCGGTTCCGGCATCCAAGCCGACGGGACCCCCCTCTGGTCGGCCGAGAGTTCCCCCTGTCCATTCGTTGACTGGCCGTCCTGGAAGCCTTGGTAGTCCACATTGAAGTGTCGCGAGGAGAACGATTTCAACTTGGTCGGTGCGGAGGGGCGACAGTCACCTCGCACAGCGCAAGCCCCTCCTCGCGTGCTTGTGGTCAGCGAAAGTTTTCTTCCGGCTGGCATTCCGGCAAAGATTGACAGGAGACCAGTAGGACCCCCCTCGCACATTCCCAGGACACCATTCCCAGATCGTGTTCCCCATTGGCTCCGGCCCCTGAGGATTTAGCGATGGGCTTACCGCATAGTAGTCGTCCAGGTAGCAGTCGCTTACCCACTCTCCTACATTTCCGGCCATGTTGCACAGGCCGTAGGGGCTGTTCCCAGCCGGAGATTTGGAGCACACCGGGTGTGAGTTTCCCTCCCCACAGCCACTCCCACCAAACTGCATCACGTCGTCCATGACCGCATATTCGCAAGTCGCAGGCTCGTTGCCCCACGGATAGGTGAAGCTGTCGGCTTCGCAGTCGAGTCCTTGCGCTTCGTACCATTGGCAGCCGCCCCGCGCAGCCTTCTCCCACTCCGCTTCCGTGGGCAGTCGCTTTCCCACCCACAGGCAATAGGTCTCTGCCTGCAACCGGTCAATCTGGACCGCTGGGTGATCGGGATGCCCCTCGGGGTCCCACTTCAGCTCCATTCCAGGACTGCTGGGGATGTCGCACACACCTGCCTGGACGCAGGCGTTGTACGCACGTTGGGTCACCTCCGTGATGTCCATTTCGTACGCGTCCAGGTAGATTTTGTGATATGGGTACTCGTCTTCTTCGCACAGGGAATCGAGCGCTTCGTTGCACCCCATCCAGAAGTCGCCGGCCGGGATCTTCACCATCGCGCCGGCGCACGCGCCGATACCGAGAACGCACTCTTCCAAGTCGCCGCAGGTTGTCTCACTCAGCACATGGACACACCCTTCCACCGAGCTGCAAGCATCGTTTGTGCAGGGGTCTCCATCATCGCACGAGAATTTTTCACCCGGCACACACTCACCTTGCTGGCACCAATCGCCCGCGGTACAGGCGTTGCCGTCGTCGCACGGGCCGTCGTGCAGCGTGTGCACGCACTCGCCCGGCGGTATGCACGCATCATTGGTGCACTGATCGCCGTCATCGCAGTCGACCCCGAGGCAGGGATCGACCGGAACCTCGCCTTCGTGGATGTCCGGCAACGCATTGTCGAACATAATCGAATCCTCAGCAAAGTCCGCAGCAACGTCGCTGGTGCTGTCCTTCCCTGAAATATCTTTGCTTCCCACAGGCGGGACACCCAGGTCCACTTCGCCCCTTAGAATGTCGTCTTTCGGCTCCTTTGTCTCAGGAGCTCCGGCGTCAACACCCGGCCCGGTCTTGCCCGCGGGGCAGGACAGCATGGCAAGCGCCGACGACACAAGCAGCACACCAATGATCTTCCCGACCTGATTCATCTGGGGCATAGGGTCCTTCCCTTCACCGAAGCTCAGTTCGACGATTCCAGTATACCCGTGGTCTTCAGGCCGTTCAACCGATGCGAGGGACCCACCGCGGCGTTCAGGAGTCTGGATGGCAATTGCTTTCAATGCTGCCTTGACTTTTGAACGGTATTCCAGTGAATTACCACTGTCTTTCCAACGAGAGCAGGATGAGTATCAGCGTCATGGATTCGAGCGTGACGCACGGCTAGGACACCGCCAAGCTCTCTCGACGAGGGTCCGACAAGTGACGGACACGGCATTGACATGCCGGGGCGCAGATTGCTCCGCTCCTGCGCAAACCCCAGGCGCCGCTAGGCGCACGGCGGGCATGTGCGGATGTGACTCTGCCACTACTTCATGGGTGCGCCATAGATTCGGGGCGCCATATCTCTCAGCAGAGGCGGGGCGTTCTGGATCAGCAGGGGAACGAGAGTATCCGCCACCAGGAAACGATCAATCGGGGCCTCCGGCTCCAGAATCAGCATGTCCACCCCCGCGGCCTGGAACAACTCAAACCCTTCCGGGAGCGAGGCTTTGTCCACGAACGGTTTCCGCTCGTACAACTCGTCCCCGGTGATCCAGCGATAGTAATCTCCGTATCCCTTCTGCTCGAACGAAGGCAGCCAGTAGAGCAGGCAGTAGACCCTTCCGGTCACCGGCCCGGGCCGAGAGAGGAATCTTTCCACCGTCATGAACTCGTCGGGCCGGAGTCTCTCTATGTCACTATCGATGGTCTGGAAATACGCCCACACCAGCAGGTGGTGACGCCAGTTGGGCTCCTCGGGTATCCACGGCACCACCAGAGCCGCACCCCTCAGTTGGTTCGCCGCGTAGAAATTCAACGGCACCAGGTGCTCCCCGTAGTTCATGAACACCACGTCCCCTTCTGCCAACGGATTTTCGGCGAAATAATCCGCCACTGCGGGCAGGTCTTCCCCGTAGTAGAGTCTTGTGTCTCTTGCGAAATAGCGGGAGATCTGCCCGGCATCCGCGGCGGCCTGCGCCCCCAGCGCCACCACCGTCGCGATGACAATCGTCCTGGTTGCACTCCGGCTGCGACCAGCGCTCCTCTTGCCGAGGGAGAGCACGCGATCCAGCAGGCCCGGTAGCGCAGCCGCCCCTGCACCCACCCCCAATGCGAAAGGCACGAGGCAGGGCAGCAGATGGTACATCTCAAACCGGGCCACCCCGCCGAACGTCATGATGACGTAGAGCATAATAGACGGCCCCAGCAGCCAGGTGAGCACCAGCAGCGCTCGCCACATCCCCTTCCGCCAAAGGTCGACAATTCCCACCACGAACAGGGCGGAAATAACGGTGCGGAACAACACCTTTCCCCCAGCCAGTTCCGCCCAAAACAGTTTCAGCAGGAAGAAGTCCTGAAACTCAGCCTCCATCCCTACCGGGTGCCGGGTTACGGTGAATGCATAGCCGTAGTCTGCAATCACGTAGAACTGCAGCGCACACAAAGGAAGCGCCAGCAGAGCAGGAAACATGTATCTTTTGACCAGCTCTTCCGCTGTTGTCTTGCCGTCAACGGCCACCGCCTGCCCGACACGCCACCCCGGCCAGAACGCAAGCCCCACGAAAAATGCCCCCTGAATGACCAGGTACACTCCTCCCACTGCATGGGACAGGCCGGTAAGCGCGGCGGCAGGCACAAACGCCAGCGCCCACACCCGGTTCTGGTGTAAAAAAACCTCAATCATGGCCAGCCAGGAAAGGGCGAAGAAGAAGGTGAGGTACGAAACCGCCCGCGCATCCTGGGAATGGTAGATGTGAAAAAAACTCACCGCCAGCACCGCGGCGCCCGCGACCCCTGCAGCCCGGCTGCCGAGCCGCTGACCCAACCGATACACCACCGGAATGGTAAGCACACCGGTGATCGCGGCCAGCAGGCGGTGGTGAAACTCCAGCGGCTCCAGCCCCCACGAATACACCAGGTGGTGCCAGAAGAAACCCACCGCATCGGTTCCGGAATCAACGAGTTGAGCGAGGAACCGGTCGGAGCGGGCCGCGACGATTTCCTGGATCTCCCCCAGCCAGAACGGTTTTTGACCCAAGCGGAAGAAACGCAACCCGGCAGCCAGCAGAGTGATCCCCGCCAACAGCCCCAGGCCTAGGTACCGTTCCACCCGGGAACTGCTGTCCTCTTCCCCACGGCTGTCTCCCACTGGGCTCCCCGTGCTGACGAAAGATGCTACTCCACGCTGACCACTACCCACTTACCGCGGATCTTCGTGAAATGAAGGATCAGTTCCTCCCGCACTTCCTCTTCCCCGGCGGCTGCGCCTTTGGCGAGAAAATCGGCCCACAACTCGCAGGTCTGAAAATCCTTTTCCTTGCCGAAATCGAGTTGACGGAAGGTCAACTTCGCCTCCTTCATCTTCTCCGACTTCTTGGTGAAATTCTCACGCAACCCGTCGACGTATTCCTGCCACCCCCGCGCCGCAATTTCTATGCTGTGGACCTTCTCGTAGAAGTGAGAGTAACGTTTGCGGTCAACCATGAGCTTCTTTTCGAAAAGCTCGAAATCCTTCGCCGCAATCGCGTCCGCTACCTTCTGTGCGGCCGCCATAAGGGACTTGTCCTTGTTGTTCTTCGCCTCAATAGCCGGTCGTACAACTTTCGGCGCCGGTTCTTCTGCCTCTGCCGGGGCCGGTTCTTCTGCCTTTGCCGGGGCCGGTTCTTCTGCCTTTGGAGTCTGGGCAGATGCGGGGGCGGTCAACAGGATCACAGTGGCTGCAGCTACGGCAGCAAAGACACATTTTCCAGTCATCATCACGAGGTGGTCCTCCACATTGTCGCCAGCGGCACAACCGCGAGTATTGCGGCTGGTCCGTTCGTGCTATAATGATAGGAGGCGGGCGGAGAAAACACAACAGGGATGTAGAGTCATGCTCGGGGGAACGGAAAGGGTTGGCAGACTAGAACGGGTGGTGCGCCGTCTGCGTCGGCGGGGGTTGGACGAAGCCGCCGATAAGGTAGAGAGTCTGTCGAGCCGGTTCCGATCCGCGGTCAATGCCTCATCGTGGTTCGCACGTAAGCGCGGGCGTTTCGCAGTGGTGATGCGCCGCCACATATTGAACGCGGAAAAAGAGGTGAAGGAGACAGCCCACCTACTCGACGTGGCCCGCCGCCTGCTGGTGGACAGAGAGCCGGTCTCCGACGAGGACCGGACCCTGGCCCGGGAGCAGTTCCTCGATCTGCTGAAGACTGTTCCCGCTTCCGCAGTACTGGCGGGAACCTTCCTCATTCCCGTCCCCGGCGCCCAGCCGGTGCTGGCGCCTATCCTCATGGACAGGCTCGGGCTGCTCCCTTCGGCCTGGACCGAATCGGAAGCGGAGAAAGACCTGCGCGACCTTGTCCGCACCGCGGCAAGTCACGGTTTGACCGACGTTGCCGAGGATCTCCGGGAGGTTCTCGCCAGGCTTCGTATCGATAAGACGAAAGTCGACCGCCTGGCCCGGTACGTGAAAAGGAACCCCGAGTGGAACGTCTTCTTCGATGAAGACTTCGACCAGAAGATAAGCCAGGAGGAGCTGATTTCGCTGCTGCGCAGGATCCAGGTCACCGGGCTCGAGGCAGGAGCGGCAGGAGAGGTGAAAGAGTGGTACATCTACTACACCGACACTGGAAACTTCGATGCCCAGCGCACCACCGAGTTCTTTCTGCAGTACGGCGGCGACACGGTCAAAGGCCCGTACACGTTTTCAACCATTACCGGCCGCTACGCTCAGTGGCCCAACGTCCTGGTGCGCCGAGGCGAGGAAGGGTGGTGGGTGCCCCTGTGGGCCCTGCTGGAAGAGATGTATGGCATCACCATAGCCACGCCCTGATCATAGCAGCAGCATGCAGTCACCGTAGCTGTAGAAACGGTAGCGTTCCCGCACCGCTTCTTCATACGCTCCCATTACCCGGTCCCGCCCCGCCAGCGCCGAAACCAGCATCAGTAACGTCGAGCCGGGAAGGTGGAAGTTCGTCAGCAGCCGGTCCACCGCCTGAAACCGGAAACCCGGATAGATAAACAGCTCGCTGTACCCCGGCCCGGCCGCGATCTTGCCGCCACCTTCCCGCGCTGCGGACTCAAGGCACCTGACGGTGGTGGTGCCTACGGCCAGCACCGGCCGTCTGTCGCGGCGGGCCGCATTCACCGCGGCAGCCGTTTCCTCCGGCACCGTGTAGTGCTCCCCTTCCATTTGGTGGCTTTCCACCGTCTCCACCCGTACCGGCTGGAAGGTGCCCGGACCCACGTGCAAAGTCACCGGGGCCAACCCGCAGCCCAGCTTCCGCACGGACTCCCTCACAGCGGGGGAAAAATGTAGACCCGCGGTAGGTGCGGCCACCGACCCGGGCTCACGGGCAAAGATGGTCTGATAGCGCTCACGATCCGCCGCGTCGTCGGCTAGCGCCTCCCGCCGAATGTAAGGCGGCAGCGGTGTGGACCCTTCCCGGTGGAACAGCTCCATCAAGTCGGTGCCTTCCGGTGCCCTCAGGGTCGCTCTTCCTCCTCCCAACAGCTCTTCCACCCTCAGTTTGATGCCGGTTCTCGCCAGGGTCAGTTCGGCTCCGGGGGCAACCCCCTTTGAACTGCGGGTCATGGCGGCAAAGACCGCGTCGGGACACACCTTCAGCGCCAGCAGTTCCACTCGTCCGCCGGTATTCTTTCGAGCCCACAAGCGGGCCGGGAATACCCGCGTGTCGTTGAAGACGATCAGTTCGTCACCGGAAAGCAGGGACGGCAGATCCACAAATCTGCGGTGGTGGAGGCGGTCCCCCTTTCGGTCCAATACCAGCATGCGGGCGCCGTCACGAGATTCCGGCGGCTCCTGGGCAATGAGTTCTTCGGGAAGGTCGTATTCGAATTGGGAGCGCTTCACTGGCGGCTCACGGCACGCGGATGCCGGGCGGGGGAAAGGCCTGGCAGAATTCGGCCACTTCCGCCTTGATGCCGGCCTGTGCCTCGCGGTTCTTCTTTACCTCGACAGCACGGTCGATGAAGTCGGCAATCGCGGTCATTTCGGCCTCTTTCATCCCTCGGGATGTGACTGCCGGTGTGCCGATGCGAATGCCGCTGGGGTCGAAAGGTTTGCGCGGGTCGAAGGGGATCGTGTTCATGTTGCAAACGATTCCGCATCGGTCGAGCACCTTGGCCAACTTCCGGCCCCTGGTTCCGCGGCTGGTCGCGTCGATGAGGATCAGGTGGTTGTCGGTGCCGCCGGTCATCAATTTGAAACCCTTTTCGCACAGTGCGTCGGACAGCGCTTTTGCGTTCTTCACAATCTGTGCGCCGTACGCCTTGAATTCGGGGGTGGCAGCTTCTTTCAGAGCCACCGCGATCGCAGCGGTGGTGTGGTTGTGGGGCCCACCCTGCAGTCCCGGGAAAACCGCACGGTCGATCTGGTCGGCCACCTCCTCCTTGCACATGAGCATGCCGCCCCGAGGCCCGCGCAAAGTCTTGTGGGTCGTGGTGGAAACCACGTCGGCGTACGGAACCGGGCTCGGGTGCTCACCCGCGGCAATGAGGCCCGCAATGTGCGCAATATCGGCCAGGAAGTATGCCCCCACCTCTTTGGCGATGGAACCGAATACGTCGAAATGGATCGTACGCGGGTAGGCAGTCGCACCCGCGACGATGAGTTTGGGCCGAACCTTCTTCGCCAAATCTCTTAGCGCGTCGTAGTCCAGCCGCTGGTCTTCCTCGCTCACCGTGTATTGCACCGAGTTATAGTATGCCCCGGTAATGCTGACGTCCCATCCGTGAGTCAGGTGGCCGCCGTGGTACAGATGCATGCCCATGACGGTGTCACCCGGTTTCAGCAGCGCAAAGTAGACGCCGAGGTTGGCGGGAGAACCGCTGTACGGCTGCACATTGGCGCGGTCTGCACCGAACAGTTCGCAGGCCCGCGTCTTGGCCAACTCCTCCACCTGGTCGATGACCTTCTGACCCTCGTAGTAGCGCTTGCCCGCATACCCTTCCGAGTATTTGTTGGTGAGCACGGAACCGGTCGCTTCCAGCACCGCGTCGGAGACGTAGTTTTCCGACGGTATCAATCGAATGGCCTCGAACTGCCGAACTTCCTCCTGCTCCACCAGCCCGCAAACCTCAGGATCAACCTTCCTCAAGCTCTCCAAATGGTGCATTTTTCACCCCTCCAAGCAACCAGAACGAAGCCAAAACTACCTCAGTTGAATTTGCCAGTCAATAGACTCGCCGGGATACCGATGTTGACTATCTGCATTTGAATGCATAAAATGGAAATGCATGGAAGTGTACTTGCTGGAGGGGACATGAGAACGACGGTGGAGATACCTGATCGGCTTCGCGCAGCACTGCACGCGACGGCTGCACAACGAGGGTACAGGGGTTTTTCGAAACTTGTCGAGGAGGCGCTGGACCTCTATTTTGCCCGGCTGGCGGAGACGGACGAACAGCTTGCTCTTGTCGTCGGGCTGAAAGGGAGCTGGAGTGATGAGGACGCAGATGAGGCCAGGGATGTCATCCGGGACCTGCGTGAACTGTGGAACGAAGGGGCGAAGTCGTGAGACCGCACAATCACCCAGGCGCGGTGGTTGCCGACACGGATGTGATCATCGATTTCCTCAACGGCCGCGAGCCGGCTGCGGGGAAGGTCGAGCGCCTGTTGGCCGAGCGACGTCTTGCCATCGCGGCCGTGACTCTTTTTGAATTGAGGGCCGGCGTGGCCTCTACTCGCCGACTGGCAGCCATAGACAGTTTGTGCGGATTTGTGTCGGTCATACCTTTTTCGGCCAAAGAGGCCGCAGTTGCGGCAGAACTCTACACGCTTCTGAAGGGGAGGGGAAAGCTCATGGAAATCAACGACCTTCTAATTGGGGCTACCGCCCTGGCCAGCCGCCTGGAGTTGTTCACGGGAAATGTCCGTCATTTCAGCCGGCTTCGCGGCTTGAGGCTGTGGGACGCCGACTCATCTTGATAATTGAAAATTGAGCATTGATAATTGAGAATTGCCCCTAAATCTTCCCCAACGCCTTCAGCACCGACTCGGCGGTGAACGGTGACTTGGTCAGCCGGACTCCCACCGCGTCGTAGATTGCATTTGCGATGGCGGGCACGGGGCCGTTGATGCCGATTTCACTCACGCTCTTGGCGCCGTAGGGGCCGGTGGGCTCCCAGGTGGGAACCAGAATGGTCTTCAATTCCGGCAGGTCGGCGGTACCGAAAATCTTGTAGTAGTTGAAATCGTCGTTGAGCATGCGCCCGCGCTTGTCGAAGATGAACTCTTCGGTCAAGGCGTAGGAGATGCCGTTGAGCACCGCCCCTTCCGTCTGGCCTTCGGCCAGCGCCGGATTGATCGCGGTGCCGCAATCCACCGCGGCTACATACTTCACCACGGTGACCACCCCGGTTTCGGTGTCCACCTCAACCTCTACGAAGTGGGCCGAAAACGGCGGCGGAGATTTCCGTGTGATGTGGGACGCGGTGCCCTGGATCTGCTCCTGGTCGGCTACGTAGAGGGAGTGGGTTCCCACCTCGGCAAAAGTGACCTTCTTGCCGCCGGGAGCACGGCACTCACTTTCTTCCAGTACAATCTCTTCGGCCGGGACCGAAAGCATGCTCGAAGCGAACTTCACGATCCTCTCTTTTGCGGCAGTGGCCGCCTTGATAACGGCCTGGCCGGTGAGGTACGTGGTGCTGGAAGCGTAGGCCCCAACATCAAATGGAGTGAAGTCGGTATCCGAAGAATAGACGTGGATCCGGGAGATGTCCGTTCCCAACACCTCGGCAGCCATTTGCGCCAGAATGGTGTCGCTGCCGGTGCCCAGGTCGGTGGCCCCCAGCATCATGTTGAACGCGCCGTCTTCGTTCATCTTCAAGTAGGCCGCACCCATGTCGATTTCGGGAATGCTGGAGCCTTGCATCAGGCAAGCCATGCCCACGCCCCGCTTGATGGTGCCGGGCTGGTTTTTTGCCTTGCCCCGCTTGTTCCACCAGTCGATTTCCTTGGCGCCCAGCTCCATGCATTGGTCGAGGCCGCAGCTATCGATCAGTTGGGCGACCCCTTCCTTGCCTTCTCCCAGCGCCTCGAAAATCGGGCTGGTTTCGCCCACCTGGATGTGGTTGGTCTTGCGGAATTCCAACGTTTCAATTCCGCACGCTTCGGCCAACTCGTCCATGAGGCATTCCAGCGGGAAGCAGGCCTGAGTGGCCCCATAGCCGCGATAGGCTCCGCCCACCGGCAGGTTGGTGTATACCGTGGTGCCCTCGAACCTGATGTTCTCCCATCGATACAACGGCAGGGTCTTGCTGCCCGAGTTGCAAATCACGGTGAGGGCATGGGAACCGTAGGCGCCGGTGTTCATGATGATCTTCAGCTCATAGCCCAGCAACCTGCCTTCCTTGCTGGCCCCGGCCTTGACGTTCATTATTTGCGGGTGCCTCGTACGGGAGGCGTAGAATTCCTCGGCGCGGCCGTACTCCAGCAGAACCGGCTTGCGGGTCTTCAAGGTGAGTGCCGCAGTGATATCTTCGAGCAGCACCTCCTGCTTGGCCCCGAAACCGCCGCCGATGCGCGGTTTTATCACCCGGATGTTCGACACCGGAATTTCCAGCCGCTCGGCAACGATCCGCCTTACGTGGAAAGGCACCTGGGTGCTGGTGCGAATCACCAGTCGGCCCCGGTTGTCAAGATAGCTCAGCGTTACGTGGGGCTCCAGGGGACAGTGCTGGGCGTAGTGGATTTCGAACTCCCGTTCCAACACCACGTCCGCCTCGGCGAACGCCTTGTCCACGTCTCCCACGTTGGCTGACACCGCGGATGCAATGTTCTTCTGCGGTTCGTAGGGAATCGGAATGATGACCCGGGCTTCAGGCTCATCGTGGATTACCGGCGCACCCTCTTTTTGCGCATCTCGCGCCTCGAGGACCGCGGGCAGTTGTTCATACTCTACATTGATCGAGTTCGCAGCCAGGCGCGCTATTTCAGGTGTGTCTGCAGCCACAGCCGCGACCCGGTCGCCTACGAACCGCACCTTTTTGTCGAGAGTGAAGGTGTCATAGGGGGACGGCTCCGGAAACCCCTGGCCCGCCGTGGTGTGGGCGACCCGAGGAAGGTCTTCGTGAGTCAGCACCGCCCTTACCCCCGGCATTGCCAGGGCTGCAGAGGTGTCGATGCTCGTGAGGTTGGCGTGAGGGTAGGGGCTGAGCAGCAGGCAGGCGTACAGGGTGTCCGCCGGCAACTCATCAGCGACGAATTTTTCCCTTCCTACCGCCAACGCGAGGCCGTCGGATTTCTTTACCGAGTGCCCCACTACTTTCAGATCTTTTGCGTCGCTCATTGCTCCCCTCCTTCGCTGCCCGCATCCGCAGATGACAGCACCGCAGCCGCGTTCTTCACCGCATCGATTATCTTTACATACCCGGTGCATCGGCAGAGGTTACCGTCCAACGCGGTCTTGATCGCCTTGTCACTGGGGCTGGGGTCCTTGTCGAGGAGCGCCTTGGCCGCAAGCACCATGCCGGGAGTGCAAAACCCGCACTGGACTGCGCCCGCGTTTACGAATTCCTGCTGGAGTACGTGGGGATCGTCCACGTCGCCCAATCCTTCGATGGTCGTCAATTCCCGGCCCACAGTAGCGGCAGTGAAGATGACGCAGGAGTTCACGGGCTGGCCGTCCAGGAGCACCACGCAAGAGCCGCACGTTCCTTCACCGCAGCCCTTTTTTACACCGGTGAATCCCAGGTAGCGCAGGGTGTCGAGCAGCAGTTCCCCGGGCTCAATATCGCAGGTTAGATTCTCACCATTTACCGTCAACGTTATCTGCATGTTCTAACCTCCCTTGCCCAGGCCCAGTGCCTCAAGCAGGCATCGCTTCACCCAAACCTTGATGAGCTGCCCCCGGTATTCCTTTGAGTAGCGATAGTCCTGGGAAGCGCCGACCGCGCCTGACGCACGGGCCGCAGCCCTCACCACGTCCTCCCTGGTGGGAATCCTGTCCACTATCTCCTCTTCCGCCTGGCGTACACGGGTCGGCAGCGGGCGAATGGCGCCGAGCGTTATCGCACAATCACGCACCTGGTCGCCGGAAAACCAGCACACCGCGGTGACACCCAGCGCCGCATAATCAAACGCGGTTTTGGATACTTTGACGAACGCACCGGTGGCCCGTCCCACCGGCTTGGTAATCCGGATACTGGTTACTATCTCGTAGGACTCGAGAGATTTGCGCGGATGGCTGGCGTAGAAGTCCGCCGCGGGTATCGTCCGCTCCTGGTCGCCCTTTACGTGGAATTCCGCGCCCAAGGCGAGAAACACCGCGGGGAGGTCCGACCAGGGCAGCACCTGGACAGCGTTGCCGCCCGCGGTAATGAGGTTTCTCAGCGGCGTTGCCGCAACCCGCGCAGCCGCGCTGGAAATGATGCCGCCATACGCCTTCTGCATCAGGGGAGATTCGGCCAGTTCGGTGAGGGTCGTGCACGCCTTGATGGTGTACGTGCTGCCGTCATCTTCAACCCCAGACAGTCCGGCCCCGGAGAGGTCGACCAGGGTCGTTACCGAGGGCGGCAGTCGCACAGTCAAACTCGTGCCCCCGGCCAGCACCGCGGC
This sequence comes from uncultured Myxococcales bacterium, assembly GCA_964626565.1. Lineage (GTDB taxonomy): Bacteria > Myxococcota_A > UBA9042 > CAIXZC01 > CAIXZC01 > CAZVFX01. The sequence goes on from CAZVFX010000013.1 coordinate 67,759, forward strand.
GCTGCCCTTCCCTTCCTTCAGCAAGGAGACGGCTTCGTCCACCGACGAAGGTCTAACGAAGTCCCTAATTTGCCCCATCTGACACTCCTATTCCTGTGGCCGCAACCGGCCCCCTGAAAAGAAACGATTATAGACAAGACGATCAGGTGCGTAAAGGAAAAGAAGTCAGTATCGGAAACCGGTTCGATGGCCGATCGTAGGAGCGTCGTAAGGCGCGACGCGGGCTCAGCCCGATCCTACTGGGAGGTCACGAAAATTCCGCTTACAACGGCCATATTGAGCGGGCTGGCGTCCGCGGCGGTGGCTTTCAGGTCGGAAAATGAGATGAGAAGCGGCTGATCGGGGGAGATGTTCTGATTGAGCAGGAAGACCAGGTCCACGAAGGCCGCGTCTCCCTGGAGTTCCCCTACCTGGAAGTATGCTTCCGTAATGGGGGTCTCGGGGGCCGAGGCGTGGTACAGCAACACTTTCATTTTGCCCAGGTCCTGCTCCTGGGCGACCAATGCGTGACCTGATGGCTCGATGGTACCCTGGGGCGGAATGTCCCAGTCGATACACTGGCCGGGCAGCAGGTCACAGTTCTCGTCGTGGAATCTCACGAAGGTCACCGCCGCCGCATCGAAGTTGAACACGAACTCGGCCCCGGCCGCGAACGGGCTGGCTTGAGAGTCTGCGGCCAGTTTCAGAGTACAAGAGGCCTCGGAACCGTCGATGCCGGAGACGGTGCAGGTTTCCGCGGCCAGGCATGGGTCGCAGTCCTCGGGACAACTCTCGCACGTTTCCGCGCCGTTGCACTCACCATCGGGGCATGAAGGGCATAGACCGCAATCAGCCGGGCAGGTGCCGCAGGTCTCGTTGCCGTTGCACTGGTCATCGCCGCAGAATGCGGGGCAGGCACCGCAATCCTGGGGGCACGTCTGACAGGTCTCGCCCCCAAGGCACAACCCGTCGCCGCACACTTCGACACACGATTCAGAGGTTACCAGCAGGCCCGACTTGTGGATGACGCACAGTGCGTTGGCTTCCGCATCCGAGGCTTTGAGACCGGTGAGGTCCACCTTCTCGGCGTTGTTTTCCGCGATGTTCTCAGACAGCTTGAACACCAACTCCACAACGTCGGCATCGCCTTCCACGGCATCGTTGTCAAGATACGCTTCGGTGATGGGGGTGGTAGGGGCAAAGCCGTGATAGATTACCACCTTGATCTTGCCCGCCACCAGTTCCTGGTAGGTCAGGGCGTGCCCGGTGGGTTGAATCGACCCCTGGGGCGGTGTGTCCCAGTCGATGCAGAGGCCCGGAATCAGCGTGCAGTTTTCATCGTGGAATCTCACGAATTCCAGTGCGGCGCCATCGAAGTTGATTTCGAATTCCAACGCGGTGGCGTGGGGGTTGGCATCGTCCTCCGCCGCCAAAGTGATGAGGCAACTCAACTCGTCATTCTCATCGCCGAAGAGGGAGCACCACACGTTCTCGCACGCGCCGCAGTCACCCGGGCAGGATTCACAGGTTTCGTCCCAGTCGCACTCTCCGCTGCCACACTCGCCCGCGCACAACCCGCAATCATCGGGGCAGGTCTCGCAATCCTCCCCATACCCCTCTTCGCACAACCCGTTACCGCAACAGGGGTCGCAGTCGCCCGGGCAGTTGTTGCAGTTTTCACCTGGACCGCATGCCGGGTCCGCGCCGCAGGTTTCCAGCCCCTTGCAGTCCAGCGGGCAGGTCATGCTGTTCTCCTGGTAGGCGGGTTCGCACGAGCCGTTTCCGCAGCACAGATTGCAGTCCGCAGGGCAGGTCCAGCAGCTCTCCCCGAATTGGACCTGACAACTGTCGTTGCCGCAGCATTGACCACAGTCCACCGGGCAGTTGTTGCAGTTTTCACCCGCACCGCACTCGTCGTCCGGGCAGGTGAGCGGAGGGTTGCAGTCCTCCGGGCAATTCACGTAGTTCTCCCCGAAGCTGGCCTCGCAGTTGTCGTTGCCGCAGCATTCCCCGCAGTCGGAGCCACAACTGTCGCACGTTTCTCCGAACTGTGGTTCGCACTCGTCGTTGCCGCAGCACTGCTCGCAATCCGCCGGGCAGTTGTTGCATGTTTCGCCCGCGCCGCACTCCTCGTCGGGGCAGGTGGAAGGCGGGTTGCAGTCGTCCGCACAGGTTTCGTAGTTTTCGCCATAGCTGGCTTCGCAGTCGCCGTTGCCGCAGCAGATTCCGCAATCTGCCGCGCACTTGTTGCAATTCTCGCCGAACTGCATTTCACACGCGTCATTGCCGCAGCACTGACCGCAGTCGTTGGGGCAGTTGAGGCACGTTTCTCCGGGCCCGCACTCTTGGTCCAGGCCGCAGGTTTCGACCCCCTTGCAGTCTGCCGGACAGGTGGCGGAGTTTTCCCCGAAGTTGGGCTCGCACACCTCGTTGCCGCAGCAGAAACCGCAGTCGGCCGGACAGGTTCCGCAATGCTCTCCGAACTGGGCCTGGCACTCCTCATTGCCACAGCAGAAATCGCAATCGGAAGGGCAGTTGAGGCAGTTCTCGCCGGCCCCGCACTCGCCATCCGGGCAAGTGAGCGGCGGGTTGCAATCTTCCGGGCAGGTATCGAAGTTCTCGCCGTAGTTGGCCTCGCAGTTGCCGTTTCCGCAACACTTGTCGCAGTCTGCCTGGCACGCGTTGCAGTTCTCTCCGAACTGGGGCTGGCACTGGTCGTTGCCGCAGCAGATTCCACAGTCTGCTGAGCAGTTGTTGCAGTTTTCGTCCGGGTCACAGGCACCGTTGGGGCAGGCAATCGGCGCGTCGCAGTCAGCGGGGCAGGTTTCGAAGTTCTCCCCGAAGTTGGCCTCGCAAACGTCATTGCCGCAGCAGAAGCCGCAATCAGCGGGGCACGTCTCGCAACTCTCTCCGAACTGGGCCTGACAGTTGCCGTTGCCGCAACACTGGTCGCAGTCGGCGGGGCAGTTGTTGCAGTTCTCGCCTGCTCCGCATTCGTCGTCGGGGCACGTAATGGGCGGGTTGCAGTCGCCGGGGCAGTTCTCGTTGTTCTCCCCGAAGTTGGCTTCGCAGTTGCCGTTGCCGCAGCACGCGCCGCAATCGGGCGCGCAGTTGTTGCAGTTTTCACCGAACTGGAAGTCGCATTCGTCGTTGCCGCAGCATTGACCGCAATCGGCCTGGCAGTTGTTGCAGTTCTCACCCGGGTCGCATTCTCCGTTGAGGCAGGTATTCAGCACCGCACAATCAGCGGGGCAGGTTTGGCTGTTTTCACCGAACGCCGGGTCGCAGGCGCCGTCGCCGCAGCAGAACCCGCAGTCGGCGGGGCAGGTGGCGCAGTTCTCACCAAACGGGTCCTGGCACTGCTGATTACCGCAGCAAAGCCCGCAGTCGGCAGGGCAGTTGTTGCAGTTTTCACCCGCGCCGCATGCTGCGTCAGGGCAGGTCATGGGCGGGTTGCAGTCTTCGGCACAATTCTCGTGGTTCTCTCCGAAGTTCGCTTCGCAGTTGCCGTTGCCGCAGCACTGGCCGCAATCACCCGGGCAGTTGTTGCACGACTCACCGAACTGGTTCGAACACTCGTTGTCACCACAGCACTGGCCGCAGTCGGCAGGACAGTTGTTGCAGTTTTCACCCGCGCCGCATTCTCCATCGGGACAGGTCACCGGAGGGTTGCAGTCGCCCGGGCAGTTTTCGTGGTTTTCACCGAAGTTTGCCTCACAGTTGCCGTTGCCGCAGCACTGCCCGCAGTCGCCGGGGCACTGGTCGCAATTCTCGCCAAATTGCAGGTCGCAGTTGCCGTTGCCGCAACACAGCCCGCAGTCGGCCGGGCAGTTGTTGCACTGCTCGCCTTCACCGCATTCGTTGTTGGGGCAGGTAGCCGGCGCTTCGCAATCCGGCGGGCAGTTCTCCCAGTTCTCGCCAAAGTTAGGCTCGCAAATATCGTTTTCGCAGCACGGCTCGCAATCGGCCGGGCAGGTGAAGCAGCTCTCGCCAAAAGCCAGTTGGCAGCCGCCTTGCCCGCAACACTGGCCGCAGTCCGCCGGGCAGTTGCTGCACGTCTCTCCTATCCCGCACTCGGCGTTGGGGCATTGGACGGGGGGCTCGCAGTCGGCGGGGCAGTTTTCCCAGTTCTCCCCGAACTGGAAGTCACAGTTGCCGTTGGGGCAGCACAAGCCGCAATCATCCGGGCACCCCAGGCAGGTTTCACCAAACTGCGGCTGGCACACCTCGTCACCGCAGCACTGACCGCAGTCGGCGGGGCAGTTGTTGCAGGTCTCACCTGCACCACATTGGGCGTTGGGGCAGTTGGCCAGGGGGTTGCAATCAGCGGCACACGTTTGGAAGTTCTCACCAAATATCGGTTCGCACGTGCCGTTGCCGCAGCAGAAACCGCAGTCGGGTGGACAGGTCGCACAGGTTTCTCCAAGCGCGTCGTCGCACAGTCCGTTGCCGCAGCATTGTCCGCAGTCCGCAGGGCAGTTGAGGCAGCTCTCCGCACCCACTCCATCCTCATCCCCCGGGTCGCACTCCTCGTTGGGGCAGGTCAGCGGGATCTCACAGTCGTCGGGACAGGATTCCGCATTCTCACCGTAGTTCTCTTCGCACAGACCGTTGCCGCAGCAGAACTCGCAGTCGGTCGCACACGTGTTGCACGTTTCCCCGAAGCCTACGTCGCACTGCTCGTTGCCGCAGCACTGGCCGCAGTCGGCGGGGCAGTTGTTGCAGTTCTCCGGAATGGCGCACGTGCCGTTAGGGCAGGTGACCGGTGGGTCGCAGTCGCTGGGGCAGGTGGCGTAGTTCTCACCGGCCGCCGGCGAGCACGTCCCGTCCCCGCAGCAGGCGCCGCAGTCCACCGGGCAACTGAAGCAATCTTCCTGTAGGGATATCTCGCACAGGGTGTTGCCGCAGCAGAAACCGCAGTCCGTCGGGCAGGTGGCGCACGTTTCCCCGGAGAAGTCGTCGCACAGGTTGTTGCCGCAAATATCCACCATCCAACACTGGGAGTTGGGCTCGCCCGGAGTGCCCAGGTCGCCGGCGCCGTACGCCTCGCTACCTTCACACCAGTTGGGGCCAAGGTCGTTCTGCAGGTGCTGGTACGCCTTGGGGTCAAGGCTCAGCGATTTGCCGTACGCATCGGGAAAAGTGAGACCGTCATCGTATTTGACCTGGTCCACCACCAGTTGGCCGGACATGAGGATGATCTCGTCGTTCTTGTTGGACAGGTTGAAGTTGTCGTAGACGTAGTCGGTCACGACGCCGCCGTTGAGCCCGGGCATCCCCTCTTTCGCCAGGATCGCCGACCCTTCCGACTCTACAATCACCGGCTCCTCGCTCAGGATCTTGTGGTTGTCGGTACCCAGATCCATGATCACCCAGCCGTTAATGTTGATCGCGTCTTCAGTGGTGTTGTAGATCTCGAACCACTCTCCCAATTCGTCCCCAACCATGGCCGGGTGCTTCATGATTTCGGTGATGATGATGTCACCGGGTCCGGCGATCATCGGTTCAACCTTGCACACCGCGTTGCAGCCGTCACCCGACACGATGTTGCCGTCGTCGCACTCTTCGCCCAGTTCAGTATCCACCGCACCGTCTCCGCACTTGGTCATGCACGGGCAATCCTCGGGACAAGAAATGCAGTCTTCGGTTTCCAGATCGCAGTAGTCGTCCGGGCAACCCTCGCAACCCTCCGTGCAATCCTCAGGGCAGGAGTTGCACCCCTCCCCGAATTCCGGATCGCAAGTGCCGTTGCCGCAGCACTCGCCGCAGTCTTCAGGGCACAGGTTGCAGTTCTCGTTCTCGAAGCAGATTCCGTCTCCACATGGGGAGCCGGGCAGTTCCGAGTCGTAGAATCCGTCAGGGAGTTTGATCGTCGGGTCGTACGAATCGACGTCGTAGCTTCCACCCGTCTTGCTGCTTGAGCAGGTGGAGGCAAAGGCAAGCAGTGCGGTCAGTAAAACCAGCGAGGCATATCGCATCTATTCCCCCAACTCACGTAACCATCTCTATCAGCATGTCATTAACGGCCTTTCTTTTCAACTTTCAACCTATTTTCTACTCCCTTCAAGATCCTCCAGTACATAATACGTGTATTTAAAAAAAGTCGTAATGTTTGACTTCCTTACCTGGAGCGTCCTAATATCAAATTGGATTGCTGTGTTTGCAGGATTCTGCTAGGAGGCGTCATGCGCACGTTCACCGTCACATCTGCGGCTTTTCTACTCATCCTCGGGGCATTCGGTTGCAGCGCAATCGCGCCCGGCACCGATGCCGGCGGCCAGACCGACCACGAACCCGGTTCGGATGCACTTCCGGGAGAGGGAGACATCGAAGACCCCTGGGAAGTTACCTACCTCGACTGTTGGTGGGAAGAGAACCGTGGCGGCGGCGGCGGAGGCGGCGGCGGTGGTGGTGGCGGTGGTGGTGGTGGTGGTGGCGGCGGTGGTGGTGGTGAAGTGTCCGACGAATGTGTGCCCTCTAAGGAGATCTGCAATCATATCGACGATGATTGTGATGGCTACACAGACGAAGATGATGAAAGCCAGCAGATAACCAAGGAAGTCTGCGACGATGACAACCCTTGCACTGCCGAGTACTGCGCCGGTGAAGACGGCTGCCACTATGAACTGCTCTCAGGAAACGAGTGCGCCACTGACGCTTGTACAACCGACGGAGTGTGCGTCGAGGGCGTGTGCACCGGCACCATGAAGGATTGCGACGACGGCAACCCCTGCACAATTGATGAATGCATCACCCAGTCCGGCTGCCTCAACTCACCCATGACCGGCCAGGAGTGCGACGACCAGGACCTGTGCACCGAAAACGACAGTTGCGTCGAAGGTGAGTGCTCAGGCAAGCACGTTATCTGCAATAACGGCAACCCCTGCACCACCGACTGGTGCCACCCGGTGGACGGCTGTACCTATACCCCCAACAGCAACGAATGTGACGATGGCAACATGTGCACGGCCAACGACCAGTGTGCCGGCGGGGAGTGTGGAGGAGAAGAGTTGTCCTGCGATTGCCAGGTCGATATGGACTGCGGCAGTTTCGAGGACGGCAATCTTTGTAACGGTACCCTCTATTGCGATACCACCGAACTTCCGTTTCAGTGCCAGGTGGCCCAGGAGACCATAATCCAGTGCCCCGCTCCCGAAGGTCCCAACGGGCCGTGCCTCCAGCCCGTGTGCGAGCCCGGCTCAGGAGAGTGCACCGTAATCGCGGCCAATGACGGCGCCGCATGCGACGACGCCAACCCGTGCACCGCGGCGGATGAATGTGCGGCCGGCGTCTGCGCCGGGCTGTTGGCGACGGTGTGCAGCGACGCCAACCTTTGCACCGACGATAGCTGCGACCCGTCATCGGGTTGCGTCTTCGAGCCCAACTCCCTTCCCTGCGCCGACGGCGACTTCTGCACCCAGGGCGATATCTGCCAGGGTGGCGCCTGTGTACCCGGGGAAGCCCTCGATTGCGTCGACGACAACCCTTGCACCACCGATGGGTGCAACCAGGACGGGAGTTGCTCCCACCAGCTATTGGACGGCCTGCCCTGCTCCGATGGCGACGGCTGTACCAAGGATGACGTGTGTGTCATCGGCGAATGTATCGGCATAGCCCACACCGACTGCTGCAAGTTTGACGCAGAATGCGACGACGAAAACCCCTGCACCGAAAACGTCTGTGACTTGGACTCGGGGCAGTGCCAGGCTTTGACCGCCCCGCTCGATGGAACTGCCTGCGATGCCGACGGCAGCGGCTGTACCGCGGGGGACGAGTGCTCCGGCGGGGTGTGCACCGAGGGTGCGCAGGTGGAGTGCGCCGCACCTGAAAGCGTTTGCCACTTCTCCGTGTGCCTGGGCACCGGGTCAGAATCATATGATTGCATCGACCAACCTTTCGCTCCCGGCACTCCCTGTGACGACGGGCTGGCGTGCACCGTCGGCTCCTCCTGCCAGGCTGACACCACCTGCGGCGGAGGCCTCGACAAAGGTATCATCGAGTGCACCGCGAGATCGGACTCATTACTACCTGCGTGGCAGGCACCTGCGTCGAACCCGACGGCTGTACGCCCACCGACTTGCCCGACGGTATGCCCTGCCTGCTGCCCCACACTCTTGTCGCCCAATGCACGGACGGTGAGTGTGGAGTAGTCACTTGCCTGAACGGCTTCGGAAACTGCGATGGGCTTTCCATCAACGGCTGCGAAACAGATCTTAACTCTTCGGCCGACAATTGCGGCGCCTGCGGCCTGCCCTGCGGGCCTGGAGCTCCGCCGCATGTCGAGCTCAAATGCGACGGAGGCGAGTGCGTCTTCGGCGAATGTGCGGAAGGTTGGGTCGACGCGGACGAAGATTGCGCCGGAAACGGGCAGTGCACCACCGGGTGCGAGCAGCCGGGATGCATTCCGCTTCTCGGCGGGGCCATCGAAATCCCCGACGACGGAATTGATAACGATTGCGACGGCGCCGACGCGATTAATGACGACTCCCGCGGCTTCTACGTGGACATCGATTTCCCGTTCGGCGTCGCATGCGAGGCGCCGGGCCTCGGCAGCAGGCTGTGCCCCTTTGACTCCCTGGTACTGGCTGTCAGCAAGGCCGAATTCGAGCAGGACTGGGCCAATCCCGAGGCGTGCAAGAAGGAACTGTACATTGCCAAGGGCATCTTCTTTGAAACCGGTCCAGTCGCCGAGCTGTCCCGGCCACTGCTGTTGCTGGGCGGGTATGAGCGCACTGCGGCAGGCCCCTGGACCAGGGACATTGAAAACAACATCACCTTCCTCGAATCCGATTTCGAACAGGCAATAGTCGGTCAATGTGCGAATCAGCAGGGCTGGGCTGTGGTTGATGGCCTGGTCGCCACCCCCTCCATCTCTGCTTCAGGAAAGATGGTGATCAGACGTCTCAACACCGCGGGTCAAGCCGCAGCCCTCGAAGTTATCGTGGAAGAGGACGCTGACAGCGTTCACGTGCTGGACAGCTACTTGACCAAGGTGACCGGCGTCGGAAACGCGAAACACGCCCATTTTGTCGGTTGTGAGGTGGCCGAGGGCGTTGCCGCGGCCGAAGCCGAGGACTGGGAATTCAACGGAAATGTGTTGCAGGGCGACCTGGTGATAGGCAACGAATTTGAGTTTGTCGACAACGTCGTGGCCGGCGGGATTACCGGCGGAGCCGACTGCACACTGGCAGGCAGCCAGGTAACCGGCCCGGTAAACGGCCAGGCGGACTGGGAGCTTACCTCCAACGCCATCGTCGGCGCCATCTCCGGAAAGAGCGGCTGGACCGTCAACGGCAACACCGTCACCGGCAATCTCGGCGGTCAGCACGATTGGAGCCTGGACGGCAACGTCATTTTTGGCAACGTGTCCGGCTCTCATGACAACTGGGATTTGACCCGTAACGTTATCCATGGCTCCGTCACCGGACGGCACTACTGGTCCCTGGGAGTGAACGTCATCTTTGGTGAGATTGCCGGTAATACCAAGTGGACACTGGGCAATAACTCGGTGTTCTCGCCCTTCCTCGCCTCCGGCGCCCTGGTCACTATGCAGGGACCCAACTGGGGGCTGGTCAATAATGTGTTTGTGTGGTCCGGCCCGCTCGTTACCCCTTACCAGGCCATTGCTGAGGCCGGCGCCGGAACCGACCCGAAGATCCTCAGGTTCAACGCGTTCGTCCGGTTCGACAAGCCTGGAGGCGCCTTCTATCTCGACGAAGGGAACAACTCGATTGCCGACATAGCAGCAGTCAACCAGATGGCAGACCTGCCACTGTGCGGCTTTGGCAACAACATTGCCATTTCGACCATGGCTGAGGCTCTTTTCCTCTGCCTCGAGCCCCTTTCCCCCGACTTCCTGAAGTTGGTGGACCTCAGCCCCCTGATCAACGGCGGGATTCAGTTGGGCTATGCATGCGGTGGAACCGTCGTTACCGCTCCCGGGACCGATGTAACGGGCAAGGCGGCCCCATGCGGGTCCGCACGGGACATAGGCGCATACGAGTTCTGTCCGTAACGCGCCTGTCTGTATTTTGCGCTGGAGGATGCATGAAGCAATTTGCCATGATTGCTGTCGCTCTTTTGCTGCTCATCAGTTGGGCCGGCTGCAGTGCCGTTGCACCCGGAACCGACGCCGGCGGACAAACCGGACTTGACGTCACCGACGATGCAGGCCAGTCGGGAGGAGAAGGCGACCTCGACGTGCCGTGGGAGTTGGCCTACCTGGACTGCTGGTGGGAGGACGGCGCCGGCGGCGGCGGTGGCGGCGTGGGGGGGGGCGGCGGGGCCGACGCCGGGGATGGAGACGTCGTCGAAGAGTGCATCCCTTCTCCGGAGATCTGCACCCAC
>CAZVFX010000013.1:78094-86592 GCA_964626565.1 uncultured Myxococcales bacterium
GGGTGGCGGGGGGGGGGGGGGGGGGTGTGGGGGGGGGGGGGGGGGGGGGTGACGCGTTCGGTGATGGCGGGGGCGGTGGCGAAGTGGCGGGGGACATCGGGGCCGACGCCGGGGATGGAGACGTCCTCGAAGAGTGCATCCCGTCTCCGGAGATCTGCAACCACATCGACGACGATTGCGATGGTTTCACCGACGAAGATGACACCAGTCAGCCCATCACAAAGGAACTGTGTGACGACCAGAACCCCTGTACCTCCGAGTACTGCGACGGCGAGGACGGTTGCAAGTATGAACTGCTCTCAGGCAACGAGTGCGACGTGGATGCCTGCACGGTCGACGAGGTGTGCGTCGAAGGCGTCTGTGTTGGATCGCCCATAGAGTGCGACGACCTTAATGATTGTACGGCCGACGACTGTGATCTGGCCGCCGGCTGCGTCTACTATCCCATCACCGGGCAGGATTGTGACGATTCCGACCTTTGCACCGCTAACGACAATTGTATCTCGGGCGACTGCGTGGGTAAGATGATCATCTGCAACGATGGCAACCTGTGCACTGATGATTCGTGCCTGCCCGCCGATGGCTGCACCTATACCCCCAACAACGATGCCTGCGACGATGGTAATATGTGCACCGGGCCCGACCTGTGCGAGGCCGGGGAGTGCGCCGGAGCGGACCTGTCTTGCGAATGCCTGACCGACTCGGAGTGCTCCAGTTTCGAGGACGGCAACCTGTGTAACGGCACGCTGTATTGCGATACAACCAAGGCCCCCTTTGAGTGCCAGGTCTCGGCGGGCACCGTGGTGCAGTGCCCGGTGCCTCAGGGGCCCGACGGGCCTTGTCTGGACGCGGTCTGTGCACCGGGATCGGGCGAATGCTCGACAGTCCCGGCCAACGACGGGGCTGCCTGTGACGACGGCAACCCTTGCACCGCTGCCGACGAGTGCTCCGCCGGCGTGTGCGCCGGGCTCGTGCCTGTTGTCTGTAATGACGCCAACGGCTGCACCGACGATAGTTGCAACCCCGCGGTCGGCTGTGTGTACGACCCCAACTCGGCAACCTGTGACGACGGCGATTTCTGCACCCTGGGCGATTCATGTCAAGGAGGCGCGTGCCAGCCCGGCCAGGCGCTCGATTGCGCTGACGACAATTCGTGTACGTTGGACGGATGCAATGCGGACGCAACCTGCAGCCATCTGCTCCTCGATGCTCTCCCCTGTGATGATGGCGATGTTTGCACCAAGAATGACGTGTGCGTCGTCGGCCAGTGTACCGGTACTCCGTTTGTCGACTGCTGCACTGCTGACGCCGATTGCGCAGACGACAATCCGTGCACGGAAAACCTGTGCAACCTGAACACCGGAGAGTGCCAGGCGCTCACCGCCGGCCTCAACGGAGCGCCGTGCGACGCAGATGCCACCGGCTGCACAGCGGACGACCAATGTGCTGGCGGAGTGTGCACGGCCGGCGCCCAGGTCGAGTGCCCCCTTCCCGACAACGTCTGCCTGTACGCCGTGTGCATGGGCACCGGCCCTGATAGCTACGACTGTGTTGCCCAGCCCTTTGCTGAAGGCACTCCTTGCGACGATGGCCTGGCCTGCAACGTCGGGTCCACCTGCCAGCCCGATGCCACCTGTGGTGGAGGGCTGGTCAAGACAATCATGGAGTGCACCGACGAAATCGGGATCATCACCACCTGCCTGGCGGGCCTGTGCGTCGAGCCGGACGGCTGTACGCCGAGTGCTCTCCCCGATGGTACGCCATGCTTGCTGCCTCATGTGAGCATTGCTCAATGTGCTGAGGGTGAGTGCGGGATTGTGGAATGCGCAGAAGGGTACGGCAACTGCGACGGAGTTACAGTCAACGGCTGCGAGACAGATCTCATCAATTCCAACGACAATTGCGGCGCGTGCGGTCTCCCCTGCGGCCCGGGTGCTCCTCCCAACGTTGCGCTCAAATGCGAGCAAGGCGAGTGCGTGTTCGACGAGTGCCTTCCCGGCTGGGCCGACGCGGACGGAGATTGCGCCGGAGATGGCCAGTGCGTTACCGGCTGCGAGGCCCCCGGCTGCCTGCCGCTGCTGGGCGGTGACCTGGAGATTCCCGACGACGGAATCGATAACGATTGTGATGGTGGGGACGCGGTCAACTCAGATTCCCGAGGATTCTATGTCGATCCGGACTTCCCATTCGGGGTCGCCTGTGAAACCCCCGGGTTGGGTAGCCGCCTGTGCCCCTTCAACGACCTCGGTCTGGCTATGAGCCATATCCAGTTCGAACAGGACTGGTCTGCCCCGGGCGGAGTGAAGAAAGAGCTGTACGTGGCCAAAGGCATCTACTTCGAAACGGGACCCGTTGCCGTCCTGGTCAGGCCCATGCTGCTGCTGGGCGGATACCAGCGCACCGCACAGGGGCCCTGGTCCAGAGATGTAGAAAACAACGTCACTTTCCTGGAGTCCGATTTCGAGGAAGCGCTTGCCGGTGAGTGGATGACCGCGCCCGGCTGGGCTGTGGTCGACGGCGTGGCCGCCACTCCCACCGTCTCCGCGGCGGGGCGCATGGTGCTGCGGCGACTCAACACCTCTGACCTCGAAGTTCCGGTAGAAGTGATCGTTGAGGCGGGGGCCAAAGATGTACACGTACTGGACAGTTCACCGACCCAACTCACCGGCGCCATTGATGCCAAGAATGCCACCATTTCCGGCAACAATCTGCCCGCTGGGTTTGTGGCAGCTCAGGGAGTTACGAACTGGTTGTTCTCCGGAAACGCAATTGTCGGCGATTTTGTCGCCGGCGCCGACTTCGAGTTGATTGACAACGTGGTGGCCGGTTCCGTCTCAGGCGGCGCCAACTGCACGCTGTCAGGAAACCAGATCGCAAGCGGCGTGGCGGGCGTATCGGGCTGGACGCTTGCCGGCAACCAGGTGACGGGGCCGGTGAACGGCCAGGCTAATTGGGAGCTTGCCGGCAACACCGTCGTCGGCCCGGTGACCGGCAAGAACGGCTGGACGCTCACCGGCAACACCATCACCGGGACCGTGGCTGGGCAGAATGACTGGAATCTCGATGGCAATATCATCTTTGGTGATGTGTCGGGGACGCAGGATTCATGGGACTTGACCCGCAACGTGGTGCACGGAGCGATTTCGGGGCGGCACTATTGGTCCCTCGGTGTCAATGTCATCTTCGGCAAGATCACCGGCAAGACCAAGTGGACACTGGGCAATAACTCGGTGTTCTCGCCCTTCCTCGCCTCCGGCGCCCTGGTCACCATGCAGGGCCCCAACTGGGGGCTGGTCAATAATGTGTTTGTGTGGTCCGGTCCGATTTCCACACCCTACCAGGCCATTGCGGAGACCGGGGCCGGAACCGACCCGAAGGTCCTCAGGTTCAACGCGTTTGTCCGGTTCGACAAGGCTAACGGTGCACTGTACTTGAATGAAGGGGTTGCAGCCGTGACCGAGATTTCCGCATTGAACCAGATGGTCGATCTGCCGCTGTGCGGATTCGGGAACAACATTGCCATCTCAACTCTCGCCGATTCCGGATTTTTGTGCCTCCAGCCCCTCTCTCCCGACTTCCTCAAGCTTACCGGACTCAGCCAACTGGTTGACGGCGGCATTCAACTCGGCTACGGCTGCGGCGGAATCGTGGTCTCGGCCCCAGCCACCGACATTACCGGCAAAGACGTTCCCTGCGGGTCCGCACGGGACATAGGCGCTTACGAATTCTGTCCGTAGTCAGTCTTTTTTCTTCTTTCCTGGCCCACCAAAGCCGATGGCGCCGCCTCCGTGCCGATCGGTAATGCTGTCCAGCACCTTGTACATCTGCTTCTTGCGGCTGTCGGATGGGGCCGCAAACAGCCCGCCGGCGCCTTCGTTATCCCCTTCCAGATCAGCAATGCCGATACCGATGAGTCGCACCGGTCGTCCTGTGTACGGGCTCGCCCGGTAGAGGCCCCAGCCGATGTCGAAAATGTCGAGGTCGGAACTGGTGGCCCGGTCGAGCTTTTTTTGAATCGTGTGGGTTTCGAAACCCTCGGTCCTGACCTTCACCCGCACCACCCTTCCCCTTACTCCCTGGCCGCGGGCAGAGCGTCCCACGTCGCAAGCCAACTCCAACATCTTGCTCTTCAGCTCCTCGAAGTCATCGAGGTCCTGGCCGAACGTGTTCTCCTTCGAGATCTGTTTTCTGGGCTCTGCCCCGCCGACCCGGTCCGAAGCGATCCCCCGGGCCTTGCGATAAAGGGCAATGCCGCCGCGCTTGCCGAAATAGTTGCGCAACTCGGCCAGCTTCCATTTCCTCAAATCCCTCACTTTCCGGATTCCCAGGCGATTCAGCGCGGCGATGGTCTGGGCGCCTACTCCCCTCAGCACCGATACATCCAGGTCGGCCAGGAAGCGCTCAACCTCATCCGGGGCCACGATGGTGAGCCCGTCGGGCTTCTCCATGTCTGAGGCAATCTTGGCGATCGCACGGTTGGGGCCGACCCCCATGGATGCAGTGAGCTCCAGTTCCGACCAGATAAGGCCTTTTGCCTTCCGCGCGATCTTCTCCGGGGTGCCCAGCAACCGCCCCAAGCCGGTGGCATCCAAAAAAGCCTCGTCGATGGACACCTGCTCCACCACTGGCGAGATGGTCCCCAGCAACTCCATCACCCGCTTGGAGTCGGCCGCGTACCTCCCGAAACTCGGGCGCAGGAAGACCGCATGCGGGCACAGGCGGTGCGCGATGGCAATGGGCATGGCCGAGTGAATACCGAACTTCCGGGCCTCATACGAGCAGGTGGAAACCACACCTCGCCCGCCGGGCAGCGCACCAACCACCAGCGGACGGCCCCGAAGCTCAGGGTTGTCCCGCTGCTCCACAGCCGCGAAAAACGCGTCCATGTCCAAATGCATGATCACTTTGTTCATGAAAGGCCGTACTGGTTTTGCTCAAGGCTCATAGCTCACCGCTCACTGCCTGAGTCCGGAGCAGCATTTCTCTGGATTCGTTACTCTATACAGCATAGATTTCCGGTCCAGTGTTTGCTGGGGTCCAGCACGGTGTTGCATGATGCGGGGTTTCCGCCCACGCAGGCAGAAACTCCTTGTACGCAGCACAAACTCCCGGTCCAGTGCTCCTGAGAATCCAGCACGTTGTTGCACGAGGCGCCGTTGCCGGCTACGCAGAACGACGCGTTCTCAACGCAACACAAGCTTCCGGTCCAGTGCTCAGCCGCGTCCAGGACGACGTTGCATGATGCACCGTTGCCCGCGACGCAATGGGAGACTCCGTCGACGCAGCACAACTGTCCGGTCCAATGCTCCTGGGGATCCAGCACGTTGTTGCACGAGGCGCCGTTACCCGCCACGCACTGACTGCCGCCTCCGCCTGAATGCTGGCAACCAGAGGACGGGTCGCACCAGTCGGTGGTGCTGCCGTTGCCGTCATCGCAGTTGATCTGTTGATTGGAGCAACCGCCGTTGCCCAGGCACGAGTCGTTGGTGCATACGCTGCCGTCGTTGCACGAATAGGGACTGCCGGTGCAGCCGCCGCCCGAACAGAAGTCGGGGAAGGTGCACGGGTTGCCGTCGTTGCAAGTCGCCGAATTGGGCGGATAGTTGCAACCCCCGTTGCCGTCGCACTGGTCGTTGGTGCACAGGTTGCCGTCGTTGCAGGAGTAAGGAGTTCCGGAGCAGCCGCCGCCCACGCAGTGGTCGTTGAAGGAGCAGATGTTGTTGTCGTTACACGGGTTGGCGTTGTTGTTGTGCTGGCAAGCCCCGTTGCCCTGGCAGATGTCGTCGGTGCACGCATTTCCGTCGTTGCAGGAGTAGGGGCTTCCCGAACACGCCCCACCTGAACAGTGGTCGTTCTGGGAGCAGGGGTCGTTGTCGTCACAGAGCGCGCTGTTGGGTGAGAAGGTGCAAGTGCCGTCTCCATCGCACGCATCGTTGGTGCAGAAATTGTTGTCATCGCAGGCGTACGGAAGGCCGTTGCACGCGCCGCCCAGGCATGTGTCCCCCTGGGTACAAGGGTTGCCGTCGTTGCACGGGCCGTCCGTGACCACGAACTGGCACGGCCCTACCAGACTGCACATGTCCTTGGTGCACGGGTCGCCGTCGTCGCACAGGCCGTCGTCGGCCAGGTCGTTGCAATCGTTGTCCTTGGCATCGCAAATCTCGGGATTGCCCGGGAACCTGTCCGGGTCCAGGTCGTCGCAATCGACTCCCTTCTCCACTCCGTCCGCGTCCGCGTCGTCATCACACACGTCACCGGCGCCGTCGCCGTCCAGATCCTCCTGACCCGCATTGACCACCAGCGGGCAGTTGTCCGCATTATCCGGGATGGCGTCGTTGTCGTCGTCCAGGTCCATGCAGTCGGCCACCAGGTCTCCGTCGGAATCCGGGAATCCTTCGTCCGCGGTTCCGTCGCAGTCGTTGTCGTCGCCGTCGCACAACTCCTGCCCCGGCGTCGACCCGGCGCACGCAGTGCCCACACCCCCTTCCCCACACACCACAACTCCCGGACAGGAACCGAACTCGTTCTCGACCACGCACACTTCACCGCCGATATCGTCCACGATGCCGCTACAGTCGTTGTCCTTTTCGTCGCAAACCTCGTCCTCACCCGGGTTCACGTTGGGGTCGAGGTCGTCGCAGTCACCAATTTTGAGGAACCCATCCGCGTCAGCATCGTCGTCACATTCGTCGCCCATGCCGTCGTTGTCCAGGTCGTCCTGCTTCGGGTTCGGGACCAGGGGACAATTGTCCAAGCCGTCCGGAATCGCATCGCCGTCATCGTCAACGTCAATGCAGTCCGCCTCCCCATCCCCATCGGTGTCAGGCGAGCCCTCGTCCACCTGTCCGTCGCAGTTGTTGTCGATGCCGTCGCACAACTCCAGCTCAGCGGGAGAGATCGTTGGGTCGAGATCGTTGCAATCCACGCCCTCGTCGAAACCGTCGCCGTCTTTGTCGGAATCGCAGGCATCACCAATGCCGTCGTTGTCCAGGTCCTCCTGCTGGGGATTGAAATCCAGCGGGCAGTTGTCGTCTTCATCCTTTATGTTGTCACCGTCATCATCCACGTCGTCGCAGTTGAGGATGCCGTCGTCGTCCGTGTCCTGATCGAACAACTCCAGCAGCCCGTCGCAGTTATTGTCCAAACCATCACAAATCTCCTCCGCCCCGGGGTGAATGGAAGGGTCAAAATCGTCGCAATCCTCCGGCGGCGAAAAATCGTCGCCGTCGGCATCGTCGTCACATACGTCCCCGATACCGTCTTCGTCCATATCCTCCTGGTCCGGGTTGGCGATCAACGGGCAGTTGTCGTCACCATCCTTGACCCCGTCGCCGTCGTCGTCGTCATCCAGGCAGTCGGCCATGCCGTTTTCGTTCTCGTCCGGGAATCCCTCGTCGATTTCGTCGTCGCAGTTATTGTCCAAACCGTCGCAGATCTCCTCGGCTCCAGGATTCACGTCGGGGTTCAAATCGTCGCAGTCTCCCCATTGCAGGTAGTCATCCCCGTCCGCGTCGTCGTCGCACGCGTCCCCCAAGCCGTCGCCGTCCAGGTCCTCCTGCTTCGGATTGGCGATGTCGGGACAGTTATCCTTGTTGTCGGGCACACCATCGTTATCGTCGTCTATATCTTCGCAATTGAGCATGCCGTCGTCGTCGTTATCGAATTCGCCGGCCGGCAATTCGCCGTCGCAGTCGTCGTCCAGGCCGTTGCACTCCTCCGGTCGAGGGTTGGCAGCGTTGCAGTCGCTAAGCCCTTCCGGACCGCAATAGCGCGTTCCCTCACAGCTTCCCAACGCGTTCTCAATGAGGCAATCGGTGGTCACCAGTAGCTGCTGGGACAACTCGTTGCACTCGCACACTCCTTCCTGCAGTACACACTGGTTTACCGCTCCTGCCTCGGCTATCTCAGTCAGCTCGCAGGCGTAGCCCCCGGGGCAATCGCTGTTCTCTTCACACTCCATGCCGCAAAAACTCCCTTCCGCACCGTAGTCGACGCAATAGTCGGCGAACGCGTTGAACTGCTGGCACTCAGCGTGGCCGGAGCACGGTTGGCATAGGAAAGTATCGCGGGGAACACACACGTATATGAGATCAGGATCCGTCGCAGCCAGCGCGCACACGAAGTCCTTCAGCGGGCACTCTTCCTGGCACGACATAGTGCAGATCATTCCCTTTGCCGAAGGCACGCACCAACCCGAGTCGCAATCTTCATTGGTCTTGCACGGGCATCCAAACTCAGTCCCTTCAGTGCACCACGCGCCGTAGTCCGGCTCGCCCAGGTCGGGCAGGTCGGGCGCGACGTCAGCCTCTGCCGCTACGTCCGCAGGGGAGATGGAAACAGCATCCTTCACCTCCCTCGCATCACTCGCCGTGTCAACCGTTCCGTTGCCCCCTTCCGCACTCCCGCCGCACGCAGACAGCAGCAGCCACGCACAGACCATTACCGGCAGCTTGCTTTGCATGGTTTCTCCTTGCTTAAGCCTACCTGCCCATTCTAGT
>CAZVFX010000014.1:0-83231 GCA_964626565.1 uncultured Myxococcales bacterium
TTTCACTATTCGGGCAATGTTGGAATCCGCTTGGAGGCTGTTGCCGGGCTGCGCAAGATACCCCTTGACCGGGGGCGCTGTCGACGGCATACTCGACCTTCGTTATGGGGGTGTGCGGATGAGGTTCATCGATCCAGTTTTGCCCATCTTGCTCCTGCTGACGGGCTGTGTGACGCCGCGATTCATCGCGAACAACATGACCGACTCGGTGCGAGACATCAAGTCTGCGTTCTTCGCTGAGAACAGCCCGCAGCACGCCATGGCCGCCGGCCCCGGGCTGTTGATGCAGCTTGACGGCTTTCTGGTGTCCGCACCGGAAAACGGCGATCTGCTGCTGTTGGGAGCGGAAATGAACTGCTCCTACGCAATGACTTTTCTGGACACCAGGGACCGTCAATGGGCCGCGTCGCAGTATGCCAAGGGGCTGGGGTACGCGATTCGAAACGTGAAGTTGGAGAATTCCGAGTTGGGCAATGCGCTGGAAGCGGCTGACGAGGCCGAGGTAGTGCGCCTGCTCGCTGACGCTGACGAGGAGCATCTGCCCGATCTCTTCTGGACCGCGTTGTGCTGGGGCGGATATATCAACGCCAGAATGGACGCGGAGACTGCGGCGGATCTGCCCATCGTCGAGTCCCTCATCGGCTGGACAGTCGCCGTCAACCCCGAGTACTACTTCGGGGCGGGACATCTGTTTTACGGCATGCTTTTCTCCAGCCGCTCCAAGCTGCTGGGAGGCGATCTGGAGAAAGGCCGGGAGCACTTTGAGAAGGCCATCGCGATTACGAAGGGGAGTTTCCTGCTGCCCAAGGTGATGTTTGCCCGCAGCTATGCGGTGAATAAGCAGGACGCCGAGCTGTTCGTGAGCTTGTTGAATGAAGTGGTGGCGGCGGACGTCGACTTGCCGGAGTTGCGCATCGCCAATCGGGTGGCCGTGGCAGACGCCAGGGAGTTGCTCGAGAAGGTCGGCGACTATTTCCCGGACTGGCAGGAGCCTGTTGACCCCGTCGAGGACGGCGACGGATTTGTCGAAGAAGATGCTGAAGACCTTGACCTGGACTGAAATTCGGAGGTTCACGATATGAAGAAGACGCTATTCGCCGTTGTGGTCGTTACCCTGGCACTTTCCGTGGCCGGCGCCGCGGTCGCCAAGGACTACATCATCAAGATGGCCACCGTGGCGCCTGAAGGGTCGCTGTGGATGAAAGAGATGCATAAACTGGACGAGAAGGTCCGGGAGAAGACTGACGGCCACGTGCAATTCAAGTTCTACCCCGGCGGCGTTGCCGGGGATGACAAGACCGTCATCGAAAAGATCAAGGGCGGCCAGTTCGCGGCTGCGGGTCTTACCGGCGTCGGTCTCGGCGAGATAGTGCCGGCCTACAGGGTTATGGAGATCCCGTTCACTTTCCGCAACTACGGCGAAGTGGACTATGTTCTGAAGAAGCTCTCCAAATGGTTCAAGAAGAAGTTCGAAGCCAAGGGTTTCAAGGTGCTGGGCTGGACCGACCAGGGTTTTGTCTACATGATGTCCAAAGTGAAGCTTGAGAGCTTCGACTCGGTGAAGACGGCCAAACCGTGGGTGTGGGATGTGGACCCTCTGGCTCACGCGGCGTTTGCAGCCTTCGGGATCAACCCGATCCCGCTTTCCATCGAGAACGTGGCCACCTCTCTGGACAGCGGCATGATCGACACCATCTACATTTCTCCTGTCGCTGCCATCGCGATGCAGTGGTACCGCAAAGTCAACTACGTGGTGGACTTCCCCATCGTTGATGGCTCCGGGGCGATTCTCATCTCGATGGAAGCTTTCGAAGCCATGCCGAAAGAGTACCAGGTGGTGTTGGAAACCGTTGCGGCCAAGTATCTTCGGTCCCTGTCGGTCAAGACCCGGAAGGCCAACGACCGGGCGTATGCGAAATTGAAGAAGAAGGGGCTCACCGCCATGACTCCTTCGGACGCGGACGTCCGGAAATTCGTGAAGGCGGGCATAGAGGCCTCCGACAAGCTGGCCGGTAAGCTGTACTCCAAGAAGCTGCTGAACAAGGTGAGAAGCCTGCTTGATGAATACCGAAAAAAGGGAAAATAACAACTCCGACGGCGAGCCGGTTGTTGCCGGTCTGACCGGACGTATTGACGGGTGGCTCCAAAAGGCCGAGGGGTGGACCATCTTCGGGCTGCTGGTGCTGCTGGTGGTGCTGACTTTCGTTCAGGTTGTGCTGCGCAATCTTCCGGGCAACCCGTCCGCGCCCTGGATCGACCTGGGGTCCCGGCTGGTGGTGCTGTGGGTGGGGCTTCTGGGGGCCAGCCTGGCGGTGGCCCGGGGCAAGCACATCAGCATCGATGTGGCGAGCCGCCTGTTGCCGCCTGGACCGATGAAGTGGGCCCGGGGCATCACCGGGGCTATGTCCCTGGTCGTGATTCTGGCCCTGGTTCACGCGTCCCTCGCCTTTACCATCGCGAAGCACAAGGCCGCGACCCTGCCCCTTTTCACCATCGAGGCCCTCGGGCTGTCGTTTCAGGAGTATTTCTTCACCGACTTCGTTCCGGTGATCTTTTTCGTCATGCTCTGGCACACCTGGGTGAAGTGGCGGGGAGGGCTCGGGGAAGGCAGGAAACAGCAGATTCTGGGGATCGTGGCCGGGGTCGCGGTGGTGGTCTCGCTGCTGCTCATAGTGGCCGCGGATTTTTCCTGGTGGATTCCGGCCGAAGGCAATGTGGCTGAGTCGACATTGGGGGCCGTGGTGTTGGGCTGGCCGCTGGTGTTCCTGCTTCTTTCCATCGGCCTGGCGCTCATGGGCGCCCCCCTGTACGTGGTCATCGCGGCCATCGCGCTTATCGGCCACTACGCGCTGGAAGACATTCCTGTTCAGAACTTCATCGCCGACGGCTATGGCGGATTCCGGAAGAGTACCATCTTTCTTGCAATTCCGTTGTTTACGCTGGCCGGCTACCTCATGGCCGAAGGGAACACGCCGAAGCGGCTGGTGGGGCTCTTTCGCGGGTTCCTCGGGTGGATGCCCGGCGGGGTCGCGATTGTCGCGCTCATCGCCTGCTCCTTTTTTACCGCGTTTACGGGCGCGTCGGGCGTAACGATCATTGCTCTCGGTGGGCTGTTGCTGCCCATTCTGCTGGCCGACAACTACCCTGAGAAATTCTCCCTCGGCCTGCTCACCACCGGCGGCAGCCGCGGGCTCATCTTTCCGCCCGCCATCCCGGTGTTCCTGCTGGCCATGATCATGGGACTCTCCTGGGATGCGGTTACCGCGACTGGCCCGTTCGGCAGCGCGGTGATGGATCGTGCCGCCCGCACCGAGCTGTGCCGGCAGCGGGTCACTGAACTCGAAGAGGAGCTGGCTCTTGACCGGGAGTTGTCTGCCGACGACGATGACGAGGCTCTCGATCGCCTGCTCGATCAACGGTTGGGTGTGAAACCGGAGAAGCCGGCCGAGGAGGAGGACGGGCGGGACGAGTTTGAGATGGGGGATGACGAGACCTTCGACGACGGTTCCGCCGAAGCTCCCGAAGAGGAACGAGACGAATTCGAGCTGGGCGATGACGAGACCATTGAGATTCCCGAGCCTGCGCCTGCAGCCGAAGAGGAACGAGACGAATTCGAACTGGGCGACGACGAGACCATCGAAGTCGCTGAACCTGCGCCAGTGGCTGACGAAGAGCGTGACGAATTTGAACTGGGCGACGACGAGAGTATCAGCGACCAGCCGACGGCAGTCAGCGCGCAGCCCGGGGCTGCAGAAGTGTCATCGGAGGCCGGTGAGACGAAACCTGAGAGTGCTGAGCAGGGAGCCGAAGCCGCGGACCCGGAATCTGAAGCGGGTGGTGAAGCCACTATCTCCGTACCCAGCAGCAAGCAGATCTTCGCGGCAGGACTGATCCCCGGCCTGCTTATGGTGCTGGCCATTGCAGTATACTGCGTGATTGTCGGGCTGGGCGGAGGCGTGGTGCGTACCCGGTTTACTTTGGGCGGAGCCCGCCGGGCCTTGTGGTCCGCCCGGTTCGAACTGCCCATTCCCATCATTATCGGGGTCGGTATATTCGGCGGCTTCTTCACGCCCGCCGAGGCGGCCTCCGCCACTGCCGCGTATACGCTGCTCATGCAACTTGTGCTCTATCGGGATTTCGGTCTGCGCAGACTGAAGAACGCGTTTGTGGACAGCATGGTGCTGGTGGGTGGCATCCTCATCATTCTCATTGCCGCCATGGGCCTGCTGAACTTCCTCGTCGTCGCCAAGGTGCCCGACCTGGTGCTTACCGCCATTGAGAACTTTGTGCCGGAGCGTCTTGAGGTGCTGGGTTTGTTCACGCTGCCTCGCAAGGTGATCTTCCTCCTCATGCTCAACGTCTTCCTGCTGGTGGTGGGTTGCCTCATGGACATCTTCTCCGCGATCCTGGTGGTGCTGCCGCTGCTGCTGCCCATTTCGTACCGGTTCGGGATTCACCCTGCGCATCTGGCCGTCATCTTCCTCACCAACCTGGAGATCGGGTACTCGACGCCGCCGGTGGGGATCAACCTGTTTGTCGCCTCGCTCAGGTTCGACAAGCCGGTGGTGAAGCTGTACGCCGCGTCGATAGCCTTCCTGGGCATCATGCTGGGCGGGCTGATGCTCATAACCTACTGGCCGGACCTGAGCCTCTGGCTGGTAAATGTGACCGGGATACAATGAGCCTGTTCGGAAACAGAAAGAAGCTTCGCACCGAAGCGATGACCCGCTGGCAGTTGGTGGGGTTCCTGTTGATCTTTCTGGCGGTGATCGAAGTGCTGGTCGCGTTCTTTGGCTCATATGACAACGCGTTCGCGGCGCTGTTCTTCGATGAAGAACTGGTGGCGGCGAGGCTGGCCGAAGTGCACCCGTTCACCGATTGCTTCGAACGTGCCTGCAACGATGATCAGATCAGAGCGCGTTTCGACAGTTCCTCAGTGAGAAAATTCGACGAATGGTGTGCCGGCGCGGCCACTTTCCGTTCGGCCCGGGACACCGCTTCGGCAGTAGCGCTGCTCAAGGCTTCCAATATGCATTTTGGGCGGGTGTGCGATAAGCTGTTCAACGCGGGCGGCGCCCCTGCCGAAACGAGCCTCGAATTCCAGAGGGCTTATTGCGAGCTGAAGCCTATGCTCGAGGACATCGCGAGCGAAGCTGCGAGCGCCCGTTTCAACCAATTCCTGGTAGGCCTGCTGTTTCTAGTCGCCGGCATCCTCTTCCTGGTGTTCGGCCGGCAGCCTGCCGGCCGGGAGAAGTAGCCGCGGAGATACCGATGAGGAATCTTGCCTGGCCTGCGCTGATGGTGATTTGCATCTCATTCCACTCCTGCAGTAAGAAGCCCGACGAAAAGGTGCGGGAGCCTGCGGTCTCGGGGAGTTTCTATCCTGAACAGGCTGATGTGCTGGAACGGAAGGTCGACGAGATGCTCACCAGGGCGCGGGAAACTCAGCCCCGGCCGACACCGGTTCCCGGGGG
Organism: uncultured Myxococcales bacterium; assembly: GCA_964626565.1. Classification (GTDB taxonomy): domain Bacteria; phylum Myxococcota_A; class UBA9042; order CAIXZC01; family CAIXZC01; genus CAZVFX01. Next base: position 5,475 of record CAZVFX010000014.1, read on the forward strand.
GACGGCAAAACCAGCCGCCGCCTCTGAACCGAAAACGGTTCAAGGCGCACCTGCGAAGGCTGCCCCCGCCGTCGCCAACGACAAAGTAAGGCCGGCTGCCCTGGCAGGGTCCTGGTACGACGGTGAGGCGGAGGCCCTGGCTGGAAGGGTAGGCAGTTTCCTGGGCCTGGCCGGAGGAGGGAAGTTGGGCGGCTATCCCATGGCGCTGATCGTGCCCCATGCCGGCTACCGATTCTCGGGGCAGACCGCGGCCCACGCATATCTCCACTTGAAAGGGCGCACCTACGCGCGCGTGTTCCTCCTCGGGCCTTCTCATCGGGCGGCCTTCAGGGGGGTGAGCCTGCCCCGGGCCACCCACTATCAGACTCCGCTGGGAAAGGTGCCGTTGGATACCGGAACTGTCGCTGCGCTGGAAAAGGAAGAGCTGTTTCAGTATCACCCTTCGGCTCACGCGCAAGAGCACTCGCTGGAGATCCAGCTACCCTTCCTGCAGCAGGTGCTGGGCGATTTTCAACTTGTCCCCATGCTGGTCTCAAGAGCAGGTCCCGAAGAAGTGAAGGCCGTTGCCGGAGTGCTGAAGAGGTTCGTGCGTCCCGGCGACCTGGTGATAGCGTCCTCGGATTTTACCCACTGGGGTGGCCGGTTCTCGTACCAGGGGCCGCCGGGAGCAACTTTCGGCGCGGCGGAAGCGCCCCGGCAGTTGGAGGAGCTTCTCAGGGCAGCCTGGGAGGAGATTCGAGCGCGAGATCTCGATGGCTTTTTCGAACACAAACGACGAACCGGCGACACCATTTGCGGCTTCCTTCCCATTGCGGTTCTTCTCGCCCTGCTGCCCTCCGAGGCCGCACCTCACCTCCTTGCCACCGACACGTCAGGCAATCTCACAGGACAGTGGGACAGTTCGGTGAGCTATCTGTCAGCCGCATTCACAGGGTTGTGGCCCTACAATGCAGTGGACGGCGCCGGCGCACTTACGGAAGGGGAGAAGGCGGACCTCCTCAAGTTCGCCCGCGCGACGGTGGACAGCTATGTGAGGACTCAGGAAAGACCTTCGGCCGAGGAGGTCGGAATCAAGGTGACAGAGCGCATGGAGGAGAACTCCGGTGTGTTCGTGACCCTGAAAAAGCGCGGCCAGTTGAGGGGATGTATCGGCACCATCCCGCCGGTGAAACCGTTGCTGCAGGCGGTGTCGGACAACGCGGTGAACGCGGCCCATTTCGATCGTAGATTCCGGAAGGTGGTCGAGAGTGAACTGGGGGAGCTTACGGTTGAGGTCTCGGTGCTGACTCCGCCCGCACCCATCGACGATTGGCGAAAGATCATCCTAGGCAAACATGGCATTCTGCTGGGCAAGGGGCGTTCCCGGGCCGTCTACCTGCCTCAGGTGGCGCCTGAGCAGGGCTGGACTCTCGAAGAGACCCTGACCCACCTGGCCAAGAAAGCTGGTCTTGGACAATCGGGCTGGCGCGACGGCGCCTCGTTCGAAGTGTTCGAGGCGATAGTCTTCCACGAGAACGAGTAGGCAGAACGCAACAGGCCTCGAATTGAGAATTGGTAATTGAAAATTGGTAATTGGTAATTGAGACTCGCTTCTCTAGCTTTTTTTCTCGGTTTCTTCTCCCTGGCATGCCAGACCCTGGTCTTCCGGGAGCACCTGCTGGTTTACTCCGGCAACGAACTGGGAGCGGGCGTATTCTTCGGCTCGTGGATGCTGTGGATCGCAGTGGGCGCGGTGGCCGGACGGTTCGGCCCCTTACAGCGCCCCGTCGTGCATGCGCTCCTGTTGCTTTCCTATCCCGTGGCGTTCGCCGCACAACTGTACTTCACCTGGTCACTCAGGGATTTTGCCCAGGTAGCCAGTACCGAACTGTTCCCGCTGGTCGACCTGGTGCTGTGGACGTTTGTGGCCGGCTTCCCGGTGAGTTTCTGCACGGGCCTGTTGTTTACCGCCACCGCACGTCGCCTGACCCGGGAGTCCGGGGTGGGTGCGGGGCGGGGGGCCGCGACCGTGTATGGGTTGGAGGCGCTGGGTAGTCTGGCTGCCGGAGGTGCGGTGACGGTGGCCCTGTTGCTGGGCGCGCCGACCCCGTACCTGCTTGTCTCCGTGTGTCTGTTATGGGAGGTCGGCGCCGCCTGGTTTTCGTTTTCCAGACGGCTTAGCGTTGCCGCCTGTGTGCACGGGGCAGTGGCGGCGCTGGTAGTCATCGGCCTGGCCACCGGTCTGCCCGACGCTCTGGAACGCACTCGTCGACAAGCGTTGCCGGTCCCGGCAGGAATGGAGATTATCGAGAGCATCGATACCCCGTATCGCAACGTTACGGTGGCCCGCGCCGGGACCGCAACGGTGCTGTTTTCCAACGGTGAGATGGCCTCCTTCATGCCCGACCGTATTGGCGCGGCCAACCGCGCTGCGGTGCTGTACGCCATGCATCCCCGGGCCTCCCGTATCCTGGTGCTGGGCCTGGGCGCGGAGTCGCTGGTGTGCCAACTGGCCCGGGGTCCGGCCGCGGAACTGGTCTACGTGGGAGTTGACTACGTTTTCAGCCGTGTTGTGAGCAGGCATTCGCCGCCCGAGTTGACCCGCTGTCTGTCCGATCCTCGGGTGAAGTTGACTGTCGAGGATCCCCGGCGGTTTCTGGCCGCCGGGAACGACCCCGCGCTCTTCGACCTGGTTATTCTGGCCGCGGGCGAGCCGCGCACTGCCGGCGCGGCCCGGTTCTACTCCCTGGAGTTTTTTGAGCAGGTGAAGGCCCGGTTGGCGCCTGACGGGGTTTTTGCCCTTCAGATCACGGTAACGGAGAATGTGCTCCGGGGGGCGGCCCTGCTTTATGCCGGGGCCGTCTATTCAACCCTCGCGGTAGCCTTTGCCGAAGTGGAGATCACCGGTGGTGAGAGTATGGGGATCTTCGCTTCCCCGAACCGGGGTGTGGTTTCCTCCGACCCGGACGAACTGGCGACGCGTTTCGCACCGCTCGCACACTATTTTCCGGAGTTCCCGGAGACCGCCTTCGCCACCCTGTTCGAAAACGCGCGCATCAAAGGAAGAAAAGAGGCACTGGAGCGGGGCTCGGTTGCGTCGGTGTCTCGGGACGTAGCCCCCAGCGTCTTTCTCTTGAGCTTGCTGGCTGCGCACAGCCGCTCGGAACTGTTGCCGCTCGTCGCAAAGGCCAGACGCGGGGCTGAACCGGTCTTCCTTGGCATCCTCCTGGCGCTGATTCTCGCCGTTTTCTTGAGCCCGGGCCGGGGTGCCCGCGAAAGGGGGCGTTTTTTGCCGGGGTTTGCCATCTTCGCAGCCGGCTTTTCGGCCATGGCGGGGCAATTGGTGATTGTGCTGGGTTACCAGGCTGCATTTGGCTCGCTGTTTGCGGAATTTGGTCTGCTCAACGGGACGTTCATGCTGGGGCTTTTCATCGGCTCCTTCGTGCTCGGCCGCCTGATCAGTGGCCGGCGGGCGCCTTTGATTTCTTCCGCGGGGCTGGCGCTGGCTTTGGGCGCAGGCTGGTTGTTTGTGGGGGCGGAGCCCGAGGTATCGGAGTGGCTGCGCCGGGCTTGTTTCGGCGCCTCGCTGGCCCTCGGGATGTGGACCGGCTGGACCCTGGCCGCCGCGACCGCTGAGTTGGAAGATTCCGGCCTGGGTGCGGGGGGCGCTGCGGCCTACCTGGAAGGCCTTGATCATCTGGGAGCGATGGTGGGCGGCCTGGTTTGCGGCCTGGTGTTCGTTCCCCTCCTGGGGCTCGACACGGCCTTGCTGCTTTCCGCAGGCCTGGTGGCCACCGGCCTGGCTCTTCGAGTGACCAAGCTGGTAGTGGGGTCCGGTCGTGGGATTCAGGCAAGATTGCCGGTGCCGGCCCTTCCCATCCGGAACCTGCTGCTGTTCATTGTGTTGGCCACCGGCTGTTGCGCCCTGCTGTTGTGGAACGAGGCGCGGTCTACAGGTTCCGGCCAACCCCTTCACCGGGGTCATGGCGCATCGGTGCGCGTCGACACCGGGACGGCTGAGTCCACGACTGGTCCCCGGGAAGGTGACCTGACGGTGTCGTCCTTTCAATTTGCTCCTGAGGTCGAAGGTTGGGCGGGCCCCATGGAACTTCTCGTCACCCTGGACCCCAACGAGAGGGTTGTCGGGGTACGTCTGGGGCGCCATTTGGAGACTCCCGAATACGTCTACGGCATCGACCGGTGGTTCGCCACTTTCAAGGGGTTGGACGCGGTGAGTCTCCGGCATGGCGGAGAAAAAGGGGCGGCCGTTGTCGACGCGCTGACCGGCGCGACGGTTACCGGGGTAGCAAGTGTTGAGATCGTGCGGAGAGTGGGGCGGGAGTTGCGCCGTCTGCGCACCGGCGAAACGCCCCCGGAGGCTTTGCCGCCGGCCTCGGCCCGCGCTTCGCCACCGACGTCCACTTCGTTGTTGCCGTGGCTGGCCGCACTGCTGTTGGCGGTGACGGGTGCCGCGTTCTATCTCTCCGGCCGGTGGCGGCCACGGCTTGTACTGTTAGTGGCCGTTGTTGCCGTCGGCGGTGTGATGTGGAATTTTCAGCTTGGGTTTGACACTGCCGCCATGTTGCTCGGGGGCGTTGTGCCGCCCTGGTCCAACGTCATGTTATGGGTGGTCCTGGCCGGCGCCGGTGCCACGCTAGTCCTTTTCGGACCGTTGTATTGCGGTTCTCTCTGCCCGTTCGGTGCGGCCACCGAGTTGGTGTCAATCGCGGGCCTCAAGTGGCGGCCTTCCGTGTCCACGGACCGCAGATTGAGGAGTGTCAAATACGCTCTGGCTCTGCTGCTACTGGCGTTTTTTGTGGCCTGGCCTTCGCGCTCCCTCTTCAGCTTCGATCCCCTCGCCTTCGCCTTCAGGTTCCATTGGGACCCGGCTGCCGGGGCAATGCTGGCTCTGGTGGCCGCCGGATCGTTCCTCTACTATCGCTTCTGGTGTCGATATCTCTGCCCGCTGGGTGCGCTTCTGTCGCTGTTCGAAAAGGTGGCGCTCCTGGCCCGGCTGTCGCCCGTCCGTCGCAGCGCTGAATGTCACGTCGGAGTGCTGGCGGGCCAGGACCTGGATTGTCTTCGGTGCAATCGATGCGTTGCCCTGGCTCCGCCGTTGCCGCGTCTGGCGCCTGCCCGGGGCAGGGATGCAATCGTGGTTGTTATGGTGGTTGCGGTGGTGGCTGCCGGGGGCGCAAGGGTAGTCTCTAAATGGACGCGGCCCGCGGCTTCGGTGTCGCCTCCGGTTGAGGCCACCGTCACGCCGCGGGAGCCGCGGTCGCAGGCGGCTCCGGAGAAGCTCTGGAGCGACCCTGCCGCTGCGGCTGAGGGCATGTGCCTGGTTCCGGCGGGGGATGGTACGGGCGATTTGGGAGCGCCCCGGCTTTACAGAAAGGACGACAAACAGTACGAGTTCCAGCGGAATGTGGATCTGGACCGACTCCGCCGACTGCTGGAATCGGGTCGGCTGTCCGGCCGGGAGGCAGATTATTTCATCCCCCTTGAACCGGGTGTTAACTAATACTACATTAAGCCTGAATACACCGTTCCTTTGCGTTGACACTGTGGGTTTTGTGCGGTAATCTTAGACTTGGAACATCGGGTGGAAAAAAAGGCATGCCAGCGGAGGACAAGAAGAGTGGGTCCACCGGCGGTCGGGTGGGCGGCGAGCGTGACGCCGAACTGAAAGCGGTGCTGGGTCAGTTCACCCTCGGCTTTCTCAAGGCGCTCATGATGAGCGGCATCTACCCCGAAGATCACCCTGCCGTGAGTGATATTTCCGAGGAACCTTTCCAGCAGTTGAAGAAGCTCGCCGACGTCGCCGGAGAAGTGACGTACATGACCACTTCCGCCATGGTGGGAGACGATATTACCGTCGAGGGTGTGTTTGAAGAAGGGGTTCCCTTCGTAGGCCTGATCCAGTCGTCCATGGGGGAGCATTTCGCCAAGAAGTTCTTCGATTATTTCGAGCGCAACCGGCTGGTTTCGTTCAGTATCAAGACGAGGATCGACCGGGAAGAATTTCAGCGCCTCGTGTCGGTCTTCGTCGCGCGGCGCTCCGAGGAGGAAGAACGCGGCATGGCGCTGTCGATTCCTTTCGGGGACATGTTGCTGGAAAAGGGTATCGTTCATGTCAGTGCGATGTCCCGGGAGGAAGTTGTTGGCGGAGAGCGGCCGCTCCCCTGGCGCGTGAAGATGGCGATCAGCCGGCTGCGCAAGGATCTGAAGCACGTGCCGCTGTATTCCCGGGCTACTCAGCAGGAACTGGCCCAGGCCAAGACGATGATTATTCAGGACATTACGAGGCCGTTGCGGCGGCCCCAGTTCCTCAAGGAGTTGCTGGCCAACACCGACCTTATCTCCATGGGTGTGCCGGAATTGGATGACGTAGACGTGGGCCGGGAGATTGTGTGGGGCCTGCACCCCGGGATGCTGGTGAACATCTCCTGGGAGATGGTTGCGGACCTGGACCGGGCCTCCTGGGGCGAGATCACTCAGGCCGTGGGAAATCAGGAACGCCGCATCGACGACGTGTTGAGGAACTGCCTCAAGAGCATCGCACTCCGCCTCAAAGAGGTGGAGCCGAAGATGACCAAGGAGTTGCTCCACTACCTGTTCCAGAAGGAGATTCTGAAATACGCCAATCTTCCCTACGTCCTTCAGCAGGAACTGCTGGTCGAGAAGTGGACAGATCAGTTCCTGGAGAGTGCTGATGCCGCTCTGGGGCGTTTCGTGGGTTTGACCGAAGCCGCGGTCTACCATCAATACATCAACACTTTTCTGCAGGTCTTTCCGGAGTTGATCCGCCGGAATTGCATCCAGGAATGTCGAGCCATTGCGGAGACTGTGCGGAGTCACCTTGACACTCCTTCGGAAGCCATTCCGGACCGGCAGCAACGGGCCCAGGTGGCGTTGGCGAGGTTTTCCGAGCCGGGTGTTCTCGATTCCCTTGCGGCGGTGGTGGACTCCGAGGACAAGGAGGTGCGGGGGCACGCTTTGGCCTGCATTTCTGCCCTGGGGGACCGCGCGGTGGGAGCGCTGTTCAAGCTGTTGGAAACCAGTGAGGACGCCCCGGTTCGTCGGGATATCGCCTTGACGGTGGAGCGCCTTGGTGACGACGCGCACGTTCCGCTCATGGAATGGTTGGGTTCCCGGGGCAAGGAGTGGTACGTCTACCGCAACGCCATCATGATGCTCGGCAACGTGGGGTTCGTGGCTGCTGCTGACGACGTGCGGCGTTTTCTCTCTCATCCCCATCCCCGGGTGAGGGAGGAGGCGGTGGCCGCGTTGCACAAGCTGCAGGGCGAAGCCGCGGTGCGGGACATCCAGCCGCTGGTCAGGGACCGGGACAAGGCGGTGGTCAAGAAGGCGGTGACTACCCTGGCTCGGCTCAAGTGCCGCAATCCTTTCTTCTTGCAGGCCCTGGCCGACCTGTTTCGAGGCGGGAAGGACAGGGCTCCGACACCGGATGAACTGCTGCTGGTCGGGCTGGATGCGGTGGCTCAGATCGGCGCCTTTGCCGTGGACGGTGTGGATATTCGGGATATTCTGGTGCAGAGACTCGAAACCGGGGGCTCGATGTTGAACAAGCTGTTCAAAAAGCGCAAGGCGGCTGAAGACAGTGAGATTGTGAGGGCCGCGACCTGCGGCACGCTGGGTCACATAGGTGATGCGGAAACCGGCAGAAGTCTAGAGCCGTTCGTCAAGGACCCGTCCCCGCTGGTGAGGGAGCGGGCCTCCGATGCGATGCGCCTCATCGCTGCGCGCGGCCGGTCGTGAGCGCCGCTGCCGCGGTTTGTGCCGGGTTTATGAAAACCACAAAACACGTGCGAAGGACAAATTTTTGGATCGACGTCGTGGTTTCGTAGTACCATAGCCGGACGAGGGAAGTGCGCGCAGGGGAGGGCAGGCATGGCCGACAACCAGGAACGAGTTGTACTACTGGACCCCAATCCGGTTTCCCGAGAGCTTTGCTCGCGGGTCCTGGCCTACTACGATTTGCAGATGTTGGGAGAGGAAGAAGGATGGGGCGAGGTTTCCAAGTTGTTGCCCGCAGCTCTGGTTATTGTGAGCACCGAGGTATGGCACTGGCGCGAGGTCCTGGACGGATGCCTGCGGCAGGATACTCCCGTCAGCGTATTGGCGCTGGTTGCTCCTGAGGAGGAGGAAGACCTGCTGGCCTACGGCTCCGGTCTGGATTGCCTGCACGTGTACGTGAGGCCGGTGCGGGCGAAGGGGTTCTGCCCCCAACTGGCTCAGATTCTGGAAGAAACATCCGGCACCGGCGAATTTTCGGCCGACGACCTCAATGCCGAAGCGGAAGCTGAGGTGGTGTCCAGCGCCGAGGTGATGGAAGATTCGGAGGCGGAAGAAGCTGATGATATCACCGAGCTGCCCGCCGCGGCTGTTGTCGCGGATCCCGAGTCCCCTCCCGACCTGGTGGCAGTGGCGAGAGAGAACGTCAAGCTGAGGGGTCAGGTCGCTCAGTTGAAGTCGAAGCTTCAGGAAGCGCTCAAACGGCAGCGGGAGATGCTGGGGCAGATCCGCAAGGAAATGAGTCAGGGGGCCCAGACCCAGGAGAGCGAGCGCAACCGGTTGGAACGGGAGGTGGGCCGCCTCCGTCTCGACCAGCGCACCATGAAGGAGCAACTGGAGCAGAAGCGCAAAGAGGTTTCGGGATTTGCCGGTGAGAAACAGGAGTACCGGCAACTCAAGGAGAAGCTGACCGGAGAAGTGCGTGAGCTGCAGCTCACCCTGGCCAACACCGAGCAGCGGCTGTACAGCCTGACTCAGGAGCGGGAAAAAGACGGTGCCCGCATAGAGAGGCTGGGTGAATTGGAAGCCCAACTCCCCACTTTGCGCGAGGAGGCCGAACGCCGGCGCAAGGAGCTTGAGCGAGTGTCCGAAGAGAAACTCGGGCAAATGCTCAAGATCGAGGAGAAGGACGCACTGAACGTCGAGTTGGAGCAGAAGCTCGACGAGTTGACCCGGCGGCGGCAGGACCTGCTCGATGAGCGCGAGGACCGCGAGAAGTTAGTGGCCGACCTTAACGCTTCTCTTGAAAGATCAGTTTCCACCATGGAGTCGGTGCAGGAGGTCAATCGGACCCTCACCGAGAGGCTGGAGGAGTTGGAGCAGATAGAGCCGGAGTTGGCCGCGGCGAAAGAGCAGCTTGAGGAGGCGGTGAACGAAGCGACCGCGGCCCGCTCTGAAGCGGAAGCCAGCGAGGCTGCGATCCAGCGGTTGGCCCAGATGGTTGACGAGGCTGAAACCCGGGTCAAGCAGTCCCACGCCCAGCTTGACGGCCTCACCGGCTCACTGGACGAAGCTCTTGAGCGAGTGTCTGGCAAGGAAAACGATTTTGTCGAGCTAAAGAACAAGTACGACGCGCTTTTTGAGGAATTCAACCATACGGTGGAGGCGTGCGATTCACTCTCCGATAAGGTGGAGGGGCACGAGGCTGCGCTTGCCGACGGGACCCGCCAGTTGGAGGAGCAGGGTGAGAAGGCCGCCGAGTTGGAGGCTCAAATCGCCGAACTTGCTGGGGGAAAAGTAGAACTGGAGCAGCTCCTGGAAGAGAGCATGCAGGAACAGGAGCTGCAAAAACAGAAGGAGGAGGAGTGGCTGGCCGCGACCGATGAGTTGGCCCGGGCGAAAGACCAACTTGCTGACTTGGAAAAGGCGAAAAACCAGCTTGAGGAGCGGCTGGAGCAGCAGGCTGTAGATGGGGAGGAAAAACTAGCGGGGGAGAAGTCTCAGTGGCAGGAACAGTCTGCCGAGGCCGAGAAGAAGTTCCAGGAGGAGAAGCTCGAATTGGAGCAAGTCCTCGAAGAGAATATGCGGGAATTGGAGCAACTCAAGGCTGCGCGCGAGGAGTGGCAGACAACTGCAGAGGAACTCGTCGCATCGCAAGAGTCGGTATCGAATCTGGAGGTCGAGAAGCAGCAGTTGGCGGAGCAGTTGGAAGAACAGGCTTCGGCCACCGAGGAGAAGCTGGCTGCGGAGAGAAGTGAGTGGGAGGAATTGGCCGCAGAGGCGGAGAAGAAACACGCCGGAGAGAAGCTGGAGTGGGAGGAACAGGCGGCAGAAGCAGAGAAGAAGGTGGCTGGTGAGAAGCTGGAGTTGGAGCAGTTGCTTGAAGAGAGTCTGCAGGAGTTGGAGCAGCTCAAGAGTGAGGCGGAAGGGTTACGGGCGCAAGGTGAGGAGTTTGCTGCACAGCATGAGTCCATGGCTAGGCTTGAGGCCGAAAAGCAGCAACTGGGAGAGCAGTTGGAGCAGCAGGTGGCCGAGGTGGAGAAGCTGGAGTCGGAGAAGCTGGCCTTGGAAGAGCAGGCCGCCGAGGTGGAGAAGAAGCTGTCGGAAGAGAAGGTAGAGTTGGAACAACTCGTCGACGCCGGCATGCAGGAGTTGGAGCAGCTGAAGTTGCTGCAGGGTGAGGGCGAGAAGGCGATTGCTGAAAAGGACGCCGCGCTTGAGGTCGCGGCTCAACGCTCCGCTGAGGCACAAGAAGCGCTGGAGAATCTGGAGGGCGATCTGACTGCCGTGCGCGAGGCGCTTGCGGTGGCCGAGGAAGGGGCGACGGACGCGGCTGCACTACATGAAGAGCGGGACGCGCTGGCGAAGAAGGTCGAGGAGTTGGCGGCCGCGCTGGCGAGCCGGGAGGAAGAGAGCACCGGACTTGCGGGCAGGGTTGCCGAGTTTGAGACCTCAGTTCAGGCCGCGGCCGAGAAGTTCGACGAGACGTTTGCAGAGCTGGAGCAGGCCCGGCGTCAACTGGAAGAGGTGCAGGCTGAGCATTCCACACTGGAGAGCCTCGCGGCAGAGGCCGAAGAGAAGCTGGGGGCGGCCGAAGCCGTCCGGGCCGACTTGAGTGAGGAGGCGGAACGCCTCCGTGAGACCCTGGCGCAGCGCGCGGAGGAGCTGGACTCGGCGACGAGGGCACAGCGAGTTGTCGTCGGCGAGAACGTTGACCTTAAAGAGAGGGTCTCCCAGTTGGAGTCTGAGCTGTTGTCCAGCGTGGACGAGCAGACCCGGATAGAAGAGGAAAAGCAGGCGGCTGCCCAACGGCTGACCGAGGCCGAGGCTGCGGCTGCCGACGCCGCAGCCGAGTTGGAGGAACTGCAGGACCGGTTCAAGGCGTTGAGCAAGGACCGTGAAGATCTGGATGAGCAGCGGTCTGTGAAGGCGCTGGAACTGGATGCCCTGAATTCGGAATTGGAGCGGCTGTCTGCGGCACTTGAGGAGGGGGGCGCCACCGCGGCTGAATTTGAAAGCCGGGTAGAGGAGTTGGAAGCGGAAAATCAGCGGCAGGCCACCAGTCTCGAGATGTACGAAGAAAAGGGGGGCGTTCTGGGCGACGAGTTGGAGCGTACCGGCCAACGTGTGGAAGAGCTGGAGAGGGAGCTTGCCGCGCGCGACTCCAAGGTGGCGGAACTGGGGGTTTCCCTGGAGGAGCAGACGCAGTTGGCGGACGCCGGCGCGGCAGGCCGGGCTGAGTTGGAGGAGCAGTTGGTCACTCTTCAGCAGGAACGTGACCGGCTTGCCGGTGACCTCGAGGCTCAGGCGGTGGCAGAGACAGAGGGTCTTAGCGCGGCACGTACCGAGTATGAGTCCCGCATCGAGAAGTTGGATTCGGAGGTGGTCGAGGCGCGGGAGGCTGTCAAGCAGATGGAGCGTGACGCCGAGGTCTCTCGAAACCAGGCCACACTGGTTGAGCAGGAGCTGGACAAAGTCAACGCGGAGTTGCTGACTGCGAATCGGCGTCTTGAGGAAGGTGAGCAGGAGCAAGCAGAGCTTCGGGCCTCGGACGAAGAGGATGCCGAGGTGCGGGCTCGTCTCTCCGGCCTGGAAGCAGAGTTGGCTGAGCGCACAACGCTGGTCGCCGAACTGGAAGCCCGATTGGCGGAAGCCAAGGATGCGCTGGAGACGCCGCTGGGCAAGCTTCAGCAGGCGGTGGGCGAACGAGATGAGATGGCCGGCGAACTGGAGTCATTCCAGGCCCGGGTGCAGGAACTTGAACAGGAGTTGGCGACGCAGGGGGCGCAATCGGGGCAGAGCGATGAAGCTGAGGCCCTCAAGGAGGAACGCCAGGAGCTGTTTACCCGGATCAGAGGCCTGGAGACCAGATTGATTGACCTCGAAGAGGAACGTGACGAGTTGGCCGCGTCGGCAACCCGGATGGCTGCCCTGGAGGGTGAGCTTGCTGCGCGGGAGGAAATGGTGGCGGGGGTCAACCGCCAGTTGGATGAGGAGCGGTCCCGGGTGGAAGAGGTAATGGGCCAGCTCAAGGAGTCGGAAGGGGTAGATGACGCGACCAGAGAAAGGGTGGACGAACTCGAGAGCATGTTGGAGGAGAGGGAAGATCGGGTCGCTGAGCTGCAGCTGTTTCTGACCGCGGCTCAAGCCAGACATGCGGAATTGCTGGCGCTTCTCTCCGAGCGGGACAAGCGAACGGACGGGTTTGCGGAGGCCTTGGAGCATTTTGCTGCTGAGCCCGGGGCGGAGGCGGCCCAAGCTGCTGCCGAGGTCCAACCGGAGGCGGCGTCGCCGGGAGCCGACGAGGCGGCTCTTCGAGAGAGTCTGGAAGAGGCCGAGGCCAAGTGGCGGGAGCACGAAGAGAAGGCCGGGGAGTTGGCCAACCGGGTGGAAGTGTTGGAGCGGGGAGAGCGGGAGAAAGAGGAGCTGGCCAGGGTGATCGACCAGCTACAGCAGGAGTTGTCTATTGCCCATCAGGTAATCCGAGACAAGGGTGTACAGGCCGAAGATGCGGCGCGGGCCGGAGTTCTGGAAAAGCAGAAGGCCGACATGGAAGAGACGCTGGAACAGTTGCAGCGGCGGTTGGCGGAGAAGGAGGACCTGTTCGAGGTTTATGAGCAGGAACTCCAGGACAACCGGCGCGCTAAGCGCGACTCCACCCGTCTGGAAGGCGAGGTCGCGCGGCTTGAAAAGGAGCTGAGCGAGATGCGCGAGCGCATCGTGCAGGAACGTCGCTTGTTCATGGAGCTGGAAGAGAACTACAAGACCACCATCATGGGGCTTAACAACGAGAAAGAGGACGCGCTCATCCGCCTGTCCGAACTGGATGAGCGGGCCCGCAGCCTGGACCGGGCGTTGACAGAGACGAAGGGGGTGGCGGACAAACTCGCCCGCTTCGCCGGCTCGTGGCTCAAGACCCGCAGCCGCATGGAGGAAATTGTCTCGAGGAGTCTTGACTGATTGGGGAGAGGCTCCTGACGCCCTAAGAAACTTCCAATTCGATCTCAGCGCTTTCCACCACCTCACCTTCCGCCACTTCCGCCCCTTCGGCATCGCCGGCAGCCAGAGCATCTTTCAGCGCCGCGACGAAATCGGTGGCCCGATCGTAGCGCTCTTCACGCTTCTTCTGCAAGCACCTGAGGATGACATCGCCGGCAGCTACCGGAACCGCTTTGTTGATGGTGGTGGGGTGGGGCGGCGGGGAGAACTGGTGGTGGGCCAGAATGTTGGCTGCCGGGAAGGGAGTCTTGCCGGTAAAGAGTTGGAAGACAAGGACGCCGAGGGAGTAGATGTCGCTGAGGTGGTCTACGAAATCGCCGACGATTTGCTCGGGCGACATGTACAGCGGCGTACCGCATACGATAAGAGTCTTGTGGGGGTTTTCGTCCAAGGCCTTGGCCAGGCCAAAGTCCATCAGCTTGACGATGTTGCGCCTGGGGCCCGTGAGCATGACGTTGGCCGGCTTGATGTCACGGTGGATGACGGTCTTGTTGTGGGCGTACTGGAGTGCGTCGCTAAGCTGCTCCACAATGTCCATGATCCTGTCGAAGCTGGTGATTTCTTCTGTGGGTTGCAGGATGTCTTCCAGGGTTATGCCGTCGATGAATTCCATCGCGATGAACAGGTTGTCCCCAATCTGTCCCATGTCGAACAGGGTCACGATGTTGGCGTGGTTGAGCGATGCCGTGGTCTTCGCTTCCCGGAGGAAATACCGGCGGGCCATTTCCGAGGGCACCTGGTTCCTGAACAGGAATTTGAGAACTACTTCCCGCCCAAGCGTCTTATCAAAAGCCTTGTAGATGACGCCGTGGCCTCCCTGGCCAATCTTGTCTACCACGTCGTAGCGGTCGGAAAGCCCTGCTTTCTGCGGCATGGCCACTTCCACGTTGTCGGATGTCCTGACGTCCTCTTCCTCTGCCACCTCCAGGCCCACGGCCATGGTCTGGGCCGCGGTGATGACCTGCTGCTCGAGACGATTCCGCCAGTTTTCGGCCTTCTCTCCTACCGGGCCTGACGCTTTGAACTGCCTGAGGTATTGCAGCGGAACGTCCGGGGTGTTGGTCTTCTCGCACAGGGTGCACAGGGCGAAGAGCGCGGGAGCGTTGCTCACTGCCATGCCCTTGAACTCCATGATCTCAAGGTATTTCTTCTTGGCTCCTTCGAGGTCTCCCTGACCTTCAAGGATGCTGGCCACGGACATGGCCGCCTCCACATAGCCCTCATCCAGAGGAGTCAGGCGCTTGAAGAACTCGATGCCCAGGTCGTATTTCTCGAGCCGCATCATGATGTTGCCCAGAGCAAGCCAGTTCTTGTCGCGCTTGTAGCACTCCACGACCTTGTTCCACTTGCCGGCGGCCTCGAACAGGCGGATGGCTGCTTCCATTTCGCCGATGCGCTCGAAGTGTTCCGCCGCGGTTTCGATGTCGCCGGCCTGAAGTCTGGCCTTGGCCGCGGAGGCAGACTCTCCCACTTTTTCGTAGACTTGTGCGGCTTTTTCGTGGAGGCCGCCTTTGAAGAATGCGTCTCCCGCTTCTTTCAGTTTGCCCGCGATGTAGAAGCTCTTAGCTGCGTTGATGTAATCGCCCGTGGTTGCGTACCATGCGCCCATGATCGCGGCTGCCTTCTTTTTCTGCCCCAACTGGTTGAAGACCGCGGCCGCTTTTTGGTACTGCTTTGCCGTCAAGTAGGCCTTGGCTGCCTCGGGCAGTTTACCCGCCTGCATGAGGACGTTGGCCGCCAGTTCGGTGAGGCCTCCCTTCTCGTACTCTGCGGCAGCCGCGGCCTTGTTTCCCGCTTTCAGATAGCAGTTGGCCGCGGTTTCGTGTTCCTTGAGACTGGAGAAGATGCCTGCGGCCTGCTTGTGGTCGCCGACGTGCAAGTGTATTTTTGCCGCTTCCCGCAGTCGTCGGTGCTGAGTCAACAGGGCGATAGCATCCTGGTATCGCCCTGCATCCACCAGCAGCCGGGAGGCTTCAGCGACCTTGTGTGAATCAGCAAGCTTGGTGACGGTCTCTTCGATGGTTGCAGGGCTCTTGCGCAGCACAACAATCAAGACCAGAGTGAGGGCCACCAAACCGGCCGCGCCGATGGCCACCATGAAACCAAATGACAGAGCTGCAAACATCTGCTTGAGACCTCCTGTGGGGACTTTAGCCCACCCTGCAGCGGCTTGCAAGTCTTACGTGCGTTTCCGTGGCGCCTGCGCGCCCCCAAAAAGTGAAGTATTAATAGAGAACAATCTGTTTGACTTTACCCAAGAGTGCGGTTATAACACAAAGCAGAATTGCATTTTCGCTGGAATTTGCGTGTTTTCCAACGAAGGAACACTGAGGAAAACGAAAAGCTATTGTGAGGGGTGAAACCATGTTTCTGCGCTATATCCTGGCAGGAGCGGCCCTGGCCGTTGCACTGTTGATTATGTCTCCGGCCATGGCCCAGGATGCGCCGCTGGAACCGGATACGGGTCCGGCCGCCGCTGGTGGGCTGTACTCCGATTCACCGGCTGCTGCTCCGTCGGCGGCCGGCAAGTCGGAGAAGGACTACAAGGTGCGGCTACGCGAGATGGAGGAGCAGGTTGTAGGGCTGAAAGAGAAGATCTATGCAGCCAAGACCCGCCTCGTGCTGCTGAAGGAGAAGATTCTCTCGAACGTGGTCGCCGAGGCCTGGGCTATCATCGTGCACAAGAACGAGATCAGCTCGGCGTTCACGCTGGACCAGGTAATGTACTACATGGACGGCAAGAAGAAGTTCTTCATGCCCAACAAGGACGGCATTCTGGACAAGCAGCGGAGCATCGAGATTTTCTCCGGTAGCGTGGTGCCGGGCAACCACACAATCACGGTGGAGATGGTTTACAAGGGCACCGGTAAGGTGTTCACCTATTTGCAGGGATACAAATTCAAGATTACGTCGAAATACACCTTCTACGCGAGCCAGGGGCGCATTGTCAAAATCCAGGTAGTGGGCTACGAGAAGGGCGATTTCACGTACAGCCTTGAAGAGCGGCCGGCCGTGAAGTTCAAGGTCAGCCAGTATCAGTTCAACAAAGAGAACTTAGCCAAGCTGACCGGGGACAAAAAGGCGTTGGACGAATGAGGAAAGCTAGTCTAGTCGCGACCCTCCTGCTCGTTGCATTCCTCCTGCCGGCTCCGGCTGCGGGAGAGAAGGCCGGGACTTATATGTCTCAGGCTGAGCTCGAATTGAGCCAGGCCAGAAGGCTGCTGGGGGAACTCGAGGACGACGTGAAGGGCCTCACCGCTGAAGGGTACGCTTTTATACCTGAGGAACGCTACATAGATGCGCAGGTCTACTTTGACCTGAAGCACTATGAGAAGGCAGCCCTGCTGCTTACCAGCCTGCTGGAAGACAAACGATTCACGGGAGACAAACGTTACTACGACGGCATAAAACTCCTTGGCATTTCGACTTACAATATGGGGAACCTCCAGGGGGCGCACCGCCAGTTTGAGAAGCTTCTGGATGCCGGAGTGTACAAGCCCACCGCCATTACCTATCTCATCGAAATCGCCTCACGTTTGCAGAGGGTGGATGAGTTGAACCAGTTGGTGAAGCGAATCGATGCGACGGCCGCCGGCGACGGGCTTTTGTACGCTAAGGGCAAGGCGCTCTTTGTTGTTGGCCGTTACAGCGATGCAGTGAACGTGCTCAAGCGCATTTCGGCGTCGTCGCCGGAAGGGTTGAAATCGCATTACGTGTCGGGGGCCAGCCTGGTGGCGCTGAAGCGCAACGATGACGCCCGGCGCATGTTTGAGTTGGTGGTCAAGCAGAAGCCGGATGATGCCGACGGCAAGAAGGTTCAGGAGCTGGCCTATCTGGCTTTGGGCCGGCTGGCCTACGAGTCGGGCGAGTTCTCATCGGCCGCCGACTTCTATCAGAGAATCCCTCGCAAGTCGGAGTATTTCGAACAGGCTTTGTTCGAAGTGACTCACGTACATTTGCGGTGGGCGGCCCAGAAAGAGGACCCCCACGAGCGTTTTACCAGCTATTCGAAAGCCGAGGAGCTGCTTGATATTCTGGTGGGCATCACCAAGAACCCTGACGTTGCCAGGGAGGCGCGGGTGTTGCGCGGCCGCATCAGCATGTTCCTTGAGAAGTATGAGCAGGCCCGGGAATCATATCAGGAAGTTATCGACCAGTTCGCATCGACGTCCAGTGAACTGACCGATATCGCCAGCAGCCCGGAGAGTATCGACAGGTTCTTCCAGGCGATGATCCGGGGTGGCGATGCGGCTCGCGAACTCGACTTGTTCGTCTCGCGTGAAGTAGTTGAATGGATGCGGGTCCAGCCTTCCCTCGGGCGGGTCGTTGAAGTGCTCCTGGATGTCTCGAAGCAGCGAACCGCGCTGGAAGAGGCCAAGGAGATCTACGAGCAGTTGACTTACAGTCTCAATCAGCAGGCCGCCCGTGAGTTGTTCCCGGGGTTCTCTGATGCCTGGCTGAAGTCCCTGGAAATCGAGAATCGATTGCTTGAGGCGGACCGGGCGCTCCTGGAGTATGAAAAGTCCCTGGCCGGCGGCTACCTCAAGGGCACCAACCGTACCCGTGCCGACCAGATGACCAGAGACCGCGAGACGTTGCAAACCAGGTTGGCATCCGCGCCGCGGACGGTAGGCGCGTACCGCGCCCGCAGCCAGAACACGATGAATGACCTGCGGGCGATAAGCAGAGACGTCGACGAACAACTCCTGCGCATCGAAAAGATCCGTGAGCAGATCAATGCTATGCAGCGGTTGCTTAAGGAAGTGAAGTACAAAGGCAGTACGATGCTCGAGGTGAAGGACGAGGATCGACTGGACAAGGAGATTCGCGCTGAAGGCGAGCGACTGCTGGCTCTGACGAAGGAAGCGGAGAAGATGCGGTCGATGGTCGAGAAGGAGATGTTGGTGGTGGAAGTGGGCGACCCCATGAGCGTCAGTGAGCGGGACGTCAAGGTCCAGCTTTGGCGCCAGCATCGGGAAGAGGCCGCCTTCTACATCGACGTGCGCGATAATATGAAACCTTCGGTTCAGAAGGGTATCGACAAGGCCAACTCGGCGAGGCGTGAAATCCTCCGGCTGTTGGATGCGCTGCGGATGGAGCAGGACCGAATCGATGTGAAGGCCCAGAAGCAGATTGTGTATTACAAGAAGATATTGGCCCGCGAGAAGATCCTCCTCGACAAGCGGGAGCGGGAACTGAAGGAGACCGAGCGCGCGGCGCTGACTTTCGCGCGTCGGGTCGGCTCGGTTCTGCTCATGGAAGCGAAGGAAGACCTGGTGAAGGCGGTGGTAGAGGCGGACCTGGGCATCGTCGATCTGGCGTGGAAGCGCAAGCAGGTCGAGACGGAACGCATCGAGACTCTCCAGAAGGAGAAGGCTGAAGTGGTGGAGAAGCTGCGAGAAGAGCTGCGGGAAGTGATGGGCGACGAGGACGAAGATTCGGGGCAGGACTAGCCCCCGGGAGGCAAGGAAGGAAAAGATGCGCTTGACTTTCGTCACATTCGTGTTGATTTGCCTGGCCGCGCCGGGAGCGACCCGGCTCGCTGCGCAAGAGGCTCCTCCGGTGGTGCCTGCCGACGACGTTGAGCCCGCTCCCGTCGAGCCGGATGTTGAGCCTGCAGTGGAGCCCGCCCCCGTCGAGCCGGTTGCCGAACCCGCGGTGGAACCGGTGCCTGAACCGGCTGCCGAACCGGCCACGGAACCGGCCACGGAACCGGCGGCAGCACCTGATCCCCCCGAGCTGGCTGCTGAGCCTGGCGTGGAGCCGACCCCAGCTCCCGTCGACGCCCCTGCGGTGGAGCCTGAAGAACCCGCCGATGATGCCCAGGAGCAGGATTGGTTTGCAGAATACCGGGCGTTGGCGAAAGTCTACGGCGCCATGAATGACGACTACGTAAGTTCGCTGCAAGGTTATATGCGCGACGAAATCCAGGCGCGCATCCAGGCTTCCCAGGCAACTCGAGACGAAATGGTCATGAAGCTGAGTGAAGTCGAGGCTCGGCGCCGCAAAGCCGCGATGGACGCGGTAACCGCGTTTATCAAGCGATACGACAGGTACAAGGACGACCCGCAATATCGGGAGCACATCGCAGACGCGCTCTTCCGTCTTGCCGAAATGCACCGGGAACACGCTGAATACGAGATGGACCTTGATGCAAAGCTCTACGATCAGCGTATGAGGGAGTACGAGTGGGGGATTCGTCCCAGCCAGCCCCGGGAGGCCGACGCGGATTACGGCCCGTCGCTCAGGCTGTACTCTCGGGTGGTCAACGAGTTCCCCGACTACCGCTACCGCGACATGGCCATGTACCTGATGGGGTATTACCATCGGCTTTCCGAGAAGCTGGTGGAGTCCACGAGAGTGTTGAGGCGAATGGTCGCAGATTACCCCGAGAGCAAATTTGCCATGGGCTCCTGGATGCTCATCGGCCATAACTCCTACGACGTGTCCAACTACAAGCTGGCTCTGGAGGCCTACTCCACGGTTGCGTCCAGGAAAGAGAACAACGAATACTATGAGGATGCGCTCTACCGGTTGGGGTGGGCCAGCTTCGAAGAGTTCAAGTACGTAGACGCCATCGGCGCCTTCCTCTCCCTGCTGGATCATGGAGAAGAGACCAAAGGGCAGAAGCGGCAGCGTTCGCTGTTGAGAAAAGAGGCCATCGAGAGTATCGCCAACTCCTTCGTCGACGAAGACTGGGACGGGGATGACCTGCCCGATTTCGAGGATCCCCAGCAGTTCACTCTTCGCGCTATGAAGTACATTACAAGAGGGCGCCCGTACGAGAAGGAGATTCTGAGGAAATATGCTGACCTCCTGTTCGACCTTCAGGATGCCAAGCACTGGACCCAGGCGGTAATTGCATACGCTGAATACCTCAAGCAGAACCCCATGGATCCGGAAAACCCGCTCATCCACGACCGAATGGTGTATTCCTACTATGAGTTGAGCCAGAATGCGGCCATTGCGCCCCCGGCCCGGATGCGCTACGCCGAGTTGGCTATGGAAGAGCGGCGGCGCATGGCGGCCCTCTACGGCAAGGGCAGTAAGTGGGCGGAGATGCACCGGTATGACGCTAAGGCGCTGAAGCTTGCGGCCAGCAAATTGGGTACGAACCTGCTGGAGCGCGCCCAACTGTTGCACCAGATGGCTCAGGAGCGTAAGGAAGAAACCAGCTCCGAGGAAGCAGCCCCGCTTTACCTGCGGGCGGCTTCGGCCTATGAAGACTACCTGGAGCAATTCCCTGAGTCGGCGAACTACGTCGAAATGCTGCGTCGTCTGGCGGACATCCAGATGTTTGGTCTGCATGACAATGCCAAGTCCGCTATTCTGTTCGCACGCATACGCGAAATGGATCGTAAGGACAACCCGTATCGGGAAGAGGCCGCAGAGTTGGCCATTGAAGCCCGGGCGAATCTCGTGGTGGAAGCGGCTGAACGCAACGATCCAGCGGTACCGATCCCGGAGAAGCTGTTCGACACGTCGGTGGGTACGACCATCGCGTCTATCGAGCTGGTGGACAAGAAGGATCCGACTGCGAAGAAGAAGGTCAACGCGGTGGAGATTCCGCCCGTGGTGATGGCCTGGATGGCCGACGCCCAGAAGTTCATCGACATGAATTTTGAGGGCAAGGAGAATCACGAGAAGAACGGCATGCTGGCGTACCTCATGGGGAAGATCTACCTGAGGTACGGGCACTTCGACGAAGCCCGAACGAGGCTCAACGCGGTGCTCCAGGCTTACGGAACACATCCTTTGCTGTCGGTCTACTGCTACACCGACATTGCGCGTACCTACCGCTACGAAAACGACCTGGACAACCTGGAAACGGTGTCCCAGCGTATGATGAGCGAGGGTAAGGGCGACCCGGAATCGGTTGGAGACATCCTTGAGGGGATCAAGGATGCGAGACTCAAGGCGCGATTCCAGCGGGCGGGCGGGTTGTTGGATCAGGCCAAGCAAGCCAAGGAAGAGGGCAAAATCAAGGAAGCCCGGGAGTTGTACTCCAAGGCAGCCAACGAGTTGGAATTGATCGTTGATGAGAATCCGAACTTCGACAAGGCCGACGTCTCCCTTCTGGAGGCGGCCAGGGCATATGAAGAGGTGCAACTCTATGACAAGGCGGCGACCCTCTATCGGCGCCTGGTTGAAGAGGACCGGTTCAAGAAGTCCGACTACCGGGAGATGGCCGTTCTGAACCTGGCGGAGAATTACGAGAAGTTCTTCAACTTCACCGGTGCGGTCACTACCTACCGGCGGTTGGTGCGGGAGTACTCGAAAGGCGACAACGTGAAGCGGGCGCTGTTGAAGATTGCGGAGCTGCTGGAGAACGACCAGCGCTACGTGGAAGCGGCCGAAGCGGTGCAGGAGTTCTTGTCGGCATACCCCAGGGACGAACGGGCCGGCAAACTGCTCTACCTGACCACCAATCTGTATGAGAAGGGAAGTGACAAGAGCAACTCGGAGAAGGTGCTCAAGCGGTTCCTCAAGAAGCACGGTCGAGACAAGGATTTTGCGGTCAAGAGCATGACCGCCCAGCTCAAGTTGGGCCGTATGGCCGAGGAGAAGGGCAAGAAGAAAGATGCTCAGAAGCGGTTCAAGGAGGTCGTCAAGCTCTACGATTCCAACGGCTTACAGCCGGGCACGCGGGCGGCTTCGTTGTGTGCGGAAGCCAACTTCCGCCTGGCCGAGAGCAAGTTCTCTGAGTACGAACGGATTACCATTACCGGAAAGTCGCGGCAGCAGCGTACCCGCATGAAGCAGAAACTCGACAAGCTCAAGGAGCTCCAGAATATCTACGGCACCATTAACAACTATGATGCCTATGCGTGGACTGTGGCTGCCTACTTCAAGGCAGGGGCCTTGTGGAAGGACTTGTCGGATTCGTTGGCCAACGCCCCCTATCCGTCCGACTTGCCCCAGACTGAGGAAGCCCAGTACCAGTATCAGATCCAGATGGGCGACGCCAAGGCCAGATTTGAAGACAAGGCCCGGAGCATCTGGCGTGAAGGGATCGAAATCGCTAAGAAGACCGGCGTTTTCAACGATTGGACATACAAGATCCTCGTGGAGTTGAACAAGTACGAGGAGGACCGACTGCGGTATCCCTTGTTCCGGGAGATCAAACAGTTGGTTTCTGATGAGCCGATTTTCCACTTTCCGTCGGGTCAGTGAGGATGAGGATGCACCGTCTCTATACGATGGGAGTAATAGTTCTGGCCGCGCTGGCGCTGACGGCCTGTGCCACGGTGCCGCCGCCCCAGGAGGTCTCTCCTGCGGAGGAGCCGGATGAAACCGCACCGACTGTGCTGGAGGCTGATGAGCCTGCCGGGGCCGTAGACGATCCGGCAGTTTCTGCCGATGAACCTGCTGCCGCGGAGGGTGAAGTTGTGCCCGTGGGAGCGGTTGAGCCGGAGCCGGCAGTGCCGGTCGTTGACTCTGGCGGCGGCTTGGACTCTCTGTGGCAGGACTATCGCATAGCCCGCGACTCGGGAGATTGGACCGGGGCCGAGCAGAAGCTGGCCGCCATTGTGCGTCTGGAGCCTGAAAGTGCACCCGGCCGTTACAGCCTCGCCGTGGTGCGGTCCCGCCTAGGACAATATGATAACGCGTACGAGCATGCGCGCGCGGCCTTCGAGCTGGACCCGAAAAATGTTCCGGCCGGGCTGCTGGTTGTGTCCCTGTCCGCCAAGCTCGGCAGCGTTGCCGGTGCCCAGGGATTCGTAGACGAAATTGCCGCCCGGGAATCCAAGAATGTCGATGTGCAGAATGTCCGGGTGGAGGTCCTCATTGCCAAGAAGGAGTACTTGAGGGCAATCGAACTGGCCCGCTCGTTGTTGAAACTGGACGAAGTGAACGTGTCGGTCATGAAGTCTCTGGCCAAGGCATATTTCATGATGGGAAAGTACAAGACCGCCACCTACATCTTCAGGCGGGCGGAAGAGCTCACCAAGAACGACCCGGAGATTTTATATTACCGTGCCCTCATCGTGGACCGCACCAGCAAGGACCGTGTCAAGGCGGTGGCGGCCTACCGCGCCGTACTGGCGGTCAAGCCGGATTTCCCGGAGGCGCACAACAATCTGGGGTTGGTATTCTACGGCACCCGTAACTACGAACCGGCAGCTCAGGAGTTTGCGTTGGCGCTGGCCACGGCGCCTGATTTTGTCGAAGCGAAGCTGAATCTGGCTAATTCGCAGCGAGGCATGAAGCAGTATGCCGAGGCCGAAAGTACCTATCGGGCGATCATCGAGGCGCACGCCCAGTTCGGCGAGGCTTACTTCAACCTGGGCTTGATGTACCTTGAGAACGAGTTCGGGGGGTTGAGCCGGGATGAACTTCTATCCCGGGCGGTTGAGTATTTGCGTCGTTACAAGGATGTTTCCGGCTCTCATGGGGCTGGTGGCCCTGCGGACCAGTACATAAAGGAAGCGCTGGATCTGGCCAAGCAGGTTGAGACGGCCAGGGAGGAAGAGGCGAAGTACAAAGCTGAGCAGGAAGCCAAATTTCTGCAGTTGAAGCCCGACGTTGAGGTTGTGATTACGGATCTGGCCGGTATGCGTGAGAACATCGCGAAGCATATGGAGTGTTGGAAGGCAAAGGCCAATATGGACAAGTTCAACGAATTCCAGACGCTTGTGACGGAGTTTGACGACCTCGTTGGGGGGCCTGCGGCCGACCTCAAGAGTGCGTTGGACAACAAGTTGCCGGACGATATGGAGTACATCATGGAGGATATTAACATTCTCCTTGAGGAATTCAGACCTAAGGTCGACGAAGCCTTTGCCGAGCCGTGCGAGATGGAACCTGAGCCCGAGCCTGAGCCCGAGCCAGAGCCGGCGGTGGTTGAACCGGCTGCTCCTGCGGAGCCGGGACTGCCGGTGGTGGAACCTGAACCTGAGCCGGTGGTGGAGCCGGGTGCGGAGCCGGTGGAGTCTCTCTACGGCGAGCCTGCGGTTGAGCCGGAACCAGAGGCTCCTCCCATCGAGCCGGAAGCCCCTCCCATCGAGCCGGAAGGCCCCTGAGGTGATATTGGGGACGGTTTCCAGAGTCGGACCTTGCGCCTTTCTGTGGCCGGGAACATTGGTTGTAGCGGGGTGTCGTAGTACCGGAGCAGCAGCAGGAATAAGGGGCGCTGCAGGCGGTAGTTTTCGCGCCGGTTTTCGCGGGGCAGATGAGGTATGGAATCATGGCGAGAAAAGTGTTTGACTGGTTAGTAAAATTTGGTATTATGGGTGCCGTTATCGTCTTAGGGGTTGCGCTCGCTGAAGGGCAGGGCCGCCCGGTTGGTAAGAAGGCGGCCAAGTCGAAGGTGGTCACCGAGGAAGGCGCCGGGGAAGAGGATGAGTCGGGTGTGATTGAAATTGTTGTGAAGATCCCGAAGCCTGAGGCGCTCATCTTTTCCAACCGGATGAAGACCAGGTACAAGGAGTTGGGCTACGAAAAGAGTTTCGTAGACAAGATTATAGATTCGGCAAAGCATTCGCCGTTTTGAGGTGAAATTGTTCAATACCGGGTATTGAGAAAGGAGGAAGGAAATGGATTACATTGCAAGGGCATTCGCAGAGGGTTTTCCCTGGATGCATGCGATTCTGCTGACCGCGATTATTGCTCTGGCCATCATCATCGAACGCTTCATCTTCCTGTTCTTCAGGTACAACATCAACGCTCGGGCATTCATGGCCCAGGTGCAGAAGTTGGTCATGGGCAACAACATTGACAGAGCTATCAAGCTTTGCAATGCGGCGCCGAATGCGGCGCTGGCTCGTGTTGTCAAGGCGGGCCTGACGCGTGCCAACAAGGGCGAGCGCGAGATTCACAATGCGCTGGAAGAAGCTACCCTCGATGTGATTCCGCTGGTGCAGAAGCGCACGGGAACCCTGCAGGCCATCGCGAATATCGCGACGATGCTCGGGCTGCTCGGTACGGTTGTGGGAATGATCCAGGCGTTTGACGCTCTGGCCAACGTTTCCGCCGACAAGCGGCAGGAAGCGCTGGGTCGCAACATCGCACTCGCCATGAACACCACGGCATTCGGCCTGATTGTGGCGATTCCGTGCTTGTTTGCGTTTGTGTTCCTGGCCAACGTGACGAAGAAGATTGTCGACGAGATTGACCAGTACTCGGTCAAACTCGAGAACCTTCTCACGTACCGCCTGAAGGGCGGCGGCGCCGAAGACGCAGGCGAGCGCAAGTAGTACGCAGATGACCTTTGCGCGGCGGTATGAGCCGCGGCGTAGACGTTTGTCGCGAAGAGCCATAGGAGAAGGCAATGGCAACACCTTCCGGACGTGCCCACAAGGCTGAAGCGGATCTGGGCGACCCCGATCTCATTCCCATCATGAGCATTATGTGCATCCTGATTCCGGTGCTCATCTTCTCGTTCACCATGTTCGAAGTGAAGGTTCAGGAGATTTCACTGCCCAAATTCGGTGGTCCGAGTTCCGGCGCGAAGTCGAAGGTTCTGAACCTGGCACTGCTGGTGGATCGGGACCAGTTCATCATTAAGATTCAGGGCGGCGGGAAGGAAGCCAAAGAGATCACCATCAAGAAGCGGAAGTTTAAGAATTGTCCTTCCGAGGTGTCCTGCGACGAGTGTGTCGGGGAAACCTATGAAGACTACGACTACCCGGGACTATACACAACGATGGTCAAGCTGAAGGATTCCAAGGACTTTGCCGAGGTGGATAGCATCAACATCGGCGCAGAGAACCGGGTCCAGTGGAAGGTGCTTGCGCGGACCATCGACGCAGTGAGAGTGAAGTTGGACAAGCCGAAGTTCGAGACGATATGCGAGTACTCGCGGGCGGCAGCCTTGAAGGTGAAGACAACCGACGCGGACGGCAAAGAAGTCGAGAAGCCTGCGGAAATGTTCCCCAAGATCGTATTCGTGATGTTGTAGAGAGGGGGTTGTGAATGGCTGATAATAATGACAAGATCCAGGCGGATGCTGCCGACGCCGCCGAGGAAGCGTGGAAAGAGGCGAAGCAGGAAGAAGCCCTCGCCCGGCGCCGAAAGCGTGGGGCCGGCGACAAACTGTCTCTGACCATCACCTCGCTGCTGGACATCATGACCATTATGCTGGTCTTTCTCTTGGTCAGCATCACGTCGGATCCCTTGAACGTAAAGCAAGACACGTTCATGCAGTTGGCTCCGTCCACGGCCAACATTTCTCCCAAGGACGATTCCATACCTATCGTCATAACCAAGGAACACATTCTCCTCGACAACAAGGCGATCGTGCAGGTGAACTGCACCATCGATAAGGGAGAATGCACCAAGGCCGATTTCGAGAAGTTGAACGTCTGTGACGCGGATCCGACGGAAGAGAACTGCCGCAAGGAAGTCATCTTCGAGATTGACAAACAGGACAAGGAGAAATCGGACCCCAACAGCCTCATTATCGAGCCCCTCAGAAAGGACCTTGAGCGGCTGGTCAAGCAGCAGATTGCGGAGGACGAGGCTCTCGGTAGAAAGTTCAAAGGAATTGTGACGTTGATTGCCGACAAGGAGATTCCCTTCCGGCTGCTTATGGAAGTGATTTACACGGCCGGCAAGGTTGGCGTAAAGGGGAAAGGCGGCCTTTCCCAATTCAGATTCGCC
Source organism: uncultured Myxococcales bacterium (assembly GCA_964626565.1). GTDB lineage: Bacteria > Myxococcota_A > UBA9042 > CAIXZC01 > CAIXZC01 > CAZVFX01. Next base: position 32,310 of record CAZVFX010000014.1, read on the forward strand.
ATCCTTAAGGTCGGTTCGGGCGGGTAAAGCATTCGGCACTCGTGCCGTATGAGTTAATCCGCATTTGAAGTGGAGTTTTTTTGAGCCGAAGCAAACCACTGCTATGATATTCGGAGTGAAGGGTGCGGGTTGGGCGGGGTGTGAGTTTGGGGGAAAGACGCACTTTATGGACAAGCACTGATGGCTAAGGACAAAAAGCAGGAGAAGATCCTCAGAATTGGAGTCGTCCAGGGCGGACGAATCATAGAGGAACGTCTGCTACGGCACAAAGAAGCTGTTACGGTAGGCCAGTCTCCCAAAAACAAGTTCATGATCCCATCGCCCAGGGTGCCGATTACGTACACGCTTGTGGACGTAAAGAAGGGCCGCTACATCCTCTGCTTCGAGAAGGGGATGCTGGGCAAGATTCTGGTCGAAGAAGAAGTTCTCGACCTCAAGACGCTGGCCAAGCGAAAACTGGCGGAACGCAAGGACAACCGGTTCTCTTTTGGCCTGGACGAAGAGTCGCGTGGCAAGATAGTGCTGGGGGATGTTACACTGCTCTTCCAGTTTGTTACCCCGCCGCCGGAAGTTCCGAAGCTGCAGCTTCCGGCGGAGGCAAGAGGCGCGTGGTGGAGAAGCATAGACAGCGCCTTGTTGGCGACGTTCCTGATTGCTCTCATCGGGCTGGGCGGCAGCGGCGGCGGGCTTGACGCCTGGTGGCGCTATACAGGCAGGTACCTGGCTCCTTCCAAGAAAGGGCAGCCGAAGATTTTCCAGACACTGGTTACTGCCCAGAAGTCCAAGGAAGAAAAGAAGGAGAAGAAGGAAGGAGAGGGCGAAGAGAAGAAAGAGAGTATCGCCGAGAGCCGTGAAGACGAGGCCGACAAGGTTACGGACAAATCCGCGCTTGACGAATTGGGAATCGGCGAGGACGAAGAGACCGACCCGTTGCTGTCGGATGCTGCGGACCTTGATGAGACGGACCTTGAGGCCAGCCTCGGCGAAGAGATTGACGTCAGTGACGTGCGTGACCGGGTAAAGGAGAGCTTCAAGGAAGAAGCGCCCCGGCCGGGAGCGCTGAGTTCGGAAGAACGTATGGACCGTGCGAAGCGGCTGGTTTCCGACCGGACTGTAGTAGGCATGATCGGGTCCGATTTCGGAGTTGGCGACGGCGCTTTCGGCGACAGCCTGGCGGGCGGTTCCAACCGCATCCAGAGCAGCTTCGGCGAGGGTGGACTGGTCGTTGGTGATCCCGGTGGCCTGCATAGCGACTACCTGGACGAAGGAGACGGGCTGGGCAGCATTGCCGACGAGATGCGCGGCCCGGGCGGTTTCGGCGGCCCCGGCGGCGGCCCGGGCGGTCCCGGGCACCTCATTGCCTTGAAGCCCGAGGATTTGGGGCCGGAAAAGGGTCCGGGCAGCGTGGAAGTTATCAAGGGCCCCAAGAAGAAGCTCAAGGCCAAGAAGGTCAAGGTCAAAGAGAAGAAGTGGAAGTTGAGTCTCAGTTCGGGCCGGAGCTTTGTTGGCGGCAAAGTCGACAAGAAAGCGGTGAATAAGTACTTGCGGGCACGGCAGAGCGCATTCCAGAAGTGCTACACCATGGTGGCGCGCCGCAACCCCAATGTGGGAGGCAAACTGGTTTTGCGCATCAAGATCGACCTGTCGGGACGGGCCACTGCCCGAGTTGTATCCGACAAGACCGGTGACCCGGCCCTTGCCAAGTGTATCCTGGGCAAGATTCGCCAGTGGTCCTTCCCCAAGCCGGCCGGCAAGAGCGTCGAGTTTGTCGTTCCGTTCGTCTTCCGCTCTTTGTAGCGTCATAGTTTTCCGGCGGCCAAGGCATCTTTTCTTTGGTCGCTACTTGCATTGGAACCTAAGAGAAGTTATAAACTAATATAGATGAGCCGTTTGGACGTTAAGATGACAGCGGAATAATTTTGGAGGGTGCGCCATGAGGCAGGTCGGGCGGTTACTTCTTGCATCACTGTTGCTGGCGGTTTGGCTCCCGGTCTCCGCAGTTGAGGCCAAAGACGAATTGACCATGCAGCAGATGAAAGTCCGGGGCGAGAAGCTCGTCACCCAGATGCGCGACATGCGTGACGTGGGGGAAAGCGGCTTGCGAAAGGCCCGTGGAGATAAGGACCTCTCCAGAATGGACTGCATCAACGAAGCGCTCATTGCGCTGAAAGGCGTGTTGAAGCTTGGCGAAGATTATCTTTACGACATGAAAGCTGAGTACGACCGGGGCAATCGCAAGGGCGTGCAGTCAAGCTATGTCAAGATCACTATCGCCATGAAGAAGATAGAGAGCCTCGATGCCAGGCTTAGAAGCTGCGGTGGCCCTCATGAAGAAGGGGTAGTTGAGGGTAAGCCCATCATTGAACGCACGATGGATTCCGACCTTCCCGATCAGGACCCGCTGGAAGGGCTGGAGAGCGACCCCATGTTTGTCGAGCGGCCTCCGGTAGCGAGTCCGTACGAGTAGGTCTCAGGCAAAAAAGGGGCAATTCAGGGAAAACTGGACGAAAAAAGGGCAGAAAACACTTGCGGCCTGCCCTCGGCTGTGTTACATACAGAATCAATTCTCAGTGAGAGCTGAATGAGAAAATCCGGACTTTTGTTATACATAGTAGTTGCATTGGGCGTTCTTCACGCTGGAGAAGCCTCTGCTCAGTTCTTGGGCGGCACCGGCGCACTGAAGCTTCCGCCCCGGCCCATGAAGCTCGGAGTCCACACCGACGATTTTGTCCTCTTGCCGACGTTTGTCCTTGGCATGGCCTATGACACAAACGTGTTCTACGAGGACGTTAGCGACTATGAAGAACCCAACAGTTCGCCGCTGCTGAAGGTCGGCCCCGGGTTGACCATCATCAACCGGAACACCCGCAACCTCAAGGTCAAGTTCAGCGGCAACGCATACGTCGACTACTACCTGGCAGACAGCGAGACAGTGTCGGAGCACAGCAATTTCGGCGGAGACGTCGGCATTGCTGCGACCTTCTTCAACAGTGGACCGTTCTCTCTTACCCTCCGGGAGAGGTTCAGGAGGGCCTTGGAGAGGCGCAACGGCCAAACCGGTTCCAACTTCAACCGACACTTGAACAGAGTCGGTGCGGGTGCGGTGTTCAAGCCGGGCGGAGGTGCGCTCGAGATTCGCACCGATTACGATTTTGTCGCCGACTTGTTCAGCGATACGACCAAGGACTGGGGCGACCTCGTCTATCACGATGTCAGGTTGCGGGCCAGTTGGAAGTTCTTCCCCTTCACCGCGGTTTTGGCCGAGGGGAATTGGCAGGTGCGGGACTACCTGAGTGACGGTCACGGATACTACGGTGAACTTACCGATAACACTCCGCTGAAGGGCCGAATCGGAATCAACGGCTTCATCACGAAGAAGCTGTCGTTCATGGCGCTGGTAGGGTGGGGGCATTCGTTCCACGCTGAGCGTACCGTGGACCCTCAGGAAACTGCTGAAACTCCAGACGCCAACCAGAGCTTCAACTCCGTCATCGGCGAAGCGAGACTCTCTTTGCGCTTCTCCCCGAATACGATTCTTCAGGGCGGCTACGTCCGTGATTTTCGGGACAGCCTCTTTTCCAATTTCGTCTCGTATCACAAGTTCTATGGAAACTTCCAGCAGCGCATCGCCAGCCGTGTTGATGTCGAACTGGACGTAGCGTACCTCTATCTCACGTATGCCCAATTGCCACGCAGCTATCTGTACAACGCTCAGTCGGATGCGGTTACCGGTTTGCTGGGCGCAGGGTGGGACCGCACCGATATCCTCCTGGTGGGCCAGATGAAGACCACTGTGGATATTACCCGGGCGTTGGGTCTGGAGTTGCTGTATCGGATGGAGTTGAACAACGAGCCGTTCAACAGCGACGCAAAATTCGGCGTTCGCCGAACCGAGGCGGACGGCACGACGATAGAGGACTACCTTGCCTACAACCGGCACTTCATCCTTGGCAGCCTGGTTGTGCGCTACTAGACAATGACCCGGTCGTTTTCCCCAATTCTGGCTGTCTTTCTCCTGTTTGTGGTGGGTTGTCCGCCCCCGGGCGGAGACGACTATATTCGCCTGCCGGTGGATACAAAGTCGATTCGGGATTCGGTTACCCTGGGGCCGGGTGACGTCTTCGAGGCCCGGGTCTACGGAGAAAAGGATCTGTCCGGAGTGCATCGGGTGTCCAGCGATGGCACCATCATCTTCCCCCTTGTCGGCGAAGTTACCGTCCAGAATCTGTCAACGACTCAGATTGCGAACCTGCTACAGGATAAGCTGGCCGACGGCTACCTGAAGAAACCGTATGTCACCATTGTCATCAAGGAATACAACTCCAAGAAGATATTCGTCCTGGGGCAAGTCAGCAAGCCGGGGACCTTTCCCTTCGAAGGGGAGATGAACGTCATCCAAGCGATAACTCTCGCCGGCGGTTTTACACCCATGGCGCGCAAGAACAGCGTCATCGTTACGAGAGTTGAGAACCAGGAAGAGTTGAGGATTCGAGTCCCCGTCGAGAAAATCAGCGAGGGGCTTGCGCCCAACCTGGGGCTCAAACCGGGGGACATTGTGTTCGTTCCGGAAACTGTGATCTAGCCCCTCACACGCACGCGAAGTTCTTGCCTTCTAGCATGGTAAACTGTACAGTCTAAACAGAATTGTAGTGTTCCCGGAACGGGCTGGATGGAAGAACGGCGCCAACTATCTGAAATTACTGATACTCTCCGGACATTCATTGGGGTGCTGGAGAAACGGAAGTGGTTTGCCATCGCGGTTCTCGTGGCCACCGTGGGCGTGAGTATGCTGTTGGCGTCCAAGCAGTCTCCCGTGTACAAAGCAACTGCCACCATCATAATTGAGAAGCGAAGCCCGACGGTGCTGTCCCGTGTTCAGGAAGTCATCGAGTTGGGTACCTCCGACTATTGGAGCATGAAGGAGTACATGCAGACCCAGTTGGAGATACTCAAGAGCCGGCGGCTCGCCAAGCGGGTGGTCGACAAACTTACCCTCGCTCTTGACGAGCGCTTTCTGGGCCTGGACGGGAACAATCCGCCCTTGAGCGAAGCCGAGAAGCGTCGCCGGATGGCGAAGATGGACGCGGTTGCAGTGCTCATGGGGCGGGTCGAGGTGGAAGCCAGGATGGATAGCCAACTCGTGCTCGTGAGCGTTGAGGCGCCCGACCCCCACATGGCCCAGGACCTTGCCAATGCGCTGGTTACCGAGTACCGGCAGGAGAACCTCGAGTACAAGAAACGGGTGGTTTCGGATGCAATCTCCGAACTTCGGGATATGTTGCTGCGACTCAAGCAAGAGAAGGAGGAGGCGGAAGCAAAGGTGCTCGAATTCGAGCGTCGTCACGCGATGGGCAGCTTGGAGAGCAGGAAGCGGAGCGTAGAGGAGAAGCTCAAGACCTACGACGAACGGTATCTGCAGGCGGGCATCGACAGGTCCGATTTGGAGTCCAGTCCTCTGCGGGACCAACTCGACGTGCAGATAGCAGCTCTCGAAGTGCTCCTCAAGGAGAAGGACTTCTCCCGGGTGGCACATCCGCTTCTCGTCGAAAGCTCCACTATTTCGCTGCTCAAGCAGAAGCTCGTGGACCTGGAGACCAAGGTTCGCGAGTTGACCGGAAGGTACGGTCCCAAGCATCCCATGATGAAAGCCGCCTACAGCCAGCGCAAGCTGGTCCGCAACACTTTGCAGCGGGAAGCGAGCATGCTGTTGCAAGCGGAACTGATCAAGTTGCGCAAGCAGCACGCGGAGGAAAGCGACAAGCTGGTCAAGTCGATCCAAATGGAAGACGAGCTGAGGAAGATGCTGGAGCGTGCCAAGGAGGAGGAAACCGCGCTCGTCAAGCTCGAACTCGATTATGAGCCGCTGAGGAAGAACGAGGAAGAGGTCGAGAAGCACTACGAGAGCGTCAAGGAGAGGTACTCGGAAACCAGCTTGAGCGCACAGGTTGAAACAAACAACGTCCGTATTCAGGATCTGGCCCCACTGCCCGACCTTCCCATCCGGCCCAACCGCAAGCTGAGCCTGCTCATCGGCGTATTTCTCGGTTTGCTCCTGGGCATCGGTGCGGCATTCTTCGTGGAGTCGCTGGACAGTACTCTGAAGACTCGTGAGGATATCGAGGTTATCATGGGGGTGGATTTCCTGGGGCTCTTGCCCGCGATCGGGGAGATGGACAGGCCCGAAGTGGACGGTCCCCACGAACAGCCGGAACTGTTCGTACACCACTTCCCGAAGTCTTCCATTACCGAACACTTTCGGACCGTCAAAACGAACCTCTTCTTCTCCCGACCGGGTGAACGTCTTCGGCACGTTCTTATCGCCAGCCCTGGTCCCAAGGAAGGGAAGACCACGGTGGCCGTGAATCTGGCTGCGGTGAATGCGGCCGCCGGTTCTCGCACCCTTATCGTCGACACAGACATGCGCCGCCCGCGAGTTCACAAGTTGTTGGGCATCCCCAGGCGGCCGGGCATCACTGAGTTCTATCTCGGCACCGCTCCCATCGAGAATTTCACTCGTTCTACAACCGTGGAGGGAATGGATGTGCTGACCTGCGGGTCCATTTCCCCAAATCCGGTTGAGATTCTCGAGTCAGCCAAGTTCCGGCAAATGCTGGAGCGCCTCACCGAACTGTATGACACGGTCTTCTTCGATTCTCCGCCGTTGCTGGCGGTGGCCGACGCCAAGATTATCTGTTCCATGCTCGATTCCGGCGTGTTGGTGGTGAAGGCGGGGCAGACGACGAAGGATGCCCTCAAGGAAGCTCGCCGGATGCTGTATCCCATCATCAGCGAGGATGTTGGTGTGGTGCTCAACTGTTTTGATGTTGAAAAGCATTCGTATCGCTATTACTATTACCGGAGCAAGCGCTACGGCTACTACAATTATTATGCTTACGATGACAAGGGCGCAGGTGAGCCTGAGTCCACGATAGATATTAGCCCGAAGGAGAGGAGACGCAAATGGGCAAAGCAATAGGCATTGACCTGGGTACGACGTTTTCGTGCGTAGCAACCATGGAAGGAGGCACTCCCGTAGTGATCTCGAACCAGGAAGGCGGCCGCACGACGCCGTCGGTGGTGGCCTTCACGGAAGACGGGCGGTTGGTTGGAAGCTCGGCCCGTCGCCAGTTGGTTGCCAACCCGGAGAACACTGTGTACTCGGTGAAACGATTGATGGGAAGGAAGTTCGATACCCCTGAGGTTGAGCGGATGAACAAGTCCTCGGGATATCGCATCAATCCAGCTCCCAACGGGGATGCTCACGTCGAGGTTGGCGAGCGGCTCTATTCGCCTCAGGAGATCTCTGCTTTCGTGCTCAGCGAGATGAAGGAGCACGCCGAGGAGTACCTGGGCACGGAGGTTGGCGAGGCGGTGATTACGGTCCCTGCCTACTTCAACGACGCGCAGCGGCAGGCGACCCGTGACGCCGGGCGTATTGCCGGTCTGGAAGTGCTCCGGATCATCAACGAGCCTACGGCCGCGGCGCTGGCCTACGGGCTGACCAAGGAGGCCAGCGGCCTCATCGCCATCTATGACCTGGGCGGCGGCACCTTCGATATTTCCATTCTGGAGGTGGGCCAGGGAGTCTTCCAGGTCAAGGCGACACATGGCGACACCTTCCTCGGAGGCGAGGACGTTGACTCTCGGATCGCCGATTTTATTATCGAGGAATTCCAGAAGGCCGAGGGCGTGGACCTGACAGAGGATTTTGTCGCTCACCAGCGTGTCCGCGAAGCTGCGGAGAAGGCCAAAGTCGAGCTGTCGGTCGCGGAAGAAACCGAGATCAATCTTCCCTTTATCCACGCGGATGACAAGGGGCCAAAGCACGTAAAGCGAAACCTGACTCGCAAGGAACTCGAGTCCATGGTCGAGGACCTCATAGACAAGACGGTCTGGCACTGCGAGAAAGTCCTCGAGGACGCCGGGCTTAAAGTCGGGGACGTCGGGGAAGTTCTGCTGGTCGGCGGCATGACGAAGATGCCGCTGGTGCGGGCCAAGGTCGCCAAGTTCTTCGACCGGGCGCCCAACCGGGGCGTGAACCCCGATGAGGCGGTTGCGGTTGGCGCTGCCATCCAGGCCGGCATTCTGTCGGGCGAAGTCGAGGATGTGCTGCTCCTCGACGTTATTCCACTGTCCCTGGGTATTGAGACCAAGGGAGGCGTGTTTACCCGGCTTATCGAGCGGAACCGGACGATTCCCACTTCATGTACCGAAGTGTTTACCACAGCGGAGGACTACCAGTCTGTGGTGAATATCCACGTGCTTCAAGGTGAGCGTCCCATGGCTCGGGACAACAAGTCCCTGGCCAGGTTCGAACTGGTGGGCATTCCACCGGCCCGCCGGGGGTTCCCCAAGATTGAGGTGACCTTCGAAGTTGACGTCAACGGCATCCTGTCCGTTCGAGCCAAGGACATGGCCACGGGCAACGAGCAGTCCATCAGGGTGCGTCCGTCCAGCGGGTTGTCCGAGCGGGAGATCGAGAAGTTCATCGATGAGGCCGACGAGCATCGCTCCAAGGACGTCCGGAAGAAGGAACTGGCGGAACTCAAGAACAAGGTGGAAGGCCTGCTCTACACCACCGAGCGTTCCATGGCCGAATTCCAAAGCTACCTTACCCAGGAAGAGCGCGACCAGATCGAGGCGGACATGGAGAAGTGCCGCGACGCGCTGGAAGGGGACGACGAGGACAAGATCAAAGAGGCGATGCTGGCCCTCGAGAAATCTTCCTACCGAATCGCCGAGGTTATGTACAAGGACCTCGCCTGATACCACCCACAATTTTGCTACATTCGCACACTGGCCATACCATGGTTGTAGGGTTATCTAGCGGGGAGTGCCATGGGCATGTTGCTTGGGAGCCGGCGGAACGAAGAGCTGTTGCGAGACACTCCGTTCGTTTCCGAGTTCAGGGTTTCCGCCCAACCCCCGCAGCCTGACGATATCTCCGTTACTGTGCATTTCCTGGGCAGTCTGGCGATGAGGGCCGGTACGGACATGTGTCGCCTCACCTGCCTGAGGGGAACGCCTCTGGTATGGCTTCTGGGCAGCGTCGCCCGCACCTATCCCGGCTTTCAGGAAGTATTGGCGGATGAAGGGTGCTACGTGCCGGTAATCAACGGCCGACGGGCTTACTGGTGGAGTGACATGGGAGTTGACGGCGAGTTGGTGCTCGTGCCTTCAGTCGCTTTTTTCGACTGGCCGGAAGGGATGAAGAAACGACGCAAGTTTTCCGGGATCACGTGTCTGGATGTAGAGGGCCCCGTTACCTGAGAACCTGGCCACCAGGCCTTCCCCGCTCAAGAAGAGGCTTTTTAGCCCCCCAACCTTGCTGATGTTGTACTGGAGCGACTCCTCAAACGCCACGATGTGACCCGTGTCGACTACATATTGTTGCTCCACATCCTGTTTCGCCATGGCGCCGAAACTTGTTATCCACACCTTACCGGGGCCGGTGAGCTTCAGCAGAAACAGTCCGGTTCCACTGAAGAATCCTTTGGCGCCGCCCCACTTCGTGTCCAGGCTCACCTCGGGAGTGCTGGCCAGGTAGCAGGACGACTGCACCATTAATGTGCGGCCTGCTTCCAAGTCCAACTCCAGGATGTCTCCCGGCGAAGCGGGCGCCAGGTAGACGGCCCCGGCCTGAGAAGTGGCTTCGTAAGTTGACTGGAAAAAGCTCTCCCCACCCAGCACCTTGCGTTTGAGTCCCTTAAGCACGCCGCCCCGCGCCTTGGAGGTAAGAGTGACCTGTGGTTCCATACCCACCATCGCACCACTCTCGGCGACCAGCTTTTCCCCCGGTTCAAGGGTCACAGCCAGCATTGCATATTCAGGCTTGAGTTCGATGTTTGACTGCATTTCTTACCTCCCTACTGCTGCCGCGGAGGCAGCTTGGGCCCGACGGCCGAGCCGAACTCCGCGGGGTTGCGGGTCTGGATCCACAGTTTGCCCCGGCCGGTGAACTGGCAGACCAGGCCTTCGCCGCTGAAGAAGGTCGAAAACCAGCCGCCGACGCGCCGTAGTTTGAAATCCAGGGTCGGTTCGAAAGCCACCAGATGTCCCGTGTCGATGATAAACGGCTCGGATATCTCCATTTCGTGGATGCCGCCGAAGGCTGACATCAATACCGGGCCCTGTCCGACTGCCTTGAGCATAAAGAAGCCCTTGCCGCCGAAGAAATTCTTGAATCCAGCGACTTTGGTCTGGATGTCAACAGCAGGAGAACTGGCCACGTAGCAGGTGGATTGTATCAGCAGCTCGCCGCTAAGATCGTGCTGAACGAGATCCCCCACGTTGGCGGGAGCCAACCTCACGTGCCCCTGGCCGCTTTCGGCAGTGAAGGTGTTCATGAAGAACGATTCACCGGTGAACATCTTGCGTGCGAGGCCCTTGAGGATTCCGCCCTTTCCCATGCGGGAACTGGTTTCCATTTTTACATTTGCCGCCATACCGATCATCGCGCCGCTTTCGGCTCGAATCGACTCGCCCTGCTCCATGGTCACAGTGGCGGTGGCATAGGCGGGCTGGTGTTCCAATTTGATTTCCATAGCGTCCTCCTCCTAAGCGGGCAAGTGCGGGGCAATCCACGAAACCAGGCTGCCCAGGTTACGGCTCTGCAGGAGCAATTTGCCCGTACCCGAGAATTCGAAAACCAGGCCTTCGCCAGATTTGAAGGCAGTCAACATACCGCCCCCGGCAAGCCTCAGCTTGTAGCCCAACGTCTCGTCGAAAGCTACCATGTGCCCGGTGTCGCAGACGAAGCTCCCTTCCACCTGCACCTCTCGGATTCCTCCGTAAGCGTTGATCCAGATTTCTCCCGACCCCTGTGCTTCGAGGAGGAATGCTCCCTCACCACCGAAGATGGAGGTGAACCCGCCCCAGCGTGTTTTCAGGCGAACGCCGGGCGTACTCGCCACAAACGAGCCCGGCTGGATTATGAGGGAGGAGCCTTCATTCACCTGCATGTTGACCAGGTCTCCGACCATTGCGGGTGCGACGAACAACTCCCCGGCTCCTCCTTCGGGAGTGTAGGTGTTGAAGAACATGGACTCTCCGCCCAGGAACTTGCGGACGAGGGCGATGAAGAAGGCCGCGATCTTGGCAATAAAGCCGAGGCCGGTGCCGCCGATGGACGTGTTGATACCCATGTTCGTGGACATGGCCACCATCGACCCCGCCTCTGTGACGATGGACTCGCCTGGTTCCAAGTCGAACCTGGCCATGGCGAAAGAAGGCTTGAACAGGATTTGGTGTTGCATTCTTGTCCTCCCGGGAGTTCTATTTATGAACTCTGATGAATTGCAACTTATCACCCGCAAAAGGTAGGAGTCAAGGAGGTGGGAAGGTTTGACTTCGCGCACGCTGCGCAGGTAGAATGCGAGACTAGGTCCGGACCCGAAGGAGGGGTTATGAACACCAGCCGTCCCGCCATTCTGACAGCTACTGCGCTCTCGCTGGTACTTTGCCTTGCCGCCCCCCGGGCGAAGTGTGAGCTTCGCTACTTGCCGGGCGGGCAGGCCGGTCACGCACCTGCTCTCGTGCAGGTTGAGGAGAAGGCCGGCGGGTTGACCACTGTGCGGGTGGAAGTCCGCGCGTTCGAGCTTGTGCCCCTGGAAGGCGAGAGTAGATTCCAGCGCGTGAGCGTTCCCGGTTGGGGGACCACCCGGGAACCGGGGCGCCCCGCGCTCCCCGTTGTCTCAGTGCCGCTCCTCCTGAATGCGCCGTCTCAAGTGGTGGACGTCCGAGTTGTCAGCAGGAGTTTTGACGCGGTGGTGCCCGCTCCGTTCGTCGGGCGGCCGAAGCGTTGCGAAACTACCGCTGGCTGGCGCTTCACGCTGGATGCCGAAACGTATTCCTGCGCCGACCCCTATCCCGGTAGTGCGGTGGAAATCGTGCAGTCCGGGAAGGTGCGGCAGGCGGACCTCCAGGTGTTGCTGGTGAGGCCGTTTACCTACTACCCTGCATTGCGGCGCCTCGACGTGGCGTACACCATCGAAATCGATCTGTCGGGGTCGCTGTTCAGGGCGTCCCCGCTCCCTCACCGTTCCTCCGCGTTCGACCAGCTCCACCGTTCGGGCTACTATTCCATGGCGCTTCCTCTGAGGGACAAGACGGCACCTGAGACGCTGCTCATCATATCCCACGACTCCCTGGTCTCTGCGCTGGAGCCCCTGGTGGAGTGGAAGCAACAGCTTGGCTACAACGTTGTGGTCACGCCGCTTTCGGAGGCGGGGGGTACGTTTCAGGAGGTTCAGCAGTTCATCTCCGATGCCTACCATCAGTGGGCGGACCCGCCGGTCTACGTCCTGTTGGTGGGGGACGGTGAAGGTGCAGGCAAGGTTCCCTTTGTCCCCAGTCCCTATGGTTGTGCTTCTGACTTCCTCTATTCGACCGTCGACGGGGACGACCTTCATTCCGACGTGCTGGTGGGGCGGTTCTCCGTACACACGGAGGACGAGGCCGCCCTGCTCGTGGCTAAGACCATCTGGTACGAAATGGACATCGAGGCTCACGGGGATTCTGCGTGGATTCCCGGCTCGCTGTGCATCTCTTCAAGTGAAGGCCAGGGAGGCTCCAACGATGACGTTCGCTCCGACATCATCTGCGGACTTCAGGCCGACCACGGTTTCAGTCCTACGGACAAGCTCTACCATTCCCTATCCAACGATACTGCGGACAATATCTCCGCCAAACTCAACGAGGGACGGGGCTGGGTAACCTACCTGGGGCACGGCAGCGGAACTTCGTGGGCAACAACCACCCCCCCGTATGCCAACTCTCACGTGGAAGCGCTGGCCAACAATTTCAAGCTGCCGTTCGTCGTGGACGTGTCGTGCTCAAACGGGGGATTTGATTCCCCCGGTGGTGACTGCTTTGCCGAGGCGTGGACCAAGACCGGTGAACCGGGTGACGCCCGCGCTGCGGTCGGCATCTACTCGTCGTCCACTCCGGCGGCCTGGGATGAACCGGCGGAAATGGCAGTGGGCATTGCACATGCAGTGCTTGAGCAGGGGGTGTACAGTTGGGGCGCCGCCTGTGCGGCAGGACGATCTTACATGATGGAGATTCTTCCCGCCGGAGTGGTGGAGGAAACCTCCCATCAGTACGTGGTGTTCGGCGATCCTTCCTTGATGCTGCGCACCCGACAGGCCGAGCCGCTAACTGTTGAACACCCTGCCGTTGTTCCCTTGGGCGGCGTCGACGTGGAGGTCTCGGTTTCCGGGCCTGCCGGCGCGGTTGCGGATGCGACAGTGGTGATCTCCATGGGGGACTTCCTGGTCTTGGGCAAGACCGGTGATGACGGGCTGGCGACCCTGTTTGTGGACGTCGACACCGTCGGCACTCTGGAACTGCTGGTATTTGCTGCGAACGCGATTGCCTACCAGGGGGCGCTGGAAACCCTGGTGCCCGGCTGTGGATTGTTGCAGGTGATGCCCGATCCGGCCAACTGCTCCTCCATGTTGTCAGTCACCCTTTTTGACGCCGACCTTAATACCGACTCGGAAGATGTGGAGACCGTAGCTATTGAGGCCTCTTGCTCTGCCGCGGCCGAGGCATACTCGTTGTTACTGGTTGAGACCGGGCCCGACGAAGGCAAGTTCGAAGGAGCCGTGCAACTGGCTGAAGAGCCGGGACAGTTCAAGCTCTCCGTTGCGGACGCCACCCAGGTGGTGGTCAGCTATGGCGACGAGGCTTGCGAAGGCCAGGATGTCCAGGTTGAAAATTCGGTGTCTGTTGATTGCGTCAAGCCCGACATTTCACAAGTGGAGGTTGTGGAGGTTACAGCCGGTGCGGCAACGCTTTCCTTTGTCACCGACGAGTTGGCATTGGGGACGGTGCGCTACGGCAGCGACGCTCCTCCGGAGGAGGAAACGACCTTTGCTGCCGGTTTGAGTCACGTGGTGGGTTTGGAAGGGCTGTCGCCTTCCACCTCCTACCTGGTGGAGATTGAGGCTGTGGACGCGGCGGGAAACATCGGAGTCGAAAACGACGGGGGAGAGTACTATCAGTTCGAAACCCCGGACTGCAATCCACAATGCGACGGCAAGGAGTGCGGGCCCGATGGTTGCGGTGGCGACTGCGGCGATTGCTGCGACGGTCAAAGCTGCCTCAACGGCAAATGCCTGGGCGGTCCGGGCTGTGAGCCGGGCGACGTACCCGGCTGCGGCGGCTGTGCTTGTGAAGAGTGTGTGTGCGCCATGGACCCATACTGCTGTCAGGTCCTATGGGACGACTATTGCGTTTCCGAATGTATGGACCAGTGCGGTGGGTGTGGGGCGACGCCTGATTGCGACGGCAAGGAGTGTGGCGCTGATGGTTGTGGCGGCAGTTGCGGCGACTGCGAGGCCGGATGGACCTGCACCGAGGACGGCGAGTGCGTCGACGTCTGTAATCCCCAATGCGATGGTAAGGAGTGCGGCAGCGACGGTTGTTTCGGCTCGTGCGGAGAATGTGACGAAGGGGCGACTTGCGAAGGTGGAATCTGCAACAAGCCTTGCGGCGGTGTCGGTTTCGTGGGTTGCTGTGTTTACGACGAGCTGTTCTATTGCGACGAAGGGTACGAAATTGTTGTCGATTGTGCTGCCCTGGGGCTCACCTGCGGATGGAAGGAGACCACCTCCTGGTACGATTGCGTGGAGCAGCAGCTTCCCGCACCCGGCCCTGGCGGAGCTCCTCTGTGGTGCCCGGGAACCTGTCCTCCAAAGTGTGACGGTAAGGAGTGTGGTCCGGACGGTTGCGGAGGAGAGTGCGGTCTCTGCAGCGAACTCGAGAGCTGTGAGAACGGGCAGTGCAAGCCGGTTTGTGAACCGCAGTGCGAGGGGCTGGACTGCGGACCCGACGGTTGTGGCGGTGTGTGCGGAGAGTGTCAGCCGGGTCATTCCTGCGAGCAGGGAGAGTGCGTGAATCCGTGCGCGTCTCAGTGTGAAGGCAAGAGCTGCGGCCCGGACGGTTGCGGCGGAAGTTGTGGCGCCTGCGCTCCCGGCATGGAGTGCGAAGAATCGGTTTGCGTCATCGGGTCCATGGAGCCGGATGTGACCTCTTCATCGGACGTGGTCTCCATGGGCGGAGGTAGAAAGTCGGGAGGTTGTTCCCTGACGACTGCCGCGGCGCCCACCCCCAATCTGGCGCCGGTTGTCCTCCTGCTGGCCCTTTTGGGCGCGCTCCTGGCTCTGGTCCCGCGGTCCGGGCGCAAGACGGGATGAAGGTTCTCTTCATAGAGCCGCCCCGGCGGGTCTGGCCTTACATGAATCACGAAGACAATTTCCTGACCAAACAGGCGTACCTTGCTCTGGCCGCGGCTTTGCGCGTGGGAGGGTTTCGCGATGTGGCGATCCTGGATTGCCTGCCGCTAAGGATGGGCTGGAAGAGCCTGGCCCGCCAACTTTCCCAGATTCGGCCCGACGTGGTGGCCATTGGTGAGAACCACGCACTTTATTCGGACGAGGCGATGAAGGCGTTCAGCCTGGTTCGCCGGATTGTGCCCGGTGCAGTGACGGTGGCGGGTGGAGCGCACTTCACCAATCTGGCCGATGCCTACCTTGGAGCCGGTGGAGGTGTGCGCAGCGCCAGCGCACCGCCCTGGCTGCGGCCGGAGCGGGGCCTGATCGACTACATCGTCAAAGGTGAAGGGGATGTGACCATCGTTGACCTGGTCCGGCACCTGGCAGGGGGCAGCGGTCTTCCAGAAGAAATCCCGGGACTGGCTTTTCGCGACCATGGCGAGGTGGTGCATACAGCGCCGAGGGAGTTGGTTTCGGACCTCGACACTCTGCCCCTGCCTGCCTACGACCTCGTCCCAATGGACAAATACGGCACCTCCCGCCTCCTCTTCTCGCCGGGGGGCACTACTATTCAACACTCACGCGGGTGTGCCCATGCCTGCTCCTTTTGCGTGTGGTGGACGCAGATGGCCAGGCGCGTGGTTGACCGCGATGGAAAGGAACGCCTGGCGCCCAGATGGCGCACGCGCAGCGTTGCAGGATCCGTCGAGGAAGTGGAGCTGCTCGTCCACAAATACCACCGAAAGGCGTTGGTCTTCGTCGACGAGTGCTGGAACCTCGACCCCAACTGGGGCAGCCAGTTCGCGGATGAGATTATCAGGCGGCGAATCAAGGTCAACTGGTTTGCCTTTATGCGGGCCGACCACATCATCCGGGATCATCGTTCCGGCGTATTGGAGAAACTGGTCAACGCCGGACTCAGCCACGTCAGCGTGGGCGCTGAGCGGGTGGAAGACGAAAAGCTGGCCGGCTTCGCCAAGTCCAGCTACTCGGCGGAACAGACCCGGGAGGCTTTCGCTCTCCTCAAACGACATCATCCCCAGGTGTTCCGGCAGGCGACGTTCATCGTAGGAGTGCCCGACGAAACCAGGGAGAGCATGTTGCGTCAGCTTGAGTTCGCTCGCCAGCTCGATCTGGACTATCCCGGATTTCATCCCCTTACTCCCGTGCCCGGAACCACGTTGTGGGAGGAGTCGATCGAGGCGGGCATCATCGAAGCGGAGAATTTCACCGAATTTGATTGGGCTACTCCGGTCATCAGGTCGGCTACCATGAGCCGGAGAGAGATCGAAGAGACGCTGATCGAGATGGAGAAGAGGTATGTGCGGCCGAGCTGGCTACTCAAGGGCCTCGTTTCTCCCTACCGCTACAAGCGGGCCATGTACCAGTGGTTTGCCAAGGTTTCCGCCTCAATGGCCCTGGGAATTGCCCGAAATACACTGTTCCCCTCGTCGGGAGCGCTCGTGCCGCTTGAAAAGCCTGTGTGGTATGATGGATAATCGGAGTGCGAAATGGAGGAACCACGGATGCAGGATGAAAATGAGAGGATTGAGGAAGGTCTCAAAAGGTCGGACGGCCTGTCCGACCTCATTAAGGGAGCAATCTCGTCGGGAGTAAGGTCCGTCTTTGTCACGGAAGAGGGGCTTCGCAACATGATCTCCGACTTCGTGCCGAAAGAGGTCAGCGCGTACATAAAGACCCAACTGGATGGGGTCAAGAAAGAGGTGTACTCGACGCTGGTAAGTGAGTTCACCACCTTCCTCCAGCAGATGGACCTCGGCAGCGAGGTGCGCAAGACGTTTTCCGGGATGAAGCTGGTGGTGAAGGCGGAAGTCCAGTTCGTGGAGGAGCCGAAGGGGACCAAGAAGAGAAAGAAGTGATAATAGGAGTGAACCGAGACTCATTTCTTCTTTTCGTGGAAAACCAACTTGCATTGGCGAGCCCTTCTGAAGTACACTCTAACGATTGAAAATCATTGGAGGCTCGCCCGTGGAGGAGAAGAAGACCCAATTTGGAACCCTGGACGTTGCTCGTATGCTGGGTGTTTCTGCCATGACGGTTGTGCGCTGGATCGACAAGGGACTCATCAGAGCGTTCAAAACTCCGGGGAATCACCGGAGAATCTTGCGGGAAGACCTGAAGCATTTCATCAGGAAGATGGGATTTCCCATGCCCGACATTCTGGACGCAGACCGTTGGCGGATTCTGGCCGTCGACGACGAACCCGATGTCCTGGAGGTGCTTGTCAGGGTCTTCGAAGGCAAGGGCGAAGAATACGAAGTCTACCAGGCCCAGGACGGTGTAACCGCGCTTATCGAAGTTGGTCGGGTCAAGCCGGACCTGCTGTTGTTGGACGTTGTGCTACCTGGTCTCGACGGCATCGAGGTTTGCCGTCGCATCAAGGCGAATCCGCATCTGGAGACCAATATCATCGCCATATCAGGTAAGGCCACAGAGGAGATGAAGGACACGATCATGGAGGCCGGCGCCGACATGTTCGTGGACAAGCCTGTGAGCATTCATGAGCTCCGCAAGGCTGTAAGGGGGCTACTCGAGGGGAGCTAGGGATGGGGGAACGATTCTGGTTCTTCGCCGTCTTGTTGTCGCTGCTTCTGTTTGCCGGCTGTGCCGGCGGCTCTGGTGCCGATGCGTCCGGAGTTGGTGATGCCGGCGGGGCGGGGGACGACGGAGCGGTAGTAGGGGCGGACGGTTTGTTGGCTGAAGTTCCCGCCGGAGACGACAGTTCTACGGAAGACGATAAGGCACCTCAACCTGCCGAAGGCGTAGCCTTTCGCTACGAAACCCGATTTGGAACCACCAAGGAGTGGAAGGGGTTGACCGTGCTGTCCCCATTGGGGACGGTGCACACGGAGACTGCGGGGGAGGCGGCGTGCGAAAAGGAAGCGAAGCCGTTGTTTCTTGAGCAGTTTCTGAACGCCATTGCCGAAGCCGACCCTTTTTCATGGGATGAGGACTATACCGGGAGCGAAACCGGAACTTGTCCTCCCGATGCTTTCCTGCAGAGGTTGTACGTCGAGTCGTTGGCAACTGGGAAGGTCCGCGACGTAATATGGTGCACCGGGTCCGAAGACCAGATTCCCGGCGTCGCCGCGGTCACCAAAGCCATTGCGAAACTCAAGGGCGATACCAAGACCAACGGCATTTGTGGGCTCACTCCATTTGTTCTTCCCAAGCCAACTCCCGTGGAGGTCTCCGGATACGATGATGGCCTGAACCACATGTTCGGGGTTGCGCGCTACGAGAATCCCGACTTCTGCTTGCTTGTCTACGGACTCTACGACCCGGGAGTCTACCGGTCGAACCACATGCTGCAGGTCGTCGACGACAACGTCAGTCAACTGAAACCCCATTTTCCGGTGGACTATACCCCGGCCTGGCTCGATAAATATGTAGCCGTGTGCCCAGAGGCGGCTGCGTTGGTGGAAGAGGCGGCTTTTGTGGAGCAGCTTACTCCGCCGGCCGTGGTCTTCATGGTGGTGGCCGGGAGCGATGGCACGGAGACCTGGGTCGCGACGGAAGGGGTGATTTCGCTGCAGCCGGCGAGCATGGGAGAAATGAACAACTTCAACTTGAACGAGTTGGAGTTGAAGCCGCTGAAGGGACTCAATACGGTCCTCACACTTGACTCCAATCCATGGCAGTTCAAGTGGATCGGCAGCACGATCTTCTCGGGCGGTGGCATCGATTCCGCGCAATAGGTCCCGGGAACGACTGGGCTCGACTACTCCGACTGACCTGTTTTCTAACCTTCCAGCCTGTCCAGAGCGGCGCTGATGAGCTCAGCGATGGGGCGGTCGATATTGCAGAATCTCACCTCCCGGAGATTTGCATCCGGAGTTTCGTCGAAGTGGCGGGCAACTGTGTTGACCACCGTGTCGGCAGCAAGTTTGGCCGGCATGCCGAAAATGCCGGCGGAGATGGTTGCGAATGAGATGGTCTTCAGTTTCTTGTCTTCGGCAATTGCGAGAGCTGCCGACAAGGCTGACGAGAGGAGCTCTTCTTCGCCCGATGCGCCCCCTCCCCAGACCGGCCCGACGGCATGAATGACCCATTGGCAGGGCAGCTTTCCTGCCCCTGTTACCGCTGCCGAGCCTGTGCTTACCGGCGCTACCTTCAGGCTCTCCTGTTGGATCGTGGGACCCCCGCGGCCGGCGATGGCGCCAGCCACCCCGCCGCCGTGCCTCAGCCGGGAGTTGGCCGCGTTGACGATCGCGTCAACTTTCTCTGTTGTGATATCTCCGAAAACGGAAACCAGAAAGATGCCTGGGGCATATTCGAGCCTGGCGATCTCTTCATTCATCTCTATCCTCCGTTTACATCAGGAAGCACTTCAGGCTCCCGGCGACGTCGGCCGCGCTCTGGAATCTGTGCTGCCGATCCTTCTCCAGACATTTGAGGATGGTACTGGCAATGAGCGGCGGCAAATCGCTGCGGAATTCCCTCGGGTCCGGAGGCGTTGCAAAGCGATGGGAGGACAGCACTTCACCATCCTCGAAGGGCAGTCGTTCGGTGAACAGCCGGTACATGAGTACGCCCATGGAGTATATGTCGGTGCGCGGGTCAAGGGTGTCGCCCACAATCTGTTCCGGGGACATATAGTATGGTGTTCCCACAATCATCAGGGATCTGTCAGGGTTCTCATCGAGAGCCTTGGCCAGACCGAAGTCCATCAGTTTGACCTGCCATTTCCGAGTGACCATGATGTTCTCCATCTTGATGTCCCGATGGATGATGGTCTTGGAGTGGGCGTAACCGAGTGCGTCGCACAGTTGCAGGCAGATTGCCAGCTTCTGCTCAAGGGAGAGAACCCTCGCCGGCGGCTCCTGCATTTCCAGAAGGTTCATGCCGTCGACGAATTCCATGGAGATGTAGGGCCGGCCCTGCAATTCGCCATAGTCGTACACTTGCACAATGTTGGCGTGTTTCAGGCTGGACGCGGTTTTGGCCTCTCTCATGAAGTATCTTTTGGCCAGTGCAGAGGGCAGGCTCTCCGAGTGCAGCAGTTTCAGCACCACGTCCCGGCCGAGCTTGTTGTCGCTAACCAGGAACAGCACGCCGTGGCCGCCCCGGGCCAGCTTGCGCTTCAGTGAATAGCGCTCGGAGTGGGGAAATCCGATGGTTGTTGTCGACCCTCCGCTCGTCGAGCGCACCACGGGTGGGGCCTGCCTGGCGCCTGATTGGTCCGGCAGCGTCAACTGTTCCTGGGGAGAGGCGCGCAGCAGCATGAGTTGTTCATCGAGGCTCGGCGTGTCGAGTCCGGAGCGCTTTGCCTGCTCCAGCGCTCTCACCGCGCCTTTGTGGTCGCCGGTATGAATCAACAGGTCGACCTTGCGGTAGAGTATCTCCTGACTGTCCGCCTTGAAGCCCAGCACTTCCAGCAGGCGGTCCAGTCGTTCCACCGCCTCAGGGATCCGCTGATGTTCCTCGAGAATAGAGCTGGCCAGTAGAGTGCCGTCCCGGTATTGGGAGGAGTTGCGCGGAATAGTGTCGAGCACTTCGAGGCAGCGGGCCGCCCGTCCCATGCGCCGATGGATCCGTGCTGCGGCAAGATGGTCACCGGCAAGAATCAACTGTTCCAGTGCCTGCTCCAGTTTGCCGCCTTTGAGGAATGCGCGGGCGGAATTCCGGTGCTCTCCCAACTTGGCGTAGACTCTACCTGCATCTGCAAAGTAGTCGTGTTGTTCGTAGGCGGCCACCGCTTCTTCCAGCAGGTTCAGTTCTTCCGCCACCGTGGCAAGCTTCTTGAAGGCACCGGCTTTCTTGTACAGGGGTACGCAGTCGCGTTTCTGGCCGTGCTCCTGCAGATAGTCGGCTGCCCCTTCGAGCAAGCTCTTCTGGTCGATGCGTTCAAGGGCGATGGCTGAAACCTGCTCCAGGTTTCCGGCCTCCATATAAACGGCCAGCGCCTTGGTGTATTCGCCCCGGTGTTCGAGCATGCGTGCGCATGTGGCGAGTTCCCCTTTCTGGCGGAAGAGAAGTATCGCCTCCTCCATGCGCCCGGTGGTCATATAGCATCCTGCTGCGGAAGTGAGATCGCCGCCCCTCTGGAACAGTTCGGCCGCGCGGTCCACCTGCTCGGCCTTGGCTGCGGCCTTGGCCGCGGCCAGGTAGTCTCCGCCCTCTACGAGCAAGTCAGCGGCGCGCTCAAAGTCGCCCTTCTCGTCCACCAGGCGCGCTGCATGCGCGAACTCGCCTTTGGAGGCGAGGAAGTTAACCGCCTCCTTCCACCTTCCCTTTGCCAGCATCTTGGCGATCTTTCTTTCGATTCTCTGCCCGGAGCTTTTCAACATGCGTGAGGCCAGCAGCCAGGCCGCGGCCACGACCACCACGGCCAGGAACGGGAGATAGATCAACGGTTTCATCATTGCCGGCATGTTCACTCCTCCTCACCGGGGCCCTGGGAGCCGAAAATCTCACCAATAAGGGCTAGCAACTCTTCGTTCAGGAACGGCTTCTTCAGGAAGGCTGTGGTGAGTGTCGTGAGTTGGCGGTCCCCTTCCTCCGGCGCGGCAAATCCGCTGGTTGCAACTATGGGGATGGAGGCATCCAGCGCCGCTATTTTGCGAATCAATGTGCGGCCGTCCATGTCAGGCATCAGAAGGTCAATTATGGCAAGGTCCGGCGACAACTCCCTGTCGGCAAGTTGACGGAGGGCCTCCCGTCCCGAAGACAGGTATGCGCAGTCATAGCCGGCGGTTTCCAATACATCGCCAATCAACTCCCCCACGAAGTCCTGGTCATCGACGACGAGCACCGTTCGTCGGGGAGGCTCGGAGACGTCTGTTACGTGTGCCGGGACCAGGAGGGAAGGGCCTGGATCCCGGGGCAGGTAGAAACTTACAGAAGTGCCCTTGCCTCGCTCACTTTCCAGTCGCGTCGTACCCCCGTGTTCCCGCACGATCCCGTGAGCGACGGCGAGCCCCAGACCCGGATGTCCGGCCGAATCCTTGGTTGAGAAGAACGGCTGAAATACGCGGTCCTGGTGCTCCAGCGGAATGCCGTTGCCGTTATCTTCCACCGTCACAATCAGGTAGTCGCCGGGAGGCAAACCATCTTCCTCTTCGGAATCGAAGCGCACCGTATCCGAAGAGATCCGAATGTCGCCGCCCGATTCGTCGAGAGACTCCACCGCGTTGGTCAGCACGGTCAGCAGCGCCTGTTCCAATTGGCCTCCGTCGCCCCGGGTAAACCCGAACCGGGTTGCCTCGTCCGCGGCGACGGTGATGTTGCGTCCCCCAATTTGAGGCATGACCGGGAGCAGATCGTGTACCAGTGCGCCCAGGTCCACCGTTTCGATGGCCTGGCTGCCCCGGCGGGCAAAGGTCAGCAAGGTCTGGATGTTTTCGACGCCTCGAGCCACAACCGACTGGATCGATTCCAGGGCCTCTACCACTTCGGGCAATTCGCCGGCCCGGGACTTTGCAAGTTGGGCGTATCCCGATACCGCTGCCAACAGGTTGTTGAATTCGCTCGCGAAACCTCCGGCCAGGGTGGCAAGGCTCTCCAGCTTCTGAGCGTGCATGACCGGATTCAGCAGCAGCTTTTCACGGGTAATGTCTTGGATGGCCCCCAGGATCACGTCCTTGAAGGGCACGACTTCGGCCTGAAACAGCACGACCTTCCGGTCTCCGAATCGATTCTGCAGCAGCATCTCGTAGGAGGTCGGAAGGGTTGGGTCTCCTTTGATTCTCCTCAGCCGATAGTCCCTGACCCGCTCCAAATCTTCCGGTGCGAGCACCTGCTCAAACGGCATTCCCACGTATTCTTCGGCGGGCAGGCCCAGGATCCGGGAGAACGCTTCGTTCACCCGCTCGAATTCGCCCGAGGTGTTGTGGAGGGCGAACAGGCCGACGGGGCAGTTGTCGAAAAGCCGCCACAGGATCGCCCTGGTGGTTTCCAGTTGTTCAAGGGTCTCGCCCGGGCTTCGGTCTTCAACTTGAGCCCCGGCAAAATCGCGCCACTGGAACGGCCACCGCATTGTCAGCTTCACCCCCATCTATGACGGTCACGTCAGAAGGATAGCAGGTGCCTTGGCAAAGGCAAAGAAAAAGGGGTTGATGCACCTCGGTTGACAGCTCCTTTTCGTTCTTGACTTGCTTGTCGGGCGACGGCTATAGTAGACTCTGCTTTACGATTAGTAGGGCTGACATGAGAAGGACATAACATAGGTCATTTTCAAGGGGGCTTGACATGAGGCGTTTCCTTGTGCCGTTTCTCGTCTGCGGCTTCCTCCTGGGCTGTTCCCACGGCGAGGAGAGCGAGTGCAGCAAGTACGTGTCCAAATTGGGAGGTGATAATCCCAAAGCCGTCTTCTCCCTGATTGCGGAGAAGAAGTGCCAGGACGCGGTACCTATCCTGAAGGACATGTTTGATCCGCGTCAGGGTAAGTACAACAAGGAGATTATGAGGGTGGTCTCGGAAATCTGGGATCCTCCGGCCAAGCAGTATAAGGCCGAGGCGGCTAAGTTCCCGAAGAAGAAGGATACCTACAAGGAACTCCTTCGACTGGCCTTGGAGGCGCCCGAAACCGCTTCCCTGGCTGCCGCTTTCAGCATGGAATGGAAGCTGACCGACCTCAAGGATGACCTGGCCAAGATGCTTGTGTCCGACATCAAGAGCGAGCAGCCTCAGTTCATGCTTGCCTATGCTCCGGCTCTCCAGGCGCTGTCGTCGGATCAGATGGGCGGTTTTTCCGACGATCTCGAAGACGTCTATATCACCTTGCTCAACAACAGCTCCGACCTCCAGGGGATCGAAGTGAACAAGCTTTCGGCCAAGGCTCTCGGGGAGATCCGGAGCCAGAACCCGGAGGCGGTGAGGGCGCTGATAAAGGGCCTCTACATGGTTTCCAAGGACCAGAAAACTGTGTTCAAGGAATCGCTGGCATCCCTGCTGAAGATCGGCCCCGCAGCCGTGCCTCCTCTGGTGGACATTCTGGAGGCGCTTCCGGGCGACGACAAAGTTCGCTACATGGAAGAATTCGCGGTCAAAAACGCCCTGTCCGAATGGAAATGGCGCAAGGGAATGAGAGTGCCCATGTTGCTGGCGCAACTGCGGGACGAGCGCGCGGCGAAGGCGCTTATCGTCGACATGGCGAGGCCGGTTATCGAACCTGCGAACCTGCCGGACAATCTGCAGGTGGATTGGAATATCATCCAGACCAACCGCATCAAGTTTGATTCGTGGGCTCTCATGTCGATTGCCAACCCGGCAGTGATGGATGATGCCCTGCGCAGTATGCGGGACCGCAACATCGAGGGAAGCGCACGGCTCCAGTTGGCGCTGTCCCTGGCGTTCAACTTCACACCAGAGGCTCTTGATGCGTTGTTCCTGGTGGTCTATGAGCCGGAACTGAGCGACGAACTGGATGAGGAAGAAGAGGCCAGGATCCTGGCTGAAAGAGCCAAGAAGAACCTGCCTGAAGTTGCCCGCGAATCCGATTTCGTAATCCGCTTCCTGCAGACCATCGCGTATGCTACCGACTATCGGAATCTCAACCGCTTCGCAGATACCTTCGTCGATGGCTTTGATGAGAACTTCGGTGACGTTGAGAAGGCGGAGGATATCCAGGAGAAGCTGGAGCAGATCGACATCAAGGTGCTGCTCAAGGTGCCGTCTGCCTGCCGTTATGACCGGGGCTGCTACACCGCCGTGCTGCAAGGCGGCATCGGCAAAGTTGAAGGTAGTGAAGAAGTTTACGACCCGGCCGACTACACCGGCATCGATGATATGGAGACCAAGTACATCCGGGCCATGGGGCGCTGCAAGGCGGCGCTCGTTCTCGGTCGTTGGAAGGGCAAGCGCGCCGACCGCAAGGAAATTGTAAAAGCGTTGGTGACCACCTACTCGGAGTTGGAATACAACGCCGAGTTGTACGATGACTTGAGGCGGGCGATAATGCTGGGTCTGGAGCGACTCGGCCGGAAAGACCGCAAGTCAGTTCTGAAGGCCGTGAATGAGCTCATCGAACGGGAAGAGCGCGACAAGAAGGGCATCGAACAGGTCGTCGTGTGGAACCAGCGTCTTGCTGCTCTCGCCTCCTATCTGGATGTCTACCGGGCGCCGAAGGAAGATGAGGGCGCTAAGGGCGATAAGGCTGAGAAGCCGGCTGAGAAACCGGCCGAGAAACCGGCCGAGAAACCGGCTGAGAAACCGGCCGAGAGACCGGCCGAGAAACCGGCCGAGAAACCGGCTGAGAAACCGGCTGAGAAACCGGCTGAGAAACCAGCAGAAGCACCTGCAGAGAAGCCTGCCGAGTAGCATCGTCCTCAACAACTTTCACTTGACCTTGGCCCGCGGTCTTGGTCTACTTTCTCAGATGTCATTGGACCGTCAATCGGACCGTGGTGCGAATTTGACCAATGGAGTGACCTTTGATTAGACCCGCAATCGTCTTGTTGGCGACTCTCGCAACTGCCCTGTGCGGCACCTCGGCAGGTGCGGAGGAAACGAGTTCTCCCAGCACCTTGGTTTTTGGCGCTGTGAAGGTGGAGTTGCCTGCCGAATACCGTTTTGCAGGGACCCATGTGACCGCCATGGATGCCGAGTTCTCCGACCGCGACGACACCGCAATTCCTGCCGAGATGTCCTTGCAGCAAAGGCTCCGGTTTTCGCCCACCGTCTCCTGGGCGCAGGAGACAGGGTTTGTCAGGTTGCTGAAGCTCTCCGGCGAAGTGGACCTGCTTGACGGCGCCCATCCCCTCGATTCGGAGGGCCGGGAGGTGCTTGAATTTGCGGCTGACCCGGGCAACGAATCGGACATGTTCGACCCCGACAACATCATGTTGCGCAAGGCCTATGGTGTCGTCGCCACTGAGTTGGGATATTTGAAGGTGGGGCGGCAGCTTTCCAACTGGGGCCTTGGTCTCGTGGCCAATGACGGTGGTCGGCGCGATATGAGTTTCGGCCTGCGCAAGTGGGGAGACGTTGTTGACCGTGCCCAGTTGGTGCTGAGGCCAGTGGGTGCTATCACTCGTGACGAGAAGAAGAACCCGCTCTACCTTGTAGTGGCCGCTGACCGCGTGGTCCGTGACGACTCGGCGAATCTGGCTGACGGGGTGACGGCCTACAACCTCATCGGCTCAATGCTCCTGAAGTTCCCCTCGGTCCAGGGCGGCGTCTATGTGGTGCGCCGGACCCAGGAGGAGAGTGCGAGGAGGTTGGGTTGGGAGTGTGTTGATGCGGACTGTGTCGTGGACGAGTCTCTTCCGAAGGAAGACCTGCAGACCGATGTCTGGGTCTTCGACGCGTTTGCGGCAGGGGAGGTCACAGTCGGCCCGGTGCGCCTGTACGCCGAAGGCGAGGCTGCCATGCTCGCGGGCGAGACTGAGTTGTTCAGCAGCAAGGACTATGAGTCCCACAAGCTGGAGGAACTGGGATTTGTGGCCCGAGGGGGGGCGGACTTCGGCTGGACCAACGTTCGCTTGGAGTTTGGCTACGCTTCCGGAGATACGGACAGTCACGATGACCGGATCCGCTCATTCAAGTTCGACCGCGACTATTCGGTAGGCCTCGTCTTGTTCGGCGAATACCTGGGGAATCTCACCGCGGCCAGTGCGTGGAACTTGTCCCGTCCCCACGTCAGCCACCTCGCACCCGCGGGGTACAGCCACATCCCCACCGACGGAGCAGTAACCAATGCGATGTACGTGAATCCGGTAGTGAAGTTGACCCCCTCCGACAATATGGAAGTGCTGCTCGGAGTGCTATATGCCCGTGCGGAAGAGGAGGCTTTTGATCCGTTCCAGTCGGGGATGATGGACGGTGCCGAGGTGAAAGGGTATCGGGGAGCGGCACATGCGGTGGAGCTGGGATGGGAGCTGGACCTTGCGATTTCCTATGCGTTTGACCTGTGGGGCGTGAGCAGGCTGGAGAGCGTAATTGAGGCGGGCTGGCTTCGCCCCGGAGAAGCCTTTGAAAGCGAAACGGGCGATCCGGCCGGCGCAGTAGGCGTTGTGCAGGCCAGATTGCACCTGACATGGTAAGGGCGAGCAGTTGAGGAAGAACATGAAACTACAGTCTTGTTTAGTTGTCGTTGGCACACTCCTGTTGCTGTCCGCCTGCTATCCGGGCAGTTCCCGGAAGCCGTTGGACGAAGTGGAACACGTCGGTGGTCCC
Source organism: uncultured Myxococcales bacterium (assembly GCA_964626565.1). Lineage (GTDB taxonomy): Bacteria > Myxococcota_A > UBA9042 > CAIXZC01 > CAIXZC01 > CAZVFX01. The sequence goes on from CAZVFX010000014.1 coordinate 59,726, forward strand.
AGGGTGGTCTTCGACCCGTTGCACCGCCCCATTCCCGAGATCCCGTTTCCCAACGACCTGGCGACCAGGAAGGACGAAACTTCTCCCACCGGCCTGCGCCTCAATATCGCGGGCTTGGCCGGGACCTCCGTGGAGCGGCGCCAGCGTGAGGGCATGCAGCGACTGTCGGGTTTCGGTACATTCGCGCCCATGACCGTGTCATTCAGCGCTCCCCTGGACCTTTCCAGCCTGAAGAAACGTCATCATCCTGATCCGGAGGCCTCTCCCGACGGCACCTATGCGCCGGAAGACTTGTCGTGGGACCCTTCGGAGCACGCTATCTTCCTCGTTAACGTAGAGCCCGGCACGCCCCACTACGGCCAACTTGTGCCTCTGGACCTGGGCGGCGGAGTCTTCCCCAATCACACAAAGTCCCACCAATTCTGGCCCCATGATCCGGCTCGTAACCTGGTGAACTTCGCGTTGCCGGCGGACAATCTGGCGGACGTGGATGGCGACGGTCTACCTGAGTTCGTGTATCACTGGGAGGTGGAAACCAACACCTTAATCATGCGGCCCATGGTTCCCATGGATCAGGCTGCGAGGCACGTCGTGGTTCTCACCCGCCGCCTGGTGGGGTATGTGGAAGACGGCGATGGCGGTTGGCTGCGGACCAAGTCAGGGGAGTTGGTTACCCGGGCCGTCGAGTCTCCCTTCGAGCACATCTGCACTCCGGGGCAGGAAGAGGCGGTTGACCAGGCGGTGGAATTGCTGGCTGTCCATGGCGTCGAGCGGGCTGAAGTGGCGTTCGCCTGGTCGTTTACGACGCAGAAGGTCACCGACCTGCTCACGGTGATGCGGGAAGGGCTCGGTGGCAGCGGGCCGTTTGCCTACCTGGCTGAAGATTTCCCCCCGGAAATCGCCGGAGTAGAGAACCTGGACCTCGTTATTGACGCCGACCTTGACAAGGATGGAGAACTCGACATCCTCGACGACAATCTGTACATCATCCAGGCCGACTTCCTCGCCCCTCTCCTTGACATCATTACCATGGCCATGTCGACGGAACTGAGTGGCGACTTTCTGGGGGACGTAGACTACTTTGTCATGGGCAGCATAGTCGCTCCCGGCTTCCTTCGCACCGCGGACAAGCGTTTCGATTTGAATCTCACCACCGGTGAAGGCACGGTGAGCAGTGAGGTAGTGCCCTTCATGCTGAGTGTGCCCAAGGCCAGGGAGAACTGCCCCAAATACGTGCCGGGTACCTCGCCCGAACCGGGCTGTCCTCCCTTCCCGGTGATGACCTACGTCCACGGGACTCAGACGTCGCGGCTGGAGATGATCGGAATTGCCAACAAGATGGCTCAAATGGGAATTGCATGCTGGTCGCTGGACTGCGTGGGCCACGGGCCGTTCGTGCCGCCGCTGGAGATGGTAATCCGTCAGTACCCGGATTACGCGTTCTTGATCCCGGTGATAAAGGACGTTCTGGCCGACTTCCTGTTCCTGCCGGCCAAGGCTGCACAGATAAAGAAGCTTCCCGATGACGATGCCATCAAGGCGTTCTCCGAGGTCGGGCTGCTGAAGTCGATTACGGAGATTGGCAGGGCCGAGGACGAGGACGGCGACGGTTTCACCGGCTCCGGGGAGAGTTTTTACGTCGCAGACCCCTTCCGCGTTCGTGACAACACTTTGGAATCGGTAATCGACTACTACCAACTCCACCGCGTGATCAGGGCTTTGAGCCAGGACAAGGTGCCGCCGAAGGTGGAAGACCAGTGGCAGGCGTGCGCGGGCCTCAAGAAGTGTGTTTCAGACGACAAAGATGCACAAGGGCGGTGCCCGGATGAGCAGGCTTGCTGGGATTCGCTGAAAGCCAACCTGCTGGCTGGCGATTTCAACGCGGACGGTTTCCTGGATGTCGGTGGTCCCGATGTGTCCATCTCCATCTCCGGCACCTCTCTGGGGGGCATGATCGCGAGCATTATTGCGGCCACGGATCCCGATGTGCAGGTGGCGGCCCCAGTGGTGCCCGGGGGCGGCATGGTGGATATTTTCTCCCGCACCCAACTCCACTGGGTGCTGGAGCCGGTTTTCTTCTGGACCCTGGGGCCTGTGGTTGTGGGTTGCCCGGTGGAATACATGGATTCCGGGGAGCGCCGGGTGCTGCTGTCCTTCAACAACTTCGTCGAGCACGTCATGGTGGCTGACGAAGAGACTGGCAAAGAGACGCAGGTGTTCGAGTATGTTACCGACGACTGCCGGGGCTTCTGGGAGAACGCCAAGGGGGAGGCGCCCGGGCGCTTGAGGAGCAGCTCGGGCAGTTTGCCGGTGGTTCCGGGAGCAAAGGTGCTGGTACGCAATATTACCCTCGGGGAAGAGGCCGAGGCCGTCATGTTGGAAAGCGGCGCGTTCAGTGCCGGTGTGCCGGCGGACATTGGTGACAGGCTGGAAATCTCGGTGCTGTCGCCCGACGGGATACCTATCGAGACGGTGGTGGTGGAGGAGTGCCCCTACGAGGGGTCCGGCCACGTCCGAAATACGCCTGATTTTCGCCGGTTCGCCGGGCTCATCCAGGGGGTCTTCGAGGCTGCCGATGCCATCAACTATGTCCCCCATCTGTTCATGGACCCGTTGCCCGGCCATCCCCCGGTCAAGGTGCTTCAGCTCAACGATGTGGGGGACACTACTATTCCCGTCAGCGCCGCGGTGGCGTACTCCCGGGCCGCGGGCCTGTTGGGGGCCTCGGTGGAGGAGTGGTATCCCATCAACGAGTACTTCCGGTTGAACGGCATGCTGGACGAGTGGAAGATGAGCACCACCGTCCCGTCTACCGGCGAGATTTACACGGATTTCTGGGATTGCGATGACGTCGACGATAACAACGGCATGCTGGGCCAGGCCCCGCCCATCGGCAAGTTTCTGGACCCCGATGCGAAAGTAAATGCCCTTCCCACTGTGAAGGTCGGTGACGGTGTGGGGGCGTGGCGGGTGGCCAACGTTTACGGCCACCATGAATACATCGGCACGGAAAACAATCACCCGGACCCCACGGGTTGCTGCGACTCACCCGACCCGGCAGATTGCCAGCTTTCCGTGGACCTGCCTTGCCAGCAGTACACCAACTACTATCAGAACATGCTGGTGAAGTTCGTGGCCGAGGGCGGGAGCAAGGTAGTGGACGATATCTGCATCATGGATAACGAGTGCCCCCTCATGGAGTGGGGGAAGTGAGGCAGGCTGTAGGCTGTAGGCGGTAGGTGGTCGGTGGCAGGTACGGCCTGACGGCTATTCCAATTCCAGCAGGTAGCGAAGATCTTCCTCGTATTCAACCGCGGCGTCGGCGCTGATGTAGTCTGCTGAGCCGGGGCTGTTCCGGAGGTGTTGGTTGAAGAAGCCGATACCGAATTGCCGGATAATTGGATGAGCTATTTCGGTGGGGATGTTGAAGTCGGCGCACCCATCGGTGAGCGCGTCTTCGGCGTCGGTAATGCCCATCTCCTTGGCTGCCTTCTCCAGGTCAAGGACACAGATGTCGGTGAAGGTGTAGTGCCCGCCGGTGAGCAGTTCGAAGTAGTATTTTGGCGGTGGCACCAGGTGATAGGGCGCCTCCATCTCCTGCTCCACCTCGCCGATGGTTTTGTCGAGTTTGTCCGCCATCACCATTACCGGAACGGTGATTTCCTCTACGAAGTAGCCCTGGGGCGGCAGCAGCGTGGTACTCGGGGCCATGGGCAGAATCGCTTTGACCCGGGAGTCCACAAGGGCCATTACGAAGCTCACGTAGCCGCCGAACGAGTGCCCGCTGATACCTACAGCCTCGGTGTCGATGACACCTTCGAAGAAGTCGTACTTCTTCTCGTTCCTCTCAATCATCAGATCGATGAGATGGGACATGTCGTAGGGCCGGTCGAATGCTGAATTGACCACCTCCTCCATGGAATAGCCGCCCTGGACGAACAGGTCGAACAGGCAGTTGTCGGGGTGGTCGGGTGCGACCACGACGTAACCGTGGCTGGCCAGATAGGCGGTGAAGAAGACGCTTTGAAACCTTACCCCGTAGGCGCCATGGGAGAAGACGACGAGCGGGTAGGGGCCGTCGTTCTTGCGCATGTCCGCGTCTCGGACGTAGTTGGTTTCGATGGGTGGTATATCCACGTCGGGAATGGAATCCCGGGCCCAATCGGGCGCCCGGCCGCGCAAATCGATCCAGTCGTTGGGTGCGTCCCGGAACTCTTCGGTGGCCGGATACCAGACATCAACCACGAGGTTGCGATTCTGACCCCAGAAGCCTTTGGTCAAGGTCGTGAAGGTGGTCACTCCTACCGGAAAAGGTCCCTCCACCGCGGGGTCGGGGGCATGCTCCTCATTGGCAGCGCACAACTGTTCCACACACCCCTTGGGCCACTGCGGGCCGGCATCGACCTCGGCAACAATCTCGGGCTCAGGGGTCGGAGGCAGGTCGACCCGGGGTGCGACCTCTTCCGCAGCCTTGATGTCGGACTGGCCCGCGGCATCTTCCACCGACCCGGAATCGCCGGCGCAGGAGTAAAGAAGAAGTGCAGTTACAGCGAGAGAAACAATATTTGTACGGGAAGTCATGTTGGGCGGTTGCTCCGTCTAGACGGCGACTTTGATAAGCTGCCTGCCGATGAACAGGTAGTCGCCCTCATTTATGATTCTCTTTTCGTCGTTTCTAAGGCGCATGAAGGAGCCGTTCCTGCTCCCGACGTCTGAAAGCCACACTGCGGAATCCTTGAACTCAACCGAGGCATGGCGGTGGGACATGAACTTGTCATCGGGGAAATTGAAGTCGCATTTTTCCCGCCCGATGGTGATTTTCGGCTTGCGGGCGCAGTGCACGGAGCCCGGGCGCCCGCCCTTGAGCACCTGGGTCAACTTGAAGTACCAGTTGGAAATGGGGGTGCCGAAGAAGTAGGTGCCGGTTTCGTCCGCCTGGGGTTCCACCGTGGTTCCTTCCTCGAACATGAAGAGCTGTTCACCGGAGATGAAGCGGTCGAGGCCTTTCAACTGCACGGGTGCGGAGACCCTGACGAAAGTGCCGTTGGCAGAGCCCAGGTCCTTGACGAACAAGCGCCCTTCCTCGTAGAAGAAGCAGGCGTGTTTCTCCGAGACGGTGTCGTCCTCGGGAAAGAGAATAATCCCTTCCTCCCGGCCGGCTACATGCTCGCGACCGCCCAGCGCGTACGACGCGGTTTGCCCGCCGTCACCTCGGATGAGTACGAGTTTGTATTTCTTTTCGTGTTCGATGCCCGCTATCTGCTCCGTCCCGGAGTCGACATCGGACACCGGTGCGCCGCAATTCATGCAGAAGCTATAGTCGGGTAGGACTTGCGCCCCGCAACGACTGCAAGTCGATTCCTTCATCTTGAACCCCCTGGGGCTTACAACTCACCAATTCCAACCGTAGATTCTAAAGGGGAAATTGGAAAATTCAAATGTCAAATGTCATCTTTCTCTTCAAGCGGCACCAGGTTGGCCTCAGTTTCCGTCGATGCGGGCAGTTGGCGAACCTTAAACTTACCGACGAGAAGTGCCAGTTCTCTGGCCTTGTCTCTAATGCTTGATCCTTCGTCCACGGTTTGCTGGGAAGCTTCCAGCGCCTCGTGGCCGATTCGTTGAACTTCGAACATCATCTGGGCAATATCATCGCTGGCCGCAGCCTGCTCTTTCACCGACTCTGCCGTCTCCTGCATGATCGCAGACAACTCCGTCAGGTGGTGCAGCGTGACGTTGACCAGTTGGGAACCGGAGTCAACGTCCTCCTTGGATGTCTCCATCGACTCCACAAGTCCCCGGGTTACACTTTGAATCGAGCTGATGTTGTCGATGATCTCCCGGGAATTTTTCTCCACGCGGGTGGCCTGTTCACGCATCTGCTGGGCGACCACAGCAAAGCCCTGGCCTGCGGCACCGGCTCGTGCAGCCTCAATGGACGCGTTGAGGGCCAACATGGAGTTTTCCTCGGTAATCTTGGAAATCAACTCTGCAATGGCGCCAATTTTCTCCACGTCCTCTTTCAGTTTGCTCACCTTCTCCCACGAGACGTGCACGGTGTCCTTGATGCGCGTCATGCCCCGGTCGGTCTTCTCCACAGAATCCCGCCCCAGACCCGCGATTTGAGCTCCCTGAGTGGCTCTGCCTGCGATCTCCTGGATGGTGCGGCTCAATTCGTTGGTCAGCGACGTAGAGTTCTCGATTCTCGAGACTTGCCCTTTGGCTCCGTCGAAGGTTCTGGTCGCGACGTGTGAGATCTCCTGGGCTGATTGGCCGAGCCGAAGGCTTGAGTCGCGTATGTGCCACACCAGGCCGTTGACCTTTTCGAAGAGTTCGTTGATCACCGTCGCCAGGTCGGCCAGTTCGTCGCGTCCCCGCACTTCCAGGCGTCTGGTGAGGTCGGCTTCGCCGGCCACTACATTCCGAATCGACACGGTGAACGTGCTAATGGGCCTGGTGATGGTTCTGGCCACCAGCAGGGCGACCAGAATGGCTGCCAGGACGCCACCGATGCCGACGTACAGAACCGGGTAGAGGTTTTCGGCAACCCTCGTTTCATAGCTGGCCCGCACCCTGAACAACGCAATGTTGCCCACCCGGCCGGGGCCATCCACGGTCAGCGCTTCGAACGGCCGACGGTGAAGGTCGAAGGTTTTGCCCTTGAAGTTGATCACGGTTGCTTCCAGCTTCCCTTCCGGCACCTTGCGCCGGTTCTTCAGGGACTCACCCAGCTCTTCCCTGTCCGCGCCGGCAACCGTTGAAGACACCACGTCATCGGCCACCGTCACCGCCAGATTGTGGCGTTTGGCTTTGCGGGAGTCGGAATCAAGACTGTACGTGTTGAACGGCCGCTCCAAGTCTACGGCCAGCACCACGAACCCCACCTGCTGCTCACCGACCAGTACCGGCACCGCGGCCACCTGGTATACCTGCAAGTTGGGGAGCAGTGCTGGTGCGGAGAGCACGGTGCCGCGGGCGGCCTCGGCGAACAACTTGGCTGCAGCCTGGAATTTTCCGGCTACTTCACCTCCTGCCGCGACGTGGAGGTAGTTGTCGTAGATCAGGAATGCATCGAGGGGAAGGGCTGCGTCCAGGTCGCGCAGCAGCGTTCGCCGGAGTCGCTCCAGCGCGGTGCGGTCTTCTGCGAGCAAGCCTTCGGCCAGTTCCCGATCCCGGGCTACCAATTGTGCGGTGGCGAGCAGGCTGTTGCCCAACGCGACCTGGTAGCTCTCATACCTGTTCATGTGTTTCTTGAGATAGTCACCCCTGGCGGCCGCGTCGCGCATCTTGCGATCCAGCACCAGCATCGTCGAACCGACGGTAAGCACCAGCAGAAGTACGATGGCGAATAGGATTCGTCGTCGGAGGTTCCAAAAGCCGGCCATGTCCAGACCTCGAGGAGTAAACTACGGGCTAGGGTATCACAAAGCCGGCGATGCGAAAAGAGCGCTGGGCCTAAAAAACAGTTTACCTTTCATCAACGTTTTCTATAATAGCCCCTATGATATGGAGGAAGCTGACATGATCAAGCGAGCGGTGTCATGCGTTCTGGCCCTGGCTATCGCGGTTGTTGCCGTCGAGGCGGGAGCTATCGAACTCAGGTTCCAGACCGGACACAGCGCCAACCTGTTCTGGATGGTCGACCAGATGTCCCGGTGGGACCGCAACTACACGTCGCGGGCTTATCGCAAGTATTGGCAGACCAAGCTGGAGTTCAATGATCAGGATCTGGCCGTGCTGGAAGCGTACGCCAGGCTGCGCCGTAAGCATGCGCGCCTGGAGGACAAGGCAGTCCGGACGACCACTTCGCCATGGGTGTCGCTGTTCGGTCGGACTACCACTTTGCCTCACGAACAGTTTGCCCTGGCTTTCCTGGAGACCCGGACTCCCGCCGACGCCGCGGTGCTGTTGAAACTGTCTCCCATGGACACCAAGGTGATCATCGGTGCGCTGAAGCACTTCGCCCGTAAGTTCAAGGACGAATGGCCGCGAGAGACCGCCCACTTGAAGGGCTTCAGCCAGAAGGCGACGGTGCTTGTCTCTCTGGCCGATGCCCCCGGTTTCATCGACCAGATGCGCTCCTTCCTCGGAGTGCGGGGTGCGGTACCCCAGGCGATGCCCATCGATGTACTCTGGGCACCGCCCGGTTTTGTCAAGCCGACCCATCTCGACTACCACATTATTCTCCCGGTGTCGGTGGACCAGGCAGAAACCGATGAGGCGGTGCTCCAGCATCTCTCCAAAGTGATTCAGGAGACCGGTTCCTATTTCCTGTCCAAGCTGCCGCCGGAGTATCTTTCGGAAGCCAGCCGGCGCCTGTTGCGGGAGTGTGGCTATGTCAATCCGGCCAGCCCGGACGTCATGAAGCAGGCCCTCCTGGTTGCCATGGGCGAGATTCTGTTCTTGCGAGACCGCTTTCCCGACCTGCCGGGTTCCACGGTGCTCGTCCCTTACGATTCGGAACTCGAATACCCTTATGCCGTAGATGAACTGGCCCGGGAGTTCGCAGAGTCCCTCAAGATCTATTTCCGGCAGCCTTCGGGATTCTACCCCGGGTTCCTGGACAAGGCGATAGAAATTCAGAAACGGCTCTTTCCTCCCCGACCCCGCTTCTTCGCATCCACCGGCGTGCTCTTTGCCGGGGCAGAGGGCAAGGAGTTGTTCGACGGGCTCTTCGGCTCTGATCACCGACTCACCTATGACGGGAGCAGTAGCAACGACTTCTTGAGAAAGGTGAAGGCGGAGCCCGGCCGCACCGTGTTTATCGTCGTGACCGCCAAACAGGATGGCATGATGTGGAAGGCGCTCAAGGGGATGAAGAACTGGCGGGCTCTGTCCAAAGAGTTCAAGCGCACCAGCAAGAAGAGCTTCATCTACCCGATAAAGCGCACCGGGGCCGGCCAGATTTTCGTAATCCGCGGTCTGGACCTTGATGGAGTTCGCAAAGCGCTCATCACTTTGTATAATATGCAGGGGATGCCCGTATCGCCCGTTTTCATCGAGTAGTTCGCCCATGAGAGAACCCAAAATCTCGGTACTGGTCATCGATGATCATCCGGCCAGCCGGGAATTGCTCTCCGAATACTTCGAGCAGGAAGGTGGTTACGAGGTGCTTGACGCCGGCGACGCCCGGACAGGCTTCGAGCTCTTCCGCTCCCACGATGTGGACCTGGTTCTCCTGGATGTCATGCTCCCGGACGAGAGTGGTTTCGACCTTTGTCGCCGGATGAAGAGCGTCGCGAAGAACTTCGTGCCTGTGGTGATGGTTACTGCGCTCAACAGCACCACCGACAAGGTGCAGGGTATGGAGGTGGGAGCCGACGATTTCATCAGCAAGCCGATTATTCGCGAGGAGCTGATGGCCCGCACCCGCTCCCACTTGCGCACCAAGCGGATGATGGACCGCATCGAGCAGTATCGAGCCGAGTTGAACACCTTCAATCAGCGTCTGCAGGAGCAGGTCGAAATCCGAACCCGGCAATTGCAGGGCGCCCTGGCGGAACTGAAGGATGCGAAGGCTGAGGTGGAGGAAACGAGACACGAGATCATCGAGCGGCTCGGGGTGGCGGCCGAGTATCGCGATCAGGAAACCGGGTTGCACGTAAAGAGGATGAGCGACTACGTGTATGAGATAAGTCTCGCCCTCGATCTTCCCCAGGCGACTGCCGAATCGTTTCGCCTCGCGGCACCCATGCATGACATCGGGAAGATGGGCGTGAGAGACCACGTGCTCTTCAAGCCGGCTCAGTTGGAGGAAGGAGAGGAGGAGCTGATCAGGCAACACACCATCATCGGCGCCAAGATTATGGCCAACCCCAGGACCGGGTTGCTCGAAATCGCTCAGCAGATGGCTCGTAGTCACCACGAGCGGTGGGACGGCGCCGGCTATCCCGACGGACTGCAAGGGGAGGAGATCCCCCTTCCGGCCAGGGTTTGTGCGGTTGCCGATGTGTTCGACGCGCTGACTTCCGAAAGGGTGTACCGCAGCGCAGTGGATACCTTCGCTGACGCTCGTGACCGGATCGTGGCCGACGCCGGAACCGTGTTCGACCCAGAGGTCGTCAGAGCCTTTGAGCGGGCGTACGATAAGATCCTCGAGGCATGCGAAGGTGACGACCAATGATGATCCGAGCTCTCATGGTGGTGCTGGCCGCGGGTTTGTTTGCAGGTAGCGGATGCAAGGACCGCAAAGTCGTAACGTGCAAGGCTAACGAGGCCTACGACCCCCAACTCGGGGAGTGCTACGAGTGCCCAAAGGGCACCAAGGTCGATTTCGGGTCTGCCACCTGCGTACCGACCGAGATGCCCGACGGGGGCGCCCCCGTCGACATCAACAAAGACGCGGTTGAACCCGGCGATGTCGCGCCGCTTCCTGATGGCGAGCCCGGGAACGATGTGGAACAGATGGACCTCGGTGAGTTGCAGGACCAGGCCGGCGGCGAGACCAAACCCGCCGGCCAGATTGGAGCCGCGTGCGACATGGATTCCGACTGTCTCGAGGGGCTTAGCTGCTTCGAGTGGGATGGCGGCTACTGCATCGCGGTGCCGTGCGGCAGCGATGAGGAGTGTCCCGAGGGTAGCCATTGTCTTCCTCTGCTGGAAAACGGGGCGGCCTGCTTTGACGAGTGCGAAAGCGACGACGAGTGCCGGGAAGGGTACGGCTGCAAGGCGATACCGATGATGACCGGGGAAACCCACATGGTCTGCCATCCGGCTCCTGCCGAAGGTCTGGGGTTGGGCGAAGTCTGCGAAGAACATGTGGAGTGCGAGGGAGACCTCGCCTGCATCGGCCTGGGTCCGGTGAAGATGTGCACTCGCACCGGCTGCAGCTCCTTCTCCCCCTGTCCCGACGGCAGTAGCTGCATCCCCCGCGGTGTGCTCACCCTTTGCCTCCCCGATTGTGAGACCCCCGAAGAGTGTGTCGCGCTGGGCTCCGAGTTGTTGGAGTGCCAGGAGGAAGAGGACGTCCTGGAAAAAGACGTCACCGTGTGCGGCCCTGCCAGCTATGGGCTCCCCATCGGCAACTTGTGTTATTTCGGAACCGAGTGCGAGACCGGGTATTGTCACCTCCTCATTGCGGGGAAGTGTTCCGACTTGAACGCCAACGAGTGCGGCACGGACCACGACTGCGAAGAAGGGTTGTGCCTGTCTGACCCCTCCATACAGAAGGGCGTCTGTTCCAAGCCTTGCGGTCCGGGGGATAGCTGCTCGGACAGTTCATTTTGCGTCCAGACCGGGGGACTGCCTCTCTGTTTGGCCGACTGCAACAACTACGCGGAATTGTGCGGCCCTGAGGGGTTCCAGATGCACTGCATCTATGGTGCGATCCACTACCCGCAGGCACCTAACGGCAAGTACGCCTGTTCCAAGCCGCCGGGAGGAGAGGGTGGCTCCAAATGTACCAAGGACGGCCAGTGTTCCAGCGGGACCTGCTACGCGCCCGAGGGGGTTGAGGGCTACTGCGCGACTGCTTGCGTTGCAGACGATGAGTGTCCCTTTGGCACTCAGTGCCAGCAGGACTCGCTCTACCAGGGCGAGTTGAGGTGCACGAAGCTGTGTTTCTCCGACATCGATTGCGCCCCCGGATTTTCCTGCAAAAACACCTTCTACTCGGAGAAAGCGTGTGTGTTGCCCTGAACCGGCTGCATCGGGGCGGGCGCGCGAACATACGCGTTTCTTGCGGAAGAGCCGGAGCGCAACCTATAATGGGGTAACTTTTTGAATCGTAGTGAGGAACGAACATGACTCAAGCACATACCATTTTGCTGGTGGACGACGAAGACGCCATTCGCAAGGCGCTGAGAAGAGTGCTCAAGTACGAGCCGTACAGGATTCTTGATACGGGAGATCCCAACGAGGCGGTTGAGATCGTCAAGAATGAGCCGGTCCACCTCGTGCTCTCCGACCATCTTATGCCCGGCATGCTGGGCATGGACCTGCTGCGGAAGGTGCGGCTCATAAAACCGGAGGTCATCCGCATCATTCTGACGGGCCACGCAGAACTGGATATGGCCTTGCAGGCGATAAATGAGGGAGCCATCTACCGGTTCCTGCGGAAACCCTGGGACAACAACGAGGTAGCCCTTGCCGTGCGTCTGGGTATCCGCCAATTCGAAATCGAAGATGAAAACAAACGTCTGCTGGCGCTGGTGGAAAAGCACCGGGACATTCTCAACGATCTTGAGGCCAAGAACCCGGGCGTTACCGGCCTGAAAAAGACCTCGGACGGCAAAATCGTCATTGATGAAGACGATATCCAGCAGGCGCTCGCCGAGTTTGGAGATTCGGTGCTCATCGACGACGATATTAAGAGTGGTAAGTAGCCACATCCTGCCTGGAGAGCCGGACTTGAAATTGGAGATGATCCCGTGTCCCGAAAAGTACTTTGCGTAGACGATCTTCCCGAGGTGCTTTCCGCCCTCGGCGAGACTATTGAAGGTCTCGGCCTGGAGCCCGAGTGTATCGATTCTCCTCTGGCTGCGCTGGAGTGGCTCGAAGAGAATGAACCGGCCGCAATTCTAGCCGACCTGCGGATGGCCGATATTGACGGCCTTGAGTTTCATCGAAGGGCTCAGAAGCGTCATCCCAACAGCCAACGAGTACTCCTCACCGTCTATGCCGACGTCGAGGAAGCCAGACAGGGACTCAGCGAGGGCTACATTGACTATCTGGTGATCAAGCCGTGGAAGGAGAAGCGGCTGTCCAGCGTGTTGCGGGCTGCGGTGGGTCGCTTCGCGATGCTCACGGGCACGCCCGGCCTGGCGCCTACTCCTGAGATGGTTACTCCGGACAAATCCCACGTCACCGGGGAGTTGGAGGTCATCGTCAACCGGCGCACCGCTCAGATCGAGCGAGCCAAGCGTGAATGGGAGCAGACCTTCGACGCTATTACCGACCCGCTGACCCTCGTGGACTCAGCCTTTATGCTGCAGCGAGCAAATCTGGCGACCGCGCTGCTGGCGGAGCGGGACATTCGGGAGATGCCGGGCCGGAAATGCTATCGAGTCCTCTTTGGAAGGGAAGAACCCTGCCACAATTGCCCGGTCGCCAATAGGTCCAAGAGGCTGAGACGCGGCGCCAATGAGGAGGTGGAGGTGAGCTACCCGGAGAAGGACCGGGTATTCCGGAACTCCGTTTTCATGCCTGACTCCGGCCCGCTCAAGGGTAGGTACATCTGCTACTACAAGGACATTACCGAAGAGAAGCGGCTGGGACGGCAGGTACTGCAATCGGAGAAGATGGCCGGCATCGGACAACTCGCGGGCGGAGTCGCTCACGAGTTGAACAACCCCATCGGTGTAATCCTCTCTTTCGTGCAACTCAGCAAGGCGGATGTCCTCGCCGTAGGTGACGAAGATCTTATCGACAGCCTGGAAGAGATAGAAAAGGCTGCGTTCCGTTGCAAACGCATCGTGGGCAGTCTCCTCGATTTCTCGCGGCCTTCGCCTGATGAGGACATGAGCCTGCTCAACCTGAACGACGTCCTCGAGAATGCCATGTTCCTGGTGAGCACTCATAGCGCTACCAAGAGCTTGGGCATCGCCAAGGAGTTCCACCCGGAGTTGCCTTTCGTCGTAGCCAATGAGAACCAGCTTCTGCAGGTGTTCGTCAATTTGATCCAGAATGCAGCCCAGGCGATGAGCGGGGGCGGCACCCTCACTCTCAGGACCAAGCCGGGTGGGGAAGGGAAGGTGAGCGCCTCGGTGACCGACACCGGCGTAGGGATCGAGCGGGAAGCTCTTGAGCGCATCTTCGAGCCGTTCTACACCACCAAAGCGCCGGGGGAGGGCACCGGGCTCGGGTTGTCGGTTACGTACGGTATCGTGGAGCGGCACAAGGGCACCATCGAAGCCGAAAGCGAGCCGGGTGAGGGCACCACCTTCGTGGTTACCCTTCCCACCGAAAGGCCCGAAGAGGCGTGAGCCAGGTGGCAGACGACGCCATCATCGAAGTTAGAATCCAACCAGGGGCCCGTCGCACTGAAGTGGCCGGCATGTTCGATGACAGGGTGAAAATTCGAGTGGCCGCGCGGCCGGTAGAAGGGGCTGCCAATAAGGAGCTGGTGAAGTTCCTCGCCCGCAAACTTGGCGTGTCCAAGAGCCGGGTCGCAATTCTCGGCGGTCATAAGTCGAGGAACAAACGCCTCCAGATCAGGGGGCTCGAAACTTCGGCTGCACTCACCGCTCTCCTCGACTGAAACCGGGCGCAAATTGCTTGACATAAGTCGAAAAAGTCCATACAAGCCTTCAGGTACGCGCCTGATGCAGTAAGTTAGGAGAAAACCGTGAATTACAAGGAAACGTTAAATCTCCCCAGAACGAAATTCAAGATGCGAGCCGGACTGCCAGTCAAAGAGCCGCTTCGGATCAAGGAATGGGACGCCGGGGCCCTCTACCATCGGATCATGGAGCGCAACGCGGACAAGCCTCGCTTCATTCTGCACGACGGCCCTCCCTATGCCAACGGGCACATCCACTCGGGGACGGTGCTGAACAAGATTTTGAAGGATTTTATCGTCAAGCATCGGAACATGACCGGGTCTTTCTGCGAGTACATCCCCGGTTGGGACTGCCACGGGCTGCCGGTGGAGAACAACGTCGAGCGGGAAGAGGGTAGAAGCAAGGACGAGTTTTCCATCGAGGAGTTCCGCACAAAGTGCGAAGCGTACGCCCGTCGGTTTGTCGGCATCCAGCGGGAGGAGTTCAAACGCCTTGGGGTGCTTGGCCTGTGGGAAGAACCGTATCTGACCGTAGACAAGTCCTACGAGGCCACCATTGCCCGCGAGTTTGGCAAGGTGGTGGAATCCGGGGCCCTTTACAAGCGCAAGCGGCCTGTCTACTGGTGTGCTCATCACGTTACCGCACTGGCCGACGCTGAAGTGGAATATGAAGACCTCACTTCACCCTCCATCTGGGTGAAGTTCGAGATGGGCGACGAGGTCCGGGCAAAGATCCCCGGGCTGGCCGCAGACACCAAGGCCTATGTGGTCATCTGGACTACGACACCGTGGACGCTGCCGGCAAACCTGGCCATCACGTTGCATCCGAAACTGGAGTACTCGGCTGTTGAGAGCGGCGGTGAGGTCTACCTGGTGGCCACCGACCTGGTGCGCCGTTTTACGACCGACTGCTCGCTGGCTCCTCCCCGGGAGTTGGCCATCGTCAAGGGGGCCGAGCTCGAAGGACTCAACTGCCGGCACCCCTTTGTCGACCGGGATTCACTCATCATCATGGGCGACTTCGTATCCATAGAAACCGGCACCGGCTGCGTGCACACAGCTCCCGGGCATGGCGCCGATGACTACGAGGCGGGCCTCAGATATGGCCTCGAGGCCTACGCTCCTGTGGATGACAAGGGCAAGTTCACCGCCGAGGTGCCGGAGTACGCCGGCCGGTTTGTGTTCGAGACCGACGAGGACATCGTTGAAATGCTGGGAAGGAAAGGGGCGCTCCTGGCTCGCCGGGATATGCACCACTCCTACCCGGTATGCCAGAGATGCAAGAAGCCCATCGTCTTTCGAGCCACCAGCCAGTGGTTTGTCGACATCGACAAGACGGGCATCAGAAAACGTGCCCTGGAGATAATCCCGGAGGTGGACTGGATTCCCCCTCGCGGCGAACAGCGTATTCTCTCCATGGTAGAGACCAGGCCGGACTGGTGTCTGTCACGACAGCGCCTGTGGGGAGTTCCCATAATTGCGTTCTACTGCAAGAAATGCGATGAGCCCCTGCTGGACGCCAACATCATTTACGGGGTGGCGGATCTGTTCGAGCAGGAGGGCGCCGCGTCCTGGTTTGCCAGGCCGGTTTCAAAGCTGGTTCCCGCGGGCACCGCGTGCCAGGCGTGCGGCCACGACGACTTCGAGAAAGAGACCGACATTGTCGATGTCTGGTTCGAGAGCGGCGTCAGCTATGCTGCCACAATCGAAAAGCGTTATGGCCCCGAGACCGTCACTGACCTTTACCTGGAGGGTAGCGACCAACACAGAGGCTGGTTCCAGTCGTCCTTGTTGGAGTCGGTAATCTCTCGTGACCGTGCACCGTTTGCTTCCGTGCTCACCCACGGCTTCGTGGTGGACGGGGACGGTCGGAAAATTTCCAAGACTCTCGGGAATTTTGTTCCGCCCGAAGAGATTATCAACAAGTACGGTGCGGAGATCTATCGCCTGTGGGTCGCGGCTGAGAATTACCAGGAGGACGTCCGGATCTCCGACGAGGTCCTCAAGACGCTGGTGGATGCCTATATGAAGATTCGGAACACCTTCCGGTTCCTGCTCGGCAATCTCGCTGGATTCGACCCGGCAACCGACATGGTGCCTGCCGAAGAAATGGCTCCGTTGGACCGGTACATTGTGCACCGGCTCGACGGCGTGGTGCAGCGCCTGACCACTGCCTACGAGAACTACAGGTTCCACGAGATCTTCCAGCTCACCACAAAGTTCTTTGCCGTGGAATTGTCCGCGTTCTACCTCGACTTGCTGAAGGACCGTCTTTATGTGCTGCCCGTCTTCTCCGCCGACAGGCGCAGCGCGAGAACCGCGTTGTATGAGATTCTCTCCGCCATGGTAAGGGTGCTGGCCCCGGTTTGCTCGTTTACCTGCGAGGAAGTCTGGTCGCACATGCCCAAGGGAGAAGATGACCCCGACAGCGT
This sequence comes from uncultured Myxococcales bacterium, assembly GCA_964626565.1. Lineage (GTDB taxonomy): Bacteria > Myxococcota_A > UBA9042 > CAIXZC01 > CAIXZC01 > CAZVFX01. The sequence continues at coordinate 76,373 of CAZVFX010000014.1, forward strand.
ATTTCTGACGGATTTTCCGGGGCATCTGACGGACCGCTACCACGATGAGGAACTGGCAGAGTCATTTGCCAGGCTTCTCGAAATCAGGGAGCTGGCCAACAAGGAGATGGAGCAGAAACGGCGTGACGGAGTTATCGGGCACTCCCTCGACGCGGACGTGAGCATCATCATCGGCGATGAGCACCCGGCATATGAGGCGGTGAACCAGTACGGCGGTCTGTTGAGAGAGATGCTCATTGTCTCTTCCGTGCGTCTGGAAACCGTACCCGGGGAGTCGCTTACATTCGAGGCCGGCCACGCGCCCGGGGAGAAGTGCGGGCGTTGTTGGAACTGGTCCGAGAGCGTTGGCGGGGACTCGGACTTCGAAGATGTTTGTGCCCGGTGTGGAGATATCTTGCGCCAGTTGAACGTGCAACCTGCAGCCGCGGAATAGGGCGCCGATTGACCCGGTGCATAGTTGAGGACCAAGAGTGAACCAAAAAGCTAAGCGTATAGTACTCTTTATTATCATCGCCCTGGTGGCGGCTGCGCTGGACCTGGGCACCAAGGAGTGGGCTAAGAACTCCCTGGCCAGACTGGAGCATCCCCTCGTCCTGACGGTGGGAGCCGAAGATGACGGGAAGACCGTAGAGCAGTTCCTGGCGTCGGGACCTTTCCCCGATGCGAATCCTCGGGATGTGCTGCCGCTTTCCCGTCCCCTGGAGGTCAAACCGGATGAGCCTTACCCGGTATCCAGGGTGACCAGAGACCGGGGGTATTACCTGTTCCTCGACGATGAGCGCGAAACTCTCCCCCTCTTCGTCGCCAATCCGGCGCTCAAGGAGTTCTCCAAGAAAAGGGGAGAAGGGTTCTCTATGGCTGATTGGAAAGCTGCGTGGAAGGACCGCGTGGTGAGATGGCCGGCCCTGATCGTAGACCAGTTCTCCTTCCTCGATGAAGAGGAAGCCGCAGAACTTCTCGAAAAGAAGCTCGCCCACCCTGTCTCAATGAACCTGCCCCGCCTCAAGGGGTCCATCGTCGTGAGCGAGGGGGAGAAATACCTTCTCATCGAGCGCACTATCGACATCATCCCCGGGTTCTTCCGGTTTATCTATGCCGAAAACCCCGGTGCGGCCTGGGGGATCCTCAGTGATGCCCCTTCGTTGGTCCGCAAGATCTTTTTGCAGTTCGTATCCCTGGCGGCCATGCTGCTGCTGTTGGTGGTAGCCTATCGTGCGCCCGACGACCAGACCGCCTCGGCTGTGGCCCTGGCGATGATTTTCGGCGGTGCGCTGGGCAATTTCGTGGACCGATTCGGCCGCCATTATGTGGTCGATTTCATCGACATGTACGTCAATACGGCCCATTGGCCTACGTACAATGTGGCAGACATAGCCATCTCTGTGGGGGTCGGAATTCTGGCCCTCCAGGTGCTAAGAAAGAAGAGCCCGTTCTAAGCCATGCATCCGACCTTCCACCTGGGGCCGTTGGATTTCCCGGCCTACTTCACACTGCTCACTATCGGTTACCTCCTGGCTGTGATTCTGGCGTGGCGGCAGACGTTCCGCATTCCGGGCGTGGACCCCAACAAATTACTCGACCTGAGCATCGTTGTGCTTATCGCGGGCCTGCTGGGAGCCCGGCTGCTGCACGTGGTTGCCGACGGCTACTTCTGGGACTACGTGAACCTGTGCGTCGACCCCATGAAGGTCAAGGGTAAGATGCTGAGGGGTGTGGTTCCCTGCACCGCCGACGACCAGTGTATCAAGGCCAAGATTGGCGAGCTATGCAATCTTGCCGCGGGTACCTGCCACCAGGGCCGGGACTGTCTTAGAGCGATTAAGGTGTGGTACGGGGGGCTGGCGTTCTACGGCGGCTTCCTTGGGGCCATGCCGGTTGGCATCTGGTATATTCTGCGCCATCGTGATCGCATGGTGTTGTGGCGGGTGGCTGACCTGGCCGGCTTCGGCATCGCGCTGGGGCTGATTTTCGGCCGCATTGGCTGTTGGTTCTCGGGCTGCTGCTTTGGCTTCACGACCGAAGGTCCCCTGGCGGTCATATTTCCGAAACACTCACCGGCCTGGGATCGGCATGTTGACCTCGACCTCATCAACCGGGCCGCGCCCGCGGCGTTGCCGGTAATCCCGACCCAACTCATTCATGTGGTGAGCAACTTCCTCATCTTTGTTTTCTGCTTCATCATGTTCAAGCGCTGGCGCAAGTTCGACGGTATCGTCTTCTGGACCTTCATGATTCTCTATGCCGTTTCCCGGTTTCTTATCGAGTACTACCGGGACGACTACCGGGGGGTATGGCTCGGCGGTTCGCTGTCCACCTCCCAGATAATCGCGATTCCTGCGGTGCTCGCATCAATAATAATGCTGGTCATACTCAAACGCCGGGCGGCAAACGGGGATGGCTAGCCACTACGGTGTCTTCCTCGCCGCGGGTGTTGCAGCCGGGGCTGCGGTAGCTTGGACTCTGGCCCCACGCGTTGGAGTGGGACGGAATCGTTCCGTGGACCTGGCATTCTGGACGGTGGTTGGAGGGGTCGTCGGTGCCCGTTTGCTGTTCGTCATCCTTGAGTGGAGTTACTTCCGGGATCTGTGCTTCCATCCGGAGTTGAGACTGCCCCCTGGGATTCCGTGCGCGTCAGTAGCCGATTGCCTTCCGGGCCAGGAGTGCACGGAGGGCTGGTGCACCGCAGTTGGAGACTGTTTCGCAGTCTTCAAGTTCTGGCAGGGCGGGTGGGTATTCCTGGGAGGAGTGCTGGGCGCGATTCCGGCTGCTGCTATCTATCTGAAGTTCACCCGAACCTCGCAGGCCGCAGGCTTCGCCCTGCTGGCCACCGTGCTGCCCCTGGGCCATGCGTTCGGGCGGGTCGGTTGCTGGTTCAGAGGTTGTTGTTTCGGAAAGTCGGCCACTCACGCCCTCGCCTTCGGCGGGCAGTATCCGGTCCAACTGTACGAGGCGGCCGGAGACGTGCTGATCTTTGCCGTGCTGTTGCTCAGGTTCCTGAGGTTGTCGAGAGGTGGCCGGCAGGTTTCATCCCGGGAACTGGTGTCGATTTCTGCCCTCTACCTCATGCTCTATCCGGTCTTTCGATTTGCCACGGAAATGCTGAGGGGAGACACGCGAAGAGGGCTCTGGTGCCCCACCGATTGGCCTGCCCTGGCCCGTGTTTTCGGGTTTGGCGCACAGGAACCGGTGCTGTGGTCTACCTCTCAACTCATCAGTCTGGTCCTGATGGTTGTGGGCGTCGGATTGTGGGTGGGCTACGTAAAAAAGGGTCAGTCGCCCTGACCGAAAATCTCGAAGTGCTCGATGTGGAAGTTGTCCCGTTCCGTGATGACAACTCCGCGATGGTAGGTCTTCTCCAGGTTCTCGAGGCCGGGGCCGTACAACTCCATCAGCTTGCTAATGACGTTGGGGTTGGCATGCACGTGGATATTGCGAGCCTGGCGCTTCTTGACCTCCTTGCTGATCTTCTCGAACATGTAGTGGGAGATCATGGTCGGGCTCTTGAGGAATCCCTTGCCTTCGCAGTAGAAGCACGGCTCGGTGAGCCTTTTGACCACACTCTCGGAGACGCGCTTCCGGGTCATCTCGATGAGCCCCAGCTCGCTCATGGGCAAAATGCGCGCCCGTGAGTGGTCAGCCTTCATTTCCTCCGCCAGCGTCTCCTCTACTTTGCGGCGGTTTTCCCGGTCCCGCATGTCGATGAAGTCGATGACGATGATGCCCCCGATATCTCGAAGTCTCAACTGATACGCGATCTCCCGGGCAGCTTCCAGGTTGGTCTTGAGGATCGTCTCTTCCGGATCCGACTTGCCTGTGTATTTGCCGCTGTTCACGTCGATTGCGGCGAAGGCCTCAGCCCGCTCTATGATTAAGTAGCCGCCCGATTTCAGCCACACTTTTCGTTGCAGAGCGCGGGCGATTTCGTACTCAATTCGATGGCGATCAAACAGCGGTTCCTTGTCATCGTACACTTCAATGCTGGCCGCGGCCCCGGGCAAGAATCTCTTGACGAAGTTCTCAACCGCCCGCGCCCCTTCTTCCGAATCGATAATCAGCTTGTCGAATCGCCGGCAGACCAGATCTCTGGCTGTTCGCAGCAGCAGGTCCAGGTCGCGATGAACGAGGGCCGGGGCGTCCAATGCAGCTCCGCCCTGCTGGATCTGGTTCCACAGCTTGTACAGGAAGTCCATTTCTCCCGCGATTTCATCGGCAGGCCGACCTTCGGCGATGGTGCGCAAGATGACCCCCGTGCCCGGGGGACGGAAACGCTCGCCGATTTCCTTCAAGCGGTCCCGCTCGTCAGGGTCATCTATCTTCCTCGAGATTCCCACATGATCGGTGGTCGGAAGGAACACGGCGAAGACGCCCGGCAGCGCGATGTTGCAGGTCAGTCGTGCGCCCTTTGAGCCGATGGGTTCTTTCGAAATCTGAACCAGTATCTCCTGCCCTTCGTGGACCAGGCGGGCGATACTGACCTCGTCCTTCTCCCGGTCTTCCGAAGGGTCGTCCGGCGTTTCTGAGGCCTCCTCAGCAGGGGCCTGGGTGCTCACGATGTCGTACGCATACAGAAACGCGGTTCTCTCCAGACCGACATCAACAAATGCCGCGTTCATTCCGGGCAGAACCCTTAGCACCTTGCCCTTGTAGATGTTGCCCACGATGCGCCGTTCTGTCGCGGTTTCGAAATTCACCTCTGAGAGGTTGCCATTCTCGATAACCGCGATGCGGGTAACCTCTTCGGTGTGATTTACTAACAGAAGATTGTCCAAAACAGTCTCCGGAATCGAAGGCTACTGCTTGCGGGGTACGTCGAAGAATCCATCGGTCAGTTCAATGGGCGGACCACCGGTGACGTCCTCAAGGGTACCCGAGAAGGTCCCGATCACCCTGCCTCCAGGCTGATCGAACTGGTCCATGGTCACCTGGTACGTGACCGACTCATACTTCCACTGGACCTCATTCTGATCCGTGGTTCCGTCGTTGAACCAGATCCAAGGCGTTACAGAGCCCGGCTCGTCCGACGAGAAGCTGCCGACAACTCCTTCCTCGATGCCACCGAAATGCACTTCGAGGAGGTACATCCCCTTGGCCATGGATACCTGCAGGTCGGTGTCCTTGAAGATATAGACGCCCTGCTTGGTGTTGGTAAACTTGATCTGTTCGCTCTCGAAGTTGCCACCATTGATGGTTACCCACGCCTTTGGCGGGACCTCGAGCGGCGGGATGTCCTTGGGGGGGATGTCGATGGGGCCGGTGTCCTTGATTTCAGGAAGGACGATGTCCTCAAGTATCTCGAACCCACCCGAGTCTCCCGGCTCAATGACGTCGCCTTCGCCGGACTCTCCGTAGCTCACCCCCTCGACCCGTGGCTGGCAGAAGCCTTCAACGCACACTTCATCCTTACCGCAGTCAATGGGCTTCAGCTTGCCCTTGTGATTGCACTCCAGCGCCACGGACAGATCCTGGCATTTTCTGGCTCCCGGAGTCTCGATGCACAGAGAGTCCATGTCCAGGCATACCGATGCCAGGTCGTCGCAATACTGGGTTTCGCCGCACTCGGTGGTCTCCCAGTTGCTGTCCGCGGTGCACGTCAACACCGTCTTCCACCCACACTGCTTTTCGTCAGCTTCGCACACCGACGGAGCGCAGGCGCCCGCGATGCAAGCTTCGGTGTCGCTGCACGATTTTGTGGTGAGCTGCGAGAGGTTCTCGAGACACAGTTCGTACACTCCCGGCTGGGCAGGGTCACACTCGGCCTTGCCGGGGTCAACACACACTGCACTGGTGCAGGAACCGTCTTTGCACATGCCGTAGTCACCGCAGTGCTCATAAATATAGTGTTTCTGGTCTTCGCTGCACGACCGCACGTAGCGACCGACGCAAACGGTGCCGCACTCGGGCAAAACCTCTACCGCATTGCCGTTTTCCTCACTGCCGCCGGTATCTCCTCCCGCAGAACAGCCTCCCCATATCAGCGCAACCATGGCCAGCATCAGCGCCCTTTTCATCTTGTCACCTCGTTCTCAGTAGCAACGACTTGAAACAAAATACCATCATGCGCGCACCAAGGCAAGCCCACCGCCGACAGTATCGGGCGAAACAAATCGCTTCCCAGCCGATCCGGTGTCGGCTATAATGCCTAGCCAACCGAATACACGGTGGTTCAACACCGAGCTGAGCTGATGCAGGTAAAGGGAAGGAAGATTCCCCCGTATCCGGAGCGCTTGGACCGCTCACAGGAGTTCTACGACCTTTCGGTCCGGGTGCGCTGGGTGTTGTTCCTGCCTCTGGTCAAACTACTCAGCAGGCTGCGGGTCACCGCATCCATGGTCAGCTATACTGCGATTCTCTTCATGGCTCCCGTCCTATTTCTTGCCAGGGAGCGGCCCTGGTGGTCGGTTGGGCTGGTGATCGCCAGCATCTTCGCAGACCTGGTGGATGGAATTGTCGCCCGCTACCAGGAGACCTGCTCCGACAAGGGCAAGCTGGTTGATATGGTGTGCGACAACGTGTCGTTCACTATATTCATGGTGGCGCTGGTCTGCACCGGACTAATCGGAGCCGTTTCCGGCCTTCTGCTGACCTACACCATGCTGTTGTCCAAAGTGTTACGCTCCATCACCCACAGCTTCTACCTGGATACCGACTGGCATTTCAAGGCCGTCGCCGGTTTCCTCCCCAACCTCTCCACCGGTATCATCTTTCTGACCTACCTGATCTATGCTGCATCCGGTCACAACTACCTGACCGTAATCGGCTACGTTCTGGCAGGGGCGTTGATATTGGATTCGCTGCTCTTCTACGTGCGGATTTTGATGGTGGCGCCTGATCGGGAAGGCAATTAGTAATTACCAATTAT
>CAZVFX010000015.1:0-82854 GCA_964626565.1 uncultured Myxococcales bacterium
TGTGGGAGGTTGGCTCGCTTGCGTAGATAAGTTCTTGTCGAAAGAAAGGACTAGTTAACTGCCTGATCGGCCTCATCCTGGAAGGTGATCACCCGTTCGATGTACATGCGGTGGAGAAGTGCGAGGGCCCGCAAATCAGGCATCTCGGTAACGGCAAGCAGCTTGTCGATGCTCCCCTCCTGGCGAACCAGATTGAGAGTGTACTGCGCTTCATCGACATTCCAGAAATACCTATCTCCAACGCCATGATTGTTGACGACAAGTTCACGATTGAAAGAACCGAGAATCTTCTCGTAAAGGCCCACCAGCTTAGGCCGGTTGATGTCCAGGAAGCGAGACAGCTCCTGGGTGTCGTAGGCTACGTTCAGCAGCCGCCCGAGAGAAACCAGGGCACCCTCGTTGTCACCGATCTTGAACAGCCACAGAACATCTTCGTACAAGAGATCGTGGCGACCGGTCCAAGGTACTGGTGCGGCTTCCTCTGCCGCAGGAGCATCCTCGACCTCCTCGACGATCGCTTCTACCTCGATTTCGGGCTGCTCCTGCTGCACCGTCTCGCGGCCTCGAAGCAACTCCGAGCGTTCCTGGGTCGCCATGAGGAAGAGGTCAAGGCTCTTGAGCACGGCAGAGTGCTCCTCATTGACCTCGGCAGGTGTAGCCTGCCTGCCCTCAATAGTGCGCGAGAGTCTCAGGAATAAAGCCAAGTCGAGCTGCATCAAGTGAACCCCGAAGCCGAATTTCGCTTGCAAGTCTAGCGCCTCCTATTCTATTTTTCAAGGGGAAACCGTGAGGAACGGCGTTCGGATCCGGTTGCGGAACTTTTGCCGCCCTGACGGCGTCTTATCGTAAGTAAGCCTCATGAGGGGCGCTGAATTAGCGGCTGCCCATCCACCGCCGAGTGGAGTATGTCGAGGGAAGACGAAAAAGAACTCGTCCTCCGGCTGAAACGGGGGGAGGAAAAAGCGTTCACTGAGCTGGTCCTGAAGAACCAGGACCGGGTATATACCTATCTGCTGCGCATGCTCGGCAACCACAGCGAAGCTGCCGAAGTGGCCCAAGAGGTATTCATCGCCGCGTTCCGTTTCGTGGACAAGTTCAGGGGGGAGGGGAGTCTCACCACCTGGCTGCTGAAGATCGCGTCCAACATGTACAAGAACAGGATACGCTACAACGTCCGGCGCAAGCGAAACCTGGAGACATCCATCGATGACCTCGTCGAGAAGCGGGACTACCGCCCCATCGGCGAACGGCCGGACGACCCGGAAAGCGCACTGGCTGCAAAGGAGCTTGCCGAGGTGCTCCAGAAGGCCATTGAAGAATTGCCCGAGGATTTCAGGGAAGTCCTCGTCCTGCGTGATATTGAACTGCTTCAGTACGCAGAGATCCACGAACTAACGGAACTGCCGGAGGGCACCATAAAATCGAGGCTCCATCGTGCTCGGCATCACCTCGCCCGGATTCTGAAAGAGAAGCTGGGCGAACAGGAGCTGTAGCCATGGCTGAAGAGAACGAAGGGATGAAAACCAACGAAGAGTGGTTCCTGGCGTATCTTGACGGCGAGTTGACTCCCGAAGAGATGGACCAGTTGGAGGGCAGGCTCAAAGAAGATCAGGCCCTGAAAGATGAGTTCGACCAGTACAAGCGGACCGTGGAATTGGTGCGCAAAGTCGGGCCGGCACACGCCCCCACCGACCTGCTGCCCAACATCCAGCGGCGATTGGCCCGGCGCCAGGAGCGATCCTACGATATGCAGCTGCGTTTCCCGTACGAGTTGCTGGTCTTTGTGGCGCTGCTGGTGGGAATCCTCTACATGTACTTCGTCATGGTTCCCGCCGGTCCGGGAGAGGTGGCTTTCGTGATCAAGGTGGAAACATCGTCCCCGCTGACGCCCGAGACGACCCAGCAGTTCTCGTTGACCAAGGTGGAGCGGGAAGGGAAGGACACGGTATTCACCGTTCGCCTCGACCGTCAAACCGCTTCGTCCCTCCTGAAAGAACTGAAATCGGTCGCTGCCCAACTTCCGGAGCTGCCCGACGGCGTCAGGCTTTTCGAAGTAAGAATCCGGGTGCTCGATGAGAAGCTAGAATAGCCAGAAAGGAAATGACCACATCACGTAGTTGTATCGGGACGAAGCGAAGCGATGCCGCACCAGCCCCCCGGACCAGTCCTCAAATGGGAATCGGGAAGCAAAGGTGCGCTGCCACAAAGCTGTCGTCCGGTGAAGGACCCGGATGTTGTCGAAGCCGGCCACTGTGACCGGCCGTACCCGTTGCAGGCCGATGGCCGCGTCCAGGGCACGCTCTCCTATCCCTTCCAACTGGGCCGCGCACCGTTCAGGACTCGACAGGCCGCGCCAACGCCGGGGGAAGACCAGCACGATATCGTCGAATGCGGCCGCCACGGTGTCGTAGGCGAAGGGAAATTCCACCAGGTCGAGAACGGACAAGACCAGACGGTTGCCGACCCCTTCCGCCTTCAGCGCTTCGGCCGTATCCAGTATTGCTCGATCGTTGCCGGGATCCGGCTCAACGTTCCGGTTCCCTTCCCAATCGGTTCGCAACAGGTGGGCCACCCGAGCGACACCGCTGCCGGCCGCTACCGCCGCGTATTCCCTGGGCCCGACCCACATCGGTCCCCCTGCCAGGGGAACGACTTCGTCGCTCCGCCCGCCGAGGTTCGTGAACACCTCGGTAAGCCCGGCGCCGTCCAGGAGGTCTAACCCCGGCACCACCAGGCGACGAGCGCGAAATTCAGCCGCGTCCGAGATGATCTCACGGGCCATCTCACCGGCTGGATAGTGTTCCATGCGGAAGCCGGGACACGGGGTCGGGCAAGTGGGACAGCGTGGTATTGAATAGAACTGGGCCTGCTCGAACCGCTTCTCGTCACCCGCACCGTTCTCCTGGCGCCGGTGGGTGGCCAGTTCATAACGTTGCACTTCGATCCCTTCCAGCGAATCCAATCGACAAAACGGGATGTTGTACGGTTTCACCCTGGAACCGAGGGCTGCGGCGGCGGCTCCAGCAGCCCCAACCGCGGAAGCAATGGTGGAGTAGTCCAGGAAGTGCCTGGCCGCCACGTGCAGATTGGCGCTGGAAGCCACGAACGGCTGCACTATATGTATGCCGGCGCCCATGCCTACAGCGCACTCCACTGTGCGCACCAGGTGCCCGACCGTTTCCGGCAGGAGCAGGCTCACCGAGTGGAGCACGAGTTCACTGCCGGCCCTCTCGGCCAATCGCCGGACGTTGGCGATCCCGCGGGTCAACTGGTCGAAACCGCCCGGAACTCCGGTAAGCCGATCGTGTAGACCGGCGTCCGCTGAATGCAGGGAGAACGAGATTCGGTTGAGGCCCGCTCTCAGCAATTGTTCGGTGAGGTTTTCAACTGCGAGCATGCGCCCGTTTGTGGTGATTGAGATTTCGCTGAAGCCCGACTTCGCCGCCTCGGCTACCAGTTCGGGTAGATCTGTACGCACAGTCGGTTCCCCGCCGGTAAAAGCGATTCTCGAGTATCCGCTCTTTTCGCCTGCTGCGATTCTATTGAGAACTTGGCTGGTTGACAGATCTCTGCCGGAGAGGTTGCCGCATCTCAGGTAGTGCTGGGGGCAAAACGTGCAACGGTTGTTGCAGTTTACACCGAGTTCCAGGGTGAGCAGACGCTCAACTCGCAAAAAACCAGTCCTCTGGAGTCGGGCACAATTCCCGGGCCAAATTACGCCTCAGGGTGCGGGGGTGAGACTGCCAGTCGTCGACGCTACCAGGACCCGTGCGACCCGTGAGAGCCGTGGGAGCCGTGGGAGCCGTGAGAACCGTGAGAGCCATGGGAACCGTGAGACCCATGGGACCCGTGCGACCCGTGCGACCCGTGTGAACCATGCGAGCCGTGGGAGCCGTGGGAACCATGCGAGCAGTGGCCTGCAGCAGTGACTTCCATGTTCTCCAGGTTTTCCGCACCGACCGACGTCTCTGACCCTAATGCGTGGCCAGTTGCCGTACCCGCCATGAGGAGAAAGGTAGAGATTTGCGCGGCTTGTTTCCGCGTAATCTTCCCTTCTTCGCTGAAAAGAAAGTCTTTAATTTTCTTCTTCAGCTTGGGCATCTTGTCCTTCTTCATTTGCCTTCCTCCCTACTGCGGGGCCATCATTAGTCGTGCGTAAAGAACACGCTTCTATCTCTAACTATCGTCCATTTCGTCAGGATGTCAAGTGTTTCTTCGTCGTTTCCTGCAATCTTACCGAACAAGTAGTCTAGTATAGCAACGTACATCTTGTGCCGTTCGTTGGTTGCCATATTTCCAAAGATGCCGCCCTGCTCAGAATAGTTATAGACGGGGCAGATCCCCAAATACGGCTTGTATACCGAGTCCGCACACTCGGGGATCACGTCCAAACAGGAGGCCACCGAAAGCGCTTTGACAGGCGCGCTGTCGATCAGGTCCTTGTAGCTCGATCCGGGGATCTCGCCGATCTGGAACATGTCGTCGCCCATCTGGTAGAGCATCCTACCCTCGTCACAAGTGAACACCGTACCGTCGTAGTTGTAGGCCACCTGGCCGATACCGGCCCCACAGGGAGACCTGAGATCCAGGTAGTTGGGATCGTGGGGCGTCAACATCTTCGTGAGCAGAATCGCAGCCGTCCGCTCGAGAATCTCTACCCCCTGGCGATTCAACTCGATCATGTAGTCGAGAGCCTCGAAGTAGAAAGCCATGAACTCCTGCGACGTATACCCGATCTTCTCGAAGATCTTCTTGGCAAATCCGAAGGGATTCAGGGCGCGCAGGAAGATCGCCTTGCGGCCCAATCGGATGTACTCGTCAACAACCTCTCTGGGATACTTGAGAGTGTCCCGGGTGACGGTGAGCAACGCCTCGACGTGATAAAGGTCAGGATCAAGGCCCTTTTCCTTGTACGCCTGGTCCGCCTTGCGCAACCAGCGAACCGTCTCTTCGTACGAACTGCCGCCTTTCAGCTTGCGATTAGCGTCGTGAATCTCCTTGTGACCGTCCACAGATGTGCAGATCTGCACGTTGTTGGTCATTAAGTGCGCCAACTTGTCACTGTCCATGAGCGCCATGTTGGTAACCAGGGAGAACTCCAGGCGCTTGCCCGCAGTGCGGTTCTTCTCGACAGCATACTCAATTATGAACTGGACCACTTCCCAATTGACCAGCGGCTCACCACCCTGGAATTCGATGGTCAGGGTATCGGACGGCGACTCGAAAATCGTGTCCACTACCTGAGCCGCCAGCTCCGGAGTCATGTCGTAGAGGTTATCAGCCATATCACGGCGGGAAGCATGACAGTAGACGCACACCTCGTTGCACCTTAACGTCGTGATGATTATGTGCAGGTACGGGCCGTTGAAGAGGAACGCGTTCTTGCGCGCGTATTTTTGCGCCAGCGCCTGCGTGTCCTCTTCGGAGGTAAAGAAATTCTTCTTCTTCAACTCGTCGTATTTGCCGCTTGCCTCGTCCAAGGTGCCGCTGATGAACTCTTCGAATTCCGGGCGCGTCAGAATGACAAACTCCCCAGCTTCGTTGGTAACCAGAATCTTCTCTCCCAGTTCCCCGTATCTGAACGGGCCCACCCGCTCCAGTCCTTTGCCTTTCAGTATTGAGTGTCCCCAGGCCATATCTATCCTTTGCTAGCGATCGTGAGCGCAAGCGCGAAGTTCAAGAACTCGTCGACCAGAACATCGCCGACCTCTTCATCTATGTTGGCAAACGAGACCTCTATGCTGCCGCCCTTGCCGCCTACCTCGATGTCGGCCAATCCGACGAATTCAGCCGCCGCTTCCCTCACCGCACCGACACGGTAGAGCTTCTTGTTCAGCGCGACTTTCATTCCTTGTTCTCCTTCCCAAACTTGTCTTCCCACGGAACCGCGATGCCCAGCGGGTCTTCGAGGTAGTCGGTGTCGTCGTCGTCATCAAGACTCAGATCCAGCGACTCGGGCATGGCCGAGAACAGTGCACGGTGAATGATCGCTTCCCGCACCTTTTCAGTGCGCTTGGCGATCTTCAGGCGCAACGCCTGGTTGATCAGTTCGTTCTCGAATTCTCCAACAACACTGTCGAACTCGTCGCGGGCACACTCGGGACGGGACTTGAGTCGGACGGAGATCTTGTCTTTCCCAGCCTTGTCCAGCAGCACGTAGCACCGGTCAAGATACACGTAAGCTGCCGCATAGACCACCTCCAGCGGGTAAATCCGCTGGTTCACCAGAACTTCCTTTTGCATGCTCATCCCCCCTCAGAAAACAACCTACTGCCTGCCACGAGTCTATTCAGAAACGGTGGGTTGTCAATCTACTCCTCTCTGATCATTAATCATTTCAACGGGATTTGACAACGCTGCGAAGCGCCTCTTCCGACTTTCGCCGGAAGAACTCGGCGCGTGCGCTCTTGTATTTCGACTCCGAAAGCAGCTTCATGGCCGCGTTCAATTCCTCCATGGAGCCGTTGAACTCACGATAGGACATGGACGCATGCTGCAGATAGCCCACCGAGTCGAGCTTGACCGCCTCGTCAACGGACAACTCTATTCCCACTCGCTTCATCTCATCTTCGAGGACCATTGCCTCTACTACGTGCGTGGGATAGCCGGTCTTGGGAAACCAATAGGCTTCCAGATTGATGACAAAGCCCGTCTGCTGCGGTCGGGGTTTCACCTTCTTCACGACCATCAGTCGCGAGGCCTTCACCAGGGCGCCAAGGAATTTGTCCAAGTTTGCGTCGTCGGCCGGACCGGTTCTGACCACCACCAGAATGACATTCCGAATATCGTTGTCCTCGAAATCGAACGGTTTCTGCCCGTGAATGGTCTCCGGTAGTTTGCGACGCTTGAACTTCGCCGCCTGAAACTCCCTGAATTCCACCACCACGCCGCTAAGCTGCCCCAGCCGGTCAATTTCCTCCTGCAGCGCCTCCTGAGCCGGCTCCTCCGGAATCTTCTCGAACATCCCCCACTCTTTTGCTTCGCGGTCGAGCCGAGCCAGCGACTGCTCGTACTCCGGAATATTGGCAATCGCCCCACGCGACCAGACAACCTCCCGGCGGGCCTTGAATTTGAGCTTTTTCAGCAATCCGGTCACTGCTTCACCCTCAGCCGGAAGCACGGCGACCGGCCGCGCCTCAACAACGTCAGCCCGCGGAGCTTCGCTGATCTCTTCAGCCGCGGAGGGGACAACAGCCTCCGTGGGCCTCTCCACAGCCTTCTCCTCGGCGGGTTCTTCCGGAGCAACAGCCGGCCCGGGCGCCTCGGCCGGCTCCGCGGACGCCGGGCCCTTCTTCTTCTTCTCGACCGTCGGCTCCCCCGTCTTGCTGCACCCGGCCAGCAACAGAGCCGCAACCACCAGGGAGCAAAGCATGGTGCGGGAGTTGAGTATTCTAAAGCCCATTTTTCTTCCCCTGGGAACGGTTTTTAAATACACTCCCACTAAGATAGGACACCCGGCGGGAAAGTGCAACCACGTCGGAATGAACTGGGAGGGCATGTCGTGGCGAAGAAGAAGGAGCAACCGTCGTTCGAGCAACTGCTGGCTGAAGTGGAGCAGGTAGTCAATTCCCTGCAGGAAGGTTCCGTGCCCCTGGAAACCGCGCTGGAACTGTACGAATCAGGATTCGACAAGCTCAAGGCGGCCCAGCTTCGCCTGGACGGCGCCCGAGAAAAGCTGGAAACTCTGAAGAAAGGCTCACCCGATGAAGAAGCAGAGGCTTGACCTCCTCCTGGTCCGGAACGGCCTCGTCCCTTCCCGCCAGCAAGCCCAGGCGAGAATCCTTCAGGGTCACGTGCTCGTCAACGATATTCCCGTGGACAAGGCCGGCACCCAGGTCGCCACAGATGCGGTGATTCGCCTACGCGGAGACCCACCACCATACGTATCCAGGGGTGGACTCAAGCTCCAGCACGCACTTGACTTTTTTGAGCTTTCACCCAAGCAAGCTGTTGCCCTCGATGTCGGCATATCCACGGGCGGATTCACCGATTGCCTCCTGCAGCGAGGTGCCAAAAAGGTATATGGCATCGACGTAGGCAAGGGCCAGGTGGCGTGGAAGCTCAGGCAGGACTCCAGGGTCGTCTTGTTCGAAAATACAAATGTGAGACATTTTGACGCAGGCAGTCTTGATTACCCTGTAGATCTGGCAGTAATCGACGTCTCTTTCATCTCTCTCACCTTGGTGCTCCCGGTCGTCGCACAATGCCTGAAGACCGGCGGCCACGCGCTCCCCATGGTGAAGCCGCAATTCGAGGTGGGAAAAGGGGAAGTGGGGAAAAAGGGGGTGGTAAGAGATCCGGACAAACGAAAGGCCACAGTGGAGAAGATCAAGACATCGGCCGTCAATTGCGGCTTCGAGGTCCTGGGCGAGACAGAATCCCCCGTCCCCGGTCCTAAGGGCAACGTGGAGTTCTTCCTGCTGCTTAGGAAAAACTGATGGCTGATAGCCCGCAGGCGATTCTACCGTCTATCTTTTTGGCGTTTCTTCGAACAGCTTCTTCAGGCCGCCAAGGGAACCCATGACACCGGAAGCTTCGATGGGCATGAAGACCGTTTTCTGGGGGGAGAACGCCATGTCTTTCAGCGCTTCAATGTACTTCAACGCGACCATGTACTGAACCGGGTCACTCTTTACGCCTACCGCGTCGATGATGATCTTGATCGCTTCCGCCTCGGCCCGGGCGACCCGAATCCGTGCTTCGGCTTCACCATCTGCGTTCAGCACCTGAGCCTGCTTGCGACCTTCGGCTTCCGTGATCGCGGCCTGGCGCTCACCTTCGGCCTTCAGAATATCCGCGGCCTTGGAACCCTCGGCGCCCAACACCTGGGCCCGGCGCTCACGCTCGGCACGCATCTGCTTCTCCATGTCGTCGCGGATTTCCTTGGGCGGATTAATATCCTGCAACTCCACGCGATTCACCTTGACGCCCCACTTGTCTGTGGCTTCGTCCAGGATCGCTCTCAGCTTGGTATTGATGGTGTCTCTCGAAGAGAGGGTCTCGTCCAGGTCCAACTCGCCGATAACATTTCTCAGCGTCGTCTGGGTGAGTTTCTCGATCGCGTCGGGGAGGTTGTGGATCTCGTAGACCGCACGCACCGGATCGGTGACCTGGAAGTAGAGCAACGCGTTGATCTCGATGGTTACGTTGTCTTTGGTAATAACGTTCTGCTTCGGGAAGTCGTACACCGTCTCCCGAAGGTCGATTTTCTCGGTTTCAACCTGGCGATAGCCGGCCAACCCCTGCCGGGCGTCCTGGATCACGTAACGCCACATGATCTTCCGGGGCTTGTCGATGATGGGGATGATGATGTTGACGCCGCTGTTCAGCGTCTTCTGATACTTGCCCAATCGCTCGATGAGCACTACCTGGGCCTGTTGGACGATACGAAAACCTTTGACGATGATGACGATCACCAACAGGACTATCAGCCCGAGGATCACCGCCGAAGCAGTGCCGGCCGCACCGGCGTGAAGCAATTCAGGGTACATTATTCCTCCTCCTTCGTTGACTCGATATCTACAATGAGGGTCGCTCCCTCAACTCTCTGAACCCGCACCGCCGCACCCACCGGGATCGCCTGGTCGACCGACGGCAGGCAGCGCCATTGGTCCCCGGCTATCTTCACGTATCCGGGAGAGGTGACGCCGCCGATGGGCTCGGTGACAACCGCCAGTTTGCCGGCCATCGCGTCTATGTTGGTATCTTCGGCGTCGCCGCCCATGAGCCGCTTGGTAAGCGGTCGGGACAGGAAGAAGAGCGCCAGCGATACCGCGATGAACACAATGATGAGACCGGTCAGTGAGTGCAGCCCCAGAAAGGAAACGACGCCGGTAAGGAACGCCGCAACCCCGATGCTGCCCAACGCCAGGGCAGTGGCCGCGCCCAAGACCGCTTCGATAATAATGAGGATGAGCCCCAGCAACATCCAGAAGTACCCGTTCTCGACGCTCATTACCTCGCCAAGATACTCCAGTACTCCTCCCAGTTGTTCAAGCAGTCTATCCAACATGGCCTACCCCCTTTGTGAGGTATAGCACCCAATATAGCAGCATCGATCAGCGCGAAAAAGAGAAATAATCAGAGGCAGGAGGTTTGCACCTTGAGATCATCGATGAAGATGCCGGCACCGTCATTCCAGAAAGGGTCGAGAGAGGTGAATTCGAATTCGAATATCACTGTATGTTGCTCTGCCGGCCAGCCGCCGAAGGGCTCGAAGATGGTCGCCACCGGGACGATGACGGAGTAGTACCGCCAGGCAGCCATCTCAAAGGAGGGGTCGCACCCCCACTCCAGGCAAGGCGCCAAGACCGGGTCCTCCTGGCATTGCGGCGCCTCCGCCGGACAGGGCGGATGCCAGATCGGAACATCGAACTCCTGGGGAGGGAGACCCGGCAGAATCACCTGGTCCACCGCCAGCCGCAGTTCGTCCAGGCCGGCAAACTCGATGGGATCGCCCACGTCGATCCAGGCCCAGAAGGAGACCTGCACTTCGTCCAGTCCGGAGACATCGATCTCGGGGCTCACCACGCGGCCCCCAAGCTCGTTGGGATGGTGCATGGAACATTCACCGCCCTCAGTATTGTTCTCGGCACTGCTCACGTCCCAGGCCGCGAAAAGCCACGGTTGCCATCCCTCCATATCGCATGGTCCGTCCCAATCGAATTCAGCGATGGTGTCCTGCAGGCAACAGAGCCCCAGGGCCAGCGGATTGGCCTCACACTTACACTCCGGAAACTCGCACAGTTCAAGGGTGCAGTGGGGTACTTCCGGACTGCACTCCGAGCACTCGAACCCGGAGAAGCACTCCACGTCATCGCAATGGGTGGAGACCTCAAAATCGTCCACAAACACGCCCGCGAAGTCGTTTGCAAAACCGTCGGCCGAGTCAAACTCGAAAGTGAAACGAACTGTCTGGCCGGCAAGATCCAACTGACTCAGCCCCACCTCCACCGTCTTCCAAACCGCGTCGCAATCGTCGTCCGCGGTGCAGCCCTTGAAATCCCACGCCATGGAATCCCATACCGGTTGTTTACCTCCCCAGATCACGAGATCCGGATCCGGGTCGATGTCCTGCTGAACCCAGAGGGAGAGCTTGTCGATTTCGGACTGCGCGGCAAAAAACTGGCATAGCATGCAGTGCTCCGTTTCCAGGCGAAGCTGGAACGTCACTTTCGGCGAGCCGTAAAGCGGAAGGGTTATGGCCGGGGAGACAACCTCGCCCACTGCGGGCTGATTGCCGTTGTCATAGTTACCCTCCAGCAGATTGCCGAAGTATAGACAACTCCCGAGGAAGCACTGGTCGCCGTCGAGAATGTGCCACGCCACCGGGCAGAGGTTGCAGTCAGCGGGGCATGTGAGGCAGCTCTCGCCGTCACCGCAAATCCCATTGCCGCAATCGGGATCGTCGCTGCCGGTTACTACCCACTGTCCCCCCTCTTCGAAGCCGGTTTCATATACCGACGCCGTGGGATTGCAGCAACTGGGGTCGCCGGTGAACTCATGCCAGCACTCACCGATAACAACGTCGCAGGTGTCAACAGTGCAGATATCCCCGTCGTCGCAATCGAGATCTTCCGGTGAACAACAGCCGGCGATCTCCACGTACGAGCAGGCGTGCTCAACGCACACGGGCGCCATGCACGTATAAGGATCGGTGCAATCTTCCGGGAGGTTGCAGATCGGGTCACAGGTGCTTTCAAGGTGAAGTTCGTCCACCACCACAAAGAGGCCGTCGTTGTTGGCCGGGATCACGTCTGCGGTGGTGAAGAAGAACCGCAGTTTGATCTTCTGCCCGGCAAAGGGGGTCAGGTCCACCGCCTGGGTCGTGTAGTCCCCGTTTGTGCTGCCGAAGACCTGGTCGCTGCTCCAGACCGTCTCCGCTTCTCCTCCGAACGGGATCACGTCGAGATACAACGTATCAATACCCAGAGAGACGTACGCATCCTCGGGAACATCGTCCCATTCAGTGGACATGAAAAGGCAGAAGGTGAGTTTCAGCGCGGCCGGCTGCGGGACCGCGGTCAGGTCGATGAATGGGGAGGTGAAACTCCCCTCGCACAGAGGCACTCCGCAATCTTCGAAGACCGCCGCCCACGGGTCGGGATCCGCCGGGTCTTCGCACCCTTGTTCTGCAAGTTGCCATGCGGCCACCGGGAAACTCGGGACCACTTCCCACTCGTCGAACGCGGCCTCTCCTTCCTCAAACCCCTCTTCGTAGTGGAGAGCCATCAGCGCCGGGTCGCAGCAGTCCGGGGCGATACTGACTGGCCAGGTGCAGAACATCTCGTCGTCGCTGAGGTTTGGCATCTCGACGCAGGTCGGTATCCAGCACTCCGGATCGTCGGGGAAGGGGCCCAGATCCTGGCATTCCTCGTCAAGCAGGCAGGTGGTGCAATGCTCGAATTCCGGCTCGTGCTGGCAGATGCCGATGCTGAAGTTCTGTAGAGGTTGGCACCAGTCTTCCGTACACGAGTCATCGTCATCGCACTGAAAATCCGACTCGCAGTCCGCGTCGTAGGTGGCCACCTTTACGTTGTCCAGGTAGATCCCCTCGCCGTCGTTTTCGGTGCCGTCTAGGGAGTCGAATTGGAACCAGATATCGATGGACTGCCCGGCCCATGCGCTGAGGTCGAGCGCCACCGGCACACACAAGCCGTCGGTAGTGCCGTCGAGGTATACGGTATTGTACACTTCGATGATTTCACCATCAACGCTAAGCACGAAGGCCTTAAGAATATCGAACTGGACCGAGCCGGGTATGCTGGGCTCGGTGTCCAGCCAGATGTCGAAAGTGAGCGCGATATACGCATTCTCCGGCAGATTCAGTTCGTGGATGAAGAACTCGGCCTCCACCTGACCGCCGTTGTTGTACGTCATGGTGTCCGGGTCGCCCATATACAGCGAACAGCCCGGTGCGCAGTGCCCGGGGATCACGTACCAGGCGACCTCGCCGCCCGGCGGATAGGGGTTGACCGGGCCGATCACCTCGGCAGGAGGTACGGCGCAGTCGTCAAAGTTCAAGTCGAGAACGACAACCTCCTCGACGCACTCGGCCGGCACGGGCGAAATGGGGACGTTCGCGCACTGGCACTCTTCGCACGAGTCCTCGGTGCACAGGTTGCCGTCGTCGCAGTCGGCGTCATCCAGACAGCAGTTGGGCACCGGAACCAGTTGGCACATGTTTCCGCCGCAAACCAGATCCCACTGGCACTCGGACGCCATGCAGCAGTCCTCCGGCGGCAGCAACTCCTGGCATTCTTCATCGCTGATGCAAGGGCTCTGGTCGTCGCACAGGCCGGGGCCGCAATCCTCAACGCATTCCGGGCTGGAAGGCTCCTCGGTGATTTCCGGAATCTCAACCTCGGGCTGGTCCGCTATTTCCACTGCCGGAGGAAGCTCTAAGCCCTGGTCTTCGACCTCGGCATCTTCAGGAGGAGGAGGCTGGTCCGGCGGCCCGTCCACCAGCGGAACATCCACCGTTGACGTTTCCACCACGTCCGCCAATTCCTCGAGATCAGGCGCCGGGCTCTCCTCCGAACAAGAGGAACATCCATTCAACGACATCACCCCAAACGCCAACACGAAAGCCAGGCCCACGCGTACACCGATACCCATGATGTCCTCCAATCAGAGCCGGCGGGGCCTTTCAAAGAACAGTATAACAAAACAGAGAGTTGGATTCACGGGGCGGCCCCGTGGTGTCAGCGGGTAGTGTCCTCTTTGTCCTTCTTTCCGAGCTTGAACAGGCTGCGGAGCTGGGCGCAGGAGACGGCTAGGAAGACAGTGGAGGTCGGAGTGTACCGTCTGAGGTTCATTGCCAGCAACTTCCCGTCCAGGGTAAAGAGGGGATAGCCGATGGGCAGTCCGGTGGCGGTGAGCAGGAACTCGGCCAGGGGTGACTCGGCGTTGGAAACCACCTGGCCCCAGAACAGGTTTGGATAGGTGGCGGGATTGTCGATGGACACCATGGGAGTGTACGCACGGGCAGCGAACGAACGGGCCAACTTCGATTCCGGGCACGGAAACGGTTCATCCCCCTTCGGCTCCAGGAAGGCGATGGCGAGTTTCTCGTTTGTCGAGGTCACTTTGGCGTCCACCCATTCGGGGTTGTTCTTGCTTCTGATGCGCACACCCAGTTCCCCGTCCACCAGGAATTTTGATGTTATCATGTGGGCCTTGCCCTTGGCGTCCAGCACACACGCGGCCTGCCCCTGCATGTTGCGCCCGAAGCTTTGATCGGTACCTTCCAGCGCCGGGAGTTTCACGTCCACCTCGACGATCTTTACCGCTACTTTGTCCCGGAGCTTCGCCATCGCCTGTGTATCGGCAAGCATGGGGCTTTGCAGCATGAAGAGAGAGACAAGCAGTGAGATCATCGCGGCAACTCGAGCATTCGTTCCAGCGCCAGGCGGGCGTCCGCGGCGGTTTCTTCAGCCACCTTGATCTCCAGATAGGGGTCAAAGGTCTCGAGCACGTTTCTGAGCTTGGCCACGGTTGTCCGGTACATGTTGGGACACACCGAGTGGCTGAGCGGGACTACGGTCTTGGTGGGAAAATCCCGCGCCAGGCGCAACACCAGATTCACCTCGGTGCCGATGACGATCGTGTCGCCCGGGGCTGCATCTTTTACCACCTGGACGATAAAGGCAGTGGAGCCGTCAGCGTCTGCCGCGTCCACCACCTCCGGCTTGCACTCGGGATGCACAACAACTTTGCACCCTTTGTAGCGCTCTCTTTGCAACGTGACCATCTCCGGGGTGAAATAGGTGTGCACGTGGCAATACCCCTTCCACAGCACCACCCCGGCCCGGGCCAACGCGTCGTCTTCGAGTCCGCCGTTGGGTTGGTGGGGATTCCACACCACGATCTCTTCGTCACTCTGTCGGCGCGCGGTATTCACACCCAGGAATTCGTCGGGGAGGAAGAAGATGACATCGCCCTGCCGGCGAGCCCACTTGAAGGCCTCGGCCGCGTTTGATGACGTACAGGTAAGCCCTCCTTCCCTGCCCACAAACGCTTTCACATCCGCGGTGGAATTGACATAGGTTACCGGCACCACTTTGCGGCCCGTGACCTCGACAATGCGCTGGAAAGCTGTCATGGCATCGGTTTCGTCGGCCATGTCGGCCATGGGACAACCGGCCCTGGTGTCGGGCATATACACCCGCTGGCCGGGCTGGGCCAGGATGCGCGCGGATTCGGCCATGAAGTGCACTCCGCAGAAGACGATCCTCCGCGCCGACGAGGTCGCAGCCTCTTTGGCGAGAACATAGGAATCACCGATGAAGTCGCCGCACTCCACTACTTCCTTTCGCTGATAGTGGTGAGCGAGGACGACCAGGTCATCTCCAAGCTCTGCTTTGATGTGTTTGATCGCGGCCAGGTCTTCAAACATACATTCCCTCCGCGCTTACTGCACTATGGGGATGTCGTAGAGCTTCTCTTTGCCGTCACGAATGAGGTTGATCTTCAGCCGTTTCTTGCCCCACAGCCCCCGCCAGATGGCCAGGGCATGCTCCGGGCGTTCGATGGGGAGGCCGTTGATTGACGTGAGCACATCACCTTTGAGGAGGGGGCCTTTTTCCAATCTCTCGTTGTAGATCTGCACGACCTGGTAACCGACAAAGGCGGAGCCCTTGTATGCCGGCTTGACGAAATACCAGCGCATCACTTTCTGCAGGCCCTGCTTGACGGTGGCCTCGTAATCATCGCGGGAGATGGACCAATCGGTCTCAGGCAGGTCCGCCTCGTCGATGATGATCGGCGTCACCGGCTCCCGGCGGTCAGCCGGGCTGCAGGCCACAAAAAACGAGACCAGCGCCACCAGCGCACCAACAAAGGCCCTAAGGGTCCCAACGGTCCTGTTCATCGCGTTCACTCCCGTACCGAGCAGAAGGGCCATGGCCCTTCGTCATCGATGCAATCGTATCCGTCACGACAGTCGCCGTTGCTCTCGCAAGTAGCCATGCAGAAGGTAGCCCCATTAGAGAACTCAATGCAGACGCTATCCCCGGGGCATTCGCCCGGCCGGCAGGGGGTGTCGGTGCACATTCCCGCGGGCATGGTCAGGTCGCAATAGGCGCCTAACGGGCACTCCCTATCGTAGTCACATTCGTCACCGATATCCCGGGAGCAGGCGGTACCTCCCAACCCCACAACCACCAGCAACATAACCAGCCAGGCTTTCCTCATTTCCGCCGCCATCCTTCCTGTCACGAACTCCAGGAATGCAATTCAAGCTACCGCTGCGCCAGACCGTCTTCGACGATAAGCATGGCGGTGCCGTCAACGTAGTGTACAGTAATTGTCGGTTCCTTGAAAAGAAAGTCCCGATGGGTCTTCGACCGGTTACGACCGCCGGGCATCTCTTCATTGTTGCCAAAGGCCACGTGGGCCGTCCGGAATGCCTTCTCATCCTCGAGGAGGTTGCCGGTGAGCCGGGCTCCCGGGTTGATGCCGATGCCGAACTCTCCCACCACCTTCGCCTCGTCATCAATGGCCAGCAGTTCTTCCACCCTCTCCTTGAACGCTCCGTCGGGGCAGTCCACAGCCTGCACCCGGCCCTGTTCGATGGAAATGCGAACGGGCGCCGGCACCTGTCCGAGGTCCCCGATGGAACCATCGCAAACCAGCACTCCTTCGCCCAGCGTTTCTACCGGTGCGCACCAGATCTCCCCGCAGGGGAGGTTGCCCAGACCCCCGGGGCCGATCGCCACGTCGGTGTCGAATGCCCGGCCTTCTATGTACAGGGTCAAATCGGTGCCGCCCGGCGCCGAGACCCTGGCATAAGAAGCATTTCTGAGACTTGCGATAAGGGCGGTGGCTTTCTCCTGAATCGCACCGAAATCCACGTCCATGGGCCCGCCCACCATCATGCTCTCGGTAATCCCGGGCGCATGTCCCACGCGCCGTTTGCCGTCGGCAAGGGTGCGGATCAGGTTGATGCGGAACGGGGTCTCCTCCGCAAAAGCGGAGAAGCAGTTCACAGCCACGACAGCGGGGCCGATGGCCGCGGCCAACCCGTCCGGCAACGAGGACAGCGGGCGGGCATCGCCAGGTAATACAAACAGATTTGCCTTGGCGCCAAGCCTCTCCGCCGCGGCCACAAACGCCTCGCCGATGGGTCGTTTGTCATCATCAGTAATGGCGAGAAAGTTCTCGCCTTCCTGCAAACTCAAGACGTGCTGGAGAGAGCTTACTGCGCTGAGGGTCATCGCTTCGGTCATTCGCCTATTCTCCCTTGGCTTCCAATTCGTCTTCTTCCTTTATCTGCATGTTAGCGCCCCATTTGGCCAGCAGGAAGGTTGCAACCATGAG
Source organism: uncultured Myxococcales bacterium (assembly GCA_964626565.1). Lineage (GTDB taxonomy): Bacteria > Myxococcota_A > UBA9042 > CAIXZC01 > CAIXZC01 > CAZVFX01. The sequence goes on from CAZVFX010000015.1 coordinate 17,320, forward strand.
AACGAGGAACATCACAAGGCCGAGGAACTGGCCGGTGAAGCCTTCGTACCAGGCGGCCGCCTTATCACTCAAGATCACTTCGCCGGTTTTTGACACGGTTTCGGAGAACTCGACCCCGATACTAAGGTGCTGAACAAAGAAACCGGTTTGCTTCAGGCGCAGCACCGCGGACAGGATGCCGAAGATGGCCGCGCCGGCCATCATCCCTGACGCGATAAGCAACCCCTGGTTGTTGCGGGCTTGCTTGACCCTGTCACTCTTGCCGCTCCTGGCCACCAGCCAGGCTGCAAAGCCACCTGCCAACTGCACGGAGGTAAGGGAAATGGGAAGGTACATGCCCAATGCGAAAGCGAGAGTGGGGATGCCGGCCATGGTCGCCAGAATCGCGATGAGTCCGCCCAATGCGTAGAGCAGGTAGGGCTGAGCGCCGCCCGTCATCAAACCTTTGACCACGGCAGCAATCATGTTGGCCTGGGGTGCCGGAAGCACTTCTTCGTTGGAGATGGTGGTTCCCGGAATCAGGAAGTGGTAGCCCGAGTCCATCACCGGAATAACAACGGCTACTACCAGTGCGGCTACCGCGAGCCCCAAGAACTTCCAGATCTGCTGGTTCCTGGGGGTAGCACCTACCCAGTAGCCGATTTTGAAGTCGGAAATGAGGGCTCCGGAGGTGGACAGAGCGGTACACACCGCAGTGCCGATAATGAGAGCCACGAAAATGCCTGCCGAACCGAACAGTCCTACGCCAGCCATGACCAGAGAGCTCAGCACCACTGTCACGAGGGTCATGCCTGATACCGGGTTCACGCCCACAATGGCGATAGCTTCCGCGGCCACCGGCGTAAACAGGAAGCAAAGCAGGAAGGCGATAAGCATACCGATTACGGAATAGAGCACGCTGGCGCCGGTACTGTAGCCGCCTACCTGGAGGCAGACGACGAAGAAAAGCACACCCATGAGGATGGTGGCGATAAGCTGAATGAGCAGTACGTTGGCCGGCTTCATATCCCATGCGGTACGCAGCGGGGTCTCATTGTCGCCGCCTTTCTTGCCGATCCCCTTGAAACCCAGGGACAGGGAACCAACGATGATCTTGCCCATGCGGATGAGGCCGATGACTCCGGCCACTGCAATGGCGCCGATGCCGATGGGCTTGACGAAGATGCCGAAGATGTCCGAGGCGCCCATCTGCTGGAAAGTAGTGATCCTCGACGGGACGTCGGCCCCGATGTAGGTGAAAATGGCGGAGCAGGCGTCCGCGTCCAGATGCTGCCCGAACAGGTGAATCATTGGCACCATCACCAGGTACGCCAGCACTGAGCCGGAGAAAATGATGGCCGCATATTTGAGCCCGATGATATATCCCAGGCCGAACAGGGCCGCGATGGCCTGGCCCTTCAACTCAAGGCGGAAATTGTACAACCATTCGCCGGCACCCTTGAACAGCGTCTTCGTGGTGAGCGCGGGATTCCAAGCGTGGAATGCCTCCACCAGGAAGTCGAAGAGTCCACCAAGTGCGAAGGAGGAAAGCAGGATCTTGCCGGCGCCCCCTCCTGCTGACTCGCCGGACACGAGGATCTCCGTAGTGGCGGTCCCTTCCGGGAAAGGAAGTTCGCCGTGACGGTCGGCAACGAAATACTTGCGCAACGGGATGATGAGCACAACACCCAGTGATCCGCCGATGAAGCAGGCGAGGAAAATCTGCCACCACTCCACGTCGGGAATCTGGTTGATGTAGAGGGCGGGAATCACGAACGCCGCACCAGCCGCGACCACACCGGAAGCCTGGCCGATAGACTGGACAATGACGTTTTCGAGAATCGTACTCTTCGTCTTCTTCATGCGCCCGAAGAAGATGGCCGCCACCGCGATGGGGATGGCCGCCTCGATGCCACTTCCCGCTCTCAGCGCGATGTATACGCAAGCAGCAGAGAAAATGGCGGTGAGGATAAGTGCCCACATGAGGGACCACGAGGTTACCTCCCCCATCTTGCTTGACGCCGGAACGATAGGTTCGTACTTCTCCCCCGGCTTGAGTTTCCGGTAAGCATTCTCCGGCAATAATCTTCCCTTAGACGGCGGTGCTTCCATGATTCACCCCTCCCTAACAATCCATACTGTCAGACTAACGCGGGCGTTATATTTCTATGGGCCGTTGTTTTAAGTCAAGACAAAACTAGAAACAGGCGTAAAGGCGTGGAGACGTGAAGGCGTGAAGGTACGGCTACCGCGGCGGTCATTGCCTCCAGGCCTCCAAGCCTAATTACAGGCCTGGTCGGTCATGCAAGGGCCCCAGACGTAGTCGTTGTCGCACAGACCCTGGCACACCTGGGTGCCGGCCTTGACTGGGCCGGAAGGCGTGTCGCAGTGCGTTTCGCACGGGCGGGATTGCTCGGGTACGTTACACGCGTCACCCTCGCCCAGGCACAGGTCCGGGCATTCCCCGGGGCCCCAGCCGCTGTAGAAGCTCACCGGGCAGTTAACTCCCAGCGGCTTGAAGCAGGTCATGGTGCCCGTCTTGTTGGTGCCGTCCAGGCACTGGTACGAAGTGGGCGTGGCGCTGCCGTTCGGGCACTGAGCGGAGAGCACGTCGCACTGCATCTTTGTGACGCAGTTGCTCCAGGCGCCGTTGCCACACGTTTCGATGCCCATGATGAGCGCGGAGTTGCCGCCCAGGCAGTCGGCCGGATAATCCTGGGAGCACTCCACCCAACAGCGACGCTTCTCTCCGTTGACGCAGCCATCGACGCACGTGCCGGCTTCGCAAACTTTGAACTGGCCGCAGGAAATGCCGTCCGTTTCGTCTTCCCAGGTGCAGCCGATGATCGGATCGCACAAGTCTTTGGTGCACGGGTTGCCATCAGCGCACGCAAAGTCTTCTACTCCCACGCACTGGCCGCCGCTACAAGTATCCGGGTCGGTGCAGATGTCTCCATCGTCGCAAGACGTCCCGTCCGCCACGGCTGAATGGGTGCACTCCCCGTCCTGACAGGAGTCCACCGTGCACTGGTCACCGTCGTCATCGCAGGGCAAGCCGTTGGCTACGTTCTCATAGACGCAGCCCACAACCGGGTCGCAGGAGTCGATGGTACAGACGCTGACATCGTCGCACGCCGACTCATCATCGCCCGCACACACACCGCCGGTGCACTGATCGTTATCGGTGCAGATGTTCTCATCGTCGCACGGAGTTCCATCCTCGGCCTCGTCCAGGAAGCACCCCCCTTCGTCACAACCCACAATGTGGCAGTCGTCGGGCGGGGCGCCGCAGTCGATGACCTGGGATGGGTCGACCTTGCAGGTGTTGTCCTCACAAACCATGGCTCCGTTGCAGGGGTCGAAGTCTTCGGGTGGCTCGCAGTCATCATCCTCTTTGCACTCACATGAAAATTCACCCGGCTGGCACTCCCCGTCCCCGCATTTATCGTCGCCGGTGCACTCGTCCCCATCGTCGCAGGGTTCGGTATTGTCCGCGGTCACGCACCCCTTGTCCACCGCGCACGCGTCGTCGGTGCAGGGGTTCTCATCATCGCACGGGGTCCCTTCGTCAAATGCCCAGCAGCCGTTCTCGCCCAGGACGCACTGGTGCAGCACCTTGATACCGGTGCACTGGAAGTCGCCATCGGCGCACTCGTCGGTACAACCCCCGTCAACGGGGTTAACCTGGTCGGCCAACACGTCCGCCAATACGTCCACCACCGGCTCGCAAGCGGTGCCGTCGGCGTTGCATCCCCCGGCGCACTCCTCTATGGGTGTTGGATTGGGATTGTCGAAATTGCAAAGATAAACCTTGCCGTCCTGACAGAACTGCTCATCCGGCGTGCACGCCGACGCTTCACCGCGGGCATCAAATCCAGCAAGGCTCACGCACTCTCCGGCGCTGCACTGCTCTTCACACTCCTGGACCAGCACGGAATTGGTGCCGTCAGTGGTGCACTTGCGCACCGTGTTGCCTTCACAGTAATAGGCCTCCGGCTGACACTGCTCGTTCTTCGCATCCGATGAACAAGCGAAGCAGATCATCGCCAGCAGGGCCAGGGTCGTACAAGAGAATGCAAATCGCAGTTTCATACCTCACCTCCACCATCGACAGCAATGGCCAGAGTCTACCACCGAAGGCCAAGAATTGAAAATTGGTAATTGAGAATTGAAAATTGGTAATTGAAAATTGTCGTTTGGTGTTCTCTGCTCTACTGGGAAACGTTGATATACAACCGGTCCTGGCCGCTGTTAACCACAAACGCGTCGATGTCACCGTCACCGTCGAAGTCGCCCGTAGCAACGCCACGGCAGTAGTCGTCGTCCCAGGGCAGATTTTCACTGCGGTCTTCGAAGCTACCTTCTCCGATGTTGAGGAAGAGCTGGTTCTTCTGGTCGTAGCTCACGGAGAAGATATCGGGGAGGCCGTCGCCGTCGTAATCGCCCACCGAGGAATCATGAGACTGCATACTTACCGTAGGCAGGTTCGACGTCGTTACGTCCGCAAATTTATGGTCGATCTCCTGCAGGTGCATGCGGTCCTGGCCCCAGTTGGTGACGTAGATGTCCAGGTCGCCGTCCATGTCGAAGTCGTCCGCGTGAACCCTGCGGGTGTCATCCCCGATGGAAGGCAGGTGCGAAACCGTGACGTCGATGAAACCCTCTTCCGGGTCGCCCAGGAAGAAGGCATTCTGCTGGTTCGAATAGCGCCCCAGATACATATCCACATCGCCGTCCTGGTCGAAGTCCACAATCGCGGCGTCCCAGGCGTATTTGTGGTGGTCGGTGAGCCAGGTGTTGGTCTGATTGAAGAAGTACACCGAGTCTTCATCAAAGGGGTCGCCACCGTTGATGAGGATCATGTAACGTGCGTTCCACCCATAGCAACTCCCATGGCGGCCGCCCGCAAACAGGTCTTGCTTGCCGTCGCCGTTGATGTCCGCAGCCTTCAGGAACAGGTAGGAGTGGTCCGAGCTGTACGGGATGTTGGCCTCGTCGACCTCGGTGTAGTACCCTTCGCCGTCGTTTAGGAACACCCTGATGCGCCGCACTTCAGCGCTGTACCCGGCGCAGTAGTCCCAACCGTTCTCCGCTACGTCCAGGTCCCCATCGCCGTCGATGTCGACAATCTCGACATTGTTGAGGTGGAAAGCCATCTCCTCCTCGGTCTCGGGCATGCGGGCTTCTGTTTCGTCGTAGAAATTGCCGTCGCCATCGTTGACGTAGACCATAAGACGCTTGGCATAACGGTTGGCCCGGATGAGGTCCAGGTCCCCGTCCTCATCGATGTCGGTGGCCCTGATGTCGTAGGTGTTGTCAAACAACTCCGGAAAACCGTGCTGGGTGTTGAACGAGAAGTTGCCCACGCCCACGCGATTGGCGTCGTCATACCACTCCACCGGGCCGGCAAAACCGTTATTCATTAGCAGTTGGTCCTGCTGGTTCTTGTTGACCAGATACATGTCGGGCAGCAGGTCGCCGTCCAGATCTCCGATCGAGATATCTCTGGTATCGGTCATACGCTCAGGCACGACATCTTCGGCCAGTGAAATGGCGCCGCTGCCGCCGTTGTTCAAATCGTTGATGTAGACTCTTATCCAGCGCAAGTCCCCGTCCTTGACCTCGGCGATGAAGTCAAGGTCACCGTCGATGTCGACGTCCGTGGGGTTGAGCTTGTGAATCCACGGGTTCTCTTCGTCCTGAGGCCAGTGGGCAAGATCATCTTTTTCAAAGTTGCCCCCGTAGTTCATGTAGACTCTCACCTGCTGCCCCCAGTTTGCCACGATGGCGTCGGCGAAGCCGTTGAGGTCGAGGTCGATGAGAGAGACCCAGGTGGTATCGAATCCGGAGATGGGGAAGTTCTTGCCCGGGCCGTACTGGGCGTCGGCAAAGCCCCACGGCTCACATTTGGGCAATTCCGATTCGCAAACGAAGTAACGATTTTCAGTGCATTCCCGATCGTTCCAGCAGCCGTTGCTTCCCCACCTGATGACCGCGCAGTCTGCGTCCGCCGAGGCGTTGGGCTCGCCACCGCACCAGTAGGTGTAGTCCGAGTCGCCGCCTTCCCATTCCCAGTTGCCTTCCGACTCAATGTCGTTGTGAGCGATCCAGTAGTAGTAACCGATCTTGGAATTGACGAAAGTCTGCTCCGCTGAATCGTTGATCACCGCCAGGGTGTAGCCCTGTTCTTCGCAGTAGGACTTGGCGTCTTCCCAGGTCTTGGCCAGGTCGCACCTGAGATACAGATGATCGTTGAACTCGTACTGGGAGCACGACTTCGGCTTCTCGGAGCACACCGGCGGGTAATCCTTGTTGTTGCAGTTGTTGTAGTAGAGGCGGTTCTGCATGGCCGAGCCGTTGGCCAGAATGAGGTCAACGTCGCCGTCGAGGTCCACGTCGGCCGCGCCAGCCATACGCGTGTACTCGTAGTGAGCGGGCAAAGCGTCGGTGGTGTAGTGGGTAAACCCGCCGTCCCCATTGTTGACCAGGATTCGGTTCGGACGACTGGCCGAAGTTGAATAGGTGGCCACAAAAATGTCCAGGTATCCGTCGCAGTTGAAGTCAGCCACGGTGAGACCCTGCGCCTCTCCATAGATCTGCCCCTTGTCCTCCCAGGGCCCGAAGGTGCCGTCGCCGTTGTTGCGCTGCAGGGCCAGGCGGTCGCTGCGGCGCATCACGATATCGATATCACCGTCACCGTCGAAGTCACCGTGACGCACATGGGTGTTGGATGTGTAGGTGGTTTCCCCAGCCTTTTCGAACCAGCCGGCAAAGCCGAACGCCTCGTTTTCCGAATTGGCAAACACTTCGCCCGGTTCGCCGCTGGCGCGGAACACCAGGACATCCAGGAGTCCATCGTTGTTGTAGTCGGCTATGTCCGACGTATGGTCGTTGCGATTGTCAATGGGCAGCCTCATGCCGCTGAGCACGAAAACGCCTCCCGAAGTATATCCGAACGCGTCTTCTGCCGTCACCGTGTCCGGGTCGTCCGGAGCTGACGGATTGACCAGCATAACGTCCACCAGGCCGGGTTGGTTGTCAGGTGCAGGCGGCACCACCGTATGAATCAGGGTCGGGCCCAGGTACTCGACATCAAGGCCTTCTTCCCAGTTGGGCTCTTTGCCAAAGTACGGCTTGACGCCCGCCTTGAAACCTTTGCCGGAAATACTAACCTCAACGCCTCCTTCCAGCGGCGACCGGGTGGGGTTCACCGCGACAAAACCGAGGGGCGGCAGTGACTGTGCCTCGGTATACTCAAAGCCGTTGTTGGCGATGATCTCCTGCTGGTTGGTGTTCACAACCCTCACATCAACGACGCCAGGGTCGTGGGGCGGGGCGATGCAGGAGATCATGGTCCCCATGTTCTTCACCACCGGATTGGTAGCCTGGGTCCAGTCTCCGTCCACTCCGAAGTATACCTGGGCTCCGTCCATGAAGCCGGTGCCGACCACCGAAACGACGAAGCCGCCGTTACCCGGTCCATAGGATGGAATAACGAAGTTGATCACCGGCGGCGGGGCCGGCGGCACGTAAACGAACGCCTCAGCAAGGGAGTCGGTCTGGCCGTCGGGGTTCTCAACCTCTATGGCTGAGGGGCCCTCGCCTGGCGGAGTGGTGAAGATTATGATGGTTGAACTCACCACGTTGGTGTCCTCCAGCGGCACTTCTACATCGCCGATGTACACCTTGGAAGCGGGGTCGCCGGGTTCGAAGTAGGTGCCTTCGATGGTCACCTGGGTGCCCCCTTCGTCCGGTCCGGAGGTAGGATAAACCTTGTCGATGTGAGGCGCCTCGAGATAGGTGAAGGCCTCGCCGAGACCGTCGATGGTGCCGTCGGGATTCTCCACCGAAACGTCGACCACTCCGTCCACGCCCGCAGGTGAAACCGCCAGAATCTCGGCTGCAGACAATACCGTAACGTCATCACTTTCAGCATCGCCGAAGAACACCTTGATTCCCGCCTGGAAACCTGACCCGGCCAGGGTCACTTCGGTACCGCCGACGGCAGGCCCGCTCTCCGGCGCGATGGCGTCGAGAACCGGCGGTTCGTTGAAGTAGAACGCAGAGCCGATAAACGCCTTCTGTCCGTCCGGGTTTATGACGCCGATATCGACGAAACCGGGGCTGTGGGCCGGAGTTGCGAAAGTAATAGTGGTTTCGGTGAGTTCACTGATCTGCTGGTCCAGCACCTTCTCGCAACCGACCTCCGCCGCGAAATCGGTGCAGATGTGTACTGCCGAGCGCTCGGACGGCAAATTACCAAAGAAGAACCCCTCGCCGGTGATGGTAACGTCGTCACCCCCCTGAGGCGACCCGGAGCCGGGCTCCACCGACAAGACGGCCGGCGGCGGTACAAACGCAAATGCGTCGGGCAGCATCGCGATCTGGCCATCGGGGTTGAGCAACGTCACTTCCACCGAACCGGCCTCATGAGGCGGAGTCACCACCTGCAGCGCGGTGTCGGACGTGAAAACAACATCCAGCGCCTTAGCGTTTCCGAAGAAGACTTCCGCCCCTTCCTGAAAGTCTTTGCCCGTCACAACGGACACAGTGTTGCCTGCGGTGGGACCGCTTTCCGGGAGCAGACCAAAGATCGTGGGAGGCGGCATCAGGTCTTCATCGGCAATGTAGGTGAAGGCCTCGGGCAACGAAGTCGATTTGCCGCCGGCTGAGACGAATACCACGTCCACCACTCCAGGCACTGCCGGGGGCGATTCAAAAACTACCGAGGTGTCGGAAATAGATACGTAGTCGGTGACCGGAGCGTCTCCGAGGAGCACCGCACCGGGGTCACCCAGTTGTTCACCGGTAAGCGTCACCAGGGTACCACCGCCTTCGGGGCCGGAAATCGGGAAAATCGACTCCAGCACCGGTTCTGGACCGCCTGCGGGGAGAAACTCGAAGGCCTGGGCCAGCGTTGCAGATTGACCGTCGGGATTGGTTACTTCGACATCCACGATCCCCTCAGCCGCCTCGGGCGTGGTCGCCAGCAGCAAGCCCGAGTCGATGATGGTGATCTCGGCTGCGTCGATACCGCCAAAGGTAAGCGTCAGCCCATCCTCGAAGTTAGCTCCCCACACCGACACGGGAGTACCGCCCTCGGCAGGCCCCGACGTGGGGGCGAGATCGTAGAGCTCCGGCGACAGCAGGAAGGTGAACCCCGCCTCCTTTGTCCCGCCCTGGCCATCGTCGTTGATTACGGTCACGTCCACCTCGCCGGGCACTAACGTGGCCGGTGTGGTCACATGGATAATGAGGCTGTTCTCAACGAGAACGTTGGGGGCCGGGGTATCACCGAAGAGAACTACGGCCTGGGGTTGGAAATTCTGCCCGACGATGGTCACTTCCGTACCACCTTCGACCGGCCCTATCTGAGGCGAAATACTGTCGATCTTGGGTGCGGGAATGAAGGTATAGCCGTTGACCAGAGAGGCTTCCTGGCCGTCCTCTGCGATGTAGGTCACCGTGGTCGGCCCCGGCTCACCCGCGGGGGTGACCCCTGAAACCACCGACTCGTTGAGAAAGGTGAATTGGCCCACCGGCTTCATGCCGAGGTAGAGCATACCCTGGGCAGTCAAGTTGGCTCCCGTCACCAGGATCGTGGTGCCTCCGGCCTCGGGCCCCGAGGCTGGAACTACACCGAACAGTTGGGGCGGCGGTGCGGTAGGCAGCAGGTACGCAAATCCACCGGGCACGGTAACTCCCTGCCCATCAGGATTGAGTACCGTGACATCGGTTTCGCCCACATCACCGGAGGGGGTCAAAACCAGGAGGTTTCCGGCGTTGATGAAGGAGACGTTCTGGGCCTGGACTCCACCGAACATCACCTGAGCACCATCCTGGAAATTGGCTCCGATGAGACTTACCACCGTACCACCGGTCACCGGCCCGGATGCGGGAATCAGTTCCGCGACCTCCGGCGGCGGAACGATCTGCGGGTCTTCGGAATACTCGAAGGCAAGTTCCAAAATGGCGAAGAGACCCCCCGGATTGACGATCTTGACGTCCGCCTTTCCAGGCAGCCCCGGGGGCACCAGGGCAGACGCGGTCTGGTCGCTGAACAGGGTCACCGACTCCGACTTGGAGACCCCGAACCAAACCTCCATGCCATCCATGAAGTTATTTCCGTACAACACCACTTCCACGCCGCCCTCGGTGGGCCCCTGGCCCGGAACCACGTTTTCCAGTTCCGGCTGTGGAGCTCCATAACTGAACCCGTTGGGGAGCACCCCTTTCTGACCATCGGGATTGACTACTTCCACATCGCACTTACCCACCGGCCCGGCAGGAGTGCGTGCGGTAAACTGGTTGGCGGACGACACCGTAACGTCCGCACCGGGGCTGCCACAGAAATAGACGTTCAGCCCGAATGCGAAGTTGGCTCCGGCGACGGTAACCAGGTCATCGCCCAATGCGCTCCCGAAGTCGGGCACAACACCCGCGACTACGGGCGGGTTGGCCGCAGTTTCGCCGTAATAGGTAAACGCGGCCGGGAGGATCGCGGCGAGTCCGTCGGGGTTGACCACGACGATGGAGACGGTGGCCTCCGCGTGGGGCGGAGACTCGGCCAACAGGAGGCCATCGGACTCAAACTCCACCGACAACGCGCTATCGCCTCCGAACAACACCTCCGCGCCTTCCTTGAAGCCTTGGCCCGTTATCTGCACCAGTGTACCGCCCTCTTCGGGCCCTGCGGAAGGACTGACTCCGGTGGCCACCGGCGGTGTCGCCTGTTCATCCTCCTGGTAGTAGAGATAGCCGGCCGGCAACAGTTGCGTTTCACCACCGTTTTTCACCGCCACGTCGACTGCGCCCGGGGCGCCCGCAGGCGCCAGCGCAGTAAGCACGTTGGACGATATTACGTTGATCTGGGTGGCCTGGGCGGCCCCGAAGTACAGTTCGGTGACACCGTCGATGAAGCCGGTGCCGACCACCGCCACGCTGGTGCCGCCATCAGTCGGCCCCAGGGAGGGAGTCGCCGAGATGATCCCCAGTGGGTCAACTTCCGCTTCATCGTATAGGAAGCCACCCTCCAGTACCCCTTCCTGGCCATCAAGATTCACCACCTTGACGTCGACGAACTCCCCCGGGACTCCCTTGGGAACCTGGGCCATGAGGGCCTGGGCCGACAGGAATTGCACCTGGGTCGATGCCAGACTGCCAAACCACACGGCCGCTCCCTCTTGGAATGCGTCGCCCGAAACGACCGCCAGATAGCCTCCTCCGGGGGAACCATGGGCTGGACTCAAGGAACTCACTTCCGGAGGAGGAATCACCTCCGGGGCTTCGTACAGGTAGGCATCGGCCGCGGTCACGGAAAGACCGTCCGGATTCACCACGAGGATGTTCACAGCCCCCTCGTCATGAGGTGGTGCGGTGAGCTTGATCTCATCAGGGGGATTCACGATCAAGCCTGAGACCAGATCGCCGTCCCAATACACTTTGAGTCCGGCGGCAAAACCGGTGCCGGCTATGGTAACCTGGTTGCCGCCGGTGGTGGGCCCCTGCTCCGGTGCGCAGCCGGCAATGAAGGGAGGATTGACGAAGAACACGTAGGCGTCTTCCAGCGTCGACGTTTGGCCGTCGGGATTGGCGACGGAGAGATCCACCGAACCGGCCCCGTGGGGAGGAGTTACGACGGTGATAAGCGCATCTCCCTGCACTTCCAACACTTCCACCGGCAGGCCGTCCATGAAGGCCACCAGTCCCTGCTGAAAATAGGCTCCGGAGATGGTTACTTCCGCACCGCCGTCCGCGGGACCGTACGCGGGAAAGACTCCCGCAACCATGGGCGGCGGACTCCCCGCGCTTTGCGGCTCGAAATAGGAAAAGCCTCCCTCGAGCATAGCGGTGGTGCCGTCGGGATTGACCACCACAACATCCGCGGGACCTACGTCCCCCTGCGGAGTCTCGATGGCCACCTGCTGGGCGTCGATGTACTGCACCAGTTGCACCGGTGCGTACCCTACATAAACACCCAGCCCGGGCTTGAAATTATCGCCGGTGAGCAAAGACATGGTGCCACCGGTTACCGGCCCGCTGGCCGGCGATACCGACTCAAGGACCACAGCCGGCTCTTCGGTGACGATGAATTGAAATGCGTTGGCCAGCGTGGATGATTTGTCGTCCGGATTGGTTACTGTCACATCTGCGAATCCGGGCGGGGATGCAGGAGTGAGCGCCATAACCTGAGTGGCATCTATGCGCGTCACCGATGCGGCTGCGACCCCCTCAAACGCCACCTCGACTCCCACGGCAAAATTCTCTCCCGAAACCAGCACCCATGTGCCACCTTCCACCGGGCCTGTTTTGGGGGACACCAGGCCGGCGGACGGTCCCGCCTCTGAGATCTCTTCGGCAGTGTAAACGAAGCCGTTGTCGATGCTCGCCGAGTTGCCGTCGGGATTGACAACTTCCACGTCGCAGGCCCCAACCTCTCCGGCAGGCGCGGTTACAACCAGTGCGTTGGAGGACAACACCTGAGCGCCGGCCACCGGTTCGCCGCAGAACAGCACCGAGAGCCCGTTTTTGAAGCCTGCCCCCGACAACATGACGAGATAGCCACCGGCCACGTCGCCCTGGCCCGGCTCCACCTGTGAAATGCCCAACACTTCATCCTCGAGATACTCAAAGCCGCCTTCCAGCGTCGCAGAGTCGCCTCCGGCGTTGCCTACCGTGACGTCCACGAGCCCCGGGACCTCTGCGAAGGGTGTAATGATGATCATGGAACTGGAGGACGGAACATCGATCACTTCCGCCATTTTGCCGCCCACAAACACCGACGAATCCACTCCAAAACCTGCGCCCTTCAAGAGGCACACCGTGCCCCCTTCCACGGGGCCGGAGTTGGGTTCTATGGACAGTATCGAAAGCTGCTCAACCGAAACATATGTGAAGGCTCCGGAAAGCACCTCTTCCTGGTCTCCCAGTTCCACGGTCACGTCCACGGTCCCGGGATCCGATGGGGGAGCGATAAAGGTTGTGACGTCGGCAGAGAGCACGTTGGAGAAATCGACCTTCTTCTCTCCCATGTAGATCTTCATGCCCGGTTCGAAGCCGGTGCCGGTGAGCACACAGAGGAAGCCGCCATCAGAGGGTCCGCTGGTCGGCTGAATGGCGTCCAGAGTAAGCGGTATCGACTCTTCACCGGTGAGATATTCAAAACCACCGGCAAGTATGGCCACCTCCTCCCCTAAGCTCGCGACAATATCGACCTTTCCGGAAATACCGGGGGGAACCTCCACAGTCATGGAGTTCTCGGAAGACACTTCGATGATGGACGCCGTGGCTTCACCGAACTGCACCTGGAGGCCGGCCTCGAAGCCGGTGCCGGTGAGCAGGGCGAGGATCCCTCCTTCCACCGGCCCCGAACTGGGAGAAACACCGGACAGGGTGAGAGGCTCCTTCTCTTCGGTCTCTACGAATTCGAATCCGTCGGGCAGAACTGCGGTTTCCTCCCCCAACTTGACGATCACGTCCGCCGCGCCGGGCACGCCGGAGGGGGCGGTGAAGGTGAGCGCAGTGTCGGACAACACCGTGATACTGGTCGCCGGATTTGCGCCAAGGCGCACTGATATGCCGGGACCGAAGCCCGCCCCGGTCAGTTGGCAAAGGTAACCGCCCGTTTCGGGTCCGCTCTCCGGCACAATAGCGGTCGCCGACAGCAGTTGCTTCTGCTCTTCCTGGTAGGTAAAGGCGGCCTCAAGGGTATCGGAATCACCGTTTGGAACTGCCACTCTCACGTCGACGGTGCCCGGTTCGGAAGGAGGCACTGAACAGGTAATGAGGTAGAGGGACTCCACCACGACGTTTGAAGCCTCGCCGTCGCCGAAGTAGACCCTGGCCCCCTCAACGAAGCCGGTGCCGTTGAGCTTGGCCAGCGCACCCCCAACCTCGGAGCCTGTCTTGGGACTTACGGACAGCAGCTTCAGCTTCGGAGTTGTAACTTGATCCGGAATATGGGTTTCGGTGCCCTTCTGGTCCGGAGTCCCGGGGTCGACGACGCCGTCGGCGGTCTTGGTGTCGGGGTCCGGTTTGGACACATCGGTGCCGCCTCCTGAGCAGGACAGCAGAATTGATGCCAGCGCGATAAGAAGACCTGCATAATGTCGGGCAAAGAACTTCCCGTTCAACATGACTCTCCTCCCTCTAGAGTATGTACCGAAACCGTGACTGCTTATTTCGTGGTACGACGGCGACTTACCACAGCCGCCATACATTTGTTCCGCAATACGAGACACGTCCGCGAACGCCGAACTTGGTTGACTTCTTGAGGCTCTTGGATGCGATATCCTGCCAGATGCCGCGCCTCAGCGTGAACTTGCCGGGAGGCCAGCTCCCGCCGTTCAACTTCCCGGGCCTGTATCCTTGAGCGCGACTGTACTTGCCGCCCACTTCGAACACCTTGAGCCCGGCAATGTCAACGCCGCCCTTGATGCCGATATCCGCGCACGGGTCGGTGAACGCCGACTGCGGGATAGTGGTGCCTACACCGATACCACCGACGATGGGAATGCGGGCGGAGAGCCCGGCATCCACGTGGTTCCAACCATCGTAGCCCTTCTGGGAAAGGGTCTTTGGCGGGCCGCCGGTCGGATCGAAGGTAGCGCCTGCGCCCAGGCCCGCACCCGCACAGCCTTTCAACCAGACATGGCCGTTCTTGTAGCCGACACTGAGGCCACCACCCAGCAACTTGTAGAAGTAGCCGCCGATTTCCCAAAGACCTGTGGGGTCGATGTGGTTCACCGGGTCGCCGGCAGCGTAGGCGTACTGGTTGAAGGTCGACTCAGGGGCTATCGGGTCCTTGGCCAGCCAGCGGCCGAAGGGCGCGAAGTAGTCTCTCAAGCCGCCCTTGATGACCCCGAACTCCTCGGTGCCCGTGGCAAAGGTGAAGAACGACTCGAAGTCAGGCTTCTCCATGTAAAGCATGTTGCCGTAGGCGTCGTAGTCCAGGCGTTGGACCACGTTCCCCTGTTGGTCCACCACCAGCCGTACCGACAGGTTGATGTCGTGAATCAGGTAGTAAGTCACCCCGCCCTGGATCATCGCGATGGGTACGGGCAGGTCGACATAGATAAACAAAGTGTCCAACTGACCGGAGCCGTCGAGAACGGCCAACAGCGCTTCCGGGGAGTTGTAGATGTAGGCACGGTCCTGAACCCCGTTGACCTTGCGAGCGACACGCAGGCCGCTGGCGTCGTACAGGTATTCCACCGACACGCCGTCGGGGGTCACCAGCGACTTGAGCTTGCCATCGGCAGTATAGTCGAACTCATAGCTTTCCCCGGTGAGGGAATTCTCCACCAATTCTGCAAACCCGTTGGAATCGTACTCAGCACTCCAGGTGCCCTGTGAGAGGAGACGATCATCATCATCGAACTCGGCGGTGACCGCGATGGGTCCCAGCGCGGGCGACTTCGCCGACGTCCGGTTGGTCACCTCGTCGTAAGCGTAAATCTCGTCCTTGTCACCGTCCAGGGTAACCGACTTGACCCGGCCGAGAACATCGTACTCGTAAGCGTAGTCGTGGTGCTCGGCCTCGATGTCCTCCGACTTGGTGGAGAAGCGGCCATCGGCCCGGTGGTCTACTTCCACCTCGTATAGCACCACGCCGCCCACGGTCCATGTCATGGAGTCCAGTTCGCCGTACTCGCTATAGGTGTAGTCCAACTGGAGCACGCCGTCGGAAACGGACGTGACCGCAGTTGTGGAACCTACTCGGTCGACATTAAAGCCACTGACCTCGCTGAGCATGCCCTCGGCATCGTGCTCGTACTGCAACGTCGCACCTGCAACGGAGATCTGATCCACCAGCATGTCATCGTTGTAGACGTAGTCTACCGCGGCCGGGAAAGGTGAAACGTATTGCAACTGGGTGATAGCTGAGCCGTCATAGCTGAGCTTCGTGACAACGCCGTCGGCGGATGTCGCCGAGGCCAGCCTGCCGGTGCCGTCATCCATGTACTCGAAGGTACTGACTTCTCCGGCCACGTTCCGCTCCATGAGCAGCCCTTTGTACAGCTCATTCTGCATCGTCTCCCCGGAAGGATACGTCGCGCCGGTCTGCTCCCGGTCAAGGTTGTACGACATGGAATGGGTGTTGCCCGCCGGCGTGGAAATCCACTCGGTGAGGCCCACCGCGTCGGTCTTCGTATCGAACAGCCTGCCGTCGGGCGCAATAATCGACTTGAGGTTGCCGTCGGAATCGTACTCGAATGACCACTGGGAGCCGTCGGAGCGAAGTTCCCAAAGCAGTTTGCCCGCCTCGTCGAACTTGCTCTCGGTTTCGTTACCCATGGGGTCGGTGATAATGATGGTGCGATTGGCATCATCATAGGCAAAAGAGGTTTCCCGATCTCCCTGGACGAACTTGACGGTCCTGCCCTGCTCGTCGTGCTCGTAAGTCATGGGCAGGATTTCTCCCACCGACTGCTCCATAAGCAGGCCTCGGTCAGTGTCCAGCACCTGCTCGGTGACCCGTCCCAGGGGGGTGGTCACAGTCAGCACGCCGGCCAGCGTGTCATACAAGGTAGTGGTAGCTTTGCCGTTGGTGGAGTTGACGTAGGTTGCCAACCCCTGCTGATCGTCGTAGGCCCTCGTGCTCACCGTAGTGGAGGTAAGCCCCGAAGGCGTCTGCATGGTGTTCTCCCGGACGAACCGGGTGTCATATTTCGGGTCCACCCCGAAGAGAGACTCGGCGCTCTCCCCCGATGGCTCAACCTGCAACTGCTCCCAGCCGTCGGAGCTCGCGGTGAACAGCTTCTCCCCGCCCAGAGCGTTGGTCATGGTCGAGGACTGGTTGCCGTCGTCATCCGACGAGTCCACGTATTGGGTGACCTTGCCTTCCGCAGTCGTCGTTTTTGAGAAGGCCATCTCGGGAAGGTTTTCGGACAGGTAGCTGGTGTGTCCGCCCCGCGGGTCCTCGGCCTTGATGATGCGGCCGGTCTCGTCGTACGTGTACTCGAACTCGCCGCCCATGGGGGTGGTCTTGGTCTTGATAAGGCCGTTGTCGTGGTAATCGAACAGGTACTCGGCGCCGTCCGGATAGATGATGCTGACGAGATAGCCCATCTGGTCGTAGGCCAACTGGGTCTCTTCGCCGTTGTACCCGATAATGGACGTAATCTTACCCTGAGCGTCGGAGATGAACTCGATCTCCCGGCCGGAGGGGTTGACCTCCTTCTGCAGCACACCCAATTCGTCGTGCACGAACTGTCGTACGGCGATACCGGTCATCATGTCCCGGGCTTCGAGATGCTCCATTTTCTCCCCGAAGATGAGGATTTCGCCCGTTTCCAGCGGCACTCCGTACTGCCCCTCCTCCAGGCTGATGGCGCTCTCCACCTCGGCGATGGCGCGCACCACGTTGTTGCCCGCGTCCGCCACATAGATGGCGTCGTCCGGCCCCATAACCACGTCGGTCGGAGAGTCGAGGCCTGCGGACAACGGCCCTTCGCCGTCGCCGGAGTACTCGCTGATGCCGTTGCCCGCCAGGGTAGTCACTACTCCCTCGGGCAGGATCTTCCTGATGCGATTACATTTTTCGTCCGCGACCAGGATGGAGCCGTCCCTGAGGAATGTAATGCCCGCAGGATCGGTGTAGCCGAAGAACTCGATACAGTTGGGCGCCCAGCCGGGATAGCTCTCCACCGTACCGTTCCGATCGATCTTCTTTACCGGCCCGTTCTTGCAGGCCGCAGCCATGAGCCCATCGGGGCCAACGGCCATATCGAACGCGGTGCACTGCAGGTCCACCGGGTTGGCCAACACCGTACCGTCAGGTGCTACGATGGCCATGCTGGAGGTGCCGAACGCCGCGGGATAACGGCTCACCAGGAAGGCGTAGCCGAACTCATCAACGTCGACGTTGAGCAGGCAGTAGTCGCCGAAGTAGGCGAAGCAGTTGAAGAACTGGAGATACAGGTTCGCCATGAGCACCGGGTTGCCGGTTTTGCGCGGCACCTTCCACAGGTAGCTGCCGATGGTAAGATAGACATTGTCGTCCGGCCCAACCGCCATGTCGCCGATGCGGTTCTGCATGCTGACATACACTTCCGGCTCCGGGTCCTTGGCCGGGGCGATCTTGATAACCTGCCGCTCAACCAGGGGGTTACCCTTGGGCAGAATGTAGATCACACCGTCGGAGTCAACATCTATGGCCCGGATCTCGTAGGGGAGAATCCCGGTGTCCACCGTGTTGATGGCCACGCCGAACTGGTCGCCGCGAAGCTGCTGCCCGTCGCCCATGAGCACTGACTGGGAGGAGCCGTCATAGTAGTGATAGGTCGACGGCGTCCAGCCCACACCCACCGACCAGGCGTTGGCCGGAGTTTCGGGGCGAAGCCGGAAGATCGGGCGCTTGTTCTTGCGCCACAGGGTGACCGGGCGGAACGCGTTGATGCCGGTGGCTTCTACGCCCATCGCAGCAAAATTGGCGCCCACCGATTCCGCCGAGGCCCGGGAGGAATAGTAGCTCGCCGGGTACTTGAAACCGATCTCGGTAGTCAGGGTGATGCGCTGGTTCACCAGGTTCCCCATGAAGTCCTCGCCGTCCCACAACCAGTCTACGGTCTGGTTGGGCAGCGCCGGCAGAATCTCGGAGTAGCTGCGCCCGGCAATGGACCAGTTGACGATAATCTCCGACAACGAACCCGGAACAGTGGGGCCCGATGCAGGAATGGAGATGGGCATGGAGAAGCCGGGCACCCACTCGGTGGAGTAGTGCAAAGCGAAGTCGGTGCCGGGGATGCCGATGTCCTCGTGCATGATGCGGCCCCGGATGTTGATCTCGGAGTAACCGCCGCCAAAACACTTGCGCCGCTTGTCCAGATCCTCGATGTAGTCCCAGATGTCGGGGGGAGGCTCAGCGTCCTCCGGCGGGCCCGACGCGGGCCAGTTCATATCGATGGGAGAGAAGTGGTCCACCGCCACGCGCCAGTAGACGTCCCCGGGCATGGCGTCAAGCTCCAGGTCAATGCCGATCACTTCGTCTGCATAGTCGCCGTCCTGATCCAGGTCGTCGGCCACGCCGTCGCCGTCGCCATCGAGGGCGTCGATGATGGTGTCGTCATCCAGATCGAGCAGTTCCACCACCAGGCCGTCGCCCATGGGCTTCCACTTACCGTCGGTGCGGTCGTAGAACCCTGTCGGCACCAGGTCGCCCACTGCAAAGCCCAGGAAATCCTTGGTCCACAACATTACCGGCTGGTCGAACTCCACGTGGTCATATCCTTCCGCCTTGACGTCCACGCAATAAGTGAACTCCGAAGTGTTGGGCAGAATGCCCGGCATCTGGTCCGGGTTTTCGTACTCGGTGGCGGTAATGGTGAGGAAGTCGGTGAGTTCCAGGTTCCCTTCCGCATCCTCCACCACTGCGAGGTTGTCACCGGTGAATGCCACGGTAATCGGGTGCTCCGCCGCGGTGTTGGTGTGGACGATCACCTCCTCCTCGTCTCCGGACATGAAGACTTCGGAGCCGATCGGGTCGTAGGGAACCAGTTCCACGGGCTCCACCACGATCATGTCGTTCCAAGGAACGTCCACCTTGCGCTGCACCTCTGAGAAACCTTCATAATGGGCCACCAACGTGAGAGTAAGGCCTCCGTTCACCGGGATGGTGTACCACCCGTTTGCGTCGGTCTCTACCGAACCGTATTCGGGACGGTCAAGCACGGTCATGGTGGCCCCTTCAAAGGCCACGCCGTCCTGGTCCCACACCTGGCCGCGCACCAGGGAGAACTTCTTGGTATCGAACGCGTCCGGGTCCGCATCGGGCGGGATGGTGTCCTGGTAGTCACCTCCGAACGAGCTTTCGTCCATAATCTCTTCCCACGCGTCCGGGTCCTCCGGGAAGGCATCGTCGATGTTGAGTACGCCATCGCCGTCCATATCCATATCTTCCGGATCGGGAATGAGGTCACCATCAATGTCGGGCGGCGTAGACGAAGCGTCCACCGGATCGGACATGTACTGCAATTCCACAGCGTCGAAATATCCGTCGCCGTCGTCATCGAGGTCGGCGTTGTTGCCAATGCCGTCTCCATCGGTATCGAACCATTCGTTGACATCGCCGGGGAAAGCGTCCAGGTCGTTCTTCACCAGGTCGCCGTCCATGTCCTCGTCTTCGAGGTCCGGAATCTTGTCGCCGTCAAGGTCCGCAGGGAAGGAGAAGGGGTCAAGGGGATCGGACGCGTAGGCCAATTCCATAGCGTCGGGGTAGCCGTCAGCGTCGTCGTCAAGGTCAGTGTTGTCACCAACACCGTCGCCGTCATTGTCCTCCCACTCAATGGGGTTGAGAGGGAAGGCGTCCAGGCCGTTCTCAACGCCGTCACCGTCCATGTCGAGGTCGGAAATGTCGGGGATTCCGTCGCCGTCGAGGTCCCCCGGGTGGTCTGCGAAGTCCAGGGGATCGAAACCGAGCTGGGCCTCATCGACGTCTGAGAAGCCGTCGCCGTCATCGTCCAAGTCGACGTTGTTGCCTATGCCATCGCCATCGGTGTCCAACCATTCGGCCGGGTTGTTGGGGAATGCGTCCGCAGCGTTGTCCACGCCGTCGCCGTCACGGTCGTCATCCACCGCGTCCGGAATCTTGTCGCCGTCAAGGTCCGCAGGATAGGAGAAGGGGCTCGTGGGGTCGGTCTGGAAAAGCAGCTCCTGCTCATCGGAGAAGCCGTCGCCGTCATCGTCCAGGTCGGCGTTGTTGCCCACCCCGTCGCCGTCGATATCGAACCATTCGTCCGGGTCCTGAGGGAACGCGTCGTCCGCGTTGCCGACACCGTCACCATCGATGTCGGGGTCGGCGCTGTCCGCAATGCCGTCCCCATCCAGGTCGTCAGGATGACTTTCCGGATCCTTGGAGTCGGTGCCGGCGTCCTCTTCCACATCATCAGGATAGCCGTCACCGTCGTCATCGTCATCAGCGTTGTCGCCGATGCCGTCATCGTCCGTGTCGACTGCTTCGTCCGGGTCAAGAGGGAACGCGTCCTCCGCGTTACCCACGTCGTCCCCATCCACGTCCCAGTCGCTCGGGTCGGGTATGCCGTCTCCGTCCAGGTCCACCGGATGCACAGATGGGTCGAGGGGGTCGGTCCCCAGTTCTGCTTCAACCTCGTCCGAGTAGCCATCGTCGTCGTCGTCGGTGTCGGCATTATCACCTGTGCCGTCCGCGTCGGTGTCAACCGATTCGGTAGGATCAGCAGGGAACGCGTCAAAATCGTTCAACACTGAATCGCCGTCCTGGTCGTCGTCCAACGCATCGGGTATGAGGTCACCATCCTGGTCGTCCGGTGCACTCTCTGCATCCAGCGGATCGGTGTCCAGCGCCGTCTCTTGCTCATCGGTGAATCCGTCGTTGTCGTCGTCCTTGTCGCCGTTGTCACCGACTCCGTCCTCATCGGTGTCCACCGACTCATCAGGGTCGTAAGGAAAGACATCGTCGCCGTTGTCCACGCCATCACCGTCGATATCCGCGTCCTGGTCGTCGGGGGTTCCGTCGCCGTCCATGTCCGCAGGGTGGTCAGCGTCGTTCTTCGGGTTGAATCCTAAATCCTCCTCCACCGAATCGGGATAACCGTCGTTGTCGTCATCTTCATCAGCGTTGTCCCCCGCACCGTCGCCATCGAAGTCGGACCACTCGGTGGCATCCAACGGGAAAGCGTCGGCATCGTTGAGTACATCATCGCCATCTTTGTCAATATCATCTTCATCGGGGATGCCGTCACCGTCCAGGTCTCCCGGCTTGTCCTCGCCATCTTTGGGGTTGGTGCCGGCAGCTTCCTCCAGCGCGTCGGGGTAACCGTCGCCATCGTCATCGTTGTCCGCGTTGTCGCCAACTCCGTCTTCGTCGGTGTCGGTGTCTTCCGCGGCGTCCTCAGGGAATGCGTCATCTTCGTTGAGGGCGCCGTCGCCATCAACGTCGGAGTCCTCTTCGTCAGGAAGGAGGTCGCCATCAAGGTCGGCAGGAGTGCTGCTTGCGGCGCTGGGGTCTGAACCGTACTTCTCCTCCATCAGGTCGGGGTAGCCGTCGTTATCGTCGTCGGCGTCGACGTTGTTGCCTTCCCCGTCTCCGTCCGAATCAGCGGACTCGGAAGCGTCGGCGGGAAAAGCGTCCTTGGTGTTGTCCACGCCGTCCCCGTCCATATCCAGATCCTCTGCATCGGGGAGGCCGTCTTCGTCCAGGTCCTCGGGGTGGACGTCCTGGTCATAGGCGTCGGTGCCGTACTTCTCTTCAAGGTCGTCGGAGTAACCGTCCCCGTCGTCATCCTCATCGGAATTGTCGCCGGTGCCGTCGCCATCGGTGTCGGTCCATTCCATGGCGTTCTCGGGGAACGCGTCGTCGGCATTGGCCATGCCGTCCCCGTCCACGTCGGAGTCGGCATCGTCGGGGGTGCCGTCTCCATCCAGGTCAGCAGGAGCCTCCGCTCCGTTCAAGGGGTCGGTGCCGTACTCCCCTTCCAACTCATCGGAGTAACCATCATTGTCGTCGTCGCCGTCACCATTATCGCCCACTCCGTCACCGTCGGTGTCAACGCTCTCGTCCGGATCATAGGGGAACGCGTCATCGTCATTGGCAACGTCGTCTCCGTCCAGGTCTTCATCCTCGGGATCGGGTAACTTGTCGCCATCCAGGTCCGGGGGATGGGAGCCGGCGTTGTTCGGATCAGTGCCATAGGCCAGTTCGGTTTGAGTGTCGAAGCCGTCACCGTCCGGATCGCCCGGAATCGGGTCCACGGTTTCTAGAGTCGGAACATCGGCAGCCACCTCTTCGGGCGTGGCATCTTCGACGCCCGATTCCTGACCACACGACCAGGCCCACAGCAACACCGACATCAACGCCACAACCGTCAGGACGGTCCGAATTGAATTCCCCCGCAAACTCATGTTGCACCTCTCTTCTTGGCTGTTTTGATGGTGAATCTTTCGACACAGTAAGTGCATACTACTCCCAAAGTACGTTGTTAAAGTGACATAGGATGAAAGTGGGTACCAAGGAGTTTTTGCGCGCGTGTAGAAAGAACCACCGGGCGCCGGCGGATAACTGGGAAAACGGCTGAATCTCGGCTATCATGGAGTGGTATTCTTCTTTGGGGAGAGAAATGTCCAGAATTGCCCTATTTGCAGGCGCCCTTTTGCTTCTGACTGCATGCACATCTTCGGACCCGGCCGCCACCGCTGACGTGGTCGATTCAGCAGACCCTGGTTTCGTTGGTCCGGAAACGTCGGCTCCGGAAGAAGTTCACATCGGCCCTGTTGACCAGCGGGACGATCCCGATGTCGATGCCGGCCCAGGCGGGCTGGGCGACTGGCAAGCGGACGCCCCGGGCGAGACCTGGGAGTTGTGCGTCTTTCCAGGAGGTTTCGGATGTGACTGCGAAACCTCGGAAGAGTGCCTGGATGGCTGGTGTGTGGACAGCCGTCACGGCAAGGTGTGTACTTCTGTCTGCATAGAAGAGTGCCCCGCCGGGTTCGAGTGCACCCAGGTGGGCTCGGGGACAGACCCGGTGTTCATCTGCCTGCCCTCGCATCTGTGGCTGTGCCGGCCGTGCACTGCAAGCGAACAGTGCTACGAGGGCCTGCCGGCCGACACTGGAGACAAATGCGTGAAGCTGGGCCCCTCGGGAGCATATTGCGGGGGGCATTGCAGTTCCAATGACGATTGCCCGGCTTCGTACTCGTGCCTGGAGGCGGACACCACCGAGGGAGGAGTGGTCAAGCAGTGTGCACCGGACGGACTGGCCTGCGAATGCACCGCGAAGTTCGTTGAGGCCGGCAGCTCTACCAACTGCTACGTCGAGAACGAATTCGGTGCGTGTTTCGGCCAGGCAGAGTGTTCTCCGGAAGGGCTCACTCAGTGCGATGCGGCAACTCCGGCGGCTGAGGACTGCAACGGCCAGGATGACGACTGTGACGGCGACGTGGACGAAGCGCTCGACGGCGAAGAATGCGAGATCGCGAGCGAATGGGGTGTTTGCACCGGCTCACTCTCGTGCCAGGAAGGGGAGTGGGATTGCACCGGCGATACCGCCCTCCCCGAGGCGTGCAACGGCGTAGATGACAATTGCGACGGAGAAGTGGACGAAGGTTTCGTCAACAGCGACGATGAGGGGGCTGCCGACTGCATCGACCCCGACGACGACAACGACGGAATTGATGACGTTGCCGACAATTGCCCTCTAAAGCCCAATCCCGACCAACTCGACTTCGATTCGGACAATCAAGGCGACCAATGCGACGATGACGATGACGGCGACCTGGACCCCGACGCCACTGACTGTGAGCCTCTCAATCCGCTGGTGCACCATGCCACCCTGGAAGACTGCAGCACCGAACAGGACGACGACTGCAACGGCAGCTCCAACGACGAGAATGCGGTAGGGTGTGCCCTATTCTTCGCAGACGAGGACGAGGATGGATACGGAGGGCAGCTTTTTGCGTGCTTCTGTGAACCGTATGGCTTCTACACCGCGAGCGGAGCCGGTGACTGCGAAGACCTGGCCCCCGAAGTGAACCCGGACGCACCGGAACTGTGCTCCGTCCCCGGAGACGATAATTGCGACGGGCTGGCCGACGACGCAACGGCAACCGATTGCGCCCAGTTCTACCTGGACGAGGACCAGGACGGCTTCGGTTCCGGAGCGCCCGTCTGCGCGTGTCAGCCGGCAGGAAAATACACCGCCACGATTCCCAGCGACTGCAATGATTCCAACGCCGACATATTCCCGGGGGCCCAGGAACTGTGCGATGGGCTGGACAACAACTGCAACAATTTCACTGATGAGCAATTCCCGGACAGCGATCTGGATGGAACCTCAGACTGCATAGATCCCGACGACGACAACGACGGTACTCCCGACGTCGACGATTGCCAGCCGTTCAACCCGGGGGTACCCGTCTGTGCGGGCAAGGAATGCGGTGACGACGGATGCGGCGGCTCCTGCGGAGTCTGCCCCGGTGGTACCTCGTGCATCAACTTCCACTGTAGCTGCCAGTCCGATTGCGGCGCCAAGCAATGCGGTGATGACGGATGCGGCGGATCCTGCGGTGAATGCCCCCAGGGTTACGTGTGCCAGTCCGGCCACTGCGAGTGCCTGCCAAACTGCGCTGGAAAGCAGTGCGGCTCCGATGATTGTGGCGGCAATTGCGGCACCTGTGGCCAAGGCTATCACTGTACTGTCAACGGCATCTGTGAAGCCGACCCCAATCCGTGCGGCAACGTCACCTGGGCTGGGCAGTGCGTAGGTAATGTCCTGAAATACTGCCACGAGCCGGGCAACCCGGGCTCACCCTGTTTGCAGCCGCCCAACTGCACCTTGTCCTCGGGCGACTGTGGCGTCAGTTGCTGGTCCAGTGGGTTCTTCAGTGGAGTTTGCACCAGCGGCAACCAACCGGGAATCTGCTGGCCGGAGAACTACTGCAGCTATTGTGAGTGTTCCTGAGTCTACTCAGCTTCGCACGCCGCGTACGCGGCTGCGCAAGGACCATCGACTGCGTCTTCGAGACATTGCTGGCTGATCAGCATGTTGCAGAAATCCATGACGCAAATAGAGAGATCTTCGAACAGTTCCTGGGAGTCGGGTGCGCCCGATTCCCAGCAGTTCATATAGCAGTTGCTGTCCGCGCCGCAGGTGAATACGCACTGGACGATGTCCATACACTTGAGACCCGCCTCGCAATGCCCCCCGATGCAAGTTGAACCCTCGGGACAACCGCCGCAACTCCCACCACACCCGTCAGGTCCGCACTGCTTACCCGCACAATTCGGCTCACAGGTGAGCCCGCAAGCCTTGGGGAACTGCCCGGAAGGATCTGAGTTTCCTGCGGTTCCGCAATCGTAATATCCTGCCCCCTGTTTCCAGCCGCAGTGAGGCTGCCACTGACAATTCTGCGATTGAAGTTGTCCCCCCTCGCACCAATGGAGTTTCTCTCCTTCGCAGCAGCCCTCGAAACTAATGCCGCCACAGGCACCGCCCGGCTTGCACTGGCCCTGCCCATCGCAAACCTGACCACCGGGGCACTGACCGCACTGGCCCCCGCAACCGTCCGGGCCGCAGTCCTTGTTGAAGCAGTCGGTAGTGCAGCCGACACACACTCCATCGGCGCACTCCGTCGCACCCGGACACTGGCCGCACTGCCCCCCGCAACTATCCGGGCCGCACTGTTTGCCCGCACATGCAGGCACGCACCCGCCCTGGTTGCACGCACCGAAAGCCCCGGCGCAACCGGCTATGCGCTCGTTCTGGAAACACGCCTCCCCGGGGCCCCATTTGCCGCAC
This sequence comes from uncultured Myxococcales bacterium, assembly GCA_964626565.1. Taxonomy (GTDB): domain Bacteria; phylum Myxococcota_A; class UBA9042; order CAIXZC01; family CAIXZC01; genus CAZVFX01. Next base: position 43,569 of record CAZVFX010000015.1, read on the forward strand.
TTCTGGAAGACGCAATAATAGACCGCCTGGGCCTTCCCCACCGCGCTCTCGGTCCCGTCGTCGAAACAATCCAGCATACACTCAGGCTCGGGCTGACCGCACTTCTTGGCGAGCATGCAGGAGAGGATGGTCTTGCAATCCTTCTGTCCCGTAGACACACACGCCCCGTTGACACACTCCGTCGCAGCCGGACAACCGGAAGGCTGACTCCATGCGTAGCCGTCTCCCTCGCAGGTAATCACCGCGTTACCGGCGCACGCCTTCTGCCCCGGAGTGCAGATCTGCTCCGGCTTCATGCACTCCCCGCCAGCGCAAACCTCGCCCTCCGGACAGGGGGTGGCGTCGGACCATCCCGACCCGTCGGCCAGGCAGGCCGCAATTCCCCCGCCCTGACACTTCACCTGCCCCGGCGTACACTCCCCGGGCCGGCAGATGAACTGAGGGTCACAGTGCTCGCCGGAGGAACACTCCCCGCAGTTCCCACCGCAGCCGTCTTCGCCGCACTCCTTGCCGTCACATTCAGGCGTGCAGACTCTCTCCTCCGGCGCCGAGGCGCCGTCGGCCCCTGCCACCGGTGCGTGATCCGGGCTGGCGTAGATGTCCGAAATTGACGGAGAAGGGGAACCGCCACCGCAGGCGGATAGTGTCATGAGGGACAGGAGAAAGAGGACGAAAGATGGACGAAACATGCTTGTCGGTCCTTTGCTTTAGCCGTCGGCCTGGCAGGCCTTGTGGGCGTCGGCGCAAGCCCCCTCGAGGGACTCATAGATGCACTGCTGGTTGATGATGTCCCAGCCGCAATCGGAAACGACGCAGCCGGTGAGAGCCTCGAAGAGGTCCTTGGAGGCCTGGGTGCCGTCGCCGTAGCAACCCCAGATGCACATCATGGAGAACCCGCAGTCAAGCGCGCATTCCAGCATCTCCGGGCACTTGGTCGGCGCGTTCAAACCAACGCACTGGCCGTTGGCGCACTGGGCATTGTCCGGGCAAGAGCCGCAGGAGCCCTGGCAGCTATCGTCACCGCATTCCTTGTTCTCGCAGTCGGGAATGCAGTCGCCGTTGGGAACGCAAGCCAGCAGACCGTTGCCGTAGTCAAAACACTCGTAGCCGGCGGGGCACTCTCCGTTGGCGCAGGAAACGGTGCAGATCTTACCGGCATCGGTAAGCAGGCAGAGTCCCGACTCGCACTGCACGCCGTACTGGCAGGGATCCCCAAGCTTGCCCTTCTTCGCCTGGCACGCCCCGCCAACGCACTCCTCATTGTCAGCGCAGGAGCCACAAGAGCCTCCGCAACCGTCGTCTCCACACGCCTTTGGCGTACCATCAGCGTTCATGCACTGCGGTTCGCAGGCTCCGGGGCAGAGAATCGGATGCTGCCCGGATGGTTCTGCCGCGCCGTTGGTGCCGCAGTTGTAGTACCCCTGATCGGCGCTCCAGCCACACTGGGGATTGTTGGCGCAACTCTGCTCCAACACCTCGCCGTCCTGGCACCACATAAGCGTGTTGCCGTCGCAGCACCCCTGCCAGGTGTATCCTTCGCAACCTGGGTCGGCCACACAAATGCCGTCCTGACAACTCTCCGCCGGGCTGCAACTGCCGCAGTCGCCGCCGCAACCGTCGCCGCCACACTCCTTGCCTTCACAGGAAGGTGCACAACATTCTCCCTGGTGGCAAATCTCGAAATCCATGCAGCCGCAGTCCACAGGGCAGGTCTGGCAAGTCTCGCCTACCGTAGCATCACACTGACCGTCGCCGCAGTCATCCATCACGCCACAGCCGCCGCAGTCCTCCTGGCATTCGTTGACGCAAATGCCGTCCCAGGCCGTGTTGCAGCAATAGGGGTCCTGCTGGCAGACGCACGCTTGGCACGAGCACCCGCCGCAACCGGGCGAGTTGGTGGCGGTGCAACCGTCATTTTCACCACACTGTCCGTCCTGGCAGTAAGTTCCGTCCGGGCACTCTCCGCAACTGCCCCCGCAGCCGTCGCCGCCGCACTCCTTGATCATGCCGTCTTCACTGGCGCATGAGGGCTCGCAACAGGGAGCATTACACTGTTGGATCGCCGCGTTCGCACAAATATTGTCCCAGTGATTATTGCAGCAGAAGGCGTCATTTGAGCAAACACACTCCACCACTTCCGGGTCGTCGCAGCCGGGAGTGTCGTGGGGCTCACAGCAGCTCTCCGGAGGGCACTCTCCGCAATCTTCCGGACACTCCCAGCAGTTCTCTCCCTGGGAGCAGATCCCATCGCCGCACTCGATGCAAATGCCGCAATCGTCGGGGCACGTTTCGCAGTTCTCCCCCTGCCACTGCTGGCACCAGCCGTTGCCGCAGTTGTCCGGCTGCTGGCACTGGCCGCTGTCGGTGCATTGGAAACCGGGCGGGCACTGGCCACACTGGCCGCCACAGCCGTTGGGGCCGCACTGCTTACCCTGGCAGTCGGGCTGGCAGGCGCAGTAGTTCATCCCACATTCGTTCTTGGCCTCGTCAACGCAGATCTCGTCCCACATCGCCTCGCAACAGAACGGGTCGAATTCGCACACGCACCACATGATTTCTTCGTCCTTGCAGCCCGGGAAATCGTGGGGCTGGCAACAGTCGCCTTCCCAGCAGTCGCCACAGTCCTCGGGGCACGTCTCGCAGTTCTCCCCGATGTTGGGCTTGCAGAAGCCGTCGCCGCAGTTTTGCTGGCCCTGCTTGCATTTGCCGTTGGGAGTGCAGAACAGCCCTTCCGGGCATTCGCCGCATTCACCATCGCAGCCGTCGTAACCGCACTCCTTGTTCTGGCACTGGGGCATGCATACGCACTGACCCATATAGTTGCATACGTCGCCAAAGTCACACTGGCCGCACTGGCCGCCACAGCCGTCGGGGCCACACTGCTTGCCGCCGCACTGAGGCTGGCACAGACAGGTGCCGAAATTGTCGCACGCATAACCGGGCGGGCAATCGCCGCAATCCCCGCCGCAGCCGTCGTCGCCGCACTGCTTGCCCACGCATTCGGGCGTGCAGTCCTGACAGGCGTTCCACGCTTCCGCACATTCGCCCTGGATCGCTTCACCAAAGCAGGGGGGCGGACCGTTTTCGCCGCAGACGTCCTGAATGCACGCCATAACGTCCATCCACTGCTGCTTGGCGTCCGACGATGTGTCGGCCCAGCACTCGCCGTTGCAATCTTCGTCGTTGGGCGGGCACCCGAACATGCACTCCGTCAGCTCCTTGCATGACAGGCTGGCAATACACTCGTGGTTCTTGCACGCCTCGCCGGGGCCGCAAATGCCACAACTGCCGCCACAACCGTCGCTGCCGCACTCCACGCCGGTGCAATCGGGGACACACACGATCTCGCAGATGTTCGCCGAATTGCAGGTGCTGCCGAAGGGGCAGGTCCCGCAGTTGCCGCCGCACCCATCGGGGCCGCAGTCCTTGCCGTCGCACTCGGGCAGGCAGCCGCCGGTGCATTCCCAGAACAGCTCCTCGCATTTCTCATACATCGCGAACTCGAAACACTCGCTGTCGGGTTCCCACATGCCGCAGGTTTCCCAGACGCAGAAGTAAAGCTCGAAGGCCAGATCGGGCGCTTCTCCCAGCAGCATGCACTCCTGGAAGCACACCGGCTCCGGCTCAAAACAAACTTGCTCCATGGCACATTCGAGCATCTCGGCGCAGCTACCCTGCCCCGGTATGCAGTCGCCCTGCTCGCAAGTAGTGCCGGGCGGGCAGAAGTACTCTTCGTGCCAGGTGCCGTCGTCCCCACAGAAGAGGACCAGGTCGCCTTCGCACGCGCCCTCGCCGGGCTCGCACTGGAACGGCTCGTCGACGCATTCGCCACCCGAGCAGTACAACGGCCACGGGCATTCGTACAACACATACCATCCCGTACCTTCCTCGTTGCACCCTATGACAGTGTCACCTTCACATGCGGTCTCCCAGGGGAAACACTCGAAGGGTTTGGGTATGCACTCGCCGGCCTCGCACACTGTGCCGTCCGGACACTTCTCGGTAATCTCCCAACCCTGCCCATCTTCCTGGCACATCATGACCACGTTTTCCTTGCAGGCGAGAGCCCCGGGGTCGCACTCTTTGCCCTCCTCCTGGCATTTGGCATCGATGCAGATGGTACCCGGCGGGCACGGTTCCGGTTCACTCCAACCCAGGTCCTCATCCAGGCACTTCGATATGCCACCGTCAATGCATTTCGCCTCGCCGGGAGGGCACAGGCCCTTGTGGCAGATGAAATCCTCGCCGCAATATGCTTCGTCCTGACACTCGCCGCACGAGAAGTCAGGGCAGCCGCTGGCGCCGCATTCTTTCCCCTCACAATCGGGCACGCACTCCTTGGAGCACTCGCCGTTGAAACAGGAGGTGTCTTCCGGGCATGCCTCTTCGAGCAACTCGGTGCCGGCATCGTTGCACACCAGCACAGTGGCGTCATCCTTACACGACTTCAAGCCAGGTTCGCACAACAGATCTTCCACGCACTCGCCATCCGTACACAGAAGCCCATCGCCACACGGAACCAGGTCGGCCCAGCCGGAACCGTTTTCCGCACAGGTGGCGGTCGCGTTGCCAACGCACCCCTTGGCCCCGGGCTCACACTGGTCCTCAAGGCAGAGATAGTCCGTCTCCAGGCACCACTCCTCCGGCAGGCAGTCGGCGTCGCCAAGGCACTCGACACAAATGTCGGCCAATTCGTCGCACACGAACCCATCGGGGCAACCGTCCCCGCAGGGCAACACACAGGCATTGTCCACGCACTCGCCGCCGTCGGGACAGTCATCGTCTGAAAGACATTCCACGCACACCGCAGCATCTACGTCGCACAGCAGGCCCTCGGGGCAGTCCCCGTCCGCCGCACAGGCGATGATGGGAACGCACTCCCATTTCTCGCACTTCTCCATGTCGCCGCAGTCGTCATCCTTGAGGCACTCCACGCAGGTGTGGCTGAACGGATTGCACTTACCCGCCAGGCAGTCGGAGTCGTCCTCGCACGAGTTGGGCTCCACCGTTTCCCCGGAAATGTCGCCGGTAACAATGTCTCCAGACACCCCGTCCGGATAGATCTTGGGCTTGTCCGACCCGCTGGAAGGACAGCCGGAAAAGCCGACCAGAGCCAAGCTGAGCATCAGACACCAAGTATAGGTAGCGCTACGCATATTATCCTCCTGCGGAGATTGCAAAAACAACGCACGTGGCGTTATTATACTGATCGCATTGTGGAAAACGCAAGCGGAGGTACACGCGTGAACAAAATCAATTCGATCCCAGCCGGTTGGCGCTCTCTTCCGGCAGCGTCCTTCGCCGCCATACTCCTGGTCTCCCTGGCGACGGCGACGGCTCAGGAAAAAGCGGCCCCGGCAAAGACTATTGCGGGCGTCCCGGTTCTGGTGCTGGAAGGCGATCATTTTCAACGTGGCTACGCTCATGGCAAGGCGCTTCGTGCCGAGATCCTCGACCTCGTGGACAACTACATTTTGGAGCGGACATCTCCGGCGCTGTTCTACCCGATGCTGCAGTCGGTAGGGGAGTTGATGGTGGTCGACCCCGGACTGGAGGAAGAGGCAAAGGGGCTGGTGAAAGGCGCCAGAGACGCAGGCGGCGGCAAGTTCAAGTCGGACCGCCTGCCCGCACCGTTCACCTGGCGGGATATCCTGGCCCTCAACACCTACATCGACTACCTCGGCTCAGCGTGTTCGTCGGTTTCCGCCTGGGGCCAAGCAACGCAAAAGCCCCCCTTGGAAGGAAAGGTCTGCCTGGTAAGGAATCTCGACTGGTCCCTTTCGCCGGCCCTTTTGCGTAACCAGGTCATCTTCATTCACAAACCTGCGGAGAAGGACAAGCGACCCATGATCTCGGTGGGTTTCGCCGGTTTCCTGGGCTGCCTCTCGTGCATCAACTCCGAAGGCCTCGGTGCGTTCCTCAACCTCGGATTCTCCAGCCGGTCAGGGAAATTCCCCCCGTCCGGGAAGTTCACCCCCTCGGCCCTGGCCTTCAGAACCGCGGTGGAAACTGCGCACGCAGGCGGCCCTCCGGGAGACAAGACCACCCAACTCGAATACTTCATCGAGAAGCTCACCAAGACGGAGCGGGTCGGCAGCTTCATCATCCAGGCGGTGGCGCCCCGGACCGGACCGGCCGAACCGGCTGTCGTGGTAGAACTCGTTTCCGGTGGTCACGGGATACGCACCACCGCGGACGAACCGCAGGGCAGCAGCTTTGCGCTCGTCGCGACCAACCACAACCGCAAGCTCAGCTCACCCGTCGACTGTGGCAGGTACAAGAAGGCACAGGCCTTCATCAAGGAAAACGAAACCGGTCTCAACCAGGATTCCCTCTGGGATCTGCTCACCGGAATCAGGCGGAGCGACACCATGCAGTCGCTGCTGTTAGTCCCCGGCACCGGGGAGATCTGGTTCTCCTTCCGCAAACCCCACCCCGGAAAGAAGAAAGTGTTCAAGGCTACCGCCATGTCCGACGTGGAAAAGACCACCCTGGAAGAGCTGTTCAAGCTGACGCCCTAGCCAACCCTTCAAACCTACTCCAACGGGGAGTAGGGCTACTCCAGACTACCTGCCAGGAGTTGTAGACTCTCCCTTCCGACTTCGCCCTTCCCGACGGGGGCCGCCCGATGGCACGGGATGTGCTGTATTGCGATCCCCGGCAAACCAAGCGCAAGAGTAAATGACATCAGGGAGGGACCAAAAATGGGCTGCAAACCTGAAACATCTTACGGCAGGATGGCCGCACTCCTCGCGGCGCTGCTCCTCCTGCCGTCAATCGGCCTGGGCCAGGAAAAGGTCAGGCAGGGCGAAGAGCAGGGAGGAAAGGTCACGGCGACCAGCGTTACGGAAGGATATATTCTCGAAATCAAGGGCCGGGAACTGGTTATAGATCTGGGCACCCGGCAGGGGCTGGAATCCGGAATGTCGATACAGATCCTGACCAGGGTATCGCTGATCCATCCGGTGACCAAAGAGAAGATAGAGGACCGCATTCCCCTGGTCACGGAGGTGGTCGCCAGGGCCGGGGAGACCATGTCGGTAATCGTGGTGCAGAACACCGCTCCCGACAGGATCAAGGCGGGCGACTCCGTACGCGCCGAAGGGTTGTCCCCGGTGGTTGAAAGCGCGCCCCGGGCCGTGGCCGAACAGCCCCAATGCCCAGCTTGTGAAGATGACCCGGAGGCAAAGAAGGTCCACGAAGCGTGGCTGGACACAATAAGCCTCCCGCTGGAAGAGCGGGTGGTAAGGTGGATGCGCTTCCTCAAGGAGAATCCGACGTCTGCGTACAAGCAGAACATCGGCGCCGAACTGGCCTTTCTCCGCCGCACCATCTACTCGAGGCAGGTCAGACCTGCACAACCTGAGCCGGGAGAAAAGGCGCCCTTATTGATGGAGCACGATGCGCTCAGATCCATCGACGCAGGCACCCGGATAGCGCCTGCCATTGTCATCGTATCACCTGACGCGGTGAACGCGGTGAAGCTGTTCCACCGTCGCGAAGGAGACAAATTGTACCGCATGACGCCGATGCGGAAATTCGGGGACTCCTCCTTCATGGCTGAGGTGCCACCGGAATTCACCGAACCCGGCGCGCTGGAGTACTTCATCGAAGCCAACAGCCCGTCAGGCAAGCGCCTTGCCGCGTCCGCGGATCCCAACTCACCTCATTCCATCGCCATCTCCACACCGGTGAAGCCGAAGAAAGATATCGCCGGCCGGTCCCACGCCCGCGTCGCCATCGAGTGGGCGGACTTCTATCTGACCCGGCCCGGAGAAGACTACTTCTGGAAGTCGGAGGCAGACCTGACGTACCGACTGCAATGGGGCATCATGCACTCCTTCCGCATGGGGTTCGGAGTTTTTGAGGGGAAAGGCGGCCCCGCCAAGTGGATCGAGGACCCCGACTTATACCACACCACGTTCGAGGAGGAGTTCAAACCTACCAACCTGGCCATGACCTACGCCTACTTTGAGCCCGAGTTGAAAGTTACCGAGTACTTCCACGTGATTCCGCGGCTCGTTGTCGGCGGTGTGCGAGAGAAGCAGGAAGAAGGCGAATACGACCCCGACGTTCATGGCGGCAGGGCGGTTACCGGCATTCACGGCTATCTGCGGATCGGCAAGGACACCGAGACCAACCTGCTCATGGGCGGCAGTTTCGTTGACCAACTGGGTACCGAGGCGCTCATTGCCATGAACCTGGGGCTCTGGGATCACGTCCCGGTAGGCATCTCCGCAGCCGCCACGAACTTCCCCGTGCAAGCGGACGACTACGCAGCCCGCCTGTTGTTTCACGCCGGGTGGCGACAAGACAACCGGTTCAGTGTTCTGTTTCATTTCGGGGCCAACATGCGCAACATCCGGCACATCGGTTTTGGCGGCGGCGCAGGCCTTGAGTTCAACTGGTAAGGGAGGAAAGGTCATGCGCTATGCAATAGCGATTTCTACTTTGGTATCTGTTTTGGCCCTCGCTGCCCTTCCCACGCTTGCACAAAGCCCTGCTGAGGAGGCTCAGGCCCGGGCCGAAGTTGACGAAGCCGCGGAACCCGGAAGCGAAGAGCGGACACCATTTCTGGCCCACGTGGCGCCGGCTGAATTGGAAGGTGGTACCCCGCCGTACCACCTGTCGGTCACCATGCTGGGGCCGTGGCGGGGCGAAGACCTCCTTCTCCACGCCAGGATCAGCGGGCGCGGAGCGTATCAGGTCGAGAAGTTCCTGCGCTCCCCGACGGGAAGGTACGTCGTGGCAGTACCGGAACAACTGGTGCAGCCGCCCGGCTTTGAATACTACATCAGCTCCCTCGAGGAGGGAGGCTCCGGAAATGTCAGGTTCGCGTCGCCTGAAGTGCCTCACTACGTGTTGGTCAAACCGTACCCATCACTGGTTCGGCGAGAGGCCCGGATCGAGCGTCACGACGGGCGGCGGGCACGGGTCGAAACCTCCTTTTTCCACTATGACCTGGGGTCCGCTACCCGGATCTACGATAAGAACACCAGCAAAGAAAAGCGCATCAAGTTCGACGACCGTTACAACACGGCGGAAGCGTCGTTCACCTACCGGTTCCTGCAGGACCAGATCTACCAGATTACTTTCGGCTACGGCATGGTCGGCGGAGTTTTGGGCGCCACCAGTCCGGACACCACGGAATTCGATAACAGCGACGTTCCCGACTCAGCCAAGCCGGAAGACCGCCCCCACCCGCCCGGCGTTTATTACGGTTTCGGCAAAGCGTACTGGGAGTTCTGGGACGCGGTAGGCGTTGAGGCCAAGGTGGTGATGGGAGCAAGCCACGAAGGGTTCGAAGCCGGCGGCGGCATCCTCGGCCGGGTCGGCACCCTGGGGAACACTCACTTCGACATCGGCGTGGAGGGCATCTCGACCGTGGGCTACCGCTTCATCACCGAGTTGAACCTGGCGGCCCACCAGTCGTTCCACTTTTCGATCCGCAACGAAATCACCGACTACCCCCGGGGGGGGGACTCAGCCACCATTCCCACCTTGAATCTCAAGATATTGAACAACGGGGTGGAGTTCGCCGGCACCGTTGGATATGCGGTACGCCAGGACTACGAAAAAGGGGGCGTCTGCTTCGGCGGCGGACTCAACTTCAACTTCTAGGTTCACTGCTCAGCTTCGGCCTCTACAGCCTCCTCCGGAGCCACCGCGTCCGCCATCCCTTCCGAATCGAATAGGTCCTCCTGGCCGGGGACAACCTCCCCCGGCACCGGATAAACCGGCCTGGTCCCGACGCGGGTGCACCCTGCCGTCAATAATCCAAGGGCCACAAGGAAACCGCTAACCAACACTCTTCCACGCTGGAAATTCATACTCGGCAGACCTCCCGCGCCCATGATAAGGGAGTTAATTCCTACCGGTCAAACATGTTCGGGGCGAATTTTTTACACCCCCTCGGTTCAAGGTTATCATCGACGGAGAGGCTGGTGGTGAGGTGTAGTGTGCGATTGAGGAGGTCGGCAGAAGGTGTTGGGATTCCTGCAGCCGGTAACCAGGTTCCTCGAGGAACTGGGCAGTACAACGCTCATGTTCTTCCAGGTGCTGTTCTGGACCTTTCGCCCCCCGTACCGGGTGGGCCATTTCATGCGCGCCGCGGAGTTCGTGGGGGTGGGCTCTCTGTTTATCATCGTGCTCACCGGCAGTTTCGCCGGCGCGGTGATGGGGTTGCAGGGGATCTACGCCTTCGAGATCATCAAGATGGAGACCATGGTCGGTGGCAGTGTGGCGCTGACGCTGTCCCGGGAATTGAGCCCGGTCCTGGCTGCCTTGATGGTTACGGGCCGGGTCGGTTCGGCAATGGCCACCGAGATAGGCACCATGAGGGTAACGGAGCAGATCGACGCAATGGAAACCATGGCCGTCAACCCCATACAGTACCTCATCGTGCCCCGCTTCTGGGCAACAGTCATCATGTTGCCGATCTTGTGCGTACTGTTTACCCTTGTAGGCATGGTGGGCTGCTACCTCGTGGCAGTCGTTTGGTTGGGAGTGGACGAAGGACAGTTCATGGCCAAAATTTCGGACTTCATGTACATCGAGGACCTCACCAGTGGGATTTTCAAAGCCGCGGTATTCGGCGGCACCCTGGCCATCATAGGTTGCACCAAGGGCTACAACGCCTCCGGCGGAGCCCGGGGCGTCGGCGCGGCTACCACCCAGGCGGTGGTGCTGGCGTCGGTGTTGATATTTGTGTTGGATTACCTGCTGACGGCGATGATGTTCTAGCCGTCGAGGAGTTGCCGCGAGCCAATGGCTTCGGACCCGATAGTCGAAGTAGACGGAGTGCGCAAGAGCTTCGGCGCCAACCACGTGCTGAAAGGCGTGGATCTGGTGGTGGAGCGCGGACTGATCACCACCATCATAGGTGGTTCGGGGTCGGGAAAATCGGTGCTCGTGAAGCATATCATCGGCCTCTTGAAGGCTGACGAGGGGAGAATCTTGTTCGAGGGGGAAGACATAACGCCCATGGGATCTACTGCGTTGGCAGGAGTGCGCCGTCACTTCGGTATGCTGTTCCAGCATTCAGCGCTATTCGACTCCATGAACGTAGCCGAAAACGTCGCCTTTCCTCTCGTCGAGCACACCAAGAAATCTCGCAAGGAGATCTCCGGAATCGTGTCGGAAAAACTGGACCTCCTGGGCCTTCACGGCGTCGAGAAGCTGTTCCCAAACGAGCTTTCCGGGGGAATGCGCAAGCGCGTCGCCCTGGCCCGGGCCATCGTTCTCAACCCCCAGGTGATCATCTATGATGAACCGACCACCGGGCTGGATCCGATCATGACGCTAAACGTGGACAAGATGATCAAAGAAGCACAGGAGAAATTGCAGGTGACTTCCGTGGTGATCAGTCACGACATGGCGTCCACTTTCCGCATCTCAGACCGGATCGCAATGATTCACGATGGCACCATCGAGGAGTACGGCACGCCGGACGTCATCGTCAACAGCGAGCAGAGCCACGTGAAAGAATTCCTCTCGGCTTCCTCAAGCCCCGTCGACGACCGGCCGGCCGCAGGAGGAAACGCATGAGCCTCAAGGCAATACGCGCCCCCGTGCTCGTCGGCCTGGTGGTTCTAGGAGGCATTGCCGGCCTCATCTATATGGTAAGCGTGATCAAGTCCACCACTTTCGCGGGCCCCGACACCTACTCTGTGCACGCCATTTTCGAGGACGTCACCGGGGTGGTGGAGGGTTCCAACGTGACCCTGGTGGGAATCCCGGTGGGAATCATCGAGAAGATCAGCAGAGTGGAAACTGAAGAAGGAGTGCGGGCGAGAGTAGATATCCGACTCTCCAACGACGTCGAGCTTCACACGGGAATCATCAAGGAGGGACGGCTGGTGGGCGCGGCCACGGTGATCCGGAAGCAGTCCTCCATCCTCGGGGACTACTACTTGTCCATTGTGCCGGGATTGTACGGCGACAAACTGGCGGAAGGGGAGCAGATCCCGGTGGTAATTGGAACCAGCGGCGTGGATGCACTGTTCGAGCAGATGGGCCAGTGGAGCCAACTCTACCCGCGCCTCGACGGTATCCTCAAGAACGTGGAAGATATCAGCGCGGGCCTGGCCACCGCCTTGGGGGGCGAAGAGCAGGGCAGGACCCTAAGCGAGATCGTCGCCAACCTCAAAGACGTGAGCGTCGAGATAAAGGAGATCGCCGAGCGAGCTAACACCATCTCGACGGAGGTGGAGAAGATCGTCGAGGAAGGGACTATTGCCACCGTCGCCGCCAACATTGAGGCTACCAGTTCCGATGCACGGGAAATAGCGGACAAGCTCAACCGCATCGTCTCGGCGGGCAACGTAGAAGAGTTGATCAACAACCTGGCCAAGACATCCGAGGAGTTGAGCCGGTTCGGCCAGGAACTGAGCGAGCTGGTGGAGAAGGGGATAGCGCCGCGCATATCTCAGCTCAATCGTATCTTCCAGAATTTCGAGCGCTTCTCCCGCACCATCGCCAACCTCGCGGATTCGCACGGGGAAGGGCTGTCAGCCACCCTGAAGAACTTCAACACATTTTCCGAGAAGATTGTGGGGCTGGTCACCACAACCGGCACCGAGGTTGAAGCCACTATCGGGTCGATGCGGGGCACCCTCGACACCGCCCAGCTTTCCCTGCGCAAGCTTGATGAGACCCTTGAAAATGTCCGCACCATCACCACGGACATGAGAGAAGGAAAGGGCACTATCGGGCGGCTGCTCACCGACGACAGGCTGGTGGAAGAGGTTGAGGAGGTAATCTCCGACACCAAGGAGTTCGTGAAGAGCTACACACTGATGCAGACCGAGGTGCAACTAGCGTCCTCATACTTCATCCAGGAAGAGGCGGCCAAGAACGTCTTCTCCATCAAGTTCAAGCCCAAGGTCGACAAGTACTACCTCCTTCAGATCGTCGACGACCCCCGCGGGTACACTCTGGACAAGCACGTGGTCACGGAGACCAACGACCCCAACCTGCCCCCGGTGGTCAAGGAGCGCATCGAGACTACCTCCCATGCCCTGAAGCTATCGTTCCAATTCGCCAAGCGGTTCTACTTCATGACGGGCCGTTTCGGCATTATGGAAAACACGGGCGGCCTCGGCCTCGACTTCGGCTTCTTCAGGGACAGGTTGAGCTTCCAGTTCGATCTGTTCGACTTTACCATGGACGAAAACCCGCGGCTGCGCAGCCAGATTGAGTGGGAGATTATGAAGCACTTCTTCATCGCCGGCGGCGGGGACGATCTGCTCAACGACGCCTATCGGGACTACTACTTCTCCGCCGGCATTCGATTCACGGACGAGGACCTCAAGGCGCTGCTCCTCGCCTCGCCCCCCTTATGATTTTCCTGAGAAGTTAGAACCGGACGCTATTTCTTTTTGACAACCGCGGTGAGGTTGACCTTGCCGTTTTTCTCGATAATGCGCAGCATGAGGCCGTCCTTTTTGACGTGGTCCACAATGCGCTTGACGCTCTTCTCGACGAGGCTGCGGGTCACTTTCTCGGTAGGCTCACCAGCCCTCTTCTTTTCGGCGACAAAGCGCTCATAGAGCGCCTCGACTTCGTCAGGACTGAACTCATTGCGCGGCGGCGCACTCTCCGCACCCTCTCCCGGCTTGTCCCGCTGGCGAAATCTGCGCCGCCGGGACTGTAGCGATTGAGCCGGAGCGAACCGTTGATCTCCGTCCCCAATCCTGGTTTTCTCGCCGTCACCCGGGGCCGTCCCGGCCATGCCCGCAACCCCCCGGCGAATGCGGCCGTCCTCGATCAGCCTTACAATCCGGTCCCAGTAGCTGCAGTACGACACAAATCGCTGCTGGAGGCTTCTGAAACGGAACTTCAGCACGGTGGAGCCGCGATTGCCGATTACCGACCGGCGCAGGATTTTGGACACGACTGCCCGCTGTTGCTGGGGCTCCAGGCGTTCAATACCCATGAAGTACTGATCGTACAAGACCCTGAGTCTCGAAATCCGGTTGTCCAGATCTTCCAGTTCGATGAAGTACTTTTCTTTCTCGGCCTCGGACGCCTTGTACTTGCTCATCCCCTTGTCGGCAGCCATCTCTTCCCCTCTTTCGCCAAGGACAATACCACAAAGGCCGCCCGCGGTTAACAGTTTCCCTTCCCGCCTGTTCTAAAAGATATGCTTGCCTTGTTAATGACGCCGTGCTATATAAATCCGGCTTTTCAGTATGGGGGGTGGATCCATGAGAATCTATCGGGGAAGAATCGAGCCCGCCGCAATGGATATAGCGAAGGCACTCATCAAGAAGGAAATGATCGAAGTGCCCCAGGAGCTGATCGACGAAGTCCAGAAAGATCTGGAGTCGGTGCTCTTCGAGTACCAGCGGATGGAGCGGGAAATCAACGAACGCGCCAAGGACCTTATCGCCAAGCGGGGGCTCACCTATTCCAGTATCGGCAAGCTGAAGCGGGCGCTGGCCCAGGAGAAGAGCTTCAAAATCGATGACGAGGCTCTCGATTACGTGGTGGAACAGATGATCGAGATCATGTTCAGCAGCCAGCACGTTGAAGAGGTCTTCGGAGAAGACCACGAGATCAACCGCATCATCGCACCGATCCTCAGAAAGCACATGTCCATCGATGACGACCTCGACAAGGAAGTGCGCCAGAAGATCAAGCATCTTCAGGACGCTGAGGGCACCATGAACTGGGAGTTCGAGTACAGCCGGGTCAAAGCCGACCTGGAGCGCCTAAAGAAGCTGAAATAACCCACCCCCTTGCTTTGCCCAACAAAGACAATTACATTAGTCTGACGCTATGAAAATCACCTTACGGGGAGGAGGAAGAAATGAGCGCTTTTGACGGACTGGAACCAGCGGTAGTCTGGAAGAACTTTGAAGCGATAACCAAGGTACCGAGACCTTCGGGCCACGAGGAGAAACTGGCCGCCTACCTGGCGAGTTGGGCCGAGGAGCGCGGGTTCACCTGGGCCAGGGACGACGTGGGCAACCTGGTGATCAGGGTTCCGGCTACCCCGGGTAAGGAGAATGTACCCACCGTAGTGCTCCAGGGTCACCTTGACATGGTGTGCGAAAAGAACAACGACGTGGAATTCGATTTCATGAACGAGGGGATCCGGGTCGTTCGGGACGGCGACTGGCTCAAGGCCGACGGCACTACTCTAGGTGCTGACAACGGCATCGGTTTGGCCATGAGCATGGCCGTAGCCGAGGACCCGGACGCGGCCCACGGCCCGCTGGAACTGCTCGCGACCGTCGAAGAAGAAACCGGCCTTACCGGGGCCACCAGCCTGCAGCCCGGATTTGTCCAAGGCAGAAAGCTGATTAATATCGACTCGGAAGAGGAAGGATACATCTTCGCCGGATGTGCCGGCGGTGCGGACAGCGAATGCGTCTTTCCCGTCCGCCTGGAGGCTATTGCCGCCGGGAGTCAGGCGGTGTCCATCACCGTAAAAGGTCTCGCCGGCGGGCACTCAGGCCTTGCCATCCACGAAAACCGCGCCAACGCTGTTAAGCTGACGGCCGCTCTGCTGAAAGCAGTGGCCGACAACCTTGAAGTGCGGGTGGCGGATTTCGACGGCGGCGACAAACACAACGCCATCCCTCGTGAAGCGACTGCGGTGGTGGTAGGAGCCGCAGGCTTGAAGGAGACGGCTTTGGCCAAGGCGGAGGAGCTGAAACCGCTCTTCGTGCAGGAATACGGACAGACCGACCCCAATCTCACCATTGAGATCTCGGATGCGACTGCCCAGCAGGCGATTTCCGCCGCGGATACCGGCCGGCTGGTAGATCTGATCCTGGCGCTCCCCCACGGCGTGGACGCCATGAGCAAGGACATCCCCGGACTGGTCGAAAGCTCAACCAACGTTGCCAGCATCAAATGGACTGACAGCGAGGCCAAGTTGCTGAATTCGAGCCGCAGCTCCGTAGACCCCGCCATCGACCGGATCCGGCAACAGATTGCTGCCGCAACCCGGCTCGCAGGCGCCGAACCGGTCATGCACGAAGGCTATCCCGGATGGCAACCCAACATGGCCTCCGAGTTGCTGGCTTTCGCGCGCAATGTCTACGAGCAAACCACGGGCAAGTCGGCCGATATCACCGCCATTCACGCCGGCCTGGAATGCGGCATTATCGGGGAGAAATACCCCGGCATGGATATGATCTCTGCTGGTCCCGATATGTTCGATGTGCACTCACCGGACGAACGGCTGTCCATCTCGTCCACCGCGCGCTTCTATCCCTTCCTGAAAGCTCTGCTGGATGCCGTAGAATAGTACGTCGGAAGAAACCGGTCAGATATAGTACATCATCGAGGTGCGTTCAGCCTTCTCACGCTTCCTCTCCACCAACTGCTGGATAGTGACCGACTGAAGGAATTCGGTCATGAGAGTGGACAGTTCAGCCCACAATTCGGTGGTAGGGCATTGGGCGAGTTGCCCGCAATGACGATCCTCGCTCTTGCAGTCAACCAGGCACAAGGGACCCTCAAGGCCCTGAAAGACGTCAGCCACCGTAATCGACGAGGCGGCGCGAGTAATGAGGAAACCACCTCCCGCACCCCGGCTGCTGCTCACAATACCCGCAGCCTTCAGCCGGGCAAAAATGGCGTCAAGGTACTTGCGGGAAATGCCCTGCTTCTTTGCGATGGAGTCCAGGAGGACAGGAGATTCCTGCTGCACGTCGGCCAACTCCACAAGGGCGCGAACTCCGTATCTGACTCTGGTTGATAGCTTCATGATGCCTCCCGCATATCAGGCCTGCCGCCGCGTAGAATATAGTTAGCCTTTAGAGCCTATGTCAAGGAAATACACGGATGGGCTATCAGTCGTCAGTCCGCTGGGCCTTCAGAGATTCGGCCTGAAAATAGGTCTGCAGGCTGGAGATAACCCCCCCCATGTCGCCCTCAACGATCAGGTCCAGCTTGTACAGGGTCAGGCCGATGCGGTGGTCAGTCAGCCGATTCTGAGGGAAGTTATAGGTGCGGATGCGCTCGCTGCGGTCCCCTGAGCCAACCTGGGCCCGGCGGTTCTCGCTCTGTTCGCGGGCCTGCTGCTCGATCTCCTGCTCCAACAACTTGGCCCGCAGGATCTTCATCGCCTTGGCCCGGTTCTTATGCTGCGACCGCTCATCCTGGCAGGTCACCACCAGACCCGAGGGGATGTGAGTGATACGGATGGCCGAATCGGTGACGTTGACGTGCTGACCGCCCGCACCGCTCGCCCTGTACGTGTCGATCTTCAGGTCCGATTCCACCACCTCCACGTCGACCTCTTCCGCCTCTGCCAGAATGGCCACGGTAACTGCCGACGTGTGGATGCGTCCCTGGGCCTCGGTTTCCGGGACCCGCTGAACCCGGTGCACACCACTTTCATATTTGAGGTGGCTGTAGACCCGCTGTCCGGAAATGAGCGCAGCCAACTCCTTGACCCCGCCCAGTTCGGTGACGTTGGAACTCATTACCTCGACCTTCCATTTCTTCTTCTCCGCGAAGCGGGAGTACATCCGGAAAAGATCGGCGCCAAACAGGGCCGCTTCGTCGCCGCCGGTCCCGGCACGGATCTCCAGAATGATATTCTTCTCGTCCAGGGGGTCCTTGGGCAGCAGCAGAAACTGCAGCTTCTCTTCAATCGCGGTCTGCCGGGGCCGCAACACCGCCAGTTCCTCTTTTGCCAGTTCCCTCATCTCGGAATCGCTGTCTTCCAGCATCTCTACTCCCTCAGCGATCTGCTGAAGGATCTGCTCATACTCCCGGAAAGTCTCCACGATGGGAGTCAGGGCCGCGTATTCCTTGGCCACACTGGCGTATTGCCGGCGATCACCGATCACTTGAGGATCCAGCATCTGGCGGCCCAGATCCTCGTGCCGGTCAACGACTTCGGTCAGTTTCTGAAACATCAGGAAGCCTCCACGCTCCCGAGATAGCCGGCAAAAGACTCGAACTCCTCCTGCTTCTCTTCTACCTCGCCGGAATCTGACTCGTCAAATCTCCTCTCCGAGTCGATGACCGTCTTGAGGCTGGCGATGGCGACCTCCAGCATGCCGTCGTCCGGCTCGCGGGTGGTGATCTTCTGCGTCATCATGCCGGGCCACACGAAGAACTTCAGCACCGGATTATCCGCGCGGCGCCCGGCCAGGCGGATCAACTCGTACGCACTGCCTGCAATGGGCATCAAGAGGAACAGCTTGACCACCACAAAAAATGCTTGATTCACCAACGTCAGGTCGCTTATGGGCGGGATAAAAGGGAAGACCATGGTGAAGACGAGGACTGCCGCCAGCAGCACTATCAGCAGAAACGAAGTACCGCACCGGGGATGGAGGGTACTGTACTTGCGCACGTTCTCCAACGTCAGTTCCTCGCCCCGCTCGTGCGCGTAGATGCTTTTGTGCTCAGCACCGTGATACATGAAGACGCGCTTGATATCGGGCAACAACGAAATGGCGAACACATATCCGATGAAGATGGCCAGTTTGATAACACCGTCAACAATGTGAAACCAGAACGTCCGGCCGGTGGTCAACGTCTCCGCACCGACGACTTTGCCAAGGCCCCAGGTAAGGAAATGCGGCAGCGCCGCGAACAGCCCCAGCGCCAACAGTACTGCAATCCCCACGGTAACCCACAAGGAAGCCGGGGTTTCCCGTATCGGACCCCCTTCCTTGCCCGCGGCCTTAGCCTCGTGACTCTCCAGAACCATGGCGGAGAAATTCAGCGCGGAAATGCCATTGTGCAACGATTCGCCTAATACCAGCACTCCCCGAAAGAACGGCCAGCGCAAGAACTTCCACCGCGTGGCCAGGGAGATCCACCTTCGCTGGCGCACCACAAGGCCGCCCTCAGGAGATCGCACCACTACAGCCAGGCAGTGAGGAGAGCGCATCATCACTCCCTCGATTACCGCCTGTCCGCCTACTTGCAGCTTTTCCATGGAAGGGCGAATCTACCGGCTACTTCTTCTCGGTGGGTGTCGCCGTAACACGGCCGTACTTACGATTGAACCGCTCGACCCGGCCCTCGGTGTCCACAAGCTTCTGCTTACCCGTGAAGAACGGGTGGCACTTGGAGCAAATCTCTACGGAATAGTCGCCCTTCGTCGAACGGGTGTGGACTACCGCACCACAAGCGCAGCTAATGTCCGCCACTTCGTATTTGGGATGTATCTTCGCCTTCATCGCCAGACCTCTCGCCTAAAGCCTCCGGTCGTATACCCTTACTGGTTCATCGAGTCAAGGAATTCCTGATTGGTATCGTACTTGGAAATACGGTCCAAAAGGAACTCCATAGCGTCGATAACGTTGAGGGGATGCAGAAGCTGCCGCAGAATCCAGATGCGGGTAAGCACGTCGGGAGCCAACAGCAGCTCCTCCTTTCTCGTCCCGCTCTTGTTGATGTCGATGCACGGGAAGATCCGCTTTTCCATCAGCTTGCGGTCCAGGTGCATTTCGCAATTACCGGTGCCCTTGAACTCTTCGAAAATCACCTCGTCCATGCGTGAGCCGGTATCGATGAGCGCGGTGGCAATGATCGTCAAGCTGCCGCCATCCTCAATGTTACGGGCCGCGCCGAAGAAACGCTTCGGCTTGTGCAGGGCGTTGGAGTCCACACCACCGGAGAGAATCTTGCCCGACGGGGGAACAACCGTGTTGTACGCCCGGGCAAGCCTGGTAATGGAGTCCAGCAAAATCACCACGTCTCGCTTGTGCTCCACCAGGCGCTTGGCCTTCTCAATCACCATCTCGGCAACCTGGACGTGCCGCTGTGCAGGCTCGTCAAAGGTCGAGCTGATGACCTCGCCCCTTACCGACCGCTCCATATCGGTCACTTCTTCGGGCCGCTCATCAATGAGCAGCACCATAAGGTAGACCTCTTTGTGGTTGGCCGCCACTGCGTGGGCCAGATCCTGGAGCACCATCGTCTTTCCCGTGCGGGGCGCAGCCACCACCAGGGAACGCTGACCTTTACCCTGAGGGCAGAGCAGGTCTACGATCCGCGTGGTGAAGTTGCGGGCGTTGAACTCCAGTTCAAACCGCTCGTCGGGATACAAGGGAGTCAGGTTGTCGAACAGCACCTTCATGCGTGCGACTTCCGGGTCCTCGTAGTTGATCGCCTCCACCTTCAACATGGCGAAGTAGCGCTCGTTCTCCTTCGGAGGCCGAATCTGGCCGGCCACGGTGTCGCCGGTGCGCAGGTTGAATTTCCGGATCTGCGAAGGAGACACGTAGATGTCGTCTGAGCCCGGAAAATAGTTATAGTCGGGGGACCGCAGAAAACCGAAGCCGTCCGGGAGCACCTGGAGCACCCCTTCCCCGAAAATCGAACCGTTTTTCTCAGCCTGTGCCTGAAGGAGTGCGAAGATGAGCTCCTGCTTTCTCATCCCCCGTGCTCCGTCTATGCCAAACTTCTTGGCCATCTCCACCAGTTCGCCAATCTGGTTCCGTTTGAGTTCTTGAAGATTCATGAATGCTTGATTACCTCATGCGCTGTTTAGTTAGAACAATCAGGTTATGTATTCGAACAGCTCTTTGCTGGAAACAACAACCCTATATCAGGAATGAACCTCGGATTTGACAGCAGGTCCATTGTGAAAGATCGCTCAGGAGCGAAATACCATCGCTACAATACTCTTTCCGGCCTCGCTGTCAAGATATTTCTCCCGGCGGGCGTTACAGGATTCGAACCTGTGACCTACGGCTCCGGAGGCCGTCGCTCTATCCAGCTGAGCCAAACGCCCTGAGAAGTTTCAAACCGCAACACTAATAGGTAATGCAGGTGAGCTTGTCAAGGGAAAAGCGTGAGCTACCGGGTCAAACCACCTTCGTCAGAAGGCTGCAGATTATCCGAGAAGACTTTGTTGACCAGAGGCTGGCAATCGGCCGGTACCTCTTCATCAAGAGAGTTGATGCACTGGACCAGCATCCCAACCTTGCGCTGAACGCGATCAAAATCCGGATCCCACAACAACTCGTCGATGAGGTTGCACGGGGTGGATTCATCCTGCCCGGGGAAGCACGGGACGTAACCCGCGGGCATGAGGTCGAGAACGCACTGTTCCGGCGGCACATCGTAGCCGATAAGGCAGCCCCGGCACACCTTGATGGGAAAATGGAACTCCGGCGAATGAATCTCGGTGCCATCGCCCATGTAGCCGGTAAGAACCACCACTACCTTCAACATACCTCCGGCATAGATATGGTCGAAAGCCTTGTCCTGATCCAGCAACATGCCGACCTCGGGAGTCACGACCTCCAGCTTGAACGGCATCTGGAAGTTCGACTCAATCACGCCGCTGGTGGCAATCCAAACGTTCTTCGGCAACTTGGTTTCATCGGGAACCACCGACCCGTCCGGCAGCGTCTCACCTGCATTCCAGGGTCCCTGAAGCCCAGCCATGTGGTAGTCCACCCTCGCACCGGTAACCGCGATATTGTGGGACTCGAGCACCAGCTTAGCTGGGTCAACGCCGACCGTTGCGCCGATGTTGGTGAGCTGGTTTTTCACCACCGGGAACATGTAGTACTGGTTGGTTTGCAACAGGTCCAACGTACCAATGGGCTGCATTTCCAGAGCCCCACCACCCGTCTTGATAGCGCACTGCGCCTTTCGGTTGATAAGCTGATTACCGACAATGATGAGTGTCGTCGGATCTTCCGCCACACAACCGACCAGCAAGATGCCCGCCAGGGCCAGCAACACGATATTGGTTCTCATAGTAATCCCCCACACTACACACTGCGAGTATAGATCAACAGCTACGGGCCATCAACTTTTTGGCCTCCTCGACAGGCATACAAACGGTCACCGGTCTGCCGTCGCCCTTCATCAGCACCATCCGGATCTTGTTTCCAGTCCTTTTCTTGTCGAGTAAGAGCCTGCCGATTGCCCGGTTACCGAGTGAGACTTTGGGCGCGGGCCAGAAGCCTCCCCGGGAGGCCAGGCGCTCAACTTCCGCGGCAAATCGTCGGGGAGCCAGCCCGAGCCGCACCGACATCCGCGCAGCCACCACCAACCCCCAGCCCACCGCAGCCCCATGGCTCACCCGAAAACCGGAAGCCGCCTCAACTACGTGGCCGAATGTGTGACCCAGATTGAGGGCTAACCGCTCGCCGCCCTCTTCCCTCTCATCAGCCGCAACAATGCTCATCTTGTATTCAAGCGCGTAGCGGATCGCCTCCGAGAGCCGGGAGTCGTACAACCGGCCGTCCGGGCGCACGAAACGCTTGAACGCGGCGCTCCCCCGCGTGCCCGCAAGCAGGCAGGTCTTCAGCAACTCAGCTACGCCATCCCGCAAGCCTGGGTGCTTCACCGACTCACCGATAATCTCCAACGGCACATAGACGCCCGAAGGCTGCCGGAATGTCCCGGGGATGTTCTTCGCTGCCGGCAGGTCCATGGCACATTTACCCCCCACCGCTGCGTCCACCGCAGCCAACAGGGTGGTGGGAACATAGACAGCGGGTATCCCGCGCATGAAAATCGACGACGTGAAACCCGCGGCATCCAACGCGCTGCCACCCCCCACGGCGAGCACCGCGGAAGACCGCGTCGCACCGGCGTCGAGAAGCATCTGCACCAGGCCGGGGGCGTCGGAAAATCGCTTCGCCGCCTCGCCGGGCGGAAGGGGCATTATGACGTGGGCGCGGCCAGTGAGGGCGGAAGCCAGTTCGCGGCCATACATGTCAAGTACATCCCCATCGCCAAGCACGTAAAGGTCTTTGCCCGGAAGGGTGAGGTCGAGTAATCGGGGCAGGTGCTCAAAGCCTTGCCCGGGCACGACCCACACCGGATGCGTGCGGTCGCCCAATTCCATGAACTCCTGCCATCCGGAGTCAACGGGCGCAAATTGCGGCGGGTAGCAGTTCCA
Organism: uncultured Myxococcales bacterium; assembly: GCA_964626565.1. Classification (GTDB taxonomy): domain Bacteria; phylum Myxococcota_A; class UBA9042; order CAIXZC01; family CAIXZC01; genus CAZVFX01. Next base: position 66,418 of record CAZVFX010000015.1, read on the forward strand.
TCTGTACCGAGGCAGCACGTAGCCTGCCATCGCCTCCCTCACCGCCAATGCCGCAGCCATGGGGGACAGGCGGTCCGTAGTGACGCTGATGTCGGCCAGGCCATAGCAGCGCCGGCGCTCAGCCAGCAGAGAAGCCAATCTCGTCTCCAGCTTCCCCCCTTCCAGCAGCGGGTGATTGGACGCGTCGCTGAGGCGCTGCACCAGCGTGGGCAAGGAGGCCTCCAGGTTCACCACCAGCCCCCGCCTCCTCGCCAGCGACATCGCCTCCTCGCGGGCCAACGCACCGCCGCCACAGGCAATTACGCCGAAGTCATCGGCCAGGGCCCTGCGCAGCAAAGCTCGCTCACGCCTCCTGAATTGGGCCTCGCCGTGATTCCGGATCTCATCAGCCGGTGTTATGTCGTGAACTGCGCGATAGAGGTGGTCCAGGTCTGTAAACGGAGCCCGCAGCAGGTCAGCGAGGACCCGCCCGGTGACGCTCTTCCCGGAGCCGGGCATGCCGGTGATAAGCACCGGGCGCGTGAACGCCTCAGCCGAGATATCTGGCGACGACTTCATCGAGTAGGTCCCCTCCGCAGGACAACAGCACTTCATCAGCAAGCGCGTACGCGGTCAAAGCCCTGGCCACAACCGCGGCGGGGGCCGCCACGCACACATCGCCGCGCACCCGCGCACCCGACCCCGCTCTACCGTCCAACAAGGACACGCTGGCGAGGGGGTCCTTGAGACTGGCGATCGGCTTCACGATGGCTCTAAGCACCAGCGGTTCACCGTTGCTCATACCGCCTTCAACCCCGCCGGCATTGTTGGAGCCGCGCACAGCTTCTTTGGTCGGTCCGGTCAGAATCTCGTCATGCAGATCACGCCCGGAGATACGGTGGGCGTCAAAACCCCGCCCCGACGCAGCCGCCTTCACTCCCGGCACACTCATAATGAGCCCGGCCAGCCTGCCGTCGAGCCGTCGACTCAGAGGCTGGGGCGCTCCCAGTCCGGGTCGCACCGGTGCGACCACTATTTCGAACATCCCGCCGAGAGTATCTCCCGCTTCCGCCGCTCCCGCGATCGCGGCCAACATCAACTCTTCACGAGCAGGTGCAAGGCACAGAAGGGCGGAAGTTTCCGCCTTCTTCACGTATCGGGGCAACCTGACACCGCGCCGCCAGTTCCGCCGGCGTGTCTTCACAGCGCCGACCTCAACCACGTGCGCCAGATTGGAAATGCCCAACTCGTGGAGCAGCATCTGGCAGATCGCGCCCGCGAGGGTATAGGCCGCAGTGATGCGCGCACTGGCCATCTCTACCACGGGCGTCACGTCGGTCAGATTCCACTTCAAGGCTCCCGCCAGGTCACCATGGCCGGGACGCGGAAATTCTCCTCGTTGCACCTCTCCCTCGGGGGTCACCGAGCGACCGCTGCTATCCGCGTTGGGAATGAAGAAGGCCACCGGTCCGCCGGTGGTAATGCCGTCGGCGACCCCGGCAGTTATGCGATACGCTTCCGCCTCAAACTTCATGCGGGGACCGCGGCCCCCCACCTCTCGCCGCAACTTCAGCCAGTGGGCAGCCAGCTCCGGGGAAAAAGGTATTCCCCTGGGTAGCCCGGCCAGGATGCCGGTGAGTCCGCTGCCGTGGGACTCGCCGGCGACCTGGAGAGAGAGCCTTCCCATGGGTATCGTTACTCCATATCGGTCTTGATCTTTGATGCCTGACGGTTGACGATTCTCGGCGTTACAAAGATGAGCAGTTCGGAACGCTTATCGGCCTCACCAGCGCTCTGGAACAACGGTCCCACCAGCGGCAGATCGGCGAAGAACGGCACCCGCTTGTTGCTTTGAGACATGTTGCGCGTGTAGATTCCGCCGATTACGGTGGTGTCGCCGTCCCTGAGCAACAGCTCGGTGTGAACTTCCTTCTTCCGAATGGTCGGGTTGCCGTTGGCGCCCGTTTGGGAGAAGTCAGGTTCGTTCTTCGAGATATCGATCTTGAGCATGATGTTCCCGTCCTGGGTCACGTGAGGCACCACCTCCATCTTCAACTGAGCATCGAAGAACTGGGTGTTCACGCCCTGCGCAGAAACCACGCTGACCGGGAATGAAATACCTTGCTGGATAATCGCCTTGTTGTTGTCGATGGTGGAGACTTTCGGCGCCGAAATGATCTTGACCGTACCTTCCTCCTCAGCGGCAGAGAGGCGAATGGCCAGGTTGGCCGCTCCCCCGATACTGCCAAACGTCATGCCGATGGCACCACCAGCGCCCTGACCTGCGGGGGCGGGGAGGTTCACGGCATAGTTCGGATTGACGGGAGTGAACAGTCCGTTGGTCATTGAAGCCGCATCGGACGCCCCGCCCGCCACGCCGACGGAAGAGGGGAAGATGAGGCCGGTCTGGTTACCCAGAGAAGGCGCCATGATGCCGTAGCCGCCCCACTGAATACCCAAGTCCTTGGTGTAGTCCCGGCTGGCCTCGACAATTCGCGATTCGATAAGCACCTGCGGGGTCTGGGCGTCGAGGCGTTTGACCAGGTCTTCAATGGCCACCACATGCTCCTCGATATCCTTGATAATGAGGGTGTTGGTCCGAGTGTCCACTCCAACGGAGCCCTTTGGGCTCAGGATCTTACCCTGAATCTGCTTGACCAGGTCTGGGGCGTTGGCGTAGTTCACCGGAATCAGCTTCACCTGAAGCTGCTTGAGTTCGGTGAGCTTCTTCTTCTTCTCCAACTCCATCTCATATTCTTTCTGGATGGTCTCCACCGGAGCAACCCGATAGATACCTTCCTCCTTTATGTAGTCCAGACCACTGGCCTTGAGAATCATATCGAGCGCCAGGTCCCAGGCCACGTCTTCCAGATAGAAGCTGACCTTGCCCTTCACGCCGTCGCTGGTGACGATGTTCACACCGCCGACCCGGGCGAGGAACGCCAGCACGTGCTGGATGTCCGCGTCCTTGATGGACAGGTTGATGCGCCGCCCGGTATACTTCTTCTTCTTCTTCCCGGGACGCGGGTTGAGTACCGCAAACGGGGATGGCCCCCCGGACCCGCCAACGGACAGGCCGCCCTGGGCGCCCCCGCCGACACTCAGCGGTGCAACGCCGGCCGCAGCACCACCCATGTCCTGGCCGCCCGCCGCGCCTACACCTTCGGGATAGACTGCAACCTTCCGGGCCTTGCGGACCGGAGCAGCAGGACCGCCTGCATCGGCTACGGCCGTGCCTGATTCGGAGAACGTCCACACCAACCCGGACTGGCCGGGCAGAACCCGGTTGTTGGCCGGACGGTCCAGCACCACCGAAACCACGGTGTCGGAGGATGTCGGCGACCGGTACGAACTCACCGATGCCACCGGCCCGTCAAAGTCGGAGGTATCAAGGGTGCGCTCAAGCACCGGAAGAATCGAGGAGTCCTCCAGCACAAGCGTATACTCGGTGGGGCTCTTCTGCACCACACGGTACCCGGGTTTACCCGAGGTCTTGAGCCGTACGAAGGAGTTCTTTCCCTTCTCATCGAAGTCCACTCCCACCAGGCCCGCCTTCTTCCCGGGGCTGGCCGCGACCGCAGATGCGGAAGCCTCTTTGTAGGCTCGCTCTGCGTCCGCCTTGAGCCGGGCTACCTCTTTCTCCTTGTCCTCCAGTTCATTCACCAACCGCTTGTGCAAAGCGGGATCAGCCCGACTGCTCTGGGCCTGAGCCAGCTCCGACTCCAGCTTCCCGGCCTGACTGCGGGCCGCCGCCAGTTCCGCCTCCAGGATAGCCGCCCGACGAGTTTCCTCGTCTTTCTGAGCTGCCAGCCGCTGAAACTCCTCGGTCTGCTTGCGACTGGCGGCCCTGGCCGAAGCCAGTTCCTCAGACTGCCGCTGGCTCATATTTCGTGCGTCAGCAAGCTCCTTCTCCAATTCGGCCTGCCGGGCCTTCAGCTTGCGGGCCTCAGCCAGCTTGCCCTTCAAGGATACCGTCTCCTGTCGCGCCGCCTCCAACTGGCTGACACGTTTCTCCAGCTTCTCCGCTTTCACACGATACTCTTCAAGCCGAGCCTGCTTCGCTTTGTCGGCAGAACCCGCCTTCTTTGCTTGCGTACGCGCCTGGACAAGTTCAGCTTTGAGCGCCCGAATCGTATTCGCACTCTTGCGCCCCTGCTCCAACTGAGCTTCCAGTTCGGTTACGCGGGCCGCCAACTCCCGGGCTTGCTTCACCGCGCCCGCACCCGCATCCTTCTTGACTGCCTGCCGGCGGGCCTCGCTCAAGCGCTGCTTGGTCTCGGCGAGTTGTTTTTCCAATTCCACGCTACGCTCGGCGGCCGCGCTGACCGCCTTGATCTGACCTTCCAACTTCGCTATCTGCTCGGCATTGTTGCCAGCCTTGGCCAACTCAGCCTCCAGGCGTTCCTTGTCGGCCAGTACGCGCTCCAATTTCTTTACGTCGCTGCCCGCCGCATTTTCGAGGCGGCCGACCTTCGCACGCGCCTTCTTCAGCTCGTTCTCGTATTCTCCAACCTTGGACGCAACATTGCGGGCGAGAGCCAGTTCTTCTTCAAGACGCTTCGCCTTGCTCTTGGCTGCCTCGCCTTCGGCCGACTTTTGCGTCAGTTCCTTTCTGACTTCCGAAAGGCTCTCCTCCAACTGCGTGTATTTGCCCTTCCACTGCTCCGCCTGGCCTCTCACCTGCTCCAGCTTGTTAAGGGAATCCTGCAACTCCTTCTCACGCTGTTCCAACCGCTTCCTGGTGCCCTCAGCCCGGGCCTTGGCCACGGATGCCTCACGCACCGACTCCCGGTGGCTTCCCTTGTTGTGGGCCACTTCCTGACGCTGCTTTTCGAGCTCCTCACGCATCTGCTCCAGCCGGGCCGCCAGTTCCTCACGCTTGCCCTTTTCCTTCTGAGCCAGCACGATGGCCTCTTCATGCTTGCGGCGCCAAGCGCTGGCCTCGTCTTCTTTGCTCTCGATCTCCCCGGCCAGACGGGTAAGATCCTGCTGCTTGATGGCCAACTGCTTGGTCATGTCTTTAACCTTGGCCCGCGCCGTCCTAAGCTCGCCCTCAAGCTGCTGCTTATCCGTCTTCTCCGCCGTAATCCGGCTCTGCAGGTCGTCCTGCTTTCGACCCAGCGAATCCGCATCCTTCTTGAGCCGCGCAAGCTGGTCTTGCAGGTTCGACTTCCGGCTTGTGGTTTCAGCCAGTTTCGACTCTGACTTGGAAATCTTCTGCTGCAACTTGGCCAGGGCGCGGTCTTTCTTGCGCTCTTCCGACTTCAATTTGCCCAGCCGCTGCTCGTGCTTCTTCTTCAAACTTCTAAGCTCTTTGCTCTCCTGAGAGAGGTTCTTTTCAAGTTTGACCAACTGCTTCCGGGCCGTGCTACGGTCCGCACTGATCTTCTTCAGTTCGTCCCGAGCGCCCGCATAAGCTCCCTCAAGGTTGCGAATCTTCTCTTCCGCCCGGGCCAGCTTATCGGCCAACAGGTTTCGGGATTCTTCCCCCGTGGCCACGCTCGCCGACATGCGGTCCAAACGCTTCTCCAGCTTGGCCCGCTGTCCTTCGAGCTTCGCCTGCTCGCGGGTGGTATCCTTCAACTTGCTCTTGAGATTGGCCACCTGCTGCCGCTCTTTGCGGGAGAGCTTCACCAACTTCTCGTTCTCACTCAAGACCTGATCGTAATTGCCGGCCATAGCCGCCAGCTTCGATTCCCGCTGGTTGAGCTCGTTTTGCAGCTTGCGTGCGCTATCCTCTTTCTCACGAACCTGGTTCTTAAGGTCCCCGGCGAGGTTCTTCAGCTTCTCATATTTGCCCTTGAGCCACTGAACGTCTTGCTTGCGAGCCTCCAGCTTGCGCTGCAGATTCTCCACTTTCTTTTCGTTCTGGGTGGCCTTCTCCGTTACCCGGGCGTAGTCGGATTCGAGTTGCTCGAGCTGGCGCTGGACGTCGCCCAGCCGCCTCTCTTTTTCGGCCAACACTTTTTCGCGTGCGGCGAGGTCTGTCTGCAAGCGCTCGACCTTCAGGTTGTCGGCAGCCTTGCGGCCCTTCTCCAGTTGCGTCAGTTCCTGGCGCAGGCGTGCGATCTTCTCCTCTTCCTGCTTGCGCACGGCTACCGCCCGCCTCAGGCTCTCCTTTTCTAATTCGAGCTGCGCCTGCAGTTGGTCCACTCCGCTCTTCTGCTGCTGGAGTTGCCCTTCTACCTGCTCCAATTCGACGTATTTCTCCTTCCGCTCGGACAGCAGCTGCTCGACGTGGCGCTTCTGTTCTTCCCACGCCTTGTTGAGCTTACGGATCTGGGACTCCACCTTGGCCCTGTCCTGCACCGTCGCCGAGAGCTTCTCCTGCTCGGCCCGGCGCTCTGCGATCAATACCTCCAACTGCCGCCTTTCTTCTTCCACCGCGGCTGCCGTGCGGCGAGCCTCAGACAGAGCTTCCTCCGTGAAATTCTTCTCGCGCTCGGCCCGCCGCCGCTCCAACTCCTTCTGGGCAGCAACTGCTGCGGCCTTGATGCGCATCTCTTCCTGCCGGTTGGCTTCGGCCAGGGCGGCTTTTTGCTGATTGGCTTTGTCCACCGCAGCGCGGGCAGCCTCCAACTTGCGGTTCAGCGCTTCAACCTTGTTGCGGGTTGCCTGCTCCAGTTCCTCTTGTTTGCGGCGCTCCGCCTCAACCGCCTTCTTCAAATCCCGCTCTTTCGCAGCAGCTTCCTTCAAAGCCTGAAGCCGCGCCATCTCAGCAGATTCTTCCTTTGCGACCCGCTCCCGCAAGACAGACTTCTTCTCGGCCTCCAAACGGGCTATTTCCTCCGCCAACTCCTCCTTCTGCTTCTCCAAGGCCACCTTGCGCTGCTGAGCCAGCTTAATCTCCAACTGAGCGGCCTTCGAATCAGCGTTCTTCTTCAACTCGTTGTTGAGGCTTGCGATGTTGCCGTTCTCTTTTTCCAGCTTCGCAGCAAGGGCTTCTTCCTGCTGCCGGGCCTGACGGGCTGAAGCCAGCCGGGCTTCCTCGGCCTCACGGCCTTGGCTGGCGATCTGGGCTTTGCGCTCTTCCTCTTGGCGGGCGCGGGCCAGAGCTTCTTTTCGCTCGGCCTCGAGCTTAGCCTGGAGCTTGAGCAGTTTCAGCCTGTCTTCTTCGGCTGCAGTGGCTGACTTCGCGGCAGCCGTGAGTTCTTCGGCTCGCTTGCGCTCTTCCTCAACCGCTTCCTTGGCCTGACGGGCCAACGCAGCAGCCTTCTCGAAAGCAGCCTGCTTGCTCTGCTCCGCCGCAGCCGCTTCCTTGGCCGCCTGGCGGGCTTCCTCGAGCCTCTGCTTCTCCTGTCTGAGCGCCTCTACCTTCTCCGCATCCAACTGCGCCAGCTTCTCCAGAGCTGCTCGCTCTTCCTGGGCCTTAGCCTTGGCCTGCTCGACCAGGTCCTTCTCTTCCAAAGCCTGGTGACGTGCCTGCTCAGCCTCCCGCTTCAACTGCTCCGCCCGAACCCTGGCCTCTTCCAACTGGCTGCGAAGCTTGTCCTCTTCCTGCCGCTTGGTCCGGGCAAGGTTCGCCAACTCCTCTTCCTTCGCCCGAGCCTGCTTCAAGTCTTCGAGCAAGCCGCGCTCGCGCGCGACAGCCGCTTCGAGCTGCTGGATCTCGTGGTCGTCCTTCCGCGCGGCCTTACGACCTTCGCCGTCAACCACCACCAGGATGTCGTTCCCCCGGGCGGACACATCATACGGAGCGTCCTGCTCAAAAGTGATGATGACCCTGGCGAATTCTGAACTTGCCTTGTTGTACTCGATGGTGCCAATCTGGGCCACAACGCCGTTGAACACCTCCACCGTCCCGTCGACGGAAGAGATATCCCCGGACGCGACATCAATAAACAGGCGAGGCGGATCGGTCAGCCTGAAAACATTGAAAGTAGGCGTCCTGCTCCCCGTTATCCTGATTAGAGTTGCGGCCGGTTCCTCCGCCACGGTTATCTGCTTCAGCTTGTTCCGCCCGGAAGCGGCAAGAGCCTCCCCCGTCACAAAGAGAAGCATCACAATGGCGAAAAGAATGGTGGTCCTTTTCATCGTCCTCACCTCGACTGTTGCGGCCCTCGGCATACCTAGCGCGGACCAGCATCAAGTCTAAACCCGGTTCAAAAAGGGGGCAAAAAAGTGACCAGTACGTCGAAAGAGAGGGCTAAACCTGGTTGGTTACCACCATGATGCAAGCGTCGTAGACCACGTTGGTGAAGTATGTGCGAGCAATCTGAATCGTTTCTTCATCGTAGGAACCATCCTGGAACCAAACAGCACCGACGTCAAGTTCCTTGATCGCCTCCAGCACCGTCTTCGATACCGCTGGAGGAACTACGAAATTAACCAGGGCAACGGGCCCCACAACGTCGGGAACCGAGGGGTAGGCGACAAGCCCCTCAACCTCGGGTTCCTTCGGATTGACGGGAACCACCGGGTAGCCCTTGGACACCAGGTTCTTCACGATCTTGTTGCCGTATTTGTCGGGATTGGTGGAAGCCCCAAGCACCACAATGCGGTCGTCCTCTCCCTTGCGCCTCAACACGTCAACAACGGCATCCGGTATGTTTACGAATTGTCCCATGAGTCTCCTCTAGCGCGCATCGCCCGGCAATTCGGGCGTCCAGCCGAAAGCCACCAGATCGGTAATTGAGGTGCTCGCCAGTTCAGCATAAAAAGCGCGGGTGGCCCTGTTGATAGTGTTGCAAATCGGGCAGGCGCGCTCGTTGAAGCACTCGCGCTCCTCGTGAAGGCAGGTGAACATGTCGTCCCCCCCCTCGCACGCGATGACGATGTCGGCCAGAGTTATCTCCTCGGGAGCACGCCGCAATCGGTAGCCACCCTTCTTGCCCTTCCTAGAAGCCAGAATCCGCGCAGCCACCAACCGTTTCAGCACCTTGATGAGATAGGTCTCCGAAACGCTTATGCTCCTCGCCACCAGGGAGGAAAGAACCGGCTCACCGGTGCCCACTACTGCCAGGAACCATACAGCATGAATGCCCATCTCACTGGACATCGTAAGCTTCATATTTCCCTCCTATCAGGGCCATTCAGGCGACGAGCAGCCAACAACCTATAATTGGACACCACAGATCTCTTAGTCAAGAGTTTTTAAGATCCTTGGGGAGCTCTCCTAAAGTTCCTCCGTGTGGGTCCGTTAGCTAAGATGTTCTGACAATCAGAGCAACATGAAATTGAGGATAAGCAAAATGAAAAATATAGGACTGGCACTGGCAATCATAGGAGCGGCAAGCCTGGCAGGCTGCCTGGGAGGTCTCGAACTCGAGATCCCGGTAGCCACCAAGGTTGCCACCGTTGAAGGAAACGAAATACTTCACAAGGCGGATGCAAGACTGCACGGCGAGATTTTAGAACCGGCAAGAATCGACAGGCTCATGGGCGTAGACAGCGACAACATCGCTTCGATCAAGATGATGGACTTTCGGGTAGACACCGCCCCTGACGCAATTGAGGGGATGGAAGACATCGACGACCTGGAGTTCGTCGAATCCATGGTGCTCTACGTACGGTCGGTCAGGGAAGACACCACCCTCCCCGACATCGCGGTAGGATGGTACTATCGGGAAGACAACCTCTCCGACGACCCGTTCAGCATCGAGTTTGAAGTTGACGACGACCTGGAATTGAAGCCTTACATCGACGAAGGATTTGAACTCTACTCCAAGAGCGTCGGCGGCGTACCGGCCGACGATGTAGCCGTACAGGGCTTCGCAAGTTTCCTCGCCATCCCCTTCAACTAGGCCATCACCCGGCACGGTTCATCCTGGAAGCTCCACAGCCCTTTCTTCTTGGATCCTTAAAAGATCTTACCCGTTCGTGAATCCCAAAAATGCCGATCGGCCCTACTTCTTCTTCCCCTTCTTCTTCTTTCTCCTCTTCTTCTTCTTCTTCTTGGGCTTCTGCTTCGGGAATTCAAGGTCGAACGGCACGGCCCCGTCTTTGTCGCCATACAGGTACTGGTAGGTCCACGCCGACGAAAGTACACGCTTGGTGTAACGGCGGGTCTGGTCGTACGGAATGGTCTCTACAAATTCGTCGATCCGACGGTTGCGCACTCTGGCCAGCGTCTTCAACACACCGCCGGGACCCGAGTTGTAACCGGCTACAGTCAGAACCCGGTGATTGAAACGGCCGAAAAGGTACTTGAGATACCTCACCCCAAGGGAGATGTTGGTCTCCGGGTCCTTCAGCTTGCGGCGGGACATGTGACTCCCTTCGACCCATGTCGCGGTTTTCTGCAACAGTTGCATCAACCCCCAAGCGTGAGCGTAGGATTCGACCGTCGGGTTGAAACCGCTCTCCTCCCGCATCACCCCCTGGGCCAGCGACCACGGCACGCCGTGTATCTTGCCCTGTTTGACCGTCAGGTCACGATAAGCGTCGGGGTAGGCGACCCGCCACCAGCGCTCTCCGCTGCTGCCCGGATATGTGTATGCAAATTCCGGCACCTTACGCCTGAGCGTGTGATGGGAAGGCGAATAGGCGTGGGCCCGGTCGTAGAAGAAGGCGGAGAGGAGCAGTCCACCGGGGTCACCGTCGGCCTCGGGGGTCCCCAGTACCGCCTCCAGCTCCTCCCTCGCTTCATCGAGAAGCTCGAGACTCAGCAGGTGCAGCGCGGGAGCAAGGTCGCGGCCGGAGTCGGCCGCGGCGACGACAACCTCATCGAGAGCGGGGAGAATAGGGGCGGACGCGGCCGCAAACGCGGCCATGGTCTTGTCGCCCAATCCCTTCTTTCGCTCCTCCAGACGAAGGTACGATAACAACGCGTACCAACTGAGCGGATACGTCTCCAGCACTTCGGTGTAATATTGCAGCGCCTCCTTCTTCTTGCCCTGCAGATGGAGGGACCGCCCCGCCCAATAGAGCAACCGCCCGTTGGTGCGGTAATTCTGCCTCACCGGCAGCAGGGCGCGGTACTTCTCGGCCAGTTTGAAAGCCTCGGCATATTCACCTTCGAGGAAGTGGTGAAACACGGGAAACCAGGCCGCGTCAGGCGCCATGTCGCCCTGGGGAAAATCGGAGAACACCAGGTCTATCGCCCGCGCCAGTTTCTTACCCTCTCCTTTGACAAAGTGCATACGTGCGGCGAGAACCAGCGCATCGTCGCAAAGGCTCGAATCCGGAAACTTCTTCACCAGCATCCGGGTCCACTTCTCCACCTTGCCGTGCCGGCCCGCCTTGCGCGCCGCGTCCACCCCGCGATAGAGAACGTCGGGCGTCAGGTGCGAACTACAGTTCTTCACGAAACTCTCAAAATGAGGAATGCTGAGGGTTTCCTCCCGCTTGCGCGCAGTGGCCATGGCAGTAAGCCCCTGGGCCCGGCACCACATCTCACTCTTTTTGCGTGCCGCCTTCATGAGCTTTTCGGTAATCTTCAGGCATCTACTGTGCCGATGACGACGGTAAAGTCGCTCGGCCCGGGCGAGTTTCTCCTCCGCCCTCAGCGACGCTTCCTTCTTGCGCCCACTTCGCCGGTACTGTTTGAGCAGTTTTTCCGCCTCCGCTGCCTGGCTGCGGGTCGGGTGTTTGCTCCATATTTCTTTGAGCAGAGCGATCGCATCAGCATCCCTCTTCTGCGCCACCGCAACCTCCGCAGCCAGCAGTTTCAGCTCTGCTGACGATGGAAAGCGGATCAAATAGGCCGCCAGACAGCCCGCGGTTCCGGCGATGTCTTTTTGCTGCCACATCGCATTGCATTGCAATTCCAGCGCGGCCGCAGCCTTGGGCGACTCCGGACCCACCTGGGACAGTTCACTTACGGCCTGACCGTACTCCCCGGCTGAAAAATAGTTGCTGCCCGCGTAGAAATGACACCAATGGGCAAGCTCCGGATAACTTGAGGCCAAGGCGGCAAAACCTTTTGCAGCCCGGGGGTGATCGCCTGCATCCTGATGCATCTTGAAGAGGAGAAAGCGAGCCTTAGGGGCCAACTCCGGGGGCGAACCGGTCAAAACCTTGTTGAACAACTGAGCGGCCGCCTGGTATTTCCCATCCTCCCAAAACTGCCGGGCTGAGGCCAGATCGGAGTCCTGAGAATACACCGATTGAATCTGTTTCAGGAGATCGTCAGCCGACGACGCAGCGGCCGGATCCGCCGGCTGCGGCTGAAGCACCACGCCAGCGCTGAGATAGAGGAAAAGAATTACGTTCATCGTGACTCCTGCCTTGCCGCAAGAAGAGCTTCCGTCCCCATGTTACAGGAACTTCTCCGTCATACAAGTACGTCCCGGTAAAAGACCCTTGACAAAAGACTCAAATCTCCCAATATTTGGGGGGATTTTTACGAACTTCAACCTTGCGGGAGGAGATACCATGGCAAGCGCTAAGATAGGGATCAACGGATTTGGGCGGATCGGCAGACTGGTCGCACGCTTCGCACAGAACAACCCGGACCTCGAGATCGTCGGTATCAACGACGTAGTGGACCTGAATGTACTGGCATACCTGTTCAAGTATGACTCGGCTTACGGCCCGTTTGATGGAACCGTGGAAGTGGACGGGAACAACCTGGTAGTCAACGGAAAGGCGATCCGCTACACGTCTATCCTGAGCCCCGCAGAGTTACCCTGGGGAGAACTGGGGGTCGATTATGCGGTGGAGTCCACCGGTATTTTCCGGGACACCGCCAATCCGGCCAAGGATCCGAGAATGCACTTGACCGCGGGTGCGAAACGGGTAGTAGTGTCGGCACCGGCCAAGACCGAGGCTGACGTGAAAATGCTGGTGCTGGGAGTGAACCACACCGAGTTCGACCCCGCCCTGCACACCGTGCTTTCCAATGCTTCCTGTACTACGAATTGCCTGGCGCCGGTAGTGAAGGTGATTCACGACAACTGGGGAGTGGAAAGCGGGCTGATGACTACGATTCACGCCGCGACCGCGGGGCAAGCCACCGTGGACTCACCGTCCAAGAAGTTCGACCCCCTCGGAGTCCGTTCGGGAAGATCGGTCTTCAACAACATCATCCCCGCCGCGACCGGTGCGGCCGCGGCCATCGGCCTGGTGATGCCGGCAGTGCGCGGCAAGCTCACCGGCATGGCGATGCGGGTACCCACCATGACCGGGTCCGCTGTTGACCTCACGGTGGTGACCGAGCGGGACACCTCGCTGAACGAAATCGGGGCGAAGATGAAGGCCGCGGCGGAGACCCCGCTGGGACAGGGCGGAATGAAAGGGATTCTGGCCTACAGCGAAGACGCTCTGGTGTCTTCAGACATCATCGGCGACACCCACAGCTCCATCTTTGATCGCAACGCCTGCATCGAGTTCAAGGAAAACCGCCGGTTCTTCAAGGTGGTTTCCTGGTACGACAACGAAGCCGGTTATGCCAACCGCCTCGTCGATCTCCTCACCTACATGGCAGGCCGGGAAGGCTAGAGCAATTCCAGAGCAAGTTCTCGCTCGATCAGCATCACCGGCGTTTCCATCACACATTGATCCAGAGTATCTGCGCTGCAGTTGATCCTCATTTTGACCTGCAAGCTGTTCTTCATGGACCCGCTGTGCAACCGGCCCGTGAGCCGGTCCACCCGCACGCCGACCTGGAACTGCTCCAGGCCGTACATGACCATGACCTTGCCGTTTCCGGAGTTGAGTACCTGCTGGATGTTGTTGGGCTTGCCTTCCACCACCGCGGCGCCCATCCAGTCAGCCGGATGAGTTAAGCACGAACCGTCTGGAGGCGCGAAGGTGGCCACAAATCTGGCTTCTTTCACTCCCAGTTCGACCAGTTTGATGGAAATGTTGATGCAATCCTCGCCCAAGATGAACTTCTTCCCGTTTGTCCACTTGCCCACGGCCGGCTCGGCCAGGTGGTGCTCGTCTCCCGGGACGTGCAGATTGGCTATGCCGATCGCGGGTCCCAGCGCGACAAAGAAAGTGTGGAGGTCGGTGACCGCGGACACCATCTCCTCCACCTTCAGTTGTGGCAGATCAAGATTCCCACCGGGGAGAAGGGACAGCGAGTACGGCTCTACGGCTCCAGCCCGGTCGTCAAGGTTCTCACGGGCGCCGTCGGGCAAGTCGCGAATCAACCCCTTCCACCTGACCACCTCGTGAGGTGCTTCGCCCATATTCTCGGTAAGCTGGGCAGTGGCCGTAAGGGTCTTCTTGAGCTTCCCGTTTTCCGTGTAGCGGGTTGTGAGGCGATAGCTGTTTATCCGCCCTTCCCGATAGACGCGCTGATACGTGAACTGCTCGGCGGGCGCGGTTGCGCTCGGAACAGTGTGAGCGCAGGCCCCGGCCAGCAACAATGCGAAAGAAACCAATAGAAATTGCCTGTTCATGGTGAAGTGAAACCTCCTCGTACGAACGACCCTGCGATGCAACGGACAATGCATACCGGCCATATTAGATTGAAAATTGATAATTGAAAATTGATAATTGGTAATTGATAATTGCTATCATGTGCCTCCTCCTCATAGCCTATCAGGCTCATCCCCGTTACCCGCTGGTCGTGGCTGCCAACCGGGACGAGTTTTTCGCTCGCCCTACTGCGCCGGCCACATTCTGGGATGATAAGCCCGGGGTGCTGGCAGGTCGCGACTTGGTAGGCGGGGGCACCTGGCTCGGTGTCGGGCCGGACGCAAGATTCGCGGCGCTTACCAACTACCGGGATCCGTCCCGGGTAAAGACTGACGCGCCGTCCCGGGGAGGACTTGTCACGCGGTTCCTGGCCGGAAACTCGCCTCCGGAACGATACCTTGCCGGCTTGCGTGATGAGGCGGACCGGCACAACGGCTTCAACCTGGTGTTCGGCACTGCGGATAGCCTCGGCTGCTATTCCAACGTGGACAACCGCCACCGAGTCATCAAGCCGGGAGTTCACGGGCTCTCCAATCACCTCCTGAATACTCACTGGCCCAAGGTGGTCCGGGGCCGGGAAGGAATGGCCGAGTTGCTGCACCTGGAAGGGGCGGAACTCATCCGGCGGCTCTTTGACCTGCTGACCGAGCGCACCTTCGCTCCTTCCGCAGACCTTCCCGACACCGGGGTTGGCCCCGCCCTGGAGCGGGGTCTGTCACCGCTGTTCATCCGCCTGCCCGGCTACGGTACCCGCTCCTCCACGGTGACGCTCATAGACCGGGAAGGCGAGGTCACCCTGGTAGAGAAGACGTACGGTGAAGACGGGCGTGAATCCGGCTTGATTCGGTAGTGTCCTAATTTGAAATTGGCCGATCAGGCAGTACACCCCAGCAACTCATCCAGTTCCCACACATGATCGCTGATCCCGGCCTCCATCGCTGGCGTCACCCGGAGCGTCCGGTGAATTCGGCAGAAGTTGTAATAGGCAAAGTGCAACGCCAGCGCAGCCTTGAGGTTGCGCAGCTTCTTGGAGAACGCGTTGGTGCGCCTGGTGAACCGCTTGACCATCGTCCTGATCGTGAGGTTCTGCCGCTCCACGTAGGAGGTGGAGATTGAGGCTTGCTTGGGGCATCCTTCAAAGACTGTCTTGATAGCACCTGTATACCGCTTGCGTCCCATCCTGTTCCCCTCCTCATCGACAGGAGTCGAGTATTGTTTGACTAGCTGGGCAAAATGGACCTCCCGGCCAAACGCCTCATCCACTGCGTCCACGTAGGCCACAAACCCGTCACTGGTCAATTGAGGCTTGCCGTACAGTCTTGCCCTGAGATCAGTAATGAAGCGCTTGGTTGTGGCCTCCGTGCGCTTGCCTACGGCGAAGGTGGGGATTAGGCGGGTGTCTGCGTCTAGGGCTACGAACGTCCACTGGTCCCCAACCACTGCGGCGTCTGCGTCCCCCGGTTCAACCCAGCGTTGCTTGCGCTTCACAAAGGTCCAGATTTCATCAACCTCTATTGCACGGCAGACCAACCCCCTCATTGTCCGGCTCATCAACTCCCGGCAGGCTTCCCCAACGTCCACGACCAACCGCATGATAGTATCTCTGTGGACTTCGCACATGCGCTCTGTAGAGCGAATAGAGCAACCCTCAACCAGTGCATTCAGCACGGCCAGTTTCTTCTCCCATTTCAGGACGTTCATGATTTCCCCCTTGCAATCCCACGCAGGGGGTCTGAAAATGAAGTTGTTGGGGCTTCATGCAGTTCCCTGCGTGGAGTTACGGCCCGCCCTCAGTTGACGCTGGGGGCGGGCTTCGTTTCTTGGTCAAAGAGCGGTACAACGCGGGTGGGGTCGCTGGCCTACCTGGCCCGGACCTCCATGGAATACCGGAGTAACGTGAGCAAGTTGAACTTGACAGACAGTAGATGGCAACGGACAATAGACATTGCCTTTGACCTATCAGTTGTGGGCAATGCGAAGCCGGGGACTTGGTTGGCAGACCTTCCCGGCTTCTGCATTTAACCCGTTGTCACTTTCCAGTATTAAGCGGCGCTTCGGACAAGTCAACCCGTGACCGCAAGATGTTGCGGAATCGGCTAGGCCAGCGAACCTACAGGTTGTGAAGTGTGAACCTGGAAGAACAACGGGGTG
>CAZVFX010000016.1:0-69473 GCA_964626565.1 uncultured Myxococcales bacterium
TTTTCGGGTTACTTCAAGCAAAGAGCGCCTTGGTTTGCGCTTGATTGAGGCCTAGCTGTCAGGCAACTATCGGTTGCGCACGTAACCATTAACCGTTAGAATCTCAAACTGTAGAAACGTGATTATCACGCAGACGGGCTGGCAACTTTGGTTCTTGATGGAAGAGCGGTCGCTGAGCCCGCCCCGCAGGGTTGGCATTTCGGGAGGAAGTCATGAAAAGAGTTTGTTTGGCGGTTTCGATTTCCCTGTTGCTCCTCGCTTGTTCTGGCGGTTCTTCGGACGGAGTCGGCAAAGACACTGTGGAACTGGTGGAAGACGTGGGCGAAATCCAATCCACGGATGGGCCTGTAGAGGAAGTACCGGCACCATACTGCGGGGACAAGATCTGCCAGGAAGCGGACGAAGACTGCGAGAATTGTCCCGACGATTGCGGGGAGTGTCCCTGCGAAGGGGATGAATGTCTGGACGCAGTCGAAGAGATCCCCGCCGATATCTGCGGTGACGGCGCCTGCTCGGATAGCGAGGACTGCGATACTTGCTCTGAAGACTGCGGCCCCTGCTGTGGCAACGGGGATTGCGATTTCGGGGAAGCCTGTGGCGATTGCCCGGAGGACTGCGGGGACTGCCCTCCCGAGTGTGGCGATGGGGAATGCAACGGCGAAGAGACCTGCGATAGTTGCCCGGAAGATTGCGACGTCTGCTGCGGCAACGGCGAGTGCGACTTCGAAGAAACGTGCGAAACATGCCTGGAGGATTGCGGGGAGTGCCCGGTTTGCGGCGACGGTTTGTGTGAGGAGGAAAAAGGGGAAACCTGCGAAGAGTGCCAGACTGACTGCGGATATTGCCCCGAGTTGTGCGGCAACGGTGTTTGCGACGTGTGGGAAGGGTGCCTGACCTGTCCCGAGGACTGCTTTGGCGACGATTGCTGCGGTGACTTCATCTGCGACGATGAGTTGGGCGAAGACTGCGAGACCTGCGCCGATGACTGCGGCGACTGCATGCCATACTGCGGCGACGGAATACTGCAGGAGTACATCGGGGAACAGTGTGAGGACGGCAATACGGAAAACGGCGACGGCTGCGATGAGGATTGCCAGATCGAGCCCGTACCTGCTGAGCCCGGCTCAATCATCATCACCGAGATCATGAAGAACCCTGCCAAGACCAGCGACGCGCTGGGAGAGTGGTTCGAACTGTACAACACCACTAACGGGGACATCGACATCAACGGGTGGACCGTGGAGGACCTGGGCGCAGATGGGGGCGTCCTGTTCAACCCCGAAGGTATCGTCATTCCTGCCGAATCCTATTTCGTCCTGGTGGCCAACCTCGACCAGGATGAAAACGGCGGCGTCGAAGGCGACGAGTTGTACATCAACGTGCTTATGTCAAACACGGGCGACGAGGTGATCCTGAGGGTCGGGGAAGTGATCATCGACCAGGTCATCTATGAGTCGACAACGTTCCCCAACACCAGCGGTAAGGCGCTTAGCCTCGACCCCGGTTCGCTCACCGGCGAACTGAATGACCTCGGGGAGAACTGGTGTGACGCGGTGGACGTGTACGGGGCAGGAGACTTTGGCAGCCCCGGCCTCGAGAACCCGCTCTGCTCGGCTGACCCCGAGTGCGGTGATGACGATTGCAACGGTGACGAAAGCTGCCTTACCTGTCCCACCGACTGTGGCGAATGTTGCGGCAATGGCCAGTGCGACGAGCCGTTCGGCGAGAATTGCCTCACTTGTGTCGAAGATTGCGGCGATTGCTGCGGCGATGACTTCTGCGACGAGGCAAACGGGGAAGACTGCATCACCTGTGCAGAGGACTGCGGCGGCTGTTGCGGCAACGGCGACTGCCAGGAAGCTCACGGCGAAGACTGCGTAACCTGTGTCGCCGACTGCGGCGAGTGCTGCGGCAACGGCGCCTGTGACCACCAGATTGATGAAACCTGCTCCACCTGCCCCCTGGACTGCGGCCAGTGCTGCGGCGACGGGGATTGCGATTGGACCATAGATGAAACGTGTCAGACCTGCGTGCTCGATTGCGGCCTCTGTCCTGCGGTTTGCGGCAACGGCGCCATCGAACCGGGGGAGGCGTGTGACGATGGAAATGAAGAGGATGGAGATGGCTGCAGCGCGCTCTGTCTCCTGGAGTTCCCCACCGACCTCGAGCCCGGCATGCTGGTCATCACCGAGATCATGAAGAACCCGAAACTGGTTCCGGACCTCGAAGGTGAGTGGATCGAAATCACCAACGTCAGCACCGCTGCCATCGATATCGACGGCTGGACCCTGAAGGACGCGGATTCGGACGCTCACATTATCGATTCGGGCGGCGCCCTGGTGGTTGAGCCCGGAGCGATCGTTGTGCTCGGTAACAACGCGGATGCGGAATCCAACGGCGGCGTGCAGGTGTTCTACGAGTATTCTGCGTTCACTCTGGCCAACGGTACGGACGAAGTTATGCTGGTGGCGCCAAACGAAGGTCCGGATGGCGTGCTCATCGACTCGGTGTTCTTCACCGACGCCGAATACCCGGATTCAACGGGCAAGGCCTTGAGCCTTGACCCTGAGTCCTACAACCAGGCTGCCAACGACCTGGGCTCGAACTGGTGCGATGCGGCGTTCGTCATGTCCGGAGGCGATTTCGGCTCGCCGGGCTCTCCCAACCCGGGCTGCACCTCAGTGGCGGTCTGCGGTAACGGTCTTGTGGAATCCGGAGAGGACTGCGACGACGGCAACGCCGAAGACTGCGACGGCTGCAACGAAGAGTGCAAATTTGAGATGCCCTCGGTCTGCGGCAACGGTGTTCTGGAACCGTGCGAAGAATGCGATGACGGCAACCTTATCCCCGGAGACGGCTGCACCGATGAGTGCCTCATCTTTGTGCCGTCAATTTGCGGCAATGGCGATCTGGAGCCGGGCGAAGAATGTGACGACGGCAATAACGAGTCTTTGGACGGCTGCTCGGAAGATTGCATCCTGGAAGGTATTTGCGGCAACGGAATCATCGAGCCGGGAGAAGGGTGCGATGATGGCAACAACGAAGATGGCGACGGCTGTGGCGCCATGTGCGACGTCGAATTTATCGACGCCCTGTGTGGCAACGGTGTCGTGGAAGGCCCGGGTGCGACCTGGCCTGAAGGTGACCCGCCGCCACCGGAGCAGGGTACGGAGTGGTGCGACGACGGCAACCAGGAAAATGGGGATGGCTGCAGTTCGGATTGCCTTCTGGAAGACATTGTCACCTGGGTCTGCGGAAACGGCGTGATTGAACCTTACGTCGATGAGAACTGCGATGATGGGAACACCGAAAACGGGGACGGGTGCAACGAGTGGTGCAAGAACGAATGCACCGGCTTGTGCGAACCGTGCGGAACCTGTTGTGGCGATGGATTTACCACGCCCGGCGAAGATTGTGACGACGGCAACCTGATTAATGGCGATGGCTGCTCAGACTTGTGCACCTACGAGTTGAGCACGTCCTCTATTGCCGGCACCATCACCTACGACGGCGAACCGGACCAGTTCGATACGATATGGATCATGGCCTACGATGCGCCGGAGGATGACCCCGTCAACCCGGTGGGAGAGCCCGATCACGTGGATATCGTCCCGGCGGTCTTTCCACTCGAATACAACCTGCCCGTTTCCCCGGGGACCCTCTACCTGGGTATCGTGATGGACCTCGGCGGAGACGGCGAGGAAGGCTTTGGCGAAGAGGACTTCGGTGTCTTCTACGAAGTTGATGGTGAGGCCGCAGGTATCGTGGTTGGTGACAACCAGAACGTCACCGGTATCGACGTGGCTCTCACCGCGCCGGAAGGTCCGGAGCTGGGCAGCATCGCAGGGGTGGTTTCCTACACCGGGAACGTTACCGAAAACGACGCCCTCGTCATTTACTTGTCATCCACTCCGCTGCCGGACCTGGATATCGTCAAGGAGATCAAGTACAAGCCGGCCGAATTCCCGGTAAGCTATCATATGCTCAACGTCACTCCGGGCGCCTACTACGTAATCGCTGCGTTCGACGAAAACGACGACCTGCAGGAAGGGGGCCAGGGCGACAACGACATCCTTATCAACTACATCGACGAAGAGAATCCGACCCAGGTCACCGTTGGCCCGGGCGAAGATGTGGTGGATATTGACGTCAACCTGAGCCCGTAACCCGCCCGCATTCCAGCCAGAGTTCTAATCCCCGCTTTTAGATGGGACCGTAATATCGTATCCTATATCAGGGACCAGTCTGTTTCTGGAGGACGTCATGCTTGGTCGGATCACACTATCGGTTTCTTGTCTCTTCTTCGTTCTTGCCGGGTGCAGCAGCAACACGGAGTCCGGCGGTAATGAAGATATGGTCGACGCCGTCACCTACGACGTCGAGTCAAAGGAAACCGACATAGCCTCCGGAGACGGCTCGGTTCACCAGGACGTCGACCATACGGAGATTGTCGATACGGGCCCCGCAGACTCCTGCGACGATTGCCAGGACGGCGGCGGCGAGCTTGAGTGCCAGGGCGCAGGGTGCCTGGATATCGAGGAAGACGAAGCCTCAGCCCCCTATTGCGGCGACGGTGACTGCGGTGAGGATGAATCCTGCGACAGTTGCCCCGACGACTGCGGCGTCTGCTGCGCCAACGGCGAGTGCGACTTTGGCGAGACTTGCGAAACCTGCGCAGAAGATTGCGGACCGTGCTGTGGCAACGGCGAGTGCGACTTCGAAGAGACCTGTCACAGTTGCCCAGATGATTGCGACATCTGCTGCGGCAACGCCGAGTGCGACTATGAGGAGACCTGCGAAACCTGTCCGGACGATTGCGGCCCGTGCTGCGGCAACGGGGAGTGCGACTTCGAAGAAACTTGCGAGACGTGCATTGATGATTGCGGTGATTGCTCCGAATGTGGCAACGGAATTTGCGACATCCCGGAGAGTTGCGTGAGCTGCCCGGAGGACTGCAGCCAGGATGAATGCTGCGGCGACCTCGTCTGCGAAACAGCAACCGGCGAGACCTGCAAAAACTGCCCCTACGATTGTGGGGATTGTCTCCCCTTCTGCGGCGATGGCATACTGCAGGAATTCATCGGGGAGCAGTGCGAGGATGGAAATGCGGACCCGGGTGATGGCTGTGACGAATTCTGCCAGATCGAGCCCGAACCGGCTGATCCGGGTTCCGTCATCATTACGGAGATTATGAAGAACCCCGCCCACACCAGCGATTCCTTGGGTGAGTGGTTCGAACTGTACAACACCACCGCGGATGACATCGACATCAACGGCTGGATTGTGGAAGATGCGGGGCAGGACGGAGGGGTGCTCTTCCACCCGGACGGCATCGTTATTCCGGCCCAATCTTACCTCCTCATGGTGGCCGACGAAGACCCGGCGATTAACGGTGGCCTGGAAGGCGGCCAGCTCTATATCAACGTGCTCATGTCCAACGAGTCGGACGAGGTGATCTTGCGGGCCGGCGAAGTGATCGTGGACCAGGTGGTCTACGATCTGGAGTCGTTCCCCAGCACGTCCGGCAAATCGTTGAGCCTGGACCCGGGTGCTCTTACTGATCAATTAAATGATCTGGCCGAGAACTGGTGTGATGCGGTGGATGTCTATGGTGACGGCGACTACGGCAGCCCCGGCGTTGAGAACCCCCCATGTGGGGAGTCTCCGGAATGCGGCGACGCCGAATGCAACGGCGACGAGACGTGCTTCACATGCCCCGGGGACTGCGAGGAATGCTGCGGCGACGGCCAGTGCGACGACCAGTACGGGGAGGATTGCCTGACTTGCCTGGAAGATTGCGGCGACTGCTGCGGCGACGGTTTTTGTGACCACGCCAACGGAGAGGATTGCCTGACTTGCCAGGGCGACTGCGGCGTCTGCTGTGGTAACGGCGATTGCGAGTCGGATCTTGATGAGAACTGTGCGTCCTGCCCTAGCGATTGCGGCCAGTGCTGTCCCAACGGGAGCTGCGATGTCGACCACGACGAAAGCTGCGGGAATTGCCCCCAGGATTGCGGCCTGTGCTGCGGTGATCTGGAGTGCGATGCCGAGGCGGGAGAGAGTTGCCAGACATGTGTTCTCGACTGTGGTCTTTGCCCTCCTGAGTGCGGCAACGGAACGGTGGAGCCCTCAGAGGGCTGCGACGATGGGAACCAGGAGAGCGGCGACGGCTGTAGTTCCCTTTGCCTCATGGAGTTCGCCGGCGAGTTGGAGCCGGGTATGCTCGTGGTTACCGAGATGATGAGGAATCCGAAACTGACCCCCGACCTGAAAGGGGAGTGGGTCGAGATCATGAACATCAGCACCCTGGCACTCGACATAAACGGTTGGACCCTGAAGGACGCCGATTCCGACATTCATGTTATCGACGCGGGCGGGGCGCTGGTGGTTGAAGCGGGTCAGATGGTGGTACTGGGCAACGAGGCGGACCCGGAGACAAACGGGGGTGTGGACGTAGACTACCAGTACTCGTCCCTTGTGCTCGCCAACGATACCGATGAACTGATGCTGGTCGCCCCCGGCGGCCTCGTCATCGACTCGGTCGTCTTCAGCGACGAAGAATTCCCCGACACCACCGGAAAGGCGATGAGCCTGGATCCTGAGGCCACCACCGCGGCCGCCAACGACGACGGTGCCAACTGGTGCGACGCGGGATTCATCCTCCCCGGCGGGGACTTCGGCACCCCCGGCCTGCCCAACCCCGGTTGCAAGGCAATCGCGGTGTGCGGCAACAGCCTGGTGGAAACGGGCGAGAGTTGCGACGACGGTAACACTATTTCGTGTGACGGTTGTGATGAAACTTGCGCGCTTGAAATCCCTTCGGTTTGTGGCAACGGAGTGCTCGAGTTGTGTGAAGAGTGCGACGACGGCGGACTGGTGCCGGGCGACGGATGCTCCGCAGAGTGCAAGATCGCAGAGGTCGCGGTCTGCGGTGACGGCGTCGTCGGAGACGGAGAGGAATGCGACGACGGCAACGTCGAGTCGCTGGACGGCTGCAGCAGCGACTGTCAGAAGGAAGGAGAATGCGGCAACGGCGACGTTGACCCGGGAGAGAATTGCGACGACGGCAACGTCGAAAATGGTGACGGCTGCAGTGCGACTTGCGACTTCGAGGAGGCCCAGTGCGGCAATGGCGAAGTGGAAGGTCCGGGAGAGACGTGGCCTGAAGGAGATCCGCCGCCACCGGAGGAAGGCACCGAGTGGTGCGACGACGGAAACCTGGAGAACGGGGATGGCTGCAGCGCGGACTGCATGATGGAGGATGTCGAACCGTGGATTTGCGGAAACGAAGTGGTGGAACCCTACGTTGGCGAAGATTGCGACGATGGCAACACGCTGAACGGTGACGGCTGCAGTCAGTGGTGCAAGTCGGAATGCCCCGGCTTGTGCCAGCCGTGCGGCACCTGCTGCGGCGACGGCTTCACCACCGAGGGTGAACAGTGCGACGACGGCAACCTGGTGGACGGTGACGGTTGCTCGTCTCTGTGCACCTACGAGATCAACCTCGCCTCGATCTCGGGCGCGATCGCTTATGACGGCGAACCCAACGAAGCCGACACCGTCTGGATCATGGCCTTCACCAACCCCGAGGTCGACCCGGTGGACCCGGTGGGGGAACCGGATCACGTCGAAATAGTCAGCGCAGTGTTCCCTCTGGAGTATACGATCAGCGTGGCTAGTGGGACCTTCTACCTCGGCGTTGTGATGGACCTGGGCGGAGACGGTGATGAGGGATTCGGAGAAGAGGACTTCGGCGTCATGTACAAAGTGGGCGGCGAGGTCGCCCCCGTCGTGGTCGGCGAAGGTGTGGACGTCACCGGCATCGACGTGGAACTGACCGAACCCGAGGGTCCCGAACTGGGCAGCGTTTCCGGAGTTATCGCCTTCGGCGGGGAGGTCACTGAAGAGGACTCGCTGTTCGTCTACCTCTCTTCGACCCCGTCCAACGAGGGGCAGCTCGACATCGAAAAGGAAACCAAGTACAAGCCGGTTCAGTTCCCCCTTGCCTACAAGGTGCAGAACGTAACTCCCGGCGCCTATTATGTGGTGGCCACCTTCGACAAAAACGATGACATACAGGACGGTCTCGGTGCCGAAGGCGACGTGGTGGTCGGCCACCCCAACGCTGATGGCGACGTCCAGATCCTCGTAGCTCCCGGCGAAGATGTCATAGACATCGATATCGAAATGGGTCCGTAGGTCTGCTGAAATCAGTTGTGGCAGCAAAGGCCCTTGGGACGCGCCCGGCGTTTTGTATACTATTAACCGGACACACATATGGAGAACCTCATGCAAAGACTCGGTTTCCTGATCTTGCTGTCCGCCGCGCTGTCCGCATGCTCAGAAGAGTCGGCCCAAGGCGTCTATGACGACGCGATAGAACTGGTTGAGACCGTGGGTGAAGGGGTGTCAACGGACGGCCTCGCCGGGGAATTGCCGGAAACCTATCCGGGCGATGTTATCCACCAGGAGACCACCGACACTTGCGACATCTGCTCTGACGAAGGCGGAGAGATCCCGTGCGCGGGTGACGACTGCCTCGATGTGCAGGAAGACGAGGCCGGGGCAGCCTTCTGCGGCGACGGTGACTGCGGCGAGGACGAGACCTGCGACACTTGTCCGGAAGATTGCGACCCGTGCTGCGGCAACGGGGATTGTGACTTCGACGAAACGTGTGACACTTGCCCGGACGACTGCGACCCGTGCTGCGGCAACGGGGAGTGTGACTTCGACGAAACCTGCGAAACCTGCGAGGAAGACTGCGACCCGTGCTGCGGCAACGGCGAGTGCGACTTCGAAGAGACCTGCGATAGTTGCCCGGATGATTGCGACGTCTGCTGCGGTAACGGCGAGTGCGACTTCGAAGAAACCTGCGACGACTGCCCGGAAGACTGCGACGTCTGTTGTGGTAACGGGGAGTGCGACTTCGAAGAAACGTGCGAAACATGCCTGGAGGATTGCGGGGAGTGCCCGGTTTGCGGCGACGGTTTGTGTGAGGAGGAAAAAGGGGAAACCTGCGAAGAGTGCCAGACTGACTGCGGATATTGCCCCGAGTTGTGCGGCAACGGTGTTTGCGACGTGTGGGAAGGGTGCCTGACCTGTCCCGAGGACTGCTTTGGCGACGATTGCTGCGGTGACTTCATCTGCGACGATGAGTTGGGCGAAGACTGCGAGACCTGCGCCGATGACTGCGGCGACTGCATGCCATACTGCGGCGACGGAATACTGCAGGAGTACATCGGGGAACAGTGTGAGGACGGCAATACGGAAAACGGCGACGGCTGCGATGAGGATTGCCAGATCGAGCCCGTACCTGCTGAGCCCGGCTCAATCATCATCACCGAGATCATGAAGAACCCTGCCAAGACCAGCGACGCGCTGGGAGAGTGGTTCGAACTGTACAACACCACTAACGGGGACATCGACATCAACGGGTGGACCGTGGAGGACCTGGGCGCAGATGGGGGCGTCCTGTTCAACCCCGAAGGTATCGTCATTCCTGCCGAATCCTATTTCGTCCTGGTGGCCAACCTCGACCAGGATGAAAACGGCGGCGTCGAAGGCGACGAGTTGTACATCAACGTGCTTATGTCAAACACGGGCGACGAGGTGATCCTGAGGGTCGGGGAAGTGATCATCGACCAGGTCATCTATGAGTCGACAACGTTCCCCAACACCAGCGGTAAGGCGCTTAGCCTCGACCCCGGTTCGCTCACCGGCGAACTGAATGACCTCGGGGAGAACTGGTGTGACGCGGTGGACGTGTACGGGGCAGGAGACTTTGGCAGCCCCGGCCTCGAGAACCCGCTCTGCTCGGCTGACCCCGAGTGCGGTGATGACGATTGCAACGGTGACGAAAGCTGCCTTACCTGTCCCACCGACTGTGGCGAATGTTGCGGCAATGGCCAGTGCGACGAGCCGTTCGGCGAGAATTGCCTCACTTGTGTCGAAGATTGCGGCGATTGCTGCGGCGATGACTTCTGCGACGAGGCAAACGGGGAAGACTGCATCACCTGTGCAGAGGACTGCGGCGGCTGTTGCGGCAACGGCGACTGCCAGGAAGCTCACGGCGAAGACTGCGTAACCTGTGTCGCCGACTGCGGCGAGTGCTGCGGCAACGGCGCCTGTGACCACCAGATTGATGAAACCTGCTCCACCTGCCCCCTGGACTGCGGCCAGTGCTGCGGCGACGGGGATTGCGATTGGACCATAGATGAAACGTGTCAGACCTGCGTGCTCGATTGCGGCCTCTGTCCTGCGGTTTGCGGCAACGGCGCCATCGAACCGGGGGAGGCGTGTGACGATGGAAATGAAGAGGATGGAGATGGCTGCAGCGCGCTCTGTCTCCTGGAGTTCCCCACCGACCTCGAGCCCGGCATGCTGGTCATCACCGAGATCATGAAGAACCCGAAACTGGTTCCGGACCTCGAAGGTGAGTGGATCGAAATCACCAACGTCAGCACCGCTGCCATCGATATCGACGGCTGGACCCTGAAGGACGCGGATTCGGACGCTCACATTATCGATTCGGGCGGCGCCCTGGTGGTTGAGCCCGGAGCGATCGTTGTGCTCGGTAACAACGCGGATGCGGAATCCAACGGCGGCGTGCAGGTGTTCTACGAGTATTCTGCGTTCACTCTGGCCAACGGTACGGACGAAGTTATGCTGGTGGCGCCAAACGAAGGTCCGGATGGCGTGCTCATCGACTCGGTGTTCTTCACCGACGCCGAATACCCGGATTCAACGGGCAAGGCCTTGAGCCTTGACCCTGAGTCCTACAACCAGGCTGCCAACGACCTGGGCTCGAACTGGTGCGATGCGGCGTTCGTCATGTCCGGAGGCGATTTCGGCTCGCCGGGCTCTCCCAACCCGGGCTGCACCTCAGTGGCGGTCTGCGGTAACGGTCTTGTGGAATCCGGAGAGGACTGCGACGACGGCAACGCCGAAGACTGCGACGGCTGCAACGAAGAGTGCAAATTTGAGATGCCCTCGGTCTGCGGCAACGGTGTTCTGGAACCGTGCGAAGAATGCGATGACGGCAACCTTATCCCCGGAGACGGCTGCACCGATGAGTGCCTCATCTTTGTGCCGTCAATTTGCGGCAATGGCGATCTGGAGCCGGGCGAAGAATGTGACGACGGCAATAACGAGTCTTTGGACGGCTGCTCGGAAGATTGCATCCTGGAAGGTATTTGCGGCAACGGAATCATCGAGCCGGGAGAAGGGTGCGATGATGGCAACAACGAAGATGGCGACGGCTGTGGCGCCATGTGCGACGTCGAATTTATCGACGCCCTGTGTGGCAACGGTGTCGTGGAAGGCCCGGGTGCGACCTGGCCTGAAGGTGACCCGCCGCCACCGGAGCAGGGTACGGAGTGGTGCGACGACGGCAACCAGGAAAATGGGGATGGCTGCAGTTCGGATTGCCTTCTGGAAGACATTGTCACCTGGGTCTGCGGAAACGGCGTGATTGAACCTTACGTCGATGAGAACTGCGATGATGGGAACACCGAAAACGGGGACGGGTGCAACGAGTGGTGCAAGAACGAATGCACCGGCTTGTGCGAACCGTGCGGAACCTGTTGTGGCGATGGATTTACCACGCCCGGCGAAGATTGTGACGACGGCAACCTGATTAATGGCGATGGCTGCTCAGACTTGTGCACCTACGAGTTGAGCACGTCCTCTATTGCCGGCACCATCACCTACGACGGCGAACCGGACCAGTTCGATACGATATGGATCATGGCCTACGATGCGCCGGAGGATGACCCCGTCAACCCGGTGGGAGAGCCCGATCACGTGGATATCGTCCCGGCGGTCTTTCCACTCGAATACAACCTGCCCGTTTCCCCGGGGACCCTCTACCTGGGTATCGTGATGGACCTCGGCGGAGACGGCGAGGAAGGCTTTGGCGAAGAGGACTTCGGTGTCTTCTACGAAGTTGATGGTGAGGCCGCAGGTATCGTGGTTGGTGACAACCAGAACGTCACCGGTATCGACGTGGCTCTCACCGCGCCGGAAGGTCCGGAGCTGGGCAGCATCGCAGGGGTGGTTTCCTACACCGGGAACGTTACCGAAAACGACGCCCTCGTCATTTACTTGTCATCCACTCCGCTGCCGGACCTGGATATCGTCAAGGAGATCAAGTACAAGCCGGCCGAATTCCCGGTAAGCTATCATATGCTCAACGTCACTCCGGGCGCCTACTACGTAATCGCTGCGTTCGACGAAAACGACGACCTGCAGGAAGGGGGCCAGGGCGACAACGACATCCTTATCAACTACATCGACGAAGAGAATCCGACCCAGGTCACCGTTGGCCCGGGCGAAGATGTGGTGGATATTGACGTCAACCTGAGCCCGTAACCCGCCCGCATTCCAGCCAGAGTTCTAATCCCCGCTTTTAGATGGGACCGTAATATCGTATCCTATATCAGGGACCAGTCTGTTTCTGGAGGACGTCATGCTTGGTCGGATCACACTATCGGTTTCTTGTCTCTTCTTCGTTCTTGCCGGGTGCAGCAGCAACACGGAGTCCGGCGGTAATGAAGATATGGTCGACGCCGTCACCTACGACGTCGAGTCAAAGGAAACCGACATAGCCTCCGGAGACGGCTCGGTTCACCAGGACGTCGACCATACGGAGATTGTCGATACGGGCCCCGCAGACTCCTGCGACGATTGCCAGGACGGCGGCGGCGAGCTTGAGTGCCAGGGCGCAGGGTGCCTGGATATCGAGGAAGACGAAGCCTCAGCCCCCTATTGCGGCGACGGTGACTGCGGTGAGGATGAATCCTGCGACAGTTGCCCCGACGACTGCGGCGTCTGCTGCGCCAACGGCGAGTGCGACTTTGGCGAGACTTGCGAAACCTGCGCAGAAGATTGCGGACCGTGCTGTGGCAACGGCGAGTGCGACTTCGAAGAGACCTGTCACAGTTGCCCAGATGATTGCGACATCTGCTGCGGCAACGCCGAGTGCGACTATGAGGAGACCTGCGAAACCTGTCCGGACGATTGCGGCCCGTGCTGCGGCAACGGGGAGTGCGACTTCGAAGAAACTTGCGAGACGTGCATTGATGATTGCGGTGATTGC
Source organism: uncultured Myxococcales bacterium (assembly GCA_964626565.1). Classification (GTDB taxonomy): domain Bacteria; phylum Myxococcota_A; class UBA9042; order CAIXZC01; family CAIXZC01; genus CAZVFX01. Next base: position 13,097 of record CAZVFX010000016.1, read on the forward strand.
TCCGAATGTGGCAACGGAATTTGCGACATCCCGGAGAGTTGCGTGAGCTGCCCGGAGGACTGCAGCCAGGATGAATGCTGCGGCGACCTCGTCTGCGAAACAGCAACCGGCGAGACCTGCAAAAACTGCCCCTACGATTGTGGGGATTGTCTCCCCTTCTGCGGCGATGGCATACTGCAGGAATTCATCGGGGAGCAGTGCGAGGATGGAAATGCGGACCCGGGTGATGGCTGTGACGAATTCTGCCAGATCGAGCCCGAACCGGCTGATCCGGGTTCCGTCATCATTACGGAGATTATGAAGAACCCCGCCCACACCAGCGATTCCTTGGGTGAGTGGTTCGAACTGTACAACACCACCGCGGATGACATCGACATCAACGGCTGGATTGTGGAAGATGCGGGGCAGGACGGAGGGGTGCTCTTCCACCCGGACGGCATCGTTATTCCGGCCCAATCTTACCTCCTCATGGTGGCCGACGAAGACCCGGCGATTAACGGTGGCCTGGAAGGCGGCCAGCTCTATATCAACGTGCTCATGTCCAACGAGTCGGACGAGGTGATCTTGCGGGCCGGCGAAGTGATCGTGGACCAGGTGGTCTACGATCTGGAGTCGTTCCCCAGCACGTCCGGCAAATCGTTGAGCCTGGACCCGGGTGCTCTTACTGATCAATTAAATGATCTGGCCGAGAACTGGTGTGATGCGGTGGATGTCTATGGTGACGGCGACTACGGCAGCCCCGGCGTTGAGAACCCCCCATGTGGGGAGTCTCCGGAATGCGGCGACGCCGAATGCAACGGCGACGAGACGTGCTTCACATGCCCCGGGGACTGCGAGGAATGCTGCGGCGACGGCCAGTGCGACGACCAGTACGGGGAGGATTGCCTGACTTGCCTGGAAGATTGCGGCGACTGCTGCGGCGACGGTTTTTGTGACCACGCCAACGGAGAGGATTGCCTGACTTGCCAGGGCGACTGCGGCGTCTGCTGTGGTAACGGCGATTGCGAGTCGGATCTTGATGAGAACTGTGCGTCCTGCCCTAGCGATTGCGGCCAGTGCTGTCCCAACGGGAGCTGCGATGTCGACCACGACGAAAGCTGCGGGAATTGCCCCCAGGATTGCGGCCTGTGCTGCGGTGATCTGGAGTGCGATGCCGAGGCGGGAGAGAGTTGCCAGACATGTGTTCTCGACTGTGGTCTTTGCCCTCCTGAGTGCGGCAACGGAACGGTGGAGCCCTCAGAGGGCTGCGACGATGGGAACCAGGAGAGCGGCGACGGCTGTAGTTCCCTTTGCCTCATGGAGTTCGCCGGCGAGTTGGAGCCGGGTATGCTCGTGGTTACCGAGATGATGAGGAATCCGAAACTGACCCCCGACCTGAAAGGGGAGTGGGTCGAGATCATGAACATCAGCACCCTGGCACTCGACATAAACGGTTGGACCCTGAAGGACGCCGATTCCGACATTCATGTTATCGACGCGGGCGGGGCGCTGGTGGTTGAAGCGGGTCAGATGGTGGTACTGGGCAACGAGGCGGACCCGGAGACAAACGGGGGTGTGGACGTAGACTACCAGTACTCGTCCCTTGTGCTCGCCAACGATACCGATGAACTGATGCTGGTCGCCCCCGGCGGCCTCGTCATCGACTCGGTCGTCTTCAGCGACGAAGAATTCCCCGACACCACCGGAAAGGCGATGAGCCTGGATCCTGAGGCCACCACCGCGGCCGCCAACGACGACGGTGCCAACTGGTGCGACGCGGGATTCATCCTCCCCGGCGGGGACTTCGGCACCCCCGGCCTGCCCAACCCCGGTTGCAAGGCAATCGCGGTGTGCGGCAACAGCCTGGTGGAAACGGGCGAGAGTTGCGACGACGGTAACACTATTTCGTGTGACGGTTGTGATGAAACTTGCGCGCTTGAAATCCCTTCGGTTTGTGGCAACGGAGTGCTCGAGTTGTGTGAAGAGTGCGACGACGGCGGACTGGTGCCGGGCGACGGATGCTCCGCAGAGTGCAAGATCGCAGAGGTCGCGGTCTGCGGTGACGGCGTCGTCGGAGACGGAGAGGAATGCGACGACGGCAACGTCGAGTCGCTGGACGGCTGCAGCAGCGACTGTCAGAAGGAAGGAGAATGCGGCAACGGCGACGTTGACCCGGGAGAGAATTGCGACGACGGCAACGTCGAAAATGGTGACGGCTGCAGTGCGACTTGCGACTTCGAGGAGGCCCAGTGCGGCAATGGCGAAGTGGAAGGTCCGGGAGAGACGTGGCCTGAAGGAGATCCGCCGCCACCGGAGGAAGGCACCGAGTGGTGCGACGACGGAAACCTGGAGAACGGGGATGGCTGCAGCGCGGACTGCATGATGGAGGATGTCGAACCGTGGATTTGCGGAAACGAAGTGGTGGAACCCTACGTTGGCGAAGATTGCGACGATGGCAACACGCTGAACGGTGACGGCTGCAGTCAGTGGTGCAAGTCGGAATGCCCCGGCTTGTGCCAGCCGTGCGGCACCTGCTGCGGCGACGGCTTCACCACCGAGGGTGAACAGTGCGACGACGGCAACCTGGTGGACGGTGACGGTTGCTCGTCTCTGTGCACCTACGAGATCAACCTCGCCTCGATCTCGGGCGCGATCGCTTATGACGGCGAACCCAACGAAGCCGACACCGTCTGGATCATGGCCTTCACCAACCCCGAGGTCGACCCGGTGGACCCGGTGGGGGAACCGGATCACGTCGAAATAGTCAGCGCAGTGTTCCCTCTGGAGTATACGATCAGCGTGGCTAGTGGGACCTTCTACCTCGGCGTTGTGATGGACCTGGGCGGAGACGGTGATGAGGGATTCGGAGAAGAGGACTTCGGCGTCATGTACAAAGTGGGCGGCGAGGTCGCCCCCGTCGTGGTCGGCGAAGGTGTGGACGTCACCGGCATCGACGTGGAACTGACCGAACCCGAGGGTCCCGAACTGGGCAGCGTTTCCGGAGTTATCGCCTTCGGCGGGGAGGTCACTGAAGAGGACTCGCTGTTCGTCTACCTCTCTTCGACCCCGTCCAACGAGGGGCAGCTCGACATCGAAAAGGAAACCAAGTACAAGCCGGTTCAGTTCCCCCTTGCCTACAAGGTGCAGAACGTAACTCCCGGCGCCTATTATGTGGTGGCCACCTTCGACAAAAACGATGACATACAGGACGGTCTCGGTGCCGAAGGCGACGTGGTGGTCGGCCACCCCAACGCTGATGGCGACGTCCAGATCCTCGTAGCTCCCGGCGAAGATGTCATAGACATCGATATCGAAATGGGTCCGTAGGTCTGCTGAAATCAGTTGTGGCAGCAAAGGCCCTTGGGACGCGCCCGGCGTTTTGTATACTATTAACCGGACACACATATGGAGAACCTCATGCAAAGACTCGGTTTCCTGATCTTGCTGTCCGCCGCGCTGTCCGCATGCTCAGAAGAGTCGGCCCAAGGCGTCTATGACGACGCGATAGAACTGGTTGAGACCGTGGGTGAAGGGGTGTCAACGGACGGCCTCGCCGGGGAATTGCCGGAAACCTATCCGGGCGATGTTATCCACCAGGAGACCACCGACACTTGCGACATCTGCTCTGACGAAGGCGGAGAGATCCCGTGCGCGGGTGACGACTGCCTCGATGTGCAGGAAGACGAGGCCGGGGCAGCCTTCTGCGGCGACGGTGACTGCGGCGAGGACGAGACCTGCGACACTTGTCCGGAAGATTGCGACCCGTGCTGCGGCAACGGGGATTGTGACTTCGACGAAACGTGTGACACTTGCCCGGACGACTGCGACCCGTGCTGCGGCAACGGGGAGTGTGACTTCGACGAAACCTGCGATACATGCCTGGATGACTGCGACCCGTGCTGCGGCAACGGGGATTGTGACTACGGGGAGACGTGCGAGACGTGCATCGACGATTGCGGTGACTGCCCCGAATGCGGCAATGGGGTATGCGACACCTGGGAGAGTTGTCTGCTCTGCCCGGAAGACTGCACCATAGGTGACTGCTGTGGAGACTCTATCTGCGACCCTGCTATCGGAGAAGACACGATGACTTGCCCGGCCGACTGTGGGGATGTGATCCACTGCGGAGACGGGATTCTGGAGGAGTATCTCGGGGAGCAATGTGACGACGGCAACATGAATCCGGGTGACGGCTGCGATGAAGTATGCCAGATAGAGCCCTTGCCGGCCGAGCCCGGCTCGATCATCATTACTGAGATCATGAAGAACCCTTCCGAAGTCGCCGATTCCGTGGGAGAGTGGTTCGAGCTGTACAATACCACCGCCGCAGCCATCGATATCAATCTCTGGACCGTGGAAGATCTGGGACAGGATGGAGGAGTCCTGTTCAACCCTGAGGGCATAGTCATTCCCCCCAAGTCCTACTTCGTGTTGGTGGTCCACGATGACCCGGCCGAGAACGGAGGTGTCGATTGGGGCCAAGTATACACGAACGTGCTCATGTCCAATGCCGAGGACGAGGTCATACTGAAGATCGGGGACGTAATTATCGACCAGGTCTTCTACGATTCGCAGTCCTTCCCCAATGCCACCGGAAAGGCGCTGAGCCTCGATCCGGGCTCTTTCACCGCTGAATTGAACGATCTGGGGGACAATTGGTGCGACGCGGTGGACGTCTATGGCGCTGGAGACTTCGGGAGTCCGGGCCTGGAAAACCCTGCGTGCGCGCCCGCACCCTTCTGCGGCGACGGCGACTGCAACGGCGAGGAGGATTGCCTGACCTGTGCGGGCGACTGCGGCGATTGTTGTGGGGATGGCGACTGTGATTCGGAGAACGGCGAGAGTTGTATCAACTGTCCCGACGATTGCGGTGGCTGCTGCGGCAACCTCGACTGCCAGGATGAGATCGGAGAGGACTGCGTCACTTGCCCGAATGACTGCGGCCAATGCTGCGGCGACAGCAACTGCGACGGTGCGATCGACGAGAGTTGCCTGACATGCCCCGCCGATTGCGGTCAGTGCTGCGGGGACGGGGACTGCGACTGGGCCATGGACGAGACGTGCGAGACCTGCGTTCTTGACTGCGGGCTCTGTCCGCCAGTCTGCGGGAACGGCGCTGTCGAGCCGGGGGAAGCGTGCGACGACGGCAACGAAGACAACGGCGACGGCTGCAGCGCCCTCTGTCTCAAGGAGTTCGCCGGCGAACTTGATCCCGGGATGCTGGTGATTACGGAGATTATGAAGAACCCGAAACTCGTTCCGGACCTGCAAGGTGAGTGGGTAGAGATCACCAATGTCAGCACTGCAGCCCTCGACATAGATGGCTGGACCCTCAAGGATGCTGATTCTGACCTTCACATTATCGACGCAGGCGGGGCCCTGGTAGTTGGGCCGGGGGAGATTGTCGTGCTCGGCAATGACGCGGATCAGGAGGCCAACGGTGGAGTGGCGCTGTTCTACCAGTATTCTGCGTTCACACTCGCCAACGGTGCGGATGAAGTGATTCTTGTTGCCCCCGACGGCAGCCCCGAGGGTCTGGTCGTGGATTCGGTTTTCTTCAACGACGACGACTTCCCCGACGCCACCGGCAAGGCGCTGAGCCTTGACCCGGAGGCCTATGGCCATGCCGCCAACGACGAAGGTGCGAATTGGTGCAACGCCGCGTTCGAGATGTCGGGCGGAGATCTCGGCACTCCGGGCTCGCCGAACCCGGGTTGTGCCGCGGTGGCGGTGTGCGGCAACGGGCTCGTCGAATCGGGCGAGCAGTGCGACGACAATAACTCGGTTTCGTGTGACGGCTGCGATGAGAATTGCGCCCTTGAGTTGGCCTACGTCTGCGGCAACGGAATACTGGAGCCGTGCGAGGAGTGCGATGACGGCAATCTGCTCCCGGGCGACGGTTGCTCGGCCGAGTGCATGATTGAGAGTTTCATCTGCGGCAACGGCATTATGGAGTCCGGCGAAGAATGCGACGACGGCAACGACGACCCGACAGACGGATGTTCGAATTGCATGCTGACCCACGTCTGCGGCAACGGCATCCTCGAGCCGGGCGAGGAGTGCGACGACGGCAACAACGAAGACGGCGACGGCTGTGGCGCGTTATGCGACTTTCCCGCGGAAGCATACTGCGGGAACGGCGTGGTCGAAGGTCCGGGTTCAACTTGGCCCGATGGCGATCCGCCGCCCCCCGAGGAGGGCACCGAATGGTGTGACGATGGCAATCTGGAAGACGGGGACGGCTGCAGTTCCGACTGCGAACTGGAGGATGTCGAGCCGTGGAAATGCGGCAATGGGGTGGTGGAACCTTATGTTGACGAGGAGTGCGACGACGGCAATACGGAGAACGGCGACGGGTGTAACGAGTGGTGCAAGAACGAGGGCACGGGAGTGTGCGCCCCAATGCCCTGCTGCGGAGATGGGTACACCACGGAAGGCGAACAGTGCGATGACGGCAATCTCGTGAACGGGGACGGCTGCTCGGACTTGTGCACATATGAGATTAGCGAGGCCTACATTTCCGGGACCATCACCTACGAGGGTGTGTCCGAAGACCAGGACAGAGTCTGGATTATGGCTTACAGCGAACCGGAGGATGACCCGTTGAATCCTGCCGGAGAGCCGGAGTACGTGGCGCTGTACCCGGCTGCTCCGCAGTCTGAGCCCAACGAGTTCCCTCTGGAATATGGCGTCGTAGTCGCGCCGGGAACCTACTATCTGGGCGTGGTGATGGACCTGGGCGGAGACGGCGACGAGGGTTTCGGCGAGGAGGACTTTGGCGTCTTCTACGAGGTCGAAGGTGAGGTCGCAGCCATCGTGGTCGGAGAGGACCAGGCGGTCACCGGTATCGATGTGACCCTCACCCAGCCGGAAGGGCCCGAGTTGGGCAGTGTTTCCGGCGTCGTCTCCTTTGCCGGCGAAGTCACCGCTGACGATTCTCTAGTCATGCATCTCTCCTCAACCCCGGTAGGCGACGGTGTGGACAGCAAGAAGGAGCAGAAGTACAAGCCGGTGGAGTTTCCCGTCAGTTACACGGTGCCGAATGTTCCACCGGGCGCTTACTACGTAATCGCAGCCTTCGATAAGAACGACGACCTCCAGGAAGGCGGCCCGGGGGAAGGGGATATTCTCATCAACTACGTCGGCGAAGGCAATCCGGTCCAGGTCACCGTTGCCCCCGGCGAAGATGTCGTGGACATCGACATCGATTTGGGGCCGTAGTGTCGAATTTTTCGACGGCACGTCAAAGACCTATCCGATGCGTCGTGCGTTTTGTACACTGTTAACCGGATCAACTAAGAGAGAGCTTCATGAGGAAAATCGGTTTGGCCTTTCTGTTGTCCTTGCTGGCCGCATGTTCAGGCGGGTCGTCGGACGGGAGCAATGGCGACGCCTCGGAACTGGTTGAAACTGTTGACGCCGTCATATCCCGAGATGGGGCTGCCGGCGAATTGCCGGAGGTCCACACCGGGGACAAGACCCACCAGGAGACTGCGGAAAGCTGCGACAACTGCCTGGATGAGGATGGGGAGATACCGTGTGAGGGCGACGAGTGCCTCGATGTGCATCAAGACGAGGCCGTGGCAGACTTCTGCGGCGACGAAAAATGTGGTGCAGGGGAGGATTGCGACAGCTGTCCGTATGACTGCGGCTCTTGCTGCGGGAACGAGATATGCGACTTCGAGGAATCGTGCGGCACCTGCCCGTTTGATTGTGGCAGTTGCCTCCCTCACTGTGGTGACGGAACAGTGCAGGAGGGGATAGGAGAGCAGTGTGATGACGGCGGCGGGGAGCCGGCAGATGGGTGCGATGAGAACTGCCAGGTGGAGCCGCTGCCCGCTCCCCCCGGCTCGATCATCATAGCCGAGATCATGAAGGATCCGATCAAGACAAACGACAGCGTGGGAGAGTGGTTCGAACTGTACAATGCCTCCGCGGCGGACATAGACCTCAACGGATGGACCGTCGAGGACCTGGGGATAGATGTACAAGAACTGTTCAGCTTCGAGGGCGTGGTCATTCCCGCCAAGTCGTACTTCGTGCTGGCGCGCAGCGGCGACCCGGCGGAAAACGGCGGCGTGGAAGCAGATTATGTGTACTCCAAGATGCACCTCGGCAACTACGGAGACGAAGTGATCCTGAAAGCAGGGGATGTTGTCATCGATCAGGTCATATACGATTGGGACCTGTTTCCGAAAGCCCAGGGCCGCGCGCTCAGCTTGGACCCGGCAGCGATGACCGCGGAACTGAACGATCACGCAGCCAACTGGTGCGAGGCTGAGTACGCCCATGGCGACGGTGATTACGGCAGCCCCGGCCTTGAGAATCCCCAGTGCCCGCTTCCGCCGGAATGCGGCGACGGCGAGTGCAACGGCGATGAGGTATGCAACATCTGCCTCACCGACTGTGGCCAGTGCTGCGGCAACGGTGCGTGCGAGCCTGACCACTGGGAAACCTGCGGGACTTGCCCGCTCGATTGCGGTATCTGCTGCGGCAACGGCGATTGTGATTTTGACGAGACCTGCGATGACTGCCCGGCTGACTGCGGAACCTGCTGCGGCAACGGCGAGTGTGATTTCGAGGAGACCTGCGACGACTGTGCGGATGACTGCGGAATTTGCTGCGGCAACGGCGAGTGTGATTTCGAGGAAACCTGCGACGCCTGCCCCGTTGATTGCGGTGTCTGTTGCGGTAACGGTAAGTGTGATTTCGAAGAGACCTGCGACGACTGCCCGGGTGACTGCGGCGACTGCTGCGGCAACGGGGTTTGTGACTTCGGCGAGAACTGCCTGGTCTGCGAAGAGGACTGCGGCGACTGCTGTGGCGACGAGTTCTGTGACGGAGCCGACGGCGAGAGCTGTGAAACCTGCCCGAGCGATTGCTTCGGTTGCTGCGGCAACCTCGAGTGCCAGGGCGATCTTGGAGAGGACTGCATCACCTGTCTGGCCGACTGCGGCTTTTGCCCGGCCACATGCGGCAACGGCAGCATCGAGTCCGGTGAAGCGTGCGACGATGGCAACGAGGAGGCCGGCGACGGATGTGGGGCCTCGTGTCTCCTCGAATTCCCTTCCGACCTCGAGCCGGGGATGCTCGTGATCACGGAGATCATGAAGGACCCTGAGCTCGTTCACGATGTCCACGGCGAGTGGGTCGAGATCATGAACGTCGGCGCCGTTGCCCACGACATCAACGACTGGACCCTGAAGGATGCTGATTCGGACGTTCACGTTATCGACGCGGGCGGGCCTTTGATGGTCGGACCGGGAGATACAGTGGTGCTTGGCAACGACGCGGATCAGGGCGCCAATGGCGGCGTGGAATTGCTTTATCAGTACTCGGCCTTCAACCTCGCCAACGACGCGGATGAGGTGATACTCGTGGCGCCCGATGGAAGTCCGGAAGGCTTGCTGATGGACTGGGTCATATACAACGACAGCGACTTCCCGGCTACTCCGGGCAAGGCGATGAGCCTGGGTCCAGAGGCGTCCAACCAGACCGACAATGACGAGGGAGGGAACTGGTGCGATGCGGTTCTTGAGATGCCGGGTGGGGATTTTGGTTCTCCAGGCTCACCCAACCCGAGCTGCTCGGCTCTGGCCGGATGCGGGAACGGTGTCCAAGAACCGGGCGAGGGCTGTGACGACGGCAACAACGCAGACGGCGACGGCTGCGGCGCGTTGTGTGAGGCGGAAGACGAAGCCCTGTGCGGCAACGGCCTGATCGAGGGTCCGGGTTCAACCTGGCCGGAAGGAACGCCGTCGGCTTTCGGGGCGGGCTCCGAGTGGTGCGATGATGGCAACGTGGAAGACGGGGACGGGTGCAGTGCTGAGTGCCTCTGGGAGGGATTTGAACCGTGGATTTGCGGCAACGGGATTGCGGAGCACTATGCCGATGAGCAATGCGATGACGGCAACGTAGACAACGAAGATGGCTGTAACGAATGGTGCAAGATCGAGGGCACGGGGCTTTGCGCTCCAATGCCCTGCTGTGGCGATGGTTACACCACCGAAGACGAACAGTGCGACGACGGGAATCTGGTGAAAGGGGACGGCTGCTCGGAATTGTGCACCTATGAGGTCAGCGATTCCTACATCTCCGGGACCGTCACCTACGACGGTGAACCAGATGACCAGGACACAGTCTGGATCATGGTTTACAGCGAACCGGAGGATGACCCGATGAACCTCTCCGGAGAGCCGGAGTTCGCCAATCAGTATCCAGCTTCTGCGTTGTACGCTCCTATTGAGTTTCCTCTGGAATACGGTCTGACGGTCGACAAGGGGATCTACTACCTGGCCGTGGTAATGGACTTGGGCGGAGACGACGAAGAGGATTTCGGCGTCATGTACGAGGTCGACGGCGAGGTCGCAGCCATCGTGGTGGGTGAAAACCAGGCCGTCACCGGCATCGACGTGGCTCTGACCAAGCCGGAAGGGCCCGAGTTGGGCAGCATTTCCGGCGTCGTCTCCTTTACCGGCGATACTACCCTGGACGACTCGCTGGTTATCCACCTCTCGTCAATCCCGCTGCCTGACATGGACATTCAGAAGGAGCAGAAGTACAAACCAGTGGAATTCCCAGTCAGCTACATTGTGCCCAACGTCACGCCCGGCGCTTATTACGTAATCGCGGCCTTCGATGAGAACGACGACATGCAAGTATCGGGGCCGGGGGAGGGGGACATTCTTATCAACTACGTCGACGCAGACAATCCCGTTCAGGTCATCGTCGGTTCCGGCGAAGACGTCGTGGACATCGACATCGATCTCGGCCCGTAGGTGCTGTGCCACAGTGGTCCATCAAAGAGCTTCACGACCAGCCTGGAATGATGTATTCTGGAGCGCCGACTCAACTTCGGGAGGGTTTCATGCATCGTACGCTAACAATACTGCTTTCCATTGCCTTGCTGATGGTTTTTGCCGGCTGTTCCAGCGATTCTTCGTCTATGGGCGTTGGCGACGCGGCCGACGTCGCAGCAGGGGATATTTCCGGCGAAGTTGCGGACATCCCTTCCGTGGACGTTCCTGCGGCCGAAGTTGAGGATGTGACGCCGGGAGACGTCCAACCTGACTCCGATATTGCTACGCCGGAGGACGTGCCGGAGCAGGACCTTCAGCCTGAAGACCTGCCTCCGGACCTGCCCGCAGACCTGCCTCCCGATGCCGAGGATGTAGCCGCGGACGAGACGCCGGATCCCGACGTACAGGGTGAGTGCCAGGAGCCGGCCGAGTGCGAAGTGCTGCACGGTGCTGCCGGCCTGTGCAAGGGGTGGGAATGCGCGGATGGTTCGTGCGCAACCATACCTGCGGACCAGGGCGCCGCATGCGACGATGGGGATGTGTGCACCGTCACCGATTCCTGCAATGCCACCGGCATGTGCGTGGGCGTGCCCGACGACTGCGACGACTCCAATATCTGCACCGTTGATTCCTGCGTGGCCGAGGTCGGTTGTGCGTATGAACCGGTGCCCCCGGAAGCGTGTGAGGATGCTGATGGCGCACCCGGCACCAAGACCTGCGCGGATAACGAGTGGGGCGAGTGTGAGCCCTTCCCCGTGTGTGATTTCAAAGTGAACGGGTGGGAAACAGGCACGGTAAATCCATACATCTTCCCGGCCCGGGAAGGGAAGTTCTATGTTTCCTACGTGGCCAAGGAAGACCTAGAGGACGGCGCCAACCTCAAGCTTGCCTGGGTAGACCCGGGCACGTGCACTGTAACCGAAGGGCCTTTCACCGTGAACACCACACCCGGTGCAGTGTACTATTGGGGCGGGCAGTTCGCGGCCAGTGACGGGGTGGGCAATTTTTACGCGGTTTGGGAAGCGGGGTCGGGAACCGGCATGGAGATCGCGTTTGCCGCCAGCGAGAGCGGCACCGAGTTTGACCCGCCCACCGAGGTGGTGAGCGTCAGCGACAACGGCTCCGACCCCTCCCTGGCTTTGCTGGGGTCGGGACAGGTTGTTGGAATGTGGACCGGATTTATCGACAGCGATGCTCCCGCCGGGTTCGAGTACGACCCGTTCGTTACCGTGAATACCGACGTCTTCGGCGGCGGGGGTTTCTCTACTGCGACCCAAGTTGTGGCCACCCCAATTCAGGATGACCAGACCGCGATCGTAGCCGACCCTGAGGGCAACATCTATGCGGCCTGGGAATCGTTTCAGGACGGCACCGACCTGGGCGGCAACGTCTACGTGGCCATGAGCCAGGACGGTGGCGCTACCTTTGGACCCAAGGTCAAGGTGAATGACGTTGCTTCAAAGGCAAACGTGGGCAAAGGCCAGTGGATGGCGTTCGGCAACGGCAACCTCTACATCGTGTGGAGCGATTCCAGGGACGATTATGAAGGGGATGTGTTTCTGGATGTAGCACCGGGTGGAACCATCAACTTCGGCATCGATATCATGGTCAACGACAACACCTACCGTTATCAGGAGGACCCGAGTGTTGTCGTGGGCGAGGGAGACCTTTGCAACGGTTCAGTGTACGTCGTCTGGCAGGATCTAAGGTCCAACAGCAGTTACGACATCTATGGCGCCAAGAGCTCGGACGCGGGTCTTAGCTTCGAAGCCAACCAGATGATGAATCCCGTCCAGGAAGGGGACCAGATGAACCCCGCGGTGGGAGTTGACATGTCCTGCGTAGTTGGGACCGCGTGGCGGGATTCCACCACCAACAACAAGTTCGACATCAAGGCAACTTTCCTGCCGCTCTGGTAGGTTCTAGTATTCGATAAGGACTCGTTCCAATCTCAGGCGGTCCGGTGCGCTCATCCCTTTGGGCTCGATGACCAGGATGTTCTCCCCGGTAGAAAGGGTCTCCGTGGGCAACTTGACCGCGACCTCGCCGCCCCCTTTGTTTTCGGTGGGGAACGAAAAGACCCCGAGTACCGAAACTCCCTTTCGTGAGATCACGCTGACCTCGGCCTTGAACGGCTTTTTGCCGGGGGAACTGGCGGTGAACACTGCTCTTCCACCCGATAACGCACCCTGGCGCGGCAGGTAGAAATGCAACCTCACCCGGGCTTTCTTGCCGGCCAGCAGGTCGGGCATGGGCGGAGGGGCTTCCTGCCCCGGCGGGGTCTCGATGAACATGCCCGCGGGCAGTCCCTTCGGAGGGGGGTCGAACCAGTGATCCCAGGTTGACCACAGCACTTTGTCCTCGCCGCCCGGCCAGATGTCAGCCGCGATTCGGGACTCAGCCTTGCCCGGCAGATATACCTCCCACCAAGAGGGTGACCAGGAATCCGCGGCGTCGTCCGGGCGGTCGTTGTCCAGGTCAATGGCCCGCACCTTGAAAAAGATCACCGTATCCTGCATCTTCCCCTTGTGATCCTCGTCTTGTTCGATCCCCTCTTCACCCCACGGCGCTACCGCGGTGAACCAGTCGTCCCCGTATTTGGGTTCCTTGACCAGTTTGGTCTTGCCGTTGAACTTGTCCAGGCTCAGATCCTCGGAAAAGCTGTAGTAGAGCATGGGCCAGGCCTGAGTCACCAGCACGCCGCTGGCGTCCTCCAACTTCACCAGCACCTGGAACTGGTTGTTGCCCTTTCGTTCGACCACGTATTGAGCCACTGCAGGACCTGCCCCGTCGTCGTCAACGATGGGGATTTCGAATTCTGCGACCGAGGAGCTTTCGTCTCCTTCCCAATCCCGGTCCCCGTCCTTGGCCATCACCTTGAAATACAGTTTGCCCCCAACGTGGCTCAGCCACTTCTTGCGGGGGATGTCGATCCAGTATTGGTCCCCTTTCTTCTTCGGGAATTTCTTGTAGGGTTTGCTCTCCGGGTCTTCGAAGTCCCACTTCAAACCGGCGGAGTCCACCTTACTCCAATCGGTGATGGCGACCTTGAAGCGGTACGCACCTTTTTCGCTATCTGCCAACACTCGGGCGGACAGGAGCGAAATGGTGGGTGGAGCCGGGTCTTCGTCCCTGATGGAAACCGCGATGGTTTCCTTGGTGGCCGCGGAGATGAGCCCCGGCCTTGGCATCAGTGCCGAGCCGCCGAGCCCGGTGGAGTCGTCCTCCACCTTGATGGTCTTGTCTTCCTGGAAGTGGGTTCGGTCGTCCAGGTCGTGGACCGTGCAGGTGGAGGTGACCTGCACCTCGGCGGCCTTGTCGGGGCTGGCGAACGAGACTTTGAATTGTGCGCCGCCCAGCATCATGCCGGGAAAGAGGGTCTTGTTTGAGGCGGTTACTACCTGCAATTCATCTTTTGCCTCACGCTTCTGGATGGTAGTCCACCCGCCCACATCTTCTCCGCCCCGGTGAGTTGCTTTGGGGAGGCGCAACAGGCACTCGGTGGTGTACTCCTCTCCGAAGGCGTCCTTGCCGCCAAAGCCGCCTACCAGCGGGGGCGCCAGAAAGACTCCCACACTGGAGATATTTACTGCCAGGGAGTCCGACACAGTGCGGGGCACCGCGGCCAGCGGCCGGGGTGTAGCCGGACCCTGCAGGTCCCCGGGGAGCGCCCCCACCATGCCGTGCCGGGCAAAAGACTTGGTGGCGCAAAGCGACGGCAGTCCGCATTTCACGGAGAACCAAGCTCCCCAGAACCGGTCGTTGAAATCCGCATATGAAAAGGTGTCGGCGAGACCCCACGGGTTGTTGACGTAGACCATGCGGCGCTCCGGGGAATGGCCGGTAACTACCACCACCTGGTCAGCACTTTCTTCCGGCCCCAGGCCGTCTGCATCAACTGCGGCGATGATGGGTGCCTCGTGGGCCAGCCAGGCGCGCGGGTCGCTGGACTTCCACGTGATTTCGCAGTCGGCGCTGAACGGAATACCCCGCCCCAGCCAGACGGTGGCAAAGCCGCCGTATCCGTCGATTTCCGGCCAGCGGTTCATCAACTCATAGACGCGGTAGAAGTATACCGGGTCCCCCCGCTTCTTCCCCGACGACTTGTAGACCTTGTCCGCCTGTTTACCGGTCGCTCCCAGAGAGATGGGGGACCACCACTGCCGTACCGCAGTCAGGGCCGCGGTCCAGGAAGCGCCCGCCCTTTCGTTGGCGTGGAGAGGCACCTTGCCCAGCAGCCAGGTAGTTCCGGGTGCGGTCCGTTTGCCTTCCCCGGCGGGCAACTCCACCGGCGGTCCGCTTGTTCCCGAGCGGCCTTCTGCAGGCCGGACGCCAAGGCCATTGGCCACCGCCTGCCAAAGGAAGATAGGGTCGCCGCCGGCTACGGGCACGCACTGAGAGTCGTGGATGTCCTCATTCACAGTGGGGAAAAGCCAATAGTAGGTGCCGTTTACCGACACTGCGATGGGATTATCCAGCGTGTAGCGGTCCCGCTCACCCTTCTTGAGTGACTTGTTGAGCGCGGCGATGGCGTTGGCGGGCCCGTCGACCAGCAGCGCTTTGACCAGTGGTGCCCGGTAGGACGGAATAAAGCCGGCGCGCCAGGCCAGGTGCCCGTCGTGGGGGTCGAGTCCCATGAGGCCGATGCTCTTCGAGCCCCGGTCCACGGCCACGGCCCAGTAGGAGGGCGCCAGCCTCCGACCCTCGGAAACGTAACCCCAGACCAGCCGGGCGCCGCCCGCCTTCGCCCCTTTCCAATTGGCCGCGGTAGACGCTTTCAAGGCTGTCAGATCCGCGGCCACCGACGAGATCGCGTCCTGCGCCGGCTTGCCCCGCACCGCTGCTTCATCCAATAACTCAGAAGCCTCAAGCATGGCGCTGGAGATCCCGAGCCACAGCACCGCCGAAAGCGTCAAGAATGTCTTCATTTTTACCATCGGTCTCTATTCCTTGCGTCCAAGCTGTTTCACGACCCGGTCAACAATAGCATCCACCATGTTGTTGGGCAAATCGGAGGACTCAGGGAATCGCCACGGCAGTCCCCGGGAGGTAACTGACGCCCTCAGTCGAGCCAGTTCCTCCGGAGAAAGGGGGTTAAGCCCCCCGAGGTTGCGGGCCAGAAAGAGTATCTTGGCGACGTGCTCCAACGCTTCCAGCCGGTTGTACGCATCGTGAAGGTCCTTGCCGACAGTGAGCGAGCCGTGCCGCGCCAACAGCACCGCGTCCGCTTCGGCAACGAAAGGCCTGATCGATTCGGGTACCTCGGCAGTGCCCGGGGTCGCGTACGGGGCAGTGGGAACGGCCCCGAAAATAAACGCAGTCTCCGGCACTACCGGTACCTCCAGGGAAATGCCGGTGAGTGTGCAGGCGACACAGTGGGGCGGGTGGGCGTGGATCACCGAATTTACGTCGGCACGTTCGCGGTAGACCATCAGGTGCATGAGGATCTCGGACGACGGCTCCCGCTTACCCTTGACCTGCCGGCCATCAAGGTTCAGCACCACCAGGTCCCGCGCGTTCAGGAAACCCTTGTTCACTCCCGAGGGAGTGCACAGCAGCCGGTCGGGCGCGGAACGAACCGAGATGTTTCCGTCCAGCCCGGAAATGTACTCGCGGGAGTGTAGCATTCTGGCAACGGCCACCATCTCGTCTCTAAGCTTCTCTTCCCACTGGTATCCGCTGGTGACCACATCATCCCCCGTCGTTTGCTAGCAGATTGATCTTCCATTCGCCGTCTTCCCTGGTCAGCATCAGGGTTCCTTTCCGGTCTCCGTCCGTGACGTCCACCTCTGCTCGCTCCGCCTCCTCGCGCGTCGCGGTGACCTGCAGGGTGGAGATGTGCTGTAGCGAGTACCCACGCAGGTAACCGTAATGAGTCGACAGCGACCAGAACATGCCCAATCGAATCCGCGACTCCCGGTCGAACTGGTTGAGGAAGCCGGGCAGATGACCGGCTTGGGCCTCCTCAACCGCGGTCTCCACCACCTGCTGGGGTGAGGCCGCAGGTCGGCAGCCGGTCCCGGCCGCGACAAGAAGCAGCGCAACGAGCCCGGCCGCGGCCAGGCTACGGTAGCGGTTCGAATCCATAAAAGGCCGACTCCTCGGTAAAGAAAAGGTCTATACGCCAACGGCCGTCCTCCCGAATGACGGCTATCTCGGTTTCTCCTCTATCGTCGGCAACGGGGACCAGGTACAGGCCCTCTCGTTTTTCCACCGCCTTACCGACGCGGACGGAGGCTTCTTCGCCGTGGCAAGCGAATCTGTCCGGGGCCAGTTCGGAGAGCCCCCGGTACAAGAGCTTTGATTCGGCGCTTAACAACGCGGCGAAATTCTCGCTGTCTGCCTTGCATAAGCAGGCCATTGCGTCCACCACCGTGTCCCGGGGAGACGAGACGCATCCGGCCAGCGCACACGAAATCATCAGAATGTACAGGAGGGTGAGAAACTTACGCTCGGGATTCTGCATTACGTTGGTGCGAGAAGGGGGACTTGAACCCCCACGGCCGCTTAATGGGCCACAAGGACCTCAACCTTGCGTGTCTACCAGTTCCACCATCCTCGCACGACAAATCAACTGGCGAACAAACGCCCATATATGTATGCGAGCGTCGTTGTCCTGTCAAGACAATTCTGAGCGGTCCGCCATCGGCCGTAGGCTGTCAGGAAGCTACACAAAGGGGTTGCCCCGTCTCCCGTTTTGCCCTAATCTCACCCACTACGGAGTGGGAAAAATGGAGATCCTAAAGGAAATTATCACGTTTTGCAGCGATGTCGTGTGGAATACGCCGGAGGCGTTTCCCCTGATGGTGCTGCTACTACTGGGGACCGGGGTCTTCCTGACCGTGAAGCTGAGGTTCGTCCAGTTGCGGCGGTTCTGGCACAGCATTGGGGCCATCGCCGGAAAGTACGACAATCCGGAAGACCACGGCGACGTAAGTCATTTCCAGGCCCTCTCCGCGGCGCTTTCCGCCACGGTGGGCATCGGCAACATCGCCGGGGTCGCCACCGCGATCCACTATGGTGGCCCGGGAGCCCTGTTCTGGATGTGGGTAACCGGGTTTATCGGCATGGCCGCCAAATTCACCGAATGCACACTCTCTCTCAAGTATCGCAAAGTGCATAAGGACGGGTCCGTGTCGGGCGGCCCCATGTACTACATTGAAAAAGGGATGGGCAGCAAATGGAAGTGGATGGCCATAGTGTTTGCCGTGTGCACCGCAATCTCCTCCTTCGGGTCGGGAAATGCGGTGCAGGCGTTCACCATGGCGGACAGCTTCCGCACCGACTTCGGCATTCCCCCCTGGATATCGGGACTGGTGTCCGCGTCCCTGGTGGGAATCGTCATTATCGGCGGGATCCGCCGCATCGGCGCCGTGGCCAGCAAGCTGGTGCCGGTCATGGCGGTACTGTACGTGGGGTCAGCGGCCCTGGTGGTGTTCATGAATGTAGCCCACCTGCCCGAAGCGCTGGCGACCATCGTGACCTCAGCATTCACGCCCCAGGCGGAGATCAGCGGCTTCGCCGGTTCCGGGTTCATCTTCATGTTGACCTGGGGAGTCAAACGTGGGCTGTTCTCCAACGAAGCAGGGCAGGGGAGCGCACCCATTGCACACGCGGCAGCCAAGACCGAAGAGCACGTCCGGGAAGGAAGCGTGGCGCTCATGGGGCCGTTTATCGACACCATGGTAATCTGTACCATGACCGGGCTCATCATCGTGCTTACCGGCACCTGGAGCAGCCGCTTCGAAGATCGGGTAAATCTGTCCTCGCAGAGTGACTTGAAGTTCCTGGCCGCGAACTCCAGGGTGCTGACCAACGGCGCGCTGGACGACGAAGCGCTGGTCAACGGCGACTTGACGGTTAGGGGCGGAGTGCTTCAGGACGCGTTGGTGGTGCGCAACCACTCTGTGGTGAAAGAGCTGCGCCTGGTGCACGAAGACGCTCCTTTCGCAGGTGTGCTGAAGGTCAAAGAAGGAAAGCTGGAGGAGGTGTGGGGCAAAGATGCCAAGGAAGGTGACGAGCAGCTCCCCGCAGACGAGGTTTTTGCCGAAGGGAAGATGCTGCTCAACGGCTCTCCCCTCACGGCCATGAGTTTCCGCAAAGGGCTGGAACCGATTATGCCCCGGGGGAACCTGCTTATCACCATCGCTGTGTTCCTGTTCGCCATCTCCACCGCGATTAGCTGGTCGTACTACGGCGACCGGGCGGTTGAGTACTTGATGGGGCCCCGCGCCATTGTCCCCTACCGAGCCATTTTTGTCGTGGTTCATTTCCTCGGCGCGGTGTTCTCCCTCGAACTGGTATGGGGATTCGCTGACGTCGCGCTGGGAGTGATGGCTATCCCCAACCTGATAGCCATCATTTTCCTCTCGAAGGTTGTGAAGCGCGATGCTGAGGACTACTACAAAAGAATGGGCTACAAAGGCCTCTAACCGGAGAAAGAACCTTGAATTTTGACACCTTCCCAATATGGGAAATGGATCCGGACCTGATCAGTCTGGGGCCACTGACCATTCGTTATTATGGAATTCTGTTCGCGGCCGGCCTGCTGTTGGGATACTCGTTGTGGCGCTGGCAGATGCTGCGCGCGAAGCACAACGTTGAGATCACCGAGAAGTTCCTCTTCTGGGGAGTTGTTGCAGTTCTCCTCGGGTCCAGGTTCGGCCACTGTTTTTTCTACGAACCGGCCAAGTACCTCCGGAATCCCATTGAGATATTCTTTATCTGGAAAGGGGGCCTGGCCAGCCACGGCGCTACCATCGGTCTCATTCTGTGCCTGGTGCTGTACGCAAAGAAGTACAAGTTTTCCTCCCTGGAGTTGATGGACCGCTTCGCCATGCCCACCACCATGGGCGCGCTTTTCGTGAGGTTGGGCAACTTCATGAACAGCGAGATTGTGGGCAGGGAGTGGACCGGTCCGTGGGCGTTGCGATTTCCCCGCTATACCTCGATAAACCAAAGCAGCCTCGAGCAGATGCGGGCGTCGCTGAGGGGGGTGCCGTACAAGGCGCTGGGGCAGGAACTGGGCTTCGTGGCCCAGCCGCTGCCCAGACACCCATCCCAACTCTACGAAGCGTTGGGAGCTCTCATCATATTCCTGCTTATTCTGCTGGTGGACTGGAGGATGAAGGAGAAGCGGCCCCGGGGACTCCTGGCCGGCATGTTTCTGCTCGGCTATTTCTCATTCAGGTTCGTCGTCGAGTTCTTCAAGGAGTTCCAGGTTGAGAACTTCCTGAAGATGGTGCCCGACCCGGTAAATCGCGTGATTCATGTCCAGCACACCGCCGGCCTCACCATGGGCCAATGGCTCTCCATTCCCTTTGCATGCCTGGGCCTGGGCCTCATCATCTTCGCGTTCAAGAAGAAGCTCCCCGCCGGGGTCCCCTCACCCCTCGACAAAGAAGACAACGGTTAGCGATCAGCAGTCAGCCGTCAGCCGTAAATTGAATTCTGATAGTTGTTAATTGAGAATTGCTAATTGAGAATTGTCTCTACTAGTTCGGATTTTCCACGAACCGCCGGAGCGCGGCTTTCTGAAGCTCGGTGAGTGCCAGCGCGATGCCCATGCAGAAGCGGTCTTCCGAATAGGCGGAGACCATGATGTCCTCATAGGCTCGTACCACCTCCCCTTTCAGCTCGAAAAGCTGGGCGTCCATCTCGTCCAGCAGAGGGAAGATGGCTACCGGTGTTCCGGGCTCCAGCGACACTCCCGACGCCAGAAGCAGGCCGTCCTCGGAGAAATCGACTGTTGCAGCCATATTCATGTTGACCTGGTCGTCGAGGACGACCCTCACTCTCACTTCTTTGCGTCCGCCGGCACGTCGATCCAGATTGGAGTCCATATTGCACCTCTCCTTTACCTCGCTTTCGATCATCCCGCACTTTGCGCGTGTGTCAAAAAAAGCGTTCCCGCGGAGCTATTTCATGTTTATCCTTTTTGTGCTATACGAGAGGCACCCTGGGAGGCAAAGAATTGTCCGACTCCAAGCCCACTCTCTGCCTGATTGATGGCAGCTCATATTTGTTCCGGGCTTACCATGCGGTTCGCGGGCTTACCAACTCAGAGGGTATGGCCACCAACGCACTGTTCGGGTATGTGAACATGCTGCTGAAAGTGGTCAAGGATCTAGACCCTTCCCACCTGGCCGTGGTGATGGACAGCATCGCACCCACCTTTCGCAAGGAACTGTATCCGCCCTACAAGGCTAACCGGCCGCCGACACCCGAGGACCTCAAGGAGCAATTCCCTTATGTGGAACCGCTCACCGAGGCGCTGGGGATCCCCACTGTGCGCGCCGAGACGTTTGAGGCCGACGACGTCATCGCCACCCTCGCAGTGCGAGGCCGGAACGCAGGCATGGACGTGACCATCGTATCGTCGGACAAGGACCTCATGCAGTTGGTGGGCGACGGCGTGGTCATGTTCGACACCATGAAGGACCGCAAATTCGACTCCGACGCGGTGGTGGAGAAGTTCGGGGTGCCGCCGCAGCAGATGGTTGACCTGCAAGCCATCATGGGGGATTCCTCGGACAACGTACCGGGAGTGAAAGGGCTGGGCCCCAAAGGTGCGGCCAAACTGTTGCTGGCTTTCGGTAGCCTCGACGAGGTGTTCGCACGGGTGGACGAAGTGACGCCGCCCCGGGCCCAGAACCTGCTCAAAGAGCATCGGGAAGCCGCGCTCGTTTCCCGCGAACTGGTGACCCTGCGCACCGACGCACCGGTGGCGGCCGGGCTTGATTCCCTGGTCCACGGTGAGAAGAAGGTTGAAAAACTGCGGGAGCTGTTCACTTTCCTTGGGTTCAAGGGATTCCTCAAGCAGCTTCTCCCCGGGAGCCAGGAAGCGCCTGCTGAGCCCGCTTCAGATGTTGATGCCGGCGCCGGCGCCGTGGCCGCGGCGCCCCGCATGCCAGAGGTCAAAGTTGTACTCACCGAACAGGACCTCGACGCAATGATCTCCCACATCGCCAGGGTGGGCTCAGTCTCGCTGGATACGGAAACCACCTCGGTGCAACCCATGGCCGCCAGGTTGGTGGGCATTTCCGCCTGCCCCGAACCTTCCGGAGTCTACTATCTGCCGTTGACCCACAAGGGGGAAGGAGCGGACCGGCAACTCCCCACGGAACTGGTGCGGGAAAAGCTGTCAAAAGTGCTCGAGGACAGCTCTGTAGGCAAGGTGGGGCAAAACTTTAAGTATGACATGGTAGTCCTGCAGAATCATGGATTTTCCGTGGCGGGACTCAGCTTCGATACCATGCTGGCTTCCTACCTCCTCGACCCGGGGCGGCAGAGCCATTCCCTGGACAATCTGGCCGCGGAATTTCTCGGTCTCAAACTCATCTCCTACAAGGAGGTGACCACCCGGGGCGGCATGCAGCTTCGCTTTGACCGCGTGCCGTTAGCAGAGGCTGCCCGCTATGCGGGAGAGGATGCCTGGGCCACTTTGGAATTGGCCCGGCGGCTGGAGCCCGGCATTGTCGAGGCGGGTCTCGAATCGCTGCTGGTGGATGTTGAGCTTCCCGTCTCCGAAGCGCTGGCGGACATGGAGCGCACCGGCATCGCGATAGATTCGGAACTTCTCCAAAAGCTGTCCGGCGAATTCGGCAGCAGGCTCGCTGCGGTGGAGCGCGATATCTACGAGATAGCCGGAGTCCCGTTCAACATCAACTCACCCAAGCAACTGGGGGAGGTGCTGTTCGAGCGGCATAATCTTCCCCGGAAGCGCAAGACAAAGACCGGCTACTCCACCGACGTGCGGGTGCTCGAGGAGCTGTCCGCGGTCCATCCGCTGCCCCGTAAGATTCTCGACTACCGCTCCATGGCGAAGCTCAAGTCCACTTACATCGACGTGCTGCCCACTCTGGTGAATTCGAAAACAGGGCGGATTCACACCTCGTTCAACCAGGCTGTGACGGCCACCGGGCGGCTTTCCAGTTCCGATCCCAACCTGCAGAACATCCCTATTCGGGGCGAAGAGGGCAAAAGGATCCGCGAGGCGTTCGTCCCCGGGGAAGGCAAAAAATTCCTGGCGGCCGACTATTCACAAGTGGAACTGCGCATCCTCGCTCACCTGGCCGAAGACCCGGTGCTGATTCGGGCTTTCAATAAGGGCGAGGACATCCACTCCCGCACTGCCGCGGAAATCTTCCGGGTGCTGCCCGGCATGGTTTCCCCCGATATGAGGCGGGTGGCCAAGACCATCAACTTCGGCATCGTGTACGGAATGAGCGCGTACCGGCTCAGCAGGGAGCAGAAGATCCCGCTGAACCAGGCCAAGACATTTATAGAGACCTATTTTCAGCGCTACCGCGGAATCAAGGAGTTTCTCGAGAAGGCCGTCGCCTTTGGCGAGGAGCACGGATATGTGGAGACCTTGCTGAAGCGTCGCCGCTATCTGCCCGACTTGAAAGCACGGAACAAACAGGTTCGAGCAATGGCCGAGAGAATGGCCATCAACACCCCGGTGCAGGGAGGCGCAGCCGACCTGGTGAAGTTGGCCATGGTCAAATTGCACCGTCGCCTGGCCAACGACGGGCTGCCCGCGAAGCTGGTCCTTCAGGTACACGACGAGTTGGTGGTCGAAGCCGCGCCTGAGGCTGCCGAACATGTCGCCGAGGTGGTGACTGAAGTCATGGAGAATGTCTGGCAGCTTTCAGTACCGTTGAAAGTGGATGTCGGGGTGGGCGATAATTGGGCCGAGGTACACGGCTAGGCTTACAGCCCCGGGAAGTGGAGGAACGCATGGATTCTGGGAAGATGAAACAGCGCATCGAAGATCTCTACGAGCGGGTTTCTCTGCTGGAGAAGAGACTGGATTGTATCCAGACCACAGCCAGATCTCTGGGGGATTCGCTGAATCTGGATAATGTGCTCCATACCGTGGCTGAGCAGGTTACTGAAATGCTCGACGCCGAGCGTGCCACGGTCTTCCTCGTTGATGACGAAACCAAGAACCTGCTTGCCCGTGTAATTATCGGTCCCGAGCTGAGGGAACTGGTGCTCCAACAGGGGCAGGGAGTGGCCGGGTGGGTGGCCGAAACGGGCAAGACCCTCATCGTAAAAGACGCGTACAAAGACAAGCGATTCGACCCTACGTTCGACAACATGTCCGGGTTCAGAACCCGCTCCATTCTATGCCAGCCGATGGTCACCTACCGGGGGAAGATCGTGGGCGTCATCCAGGTGCTCAACAAGCAGAAGGGCTATTTCGCCCTGGAGGATCAGGATCTGCTTTCCACCATCACCACCCAGGCCACCATTTCCATCGAGAACTCCAAATACTATATGCAGTCTCAGGAGGCCAATTACCGGTTGCGGGAGGCCCAGGAGAATCTGCGTCGAAACTACCAGCGTCTGGAGATCCTCTATCGCATTCAGGCGGATATGACCCAGACCTGGGAGCGGGAGAACCTGCTAAAAGCGGTCGTCAAGCAGTTGCTGTCCGCGATACCGTGCGAAGCCGGGGCGATCATGCTGTCGGAGCCCGGTCCGCCCATCCTGCATTTTATGCGGCGCGACGATGGTGACGTCCAAATCGTCAAGCCCGCAATGGTGGGAGGAATCCTGGGCCGGGTAATCGAGACCGGGTCCGCAGGGCCCGGAGTAGGCGACGCCGGCGACGCCGGGCCCATCCTGCATCCCCAGATCGACGTGGACGTCAACAACGCAATTGGGGAGACCCTGGCCCGCAGCGACGGCGAAGTGTTGGGCGCGGTGGTGTTGGCCAACCGGCGCAAACTGCTGGATTTCAATGCGGAAGATGCACAGTTGCTGAAAATTGTTGCCCGTCAGATCAGTATCGCGGCAGAACGGGTGGACCAGCACGATGAGTTGACCAAAGCCAACAACCTGGCTCTCATCGGCCAGGCGCTCAGCGGCGTGCTTCACGACCTCAAGTCACCCATGTCGGTCATTTCGGGTTATGCACAGTTGATGGAGGCTGAAGACGACCCGGCGAAACGCAGCGAGTACGCCATGACCGTGCTCAATCAGTTCAAGGCGGTTTCACAGATGACCCAGGAGGTGCTCGCCTTCGCGCGTGGAGAAGCGCAGATTCTCAAGCGTAACGTCTATCTAGCCAAGTTCCTGGCCGAAACCGAGGAACTGCTGGCCCAGGAGTTCGCCGGCCACAACATCGTCTTGAAAGTGGAAAACGAATTTCGCGAGAAGCTCAAAGTCGATGAAGGAAAACTGAGGCGAATCGTGTTCAACCTCGCACGTAACGCCAGAGACGCCATGCCTCAGGGCGGGACTTTCACAATCGCTTCCCGGGATGACGGAGACAGCGTCCTGTTCACCTTTGCCGACACCGGCCACGGCATCGCGGAGGAGATTCAGGACCGCCTCTTTCAGTCCTTCGTCAGCGTGGGCAAAAAGGACGGCACCGGCCTCGGTCTGGCTATCGTGAAGAAGATCGTAGACCAACACGGCGGCACCATCGAGTATGAAACCGCGCCCGAAAAGGGCACCAGATTCACCATCTCGCTGCCCAAGGAATAACCATGCAGGAATACTTCGACATTATTTCCAAGGGGGGAGTGCTCATCATCCCCATCCTGATCTGCTCCGTCATCGCCCTGGCGGTCTTTGTCGAGAGGCTCTTCGCATTGACGAAGGACCGTGTCTTTCCGCCCCGCTTGGCCGACGCGGTAATGGACCTCGTGCAACGGGGGCAGTTTGACGCCGCCATTTCCTTGTCCAAACAACACAAGAGTCCGCTGTCCCAACTCATAATCTCCTGCTTGGAATCCAGTCACCTGGGCCGTTCCCAAGCCAAGGAGCGCATGGAGGAATTGGGCAGCGTCGAGGTCACCACTCTGGCCAGATACGTGGGCGCTTTGTCCACTATCGCCACCGTCTCGCCCCTCCTCGGGTTGCTCGGGACGGTAACCGGTATGATCAAGGTGTTCAAGAGTGTGGCCAGCGTTCAGGACCCCCAGATATCCCAACTTGCAGGCGGCATCTGGGAAGCGCTGCTTACTACCGTGGCGGGCCTGGCCGTGGCCATTCCCGCCTACCTCGCATTTCGTTACCTCGAGGCGAGAATCGACAAGATCGCCGCGGCGCTGGCCGAATACGGCCTCAAGATGCTCGAACATGTGTTTCCAGTAGCTGTTGACGAAGCACCGGTCGAAGAATGAACCTTACCAAAGGGCTCGCGCGGCGCCGGCAACCCGGCGCTATCGACATCACTCCCCTGGTGGACGTCGTGTTCATCCTGCTCATCTTTCTGCTGGTATCCACCACCTTCAAGACCCGGGAGAATGCGTTCTCCATCGTACTGCCCGTAGGCGATCAGAAGAGCCGCGTAACCAAGGTTAAACGGCCTACCGTTTTCGTAACCAGGACCGGCCAGTACATATTCTACACGCAGGGAGAAGACCCCTCACAACCCGTATCAGGAACCAGGCACGTGTCGTTGCGGGAGTTGTCCAGAGCCATTTCAGGGCTGGTTGATGAGTCGGGGGCCAACGTCAGCGTCAGCATCAAGGGGGATGCGGGCGCCAACTACCAGAACATCATGGATGTGGTCAACGAGTGTTACCGCCACGGCATCGAACGAGTCTACTTCCCGTACAAGTCGTCCGAAGGACAGTAAAGCTACTTCATCCGCAAAGTACGCAACCTGTTGATAGCAGCACACACCTCGTGCGCTCTCGCGGTGGCCCGGTCGCCATTTTTGCCGCCGCGACCGATGCCGTCGAATCCCGCCCGTTCGAAGTCGGCAAAAGCCAGGGCCACGCTCTGGGCCAGCGACCGCGCTCCGTCGATGTAGGTCCGATGGATGTGGAGCATGAGGTCCGCGACGAACCTGGTCTGTGACGGGTCCACCAGTTGCTCCACCAGACTGATGTCGATCTCCTCCTCGCCGAACACGATCGCCCGGGTGGACAGCGACTTCACTTTCTCTGCGCGCCGCCCCCTGGAAGGGTCGAAGGACGAGCGCCGGGGGACCCGGGGTGCAGGGTCAGCCAGCGCGGTGGGCACGTCTCGGCTTCGTTGGGAAGGGTGTTTTGCCACTATACCCGCGGCCTCGGCGGTCACGTCCCGGGGGCGGTATTCGTGCATTTGAATCACCTGGTCGGCAACGTCGAAATAGTCTCCCGACCCGCCTAAGACCAGCACGGTGGAGATTCCTCTCTCACGGTAGATCTCCTGCACCCGATCGATGAAGGGGATTATCGGCTCCTGCTCTCTGACCACCAGAAGCTGCATGCGGTGGTCCCTGATCATGAAGTTGTTGGCCGACGTATCTTCATCAATGATCAAGGTGTTGGCGCCTGCTTCCATCGCCTCCACTATGTTCGCAGCCTGGCTGGTGGACCCGCTGGCGTCCTCCGTCGAGAATGCCGCGGTGGGTTTGCCGTAGGGCAGGTTTGAGACAAAGGGAGAGATGTCCACCTTCTCCACCCGTCTGCCGTCCTCGGATCGGATCGCAATTGCCCCCGGGTCAGTGACCACCAACTCCCGCCCATCTCCCGGAACGTGGTCGTAGACCCCTGCAGCAAGCGCGGCCAGCAGGGTCGACTTGCCGTGGTAGCCTCCGCCCACGATCAGGGTGACCCCACAGGGAACGCCCAGGCCGACAACCCGGCCCGCGTGGGGCAGGTCCACCGCTACCTTCAGCGTCTCCGGGATTGGGGTAAACGGTTCCGCACCTTCGGTCATGGGGCGCTGGTCGATGCCGCTTCGCCGCGGCAGAATCGAATTCTCGGCTACAAAGGCCACCAGCCCGAGTTCGCCGAGACTGGAACGCAAGACTCCGGCATCCCGCGCACACTCCACGTGCTTCCACGCCGTGGCCGCATGCCCACGCGGCTCAAGCAACGATGCTGCCAACACCTTTGGCAGTTCATCAAAAAACATCGCCTGTGCTTCTCTGGCCAGCACCCGCCTTCCCGCCGCGGGCAAGCCCATGCGGAAACGCACCTCCACCTCTCCTCCCCCGACGAGGCACGACGACCGTTCCAGCATCTCCTGCCCCGGACGATCGATGGCCACCAGTCCCGACTTGCCCGTGCCCCGCCGCTGGCGCGTGTTGCTTCTGATCGCTTTGGAAAACGCCCTGGTCACGTAGTCGCAAAGACCCACCCGCCCGGGTTTGTCCGAGTGCATTCCAGCCTCGAGCCACGTCTCAGCCAGCGGCACCCGCACCGACACCCGGCTGGGATCAGCGAAGGGATCTCCCTGGACGTGATCGACAGAAAGCACCCACGACCCGGCGTCATATTCACCCCGAATGTCCTTGTAGGCCTTGTATCCCCTGCCGTCGATACGCCGCAGGGTGTTCCTCAAACGTTCCATCGTTTGACTCCGTAACAACGCCCGCCCACCACGGGCTGTGTATAGGTCCCATAGGTCTTATACGACTTATAGGTCCCATACACAAAGCGCAACGCACGCGCTGCTTCTGTTTGGCCGGCGGCCGGCTGTCGGCTCGACCTCCACCAGCGCACTCGGCACCATTCGTTACCCCGACTGGCGACCGAAGAACCGACATCATCTTCAGGCACAGCCATCATCGAGGCGAGGGAGGGGTTACGTCGTTTGGGATGTGACGATCTGCTTCCGGCGCTTTGCGCCGATCGTCTCCAGCGCCGGAGGGCCGGGGCAGGCAAGTCAAAGAGCAGTCGGAGGTGGTGAGAAGCGGCCCCTCCCTCGCCTCGATGAAGAAGAGTGCCAAACGCAAGGATCGGAGCTCGGCCGGCAGTCGGGGTAACGAACGGTGCCTGAAGATGACGGCCGGGAGCTGGTCGACACGGAGCCCCCATTTTTGTACAATGGCCGCGAGAGCACACATCCCCCGGAGGGCGCATGTGGAACAAACCGGCACTCCTGGCCGTACTGGTCCTCGCCGCCTGCGGCGGCACGCCCACCGGCGAATCCGACGTCCCGAAGGCCGAGGACGCCGACCAGCTGTTCACTCCGGCGGGGCCGGTGAAGCTGGACGTGCTGTTTGTGGTCGATAACTCAGCGTCGATGTGTCACGAAATGCATGCACTGGGCAGGAGCGTCGACAAGTTTGTCGCGGGCCTGCAGGGCCTGCCGCAACTCGACCTGCGGGTCGCCGCACTCACTCTGAGTACCACCTTCGGGAACGAGTGGGGAGCCCTCCGGCCCAGGAATCCTCCTCCTGCGTGCGCCGAGTTCCGTGTCTGGCCTTGTGAGGGGAACCAGGACTGCGTCGACGAGCATGGTGCCGGCTGGGAGTGCGAGAGCTACGCGCTGGACCAAGTTCATAATATGAACGGGTCGGTCAAGACCATTTGCACCTTCAATTGCAGCGGCGACGACGCCTGCTGCGTTGAATTCTGTCATGCCGACGAGTGTGCGGGCGCCCCCTCTTGTCTGGAATCCTTGTGCGCCGACGCGGCCACGCAGGAGTGCACGCACGAGTGCGTGGGTTTGGGAACAGGCGAGTCGGGCAGCCGCTGCAACCTGCTTCCGGACATCGCTGATTGTCCGGCCAATGTGGCGGGATATCTGACTTCAGACAATATCCACCTGTTCAAGTGCCTCGTCGCACCGCAGGATAAGGGAATCTACTCAGTTAACAGAAATCAGGGGCTCCTAGCCGCTTGGCGGGCCCTAGACCCGGACGGGGCCAACGGCGAACAGTCCGCGGCATTTCTCCGCTCAGAGGCATATCTGCTCCTGGTGTTCGTAACCGATGAAGACGAGTGCAGCATTGCTGAGGACTTCTGCCCTCCCAGCTTTGAGTGCGATTCCGACGCCGATTGTCCCTTTGGAACCAAGTGCAAGTTGGACAAGCGGTTTTCCCAACTGACCGGGAAAGAGAAGAGGCTGTGCTGCGGAAGCATAAAGGGCGACTACCACAAGATCTGCTCCCTGCTGGGCGAGTACAAGGGCGCAGACCACCACCAGTGTGTGTACGACATTGATTGCGCTGACTGTGAGACGGATGACGATTGCGACTACGGCTGGTACTGCAAGCAGGGCAAGAAATGCAGGCCCGACATTTTCAGCCTTACCAACATTGCCAGCTATCAGGCCACACCGGGCACTCCGATCTTCTCCCTGGCGCCGGTCGCTGATTTCTTCGAGCGTTTCAAGAACCTGAAAGACGAGCCGAACAAGGTGATGATCGCAGCGATCGTCGGCGACGGCATGGCTCTCAACGACGACACTGCCGCGCTGATCTCGGATAAGTGCATGGAGGATGACAGCCTAAAGAAGTGCCAGTTCTACGCCCTGGAGAGAGCGGCTTCGCCCGGCTGCGCCGGCAAGCCGGCCGGCAGTGGGTGCGAAGAGTTTCTGGAGGCCAAGCTGGACTGTATTCGCGAGTGCTACGTCGCCTCGAAGGGCGATGCGCAGAATTCGACGGTAGCAAGGAATAGCTATGTCTGTGCCAGTGACCTTGGCCGAGCCGATGCGGGCCTACGCTACATCCGCCTTGCCGAGATGTTTGGCCCCAACGGCATGGTGTCCAACATATGCTCGCCGGAAGGCATGGACAAAGCCATGACCGACATCGCCGAGATGGTGGTTTCGGTGGTGAAATAGGGAGGGGACATGTCACGAAATCTGGTGGTATTGCTGGCTCTGCTGGCTCTCGGATGCCCGCGGTCGCAATCTACGGGCGATGCTGGTCCCGCCGGGGTCCCGGATGTCAAGCTGTCCGGGGAAACCAGAGCCCCGCTGAAGGGGGACGGAAGCGGCTCGGACTCGGAAACAGCGGCGCCGGCGGGCCCCGTTCTCCTGGACATCTTGTTCGTTGTGGACAATTCCTCGGGCATGTGCAAGGCCCGGGCCGGGTTGAGAGCGGCTGTCAGTGATTTGCTCACCGGTCTGGAGAAACTGCCGGGCTTGAACCTGAGAATTGCGGCAACCACGGCCGAAGTGGCTGACCTGGGCGGAAGATTCTTCAAGAAGGTAGAGATTGAGCAGATTCCGGCCTGTGCGGAACACAAACACTTTCCCTGCCTTGTTGACCAGGACTGTGCCGATGAGTTCGGTGAAGGTTGGGAGTGCCAGGCGTTCTCTGCAAACCAGATGTACAATGTGAACGGCTCGGTCAACAGCCGTTGCATCTTCCTCTGTGGGAACGACCTCGCCTGTTGCACCGAGTTCTGTCATGCCGACGACTGCGGAGACGACGTTTCCTGCCTGGAAGAGATGTGCGCTGACATCCCTTCAGCCCAGTGTCTACATGAGTGCGTTGGCAACAATGTCGGTGATCTGTCAGCCTGCCTCGTTGCCACTGATACAGCACATTGTCCCCCCACCTTGCCCGAGTTCCTCACCAACGAAAACCTCGATCTGTTGAAGTGTATGGTCTCACCGGCGCCACAGCAGACCTACGGCGCGGAATTCGAAGCCGGCTTGAAGGCGGCCTGGCTCGCCTTGGACCCAAAGGGTCCTAACGCCGGTCAGGCGCAGGGGTTCATGCGGCCCGACGCTTATCTCCTCATCGTAATTGTCTCTGATGAGGACGACTGCAGTATCTCGGACGATTTCTGCTCGCCCAACTGGCTTTGCGAATCCGACGATGACTGCCCGTCGTGGTCTACCTGCAAGCTGGACAAGAGGTTCTCGCAACTCCGAGGCAAGGAGAAGAAGCTGTGCTGCGGGGCCATAAAGAAGGACTACTCGGACATGTGTCCCGCCCTGGGAGACTACAAGGGCGCCACACACCATGACTGCGCCTATGACTTGAGCTGCAGTGATTGCGAGACCGATGAGGATTGCGAATATGGCTGGTACTGCAAGCAGGGCAAGAAGTGCAGGCCTGAGATCTACCCCGTCAAGAACATCTCCACGTACCAGGCCCCTCCCGGGACCCCGATATTCTCCCTGACTCCGGTGGGAGAGTACTATGGGCGCTATAAGAGCCTGAAGGAGGACCCGACCAGGGTGATGGTTGCCGCGATCGTAGGAGACGGCCTCCCGCTGAAGGACGACAAAGAGGCACTCATCTCAGACGAGTGCATGCAGAAGCCTGAGCTTCACAAATGCCAGCTATACGCCGAACAGAAAGCGGCCTCGCCTGAGTGCGCTATCGATCCCGCCGCAGCCGGGTGCGAACAGTATCTGGAGGCTAAACTGGATTGTATTCGCGAGTGCTACACCGCCTCCACAGGCGACCCGCAGGGCGGCACAGCGGCAGCGCTTACTCAGGTATGTATCGGCGCATACGCGACCACCGACGCAGGATTGCGCTACATTCGCCTGGTCGAGATGTTCGGACCTAACGGCATACTGTCCAATATCTGCCCGGCCGACGCGTTCGAGAAGGCCATGGCCGACATCGCCGAGATGGTGGTTTCCGTGGTGAAGTAGCCGGCGCCGACCGGCGCCCTCTGCATTCGCTGCGCGATGTTGTTTATAGGTCCCATAGGTCTTATACGACTTATAGGTCCCATACACAAAGCGCACCGCACGCGCTGCTTCCAATTCAGCCTTCCAAGGCTAGAATAGGTCCCGGAGGGAGCCCATGGAACCCACGCCGTCTTACGTGCGTCTGTACCAATCCGGCGAGCTGCGCCGCCGGGTCGACGCAGCCGTCGCCGCACTGGCCGACTGCCGCCTCTGCGCCCGACGGTGCGGCACCGACCGGCAAGACAGGGACGGGGGGCGTCAAAAAGACAGGGACGGGGGGCGTCCAAATGACAGGGACGGGGAGTGTCGGATCGGCCGCCTTGCGCGGGTGTCGTCCGCGTTCCCGCACATGGGAGAAGAAGGGATCATCCGGGGGACGGGGGGCTCGGGAACCATCTTTCTAGCCGGCTGTTCCCTGCATTGCAAATTCTGCCAGAATTTCGAGATCAGCCATGATGATTCGGGGCGGGACCTCGAACCTGAGCAACTAGCCGGAACGATGGCGCATCTTGCGTCCCAGGGGTGCCACAACTTCAACTTCGTGACCCCCACCCATTGCATGCCGCAGATTCTCGAGGGCCTACTGGAGTATCTGGGAAGACCTGGCGCCAGGCCGCTGCCCATAGTCTGGAACACCGGCGGATATGACACCCTCGAGACCCTGGAGATTCTGGACGGAATAGTGGATGTCTACATGCCCGACTTCAAGTTCTTTGACGGAACTGCGGCTGCACGATACCTGGACGCCCCCGACTATCCCGAAGTCGTCGTTGCCGGCGTGGAGGAGATGTTCCGGCAGGTGGGGCAGGTACGGCTGGGACCCGATGGCACCATGAGCCGAGGCGTGCTCATTCGGCACCTGGTCATGCCGGGCCATCTCCCCGATACCCGGCGAATCCTCGAACACCTGGCAAACCGCTATGGCAGCGAGGTGGTAGTCAACGTCATGGGGCAATACCGCCCCTGCGGGCACGCGGCCAGTTTCCCGGAGATCTCTCGCTCTCTCGACCATTCCGAGTGGGTCGAAGCCCGTCGCATAGGAGCCGACCTGGGTTTGATGCTGGCCTGATTCTTTCCTTGGCGCGTGTGTGGTGTTATATTGGCCGGTAAGGCGAGGTGTGGAAATGAAGGTGGCGTGCCCAAACTGCGGCAACACACAGGAAATTGACGTCGAGCAAGGGACGGGGGCTGTTCGGGCCCGGTGCGAAAAGTGCGGCACCTCCTACCTGGTGCGGGTAAAGTCCCGGCCCAAAGGTAGCAAGGAGGGAGGGGATCTGTACAGTTGGTTCGTGCGCAAGACCGACGGCACCATGTTCAGCTTTCCCGGCGACAAACAGCTTCACCAGGGGATCCGCCGCGGTTTCGTCGACCTAGACGATGCGATCTCTGCGGATGGTGTCTCCTGGACGACGATCTCTTCACTTCCGATTCTGGCTGCCTTTATGGACAAATGGAAGAAGGAACAGGTCGAGGCTGAGCCTGTGGCCTCGACACCTGCGCAGGAGCCGGAACCCGAACAGGCCGCAGAACCTGCACCGGAGGGCGACTCCGGAGGGACGCTGCTTTTCGACGGCGCCCCCGGTGACGAGTTGCTGAGGCATACTGCGTCCCAGATGCCGACCATGGAAATCCCTGCGCAGACGGCATCCCCCACGGATTTGCAGGTTCCTTCCCCTGTCGTCGACGGTAAGGACCTTTCCGAGGAACGCAAGCAGCCGACAGCTCCGGAGGTGCCTTCTCAGCGAGAACAGGCCATGGAGTTGGCTGCAGACCTCGCCGCAGCCCGCAATGTTGCGCTGGAGGAGACCGGTGAAACCGCGGCTCTCGAGTCGCCCCTTGCTGCTCCCCGAGCGCACGTCGATCTCAAGCAACAGATTGACGGACCAGCCACGGAAGAGGCGTCGCCCGCACAGGTCGAGCCGGCGCCACCTGCCACCCCGGCGCCGGCGGAAGCCGCATCCGGGTTGCCCCCGAAGGCAAGTGAAACTCAGGACGACATGGAATGGGGGGACAGTTGGCAACCCCAGAACATGCCGGACAAAGAAGTAACCGGCATGGACTACTACGTCAGAAGGCGTCGCATCAACTTCGCTCTGGGGATCGTTCTGGTGCTGCTGGCCGGTGCGGCCATCTATGGCCTGCAGTATTTTGCTGGCACCAGTTCGAGTAAAAAGAAGAAGAAATCAACTGCCAGTGGGTGGGACGTTCGCAAGGCACAGGACGCGGTTGGCGATGTTGCGGCCGGCGACGGCGGGTCAAAAGCCCCGGCAGCTTCCAGGGATGTTGTCGCACCGCCTGCTGCAGTGAAGGACATTGTTCCGGCTCCAACTCCGCCCCCAACGCAGGCCAAGGATGTGGTCGCCGCGCGGCCCACGGATGCGGGCGCACCGCCAGTAGCGGCCAAAGATGCGGTCGCCGCCGACGCCCCGGCTCCGGCTGCCGGCAAGGCCGACGTTTCGGCTCCGGCCCCCGACGCAGCCAAGACTGCTCCGGAGGCAGATGTAGCCGCCCCCGGCGGCGTCGACCCCGGCCCAGGCGTTGACAAATTGACGCCGAAGTCACTGAGTGATCCGCCCGCAGGAGTAGCTGTAGCATCAGGCGGAACCGATAGTGTGGCGAAGGAAACTGAGGAGAAGGAAGAGAAGAAAGAGAAGAAGAAGGAGAAAAAGAAAGAGAAGAAGAAGGTGAAGAAGAAGAAGAAGAAGAAGAAGGACGTGGCCGAGGAAGACGACATGCCGCGGGGATTCGACGACCTGATGCGCAAGGGAGACAAGAAGAGGAAAGGGGGCAGTTGCGCCGAGGCTCTCGGATACTACCTTCAAGCCCTGAGGCTGAAACCGGGCTACTCCGAGGTGAACTATAAGATCGGTGACTGCTATCGTCGTGAGGGGGACTGCAAGCGGGCAATCTCCCACTACAAGGAAGCCATCTCCAGGAGCGGATTTCGCAACGCATATGTCGGGCTCGCACGCTGCTATCGCTCTCTGGGCAAAACCTCAGAGGCCAAGAAGATCCTCGAGGAAGGTCTGCAGCGCTACGATGATGGGATGATGAAAATGATGCTCCAGGAGTTGGGTGGCTAGCCTGGACCCTGCGGGGGCCTTGTCGAAATGCAAGTAGTTCGGTTCTACGTCAGCGGCAATTGCGCCGCCTTTCCCGTCGGTAACGTCAGAGAAGTGGTTCCGAGAGGCCGGCTTGCGGCAGTCTTCAACGCCCCGCCGTTTCTGGAGGGGCTGATGAACGTACGGGGTGAGGCTGTGCCCGTGTTCGACCTGGCTCGCCTGTTCGGTTTCCAGTCGCCACACGCTTCGGGCGGGTCGGTGCTCATCGCAGAATCTGGTCGCTTCACTGCCGGCTTTCTCGCCACTCCCCCGGTTGACATCCTGGACATTGATGACGGGGCCGAGGAAACTCGCCTACCTGAAGGTTCTCCGCATCTGGCTGCCCTCGAACGCGCCTTGAGTGTGGACGGGAAGCTGCTGCTCCTCCTCGCTCCCGACCGATTGTTCGACCTTCCGGAAATGCTGTTGTTGAGGGAAGAGGAGAAACTACTCACCCTGTAGGGTTGGAACTTGGCCGAGAATCATCCCGACTTGCTGAAACGACTGTGCAGACTCGTGGAGCGGACGTTTGGGCTCCGCTGGGAGCCGCTGGAGCAGGGTCTGGACGCCGCGCTCACCAGCCACAGCCGGGAACTCAATGTGAGCCCGGCCGATCTTATGGAACAACTTACGGCAGCAGGCGGCGTCGACGAAAAAGAGCTCGCGGGGTTGGTGCACCGATTGATGCTGGGTCACACCCGATACCGACGTCACGAACGGGTGTGGGGCTGGCTCGAGGACAATCTGGAATCCCTCGACCTTGCGCCCCCGATAAACGCGTTGGTTCCGGGGTGTTCTACCGGAGAGGAGGTCTACGACCTGGCCATGGCTCTCGCAGAACGATTTGGCCTCGAAAACATCTTCGTTACTGGGCTTGACTTGAGCCGGCAAGCTTTGGACCGTGCAGCAGAAGGGGTCTATGCCACCGGAGAGGTGCAGCGACTGTCCGCCGACCGGGTTGACCGCTATTTTCTTCCTCGCGGGCCTGGGCTGCTGCAAGTGGTCCAGCCCCTGAAGAGCCGGGTCAGATTCCAGTGGACGAATATCGCGGCAGGTATCCCCGGCGGGCCCTATCATGTGATCTTCTTGCGCAATCTTCTCACCTATTTCACCAACGCGGCGGTTGAACTGGTTTTAGAATCGGTGGCGGCTGCCACGGTTCGTGACTCGATACTTGTTCTGGCACCCCAGGAGACGTTCATGATGGGCGTTCGGCCGTGGGCCGCGCCTGTGGAGGCGGGGCTTCCCATATACCGATGCTCGCAGCGCTCGCAGGAGGAACAAATTCCAGACCTCGGGTCTCAGGCCTCCGGTTTCATGTCACAGCCCCAACTGGGTGACCCGCAATCGGTTCTCCAAAATCAGCAGACCTCCTTGGCCGGTTCGGAAGCCCCCATCCGCGATTCTAAGTCCCCACCCTCTGCTCCCCACGCTGGAACTTTGGTCCTCCCCGGGCCCGCGTTGGGTCGCAAGTCCGAGGAGTGGCGCCGTTTCGAGGACCGCCTCAAAGGGTTGCTCGCGTCGCCGCCACCCACGGTGACCTTCGACCTTTCCTTATTGGAAAAAGCCGACTATCATGTAGAAAAATCGCTCTCGGCTGCGGTCAGGTTGCTGAGAGCTTCCGGGAGCGAAGTTTTGTTTGTGGGAGAGGCTGGTTTTCTGGGGCCCTTGTTCAGTCCTGGCCTGATCCGGTAGGGAACGTGATGGAAGCCGATGCGAAGCAGCTTTTTCGGGAGATACTTGCCAGCCTAGGCACGAAAGGCCTCGCCGCCCGGGACGATGCGCTGCGGGCGCTGTCCGGGCTGGCGGAGCAACTCCCTGAATCGTTGCGGCAGCAGATGCGGCCTCACCTACTGGCCCTTGAGGCTGCCGTCGAATTCACCGATGCGTGGCAGGCCTTGAGCGGTGTCGGAGAGCTTTTGTGCCAGCCAGAACTGCCGCCCGTTCCGGCCCCCGATGTCTCTCTTGAAGAAGCGGAACTCACCGTCGTGGACGCGGTCCCCGTGCCGTCGCCCCTGCCGTCTCTTCCTGAGGCCCTTGACCATTTCTCCTGGACGCCCCCGCCTCTCCCTGAGGCAGTGATGGGGGATTTTTTCGCCGAGGTAGAGGAGTACATCGAGGAGATCGCCGAGTTGGTGCTGGACGTCCCATCGGCTGAAGATCCGGCGGTACACGAGCTCTACCGGAAGCTTCATACGATAAAGGGCAATTCCGGCATGGTCGGTCTTGATGAACTTCAGCGGGTAGCACATCGGTTGGAAGACCTCGTGCGGGAATTGAGGGACGGCCGAATGGCAGTGTCGGAAGAGCTGCGGAAGGTGTTGGCCGACGGGGCCAATCTGGCCGGGGAGATAATCGTTCTGGCACAGAATGGAGAGGAAGCAATGGTCCCGGTGAGTGCCTTGCTCCAGCGCATTGACGGCCTGCTTGCGGGAGGCGGCGAGCAGGTTGTGGAACCGGCCCCCGCACCTGAGCCCGACCGATCGGCCGCACCTGCGCCTGCTGCCGTCGCGGAACCTGCACCGCCCGCTGCTCCGGCCGCTTCCGACGAGAGGCAGAAGAAGGGTTCCTCACCGGAGCGCAAGACGTTACGAGTCGATTTCACCCAGGTGGACCATCTGGCCGCGCTGGTTGGCGAGCAGGCGGTGCGCCACGAGGAAGTGTTGAGGCAGGTGGAGAGAGTGCAGGAGAACCTCGACGACTTCAGCCGTGTGCTTGACCGTCGCCGGGACGCTGCCTCCGGCGGCTCCGATCCCTATTCCCAGTATCTCCGCTCTGCGTCGGGAAACCTCGGCATTCTGGCCGCAAATCTCGACGGCGCCACTCGGCAACTCGACCTGGTCTCATCAGATTTGCAGCGGGCGGTACTCGACCTTCGCATGGTTCCCCTGGATTCCCTGTTCTCCCGACATCGAATGACGGTCTTCCAGAGTGCCTCGGCCCAGGGGAAGAAAGCCCGGTTGTTGGTACGTGCAGGGGATGCAAAACTGGACAAGGCGATCGTCGAGAAACTGGAAGAACCGCTGATCCACCTGATTCGCAACGCAGTCAG
This sequence comes from uncultured Myxococcales bacterium, assembly GCA_964626565.1. Taxonomy (GTDB): domain Bacteria; phylum Myxococcota_A; class UBA9042; order CAIXZC01; family CAIXZC01; genus CAZVFX01. Next base: position 51,367 of record CAZVFX010000016.1, read on the forward strand.
TCACGGCATCCAGTCGCCGGAGGAGAGAGCTGCCGCGGGGAAGGAACCTGAGGGGGTGGTTACCATCTCCGCTGCTCAGCAAGGTAACCAGGCGATAATCCGGGTGGAAGACGACGGCGTCGGCATCGAAACCGGCGTCATCAGGCGCAAGGCGGTGGAAAAGGGTTTTCTGACGGTGGACGAGGCGGACAAGCTGGACGATTCACGCGCCGCAGACCTGATCTTTGCGCCGGGCTTCTCCACTACTTCGGTGGTGGATGATATCTCGGGCCGCGGGGTAGGGTTGGATGTGGTGCGTGACAAGATTAATCGGCTCAACGGCGCGGTGCAGGTGTTCAGCGACCTGGGCCAGGGAACTGTGTTCCAACTGACTTTGCCGCTCACCCTCGCGCTGTCGAAGGTATTGATGGCCAACGTCGCGGGTGAGGCGGTGGCGTTGCCGGCCGACAGCGTCAGCCGGGTCGACTCAGTGAGCGGCGATCTGGTTGCTGCGGTGGATGGCCGGCACATGGTCACGTTGCCCGATGGTGCGATCCCCCTCGTCTTCCTCGGGCAGGCTCTCGGCCTGACTCGAATGGTGGAACACCGGGCTGATTACTCGGTGTGTGTGGTCAGCCACGGGGGGCGTTCCGCAGCCCTGGTTGTGGATGGCATCGTTGAACACACCCAGGCGGTGATCCGGGAGGTAGGCCCGGTTCTTCCTCGCATCCATCACTGCATGGGAGTCACTTTTCGCGAGACGGGGTGCGTGCTTGTCGTTGACGTCGGCTCCGTGATCCGGGAATGGGCCGGGCAGGAGGCGAAGGCGGCCGGTCCCCCGTGGAGTTCGCTCATTCCGGTGCTGACCAGAGACCCGCTGTTGCTCGCACCGCTCAACCGCCTCATGCGGCATGAACAGGCTGCTCCCGCCCTTATCTGGCCCGAGTGCCTGGCTGAAGTCCCCCTGGCCAAAGTGCCCTGCGTGATAGTGGACGACCGACTTCCCGACCTTGAGTCGGTGTTGCGGGCCGTCGCCGAGTCTGCGGACGTGGTGGACACCATCCTGCTCACAGCGGCGGGTCTTGGGGATGGGTTGACTCCCGGCAGATTGTACGAGTTGGGGGTCGCCGATGTTCTGAAGACAGATGACGGTTGGGAAGCAATTGCCGCCGCGATGGTGAGATATGAATCACGGGGGAAGAGGGAATGAAGGCGCTCCTCCATACCGAGGACCTGTTGGTTGGGGAGTTTCTGTGCGGCCTCCTGGAAGGGCTTGAAGGCCTGACCCTCGTCCGTGGCGCCCCGGGCGAGGGAACGCCTGACGGAGCCCCCGGATGGGTGCTGCTTACTGCCCGGCGGGATGTCGATTCGGGTATGGTGAAGCCCGGTTCGCTCACCGGCGTGCCCTGGATTTCCGGGGTCGTTGTTTTTGTCCCGGGTGGCGAAGCTACCGATTCCGGCGACGACGTTGCGGGCGTCGTCACCATCAGGTTGCCGGCACGCTCCTCGACTATTGTGGAAGCCCTCTCTGCGGCCGGCAAGGCGCGTCCCGCGGCCCGAACGGATCTTGCCTCCATACGGGTTCTGGTCGCTGAAGACAGCGACATGCAGCGGCAGATTCTTGTTTCCAACCTCAAGGCCGAGGGCCTTGGAGTGGACAGTGCGGTAAACGGCAGGGATGCCCTGGCCCTCGCTCGAAAAGGCGGGTACGACATTCTGGTAACAGACGTCGAAATGCCCCACATGTCGGGGCTGGAACTGACCCGTGCAGTGAGGGCCGACCCTGCCCTTAGCGAAATGCCGATCCTCATGCTGACCACTCTGGCCGGCTTCGAGCAGGTGAAAGAGGGGTTCGACGCCGGCGCGTCCGACTACCTGGTCAAACCCCACAAAGGGGAGCGGGAGCTGTTCCTGGAAGAGGTGGTGCACAGGGTGTACGGCCTGCTCCAGAAGAACCGTGCAGTGGGCAGCAAGCGAGCCCTGGTCGTGGACGACAGCCAAATGACTCGCCGACTGGTCGCCGGGGCCATGAAGGAGGCCGGCTTCGCCGTGACTACGGCCGAGGACGGATTGCAGGCCAGGGAATACCTCGAGAATCCCGGCTCGGCTATGCCCGACATCGTGGTCACCGACCTGGAAATGCCTGTGATGGACGGGTTGAGACTGACTCATTTCATCAAGAATGACGCCCGGCTGCGAGATCTGCCGGTAGTGATTCTCTCCGGAACTACCGAACACGAGCACAGAGTGTTGGGCCGTGGATTCGGCTCGGAGGCCTTCATCTCCAAGCCGTTTTCGGAAGAGAAGTTGCTGGTGACTGTGGAACAGGTGTTGTCGCGGCGGCGGTTGGAGAAGGAGCGCCGGGAGCTTTCCAAGATCCTCGGCCGGGATGTAATTCGTGCGGTGCACAAAGGGGGTCTGGAGCCCCGGCGGCGTCGGCTGACCATCATGTTTTCCGATATCGCCGGGTTCTCTACCATGTGTTTCGACAAGGACGCAGGTGCGGTGGTCGATCTGCTCAACGACTATTTCGACCAGTTCGTTGAATACGTTTTGCGGGAGCAGGGCTACGTCAACAAGTTCATCGGGGACGCGCTGGTGGCGCTGTTTTCCAGTCTCCCCGGCCTCGACCCACCGGAGATTCGGGCGGTGCGAGCCGCGGCGGATTTCCAAAGGCACATGGCCGAGGTTGTGGAAGTCGATCCGGACGCACTACTTACCCGAGTGGGCATCAACACGGGCGAAGTGATTATGGGGCTCATCGGTTCAGGGGAGCGCAAGGACTACACGGTGATCGGCGATCAGGTCAACCGCGCCCAACGATTCGAAGGGCAGGCCCCGGTGGGCGGCCTCCTGATCAGCGAAGAGACCCACCGCGGCGCCGCCTCCTACCTGACGACACAGTCCAACCTCCTCGTGGAGGAGATTGACGATCTGCAGCTCAAGGGGATCGGAAAGGCCGTCACCGGCTATGCTGTGACGGTAGCCACTCGCGCAGCGTCCGAATCACCTCGGGAAGGGGGTGAGTCGTGAGCAGGATACGGGTTCTCGTGGTAGACGATTCCCGCTTTATGGTGAGTCTCATCTCCTCGGTTCTGGAGGCGGCCGGCGATATGGAAGTGGCCGGTTTCGCCCTGGACGGAAGGGACGCGGTGGAGAAGGCGCGGGCCCTTAGACCGGATGTTATCACCATGGACGTTGTCATGCCCCGAATGGACGGTCTGGAAGCCACCCGGGTCATAGTCAGCGAACTGGATACTCCCATAATCGTGCTTAGTGCGCACACGGGCGAGGGAGCGAGGCTCACCGTGGAAGCGCTGCAGGCAGGAGCGGTGGACTGTATCGCCAAGCCGGGGGGTGAGCGTTCCATGTCCCTGGAGTCCATCGCGGGGAACCTGGTTGCCAAGGTGCGGGGAGTCGCCCGTCAGTCTCGGCGGATTGCGCCTGCTCCTCCTCCGCCTCAGTCCGCGGTCCCGGGGGCCGGGCGCCTGCCCCGGGGAACCGACCGAGCCGCGCCCGTTGCGGTTGCGATCGGGGCTTCGACCGGGGGAATTCAGGCCCTGAATTCCCTGCTTCCTCGATTCGATGCGCAGATACCCTTCGGCATCATTGTCGTGCAGCATTTTCCGTCCGGATTCACCGCACAACTGGCGGAACGTCTCAATGAGGTTTGCACTATCAGCGTCATGGAGGCTCATCCGGGGCAGCGGTTGTCCAGGGCAACCGCGCTAATCGCACCCGGCGGCTGGAATCTGGAAATCACCCCGGGGCTTCGAGTCAAGCTGAGCGAAGACTCCTCCCCGGGAGTGATGCGGCCATCCGTTGATGTTACCTTTGCTTCCGTGGCCAGAGTTTTCGGCGCGGCTGGGGTGGGCGTTGTTTTGACCGGGATGGGCAAAGACGGAGCCGAAGGAGTGCAGGTTCTCCATCGGGCCGGCGCCCGCGTCATCGTTCAGGACCACAAGACAGCCACTGCACACGGCATGCCCCGCGCCGCGCTGGAAACCGGGTGTGCCGACGCAGTCCTGCCCCTGGAAAAGATCGCCGGGCACCTCCTGTCGCTGGCAGCTAGTCGGAGAAGCGGAACCTGATAGGTATGGAGAAGTAGTCACTTGAGTCTCGAGGCGCCCCCAGGCGGGAGCTGTTCGCCTCCAGAAAACCACGCCAACGTTCATCGCCGTCCAATTCGATCACCCGCACCACCGCTGCATCCCCGGAACTGCCCGGGCTTTGGAGCGTCGCGAGCACCTTGAACGGGACGACCTTCCACCCGGGCTCCGGACTCGCACCGACATCCGAACCGGCAAGGCGGGTAGCAAACCGGTCCACCGCGTCCAAGCCTGACGGGCGCACCACCAGGGAGCGGACCGCCCCTGCTTCCTCGGTGTTGAGGATAGCAACGGCGACATAGAACTCGACCTTTCGGCGGATGTCGGGGAGCGGGTAGGGTCCCCCTTCCCGGACCATCCGGACCGCTTGCTCTTCAAGCAGGGTCAACCCCTCCTGCGGTTCCACCGCCTCGACGTCGATGGGGGCGCCTTCAGCGTCGAGGCGAAAGCGAACCGTCACGTCTCCTTCCAACTCCAAATCCACCGCCTCACGCGGGTAGCTGTGCCGTGCATATACTCGCTCCCTGAGTTCGTTTCGCGCGGCATCGGACAGAATCGCATCACCGGGGAGTGCGGTAAGATAGCCGTTGCCGAGACCTGATACCAGCGCGGGCGGAGGAGAATCGGAAATGCGGGGGGTCGCAGGCTCTGCCGGTTTTCCCGGTGCAGGTGGCGGCGGGGTCAGGGCGGGCGTGTCGGGGCCCGCCAGTTTCTTCGCTGATGGCACCTTCCAAACGTCTAACGGTACCGCCTCTCGCCGGGGGTACCAGTCGAGCGCCGGACGGGGGGTCAGAGCGGGCGCCTCAGGCGGTACCAGATCGCTGGCGGCCCAGCGGTCGGCGAGGGGACGGGGGGCGTCGCTGAAGCTCTCCATCAACGGCCTCGAATCCTCATTGGGAATCGTCCGTTCCTCGTCGGGAGTCAACTCCAGCGAGGCTTCAATGCTGGCCACAGCCTCTGTCTCGTTGGGGCGGCCCAAGTAGTAGAGAGCCGGGGGCGTGGCGAGCAGATGGCATCCCAGCGATGCAATAAGTAGCATCCGCAGCTTTCTACTTCCCTTTGAACTTGCCCCCAGCATTTTGAAGCTCATCTCCTAAAGGTCGGCGATCATCTTCCGATACAGTGTAAGGCAAGAAGGAACGGAGGCACAAATGAAACCCGCATCGTCGCCCTGGCAACCCGACCCAGATTACCACCGCGTTCGCCGGTTGCAAGAGGAAGTACGCCGTGGCAAATACAAGACATCGAGTCAACGAATCGCGCTGTGCCTCATTCGCTCCCACCTCATCGCTGAACTCAGTTCCGGCCGGCATCAGAAGTAGCCTCTGCCGCAGAAACCCGCGGAAACGACCGTTGTTATTTGACCCTTCTTAACTGTTCATGTTAACATGTGTTAGTGGTGTCTGCTAAGTACGAGAGGATACATTGCGACAGCAAATGGTGAAGTTGATTCCTTTGGCGGTGCTGGCCGTCATGGCGGCGACTGTTGTTTGCCCCTCCGGGCTCAGCGCTCAAGAGCTTGACCCTGAGGCGACGGCAGCAAAGCTGGTTGACCCCACCCAACGTGACGGGGCCGTCAGGGACCTGACCGCGATGGGCGACAAAGCTCTGCCCTCGCTGAAGCGGCTGCTGATGTCGAAGCGTAGCAGTGAGTTCCTGCGTCGCGAGATACTCAAGCTGCTCCCTCAATTCGGTGGTAAGGGCATCGCCATCATCAAGGGTGCGGTGAAAGAGTCTGCCCTGGAACTTGAGGCAGCCAAGCAGCTGACCAGGGTGACGCCGGACAAGGCGATCGGAAGCTCGATGTTTGAGCTGTTGACTTCGTCGCTGAATCCGAAGGTGCGATTGTTGGCGCTGGACTGGCTGGCTGAACACGGCAGTGCCAACAAGCTCAATGAGCTTCTGTACGACGCCCTGTCGGACCCCAGCGCCAAGATCAGGTTGCGGTCTGGTACTTTGATAGCGAACCGGATCGGCTTGGACTCGCTGCCCAAACTGATGGGCATGCTCAGAAAGGCTGAACTGGCTCGCTCCAACTCCAACCTCGGGCTCAGGTTGGCCATACTGGAGACGCTGGGCATTCTGGGGCGAAAGGGGCAAGCCGAAGCTCGCCGGGTGATTCCAACCCTGCTTCAGGCCCTGGGAGAGGAAGACGAGCGCCAGCTTGCAATTGACATGCTGGTGGAATTGGGCAGTCCTGCGGTTTCCTCCCTGCTGATGATTCTCAAAGCCGGAGATACGAGCCGAGCCGCGGCTGCCATGGATGCACTGCTTTCCATTGGCCAGAAAGCCGCGCCGGAAGTGGTCTCACTGTTGCAGGCCAGGCACCCGAAAATGAAGAAGATGGCCCGCCAGTTCCTTTGCTTCTACCAGGACCCGGCGGTTTTTCCGCTTCTCCAGGATCTCTATCCGCGAGCAGAACCGCGGGATCGAGCGATGATCCTCAAAATCGTAAGTCTTTACGACTCGGCTGAGCCGTTCGAGTTCATCGTTCAAGCGACCAATGACGAAGATTCACTGGTGCGCCGACAGGCGGTTCGGCTGTTGGCCGATACCGCGCGTAAGGCTGCGGTGCCTGTGTTGCTCACACGGGCCGAAGAGGACCCGGACCTTGATATCCGCCTGGCTGCAGTACGAGGGCTGTACTCCATGGGCGAAACGGAGGCGGTGCCCTCCTTCGTTCGCATGCTCGAGTATGAGAAGTGGCAAGTGCGACTTGAGATCCTGAAGGCCATGGCACATATGGGTACGCCATCCGACGTCAAGACCGTGTCGGAGCAGCTTCGGCATCGCAAGTCTGAACTTGCCGGGGCCGCGGGGCGCGCACTGGCCAACACCACCTATCTCACCGGCCAACGTTCGCCGGACGAGTGGGTCGCCGATGTCAAGGAGGTAATCGAAACGGATGACGACCTCAAGGGTATCGAGGTAGCGCTCAAGAGGATCCCTGTTGCCGATGAGGATCTGGAGGTAGCGGTCCTGGGTTCCGGGGATCAGGTCATCCTGGTTCTCATCCCCAGCGTCTCCTTGAGGACCAAGTATCTCCCTCACTACCTTGGTGAATTGGCTGGCGACTACAAAGTTGTCGTGGTTCCCTTCAGGGGTTGCAAGAGCAAGGTTAACGAACGTCCGTCGCTTTCCGATTGCCTGGAGCGGTTCTCGGAGCGGATGGCCATTGTGAAGCAGGAAGTGTCCAGCGGGCCGGTCATTCTCATCGGCCAGTCCGTGGCAGGATTCGCCGCCATCGACTACGCAGCCAAGAATCCCGACGCTGTGACCAGCCTGGTGCTCGGCAATCCCATATTTCCCCGCAGGTACTACGTCGAGACGGCCCTCAAGAGGACGGTAGAGAAGCTGCCCGCCCGCTGGCAGAAGGAGTTGGAGTTCCTGGACCACAACTCGGGCATGTTTTCCCCTCGCGCTCGTAACGCGTACAAGAGCAAGGTGGAGTTGGCCTCGCAGGTGAGGGGCGAGGGTAGGGCCATGCTGGTTTCCGCGGGCCACTACGGTCTTGGCTGGTTTCTCAGCGACGTCCACTTTCCCTACGAAGACGCAGGAGTGGAATCTTCCCTCGCCAACCTCAAGGCGCCAGTGCTCCTGGTGTTCGGAAAGGACGATTGGGTGCTGGCGGAGAACCGGGAGGAATTCCGCAGGATTGGAAACATCACCGGGAACCTGGTGTGGACCTCAATGGACGGGAGTATCCGCTTCTCGATGATCGAGCAGCCGGAACGATTCCAGGCCGCGGTACAGCGGTTCATTCGCGAGTACCGGCTGGAAGGGCGGGTTGCGGGTATGGGCGGCGGTTTGCCCACCGCGGCGGTCGTTTTTGGCGAGATTGGTGAGTTTGTCCCCATGGAGGCCGCAGTCGAGGTGGCCGCGCCTACGTCCAACAGGCCTGAGGGGCAACTCCTCGAGCCCAGCCGGCTGACCACCTTCCTTAATCATCGCACGCCCGAGAACATCGTCTCCCATGAACCGTTCCGCGCAGAAGAGATAGAAGTGGAGGTGGTGGAGGTAGTACCCGTGACGCCCACAGCCGTGCCGGGTGAGACCGGGGACCCCGAGAGCGGGACCCCGACCGGGGGACCACCACCGGAACTGGCGGGAGGCCCGGGGCCCACCGGGAGTGGAACCCCCACTGCCATTGGCCCCACCGGAATGCCCGGTGCACTCATCGAGACCGGGCCCTCTCAGCGCAGCCCAGTGTGGGACTACGTTGGATGGGGTCTGCTGGGTGTGGGCGTGGTCGGACTGGCCGGGGGTGGATTCATGCAGTGGCAAGCTGCGGCCCAGCTTGACCTGGCCAATTCGCTGGACCCCGGGGAATACAGCACTCAGGCAAAATACGACGGAGACTTCGACGCGATGTACAATCAGGCAGGGTCCTACTTGAACTTCGCGTATATCGGATATGGTGTTGGAGGTCTGCTGGCGCTCGTTGGTATCGACTTGCTGCTTGGCTGGCCAATATCGGTGGGAGAATCCGCGCCGCCAACCAGGGTTTCTTTTATGCCGCTGGTAACGCCTGACGGCGGGGCGCTGGTACTCGAACTGGGTCTTTGAACATGAGGGAGGCGCAGATGCGGTTCAGTTGTTCTGCCCCTGTTGTAGCGAATATTGTCTGCCTGCTTCTGGTGCTGGCGCAAGCCTCGTGCTTGCCCGAAGTGCAGCGGAAGGTGATCGGCACAGTGGACGACAAAGGAAAGACTCCGGACGTCGGGAGCCCTGACGCACTCGGCGATGCAGCCGACGGAATCGGTGATGCTCTGGCTGACGGCGATGGCTTGCCCGGCGATGGCTTGCCCGGCGATGGCGGCCCGACGGACGGAGAGACGCCGCCGGACGTGACCGCCGATGTGCCGGTTCTGGATGCGGCCGGCGCCCACCTGGTGGGTGCCGAAGGGGGCGACTTCCTGTTCACAGGCAACGTCCTGCTGTCGATTCCGGCCGGTGCGCTTGAGGAAGAAATTGAGCTTGTGGTCACGCTCTCGGAAGAGGAGATTCCCGGCGCACTTGGTTTGGACCCGGCTGTTACCGCGGTCTGGGAATTGGGACCGGCAGGTACGCAGTTCGCCGAGCCGGTAACGGTGATCCTCCCGCTGCTCGAAGGTTTGGAAGTCAGCCCCTACGATTGGGTCAAACTTGTCGCTTTTGTCGGTGAGCCCGAAAGCTACAACAAGGTGCCGGCAGCTCTCATTTCGGCCGATTCAGTGCAACTGGAAACGGACCATTTCTCACTCGCCTTTGCCGGTCTCAACGAACCGGTCGCGCCCGGCTGCGTGCCTGAGGTTTGCGACGGTCTGGACAACGACTGCGACGGCGAGGCGGACCAGGGGTTGGGACCGGTGACATGCGGCTTCGGGCCATGTGAGCACACGGTGGAAAGCTGTGTTGAAGGCGTGCCCTTTGAATGCGACCCCTTCGAAGGCGCGGAAACTGAAATCTGTGACGGCGTGGACAACGATTGCGATGGCTCCGTCGACGAGGGACTCAGCTTGTCGGATATCGCCGACCTCCAGGCCCAGACCGAGTGCCGGACCGGAGGGATCTGCGCCGGCGGCGGAGTTGTGGCGGCATGCGGCAAAAATGCAAATGGTGCGGCCGCCTGGCTGTGCAACTACGACGCCGTCGACTTCAACGGCGATACCGGCCTGCTCGTTTATGAGGGCAAGGAGTCGGCGTGCGATAACTACGACACCAACTGCGATGGGGAAGTGGACGAGGGCGCCTGTCCAGCCCTGACCCAGTGCGACGACAATCCCATCAAGTGCCAGTCGGGAGCTTGCGTCAAGCCCCTGGAGGAAGCTGGAGAGGCAATGTACTGCACCAGCCAGGCGAATAACTGTCTGGCGGGTAACCTCATCGACGGCCTGGTAGAAATCGAACCCAACGGCGTCTGGTGCCAGGATAAGGACAACGTCGCAATCTGTATGACCGAGGGGGGGGGGTGGAACAATTTCGCCACGGATCCGGACGTACTATACTACTCGACCTGCGCCGACATTTTTGGAGATCCCACCCTGTTCATGTGCGATGTGGAGCTCAACGAATGCTCCTCGGGGTGTGACTCTGATGAGGCTTGCATCGCCCAGGACACCGACCTGTGCGACGGAACCACGGAGTGCGTGGATGGAGCCTGCCTCGATGTGCCCGATACCGCGGTGGTCTGCAACGAGGATACCGAGTGTATGGACAGTGAGTGCATACCGGAGACGGCAGAGTGCCAGGACACCTCAATCAATGATCAGGGTGAGTGCGACGATGGCGACCTTTGCACCGGCCCCGGAACGTGTTCGGATGGAGCCTGCCTCACGGGCGAGGCACTCGACTGCGACGACGCCAACCCCTGCACGGTCGACTCCTGTGACGGATTGACCGGGGAATGCGCATACGACGCCGACTTCCTGGAGAGTGGACTTTGCGATACCGGCAATCTCTGCAAACTGGACGGTGTGTGCACAGCCGGTGTTTGCGAAGCAGAGGACGTTGACTGTGCGGATGAAAGCCCTTGCACCGCGGATAGCTGCGATACCGAAACGGGGGACTGCATTCACGACGCGGCCGCCGCACTCGGCAGTGAGTGCGACGACCTGGATGCGTGCACCGAAGCCGACACCTGCGACGCGGAAGGAGCTTGCGCCGGGACAGCCCTCGATTGTGACGATTCCAACGAATGCACCGGGGACACTTGTGACTCGGAGCTGGGTTGTCAGTACACCAACCAGGACAACGACACACCTTGCGTCTACGTCGACCCGGATTCGGGCGAGCCCGACGAGTGCTACCCTAACGGCAAGTGCGATGGATTGGGTGCTTGCGATACCGGCCTGGATATCTGCGTTTGCCACGATGAAAGTCAGTGTGTCGGCTTCGACGATGGCAACCTGTGCAACGGCATTTGGTGGTGCGCCGACAAGTTTGTCGGCTGTGCGGAAAAGCCTGATTCAGTGGTGGAGTGTCCCGCCGACAACGATACCCAGTGCGCTCTCAACCTTTGTCAGACCGGCACCGGGCTGTGCGAGCTGACGCCGGTGCAGGACGGGACAGGTTGCGACGATGGCAGCCAGTGCACCGTCAGCGACGCATGTGATGCGGGAGTATGCGTGGGTGAGACGTTGGATTGTGATGACGCCAACGTCTGCACCGACGATTCCTGCGACGTCGCTGCCGGGTGCATCAACGCACCTAACTCCGGGGCTTGTGATGACGGGGCCAGTTGCACCATCGGTGATCATTGCGAAGCCGGCACGTGCGTGTTCGACCAGACCACGGACTGCGATGATGGCGACCCGTGCACTCAGGATGATTGCGACGAGGCGGGCCAGTGCCTGCCCCCTTCCCCCATAGACGGATGCTGTCAAATAGATGACGATTGCGAAACACTCGATGGAGAAGTCTGCTTCCAATTCGCCTGCTGCGCCGGCGACTGCGGAGGCAAGGAGTGTGGCGGCGACGGGTGCGGCGGCACCTGTGGCGAGTGCCCCGGACTGCAAGTGTGTGCGGATGGCGCATGTTGCTCACCAGTCTGCCTCGGGAAAGAGTGCGGGGACGACGGCTGTGGCGGTGAGTGCGGCATCTGCGGCGAAGGGGACGTCTGCGACCTGGGTGGCAGCTGCTGCCCCCACGACCTCTTCTGCGAAGGCAAGGAGTGCGGCACGGACTACTGCGGCGGCACCTGTGGCGAATGTGACCCAGGCTTCAAGTGCAATGAACTGGGCGCATGCGAAGTTTGCGTGCCCGACTGTGACGGCAAGGACTGCGGTGAAGACGGCTGTGGCGGCAGTTGCGGCGTGTGCGAAGGCATCGAAGTATGCGACGCCCAGGGTCAGTGTTGTGCCCCCGATTGTACCGGCAAGGGCTGCGGCGACGACGGTTGCGGCGGAGATTGCGGCGACTGCGAGGATTGGGAAGCCTGCGTCGACTTCCAGTGTGCATGCGACGTATGCTGCGAAGCTGACGACGAATGCGCTTATAACGAGACGTGCTCCGGCTCCCAGCAGGGGGTCCAGGGCACAGTCTGCGAAGTTCGCAAGCTTATGTTCACGGAGGGGTTCGAGAAACAGGCCGGTCAACAGGGTAGCCCATCCAACTCGTTCACCTATAGCTGGACGTTTGGCAATCCCTGGAAGGTCTTCTATTCCGAGGACGGCTCTTTGGCTGCGTCCGGAGACCTGAGCCATGTCTACGATAAGACCGGTACCGGAAACGCGGCCGGCAGTTTCTACTTCGACACCCTTGTGCCCACAGTGCCACCGGGAACGGCCAAGCTCTCCCTGAACGTCTACTGCCTGCCCTCCGCAGCCAGTTGGCAACTCCTGATCAAGGGGAACGGCAGTACGGTCAAGAGCCTCAACGGCTCCGTCTGTACCGGCGAGTGGACCCGGGTGGTAGCCGATCTCGCCGCGGTTGCAGGCGGCAAGGTCACCGTGGAGTTCAAACTGTCGAAATCTTCGGTCCACAGTCTCAAGCTCTACGTCGACGATATTTCCGTACTCGTCGACGACTGTCCCGAACCGGCGTGTGCTCAGTTCACGACTCCCGGTGGGATCTGCACAGTGGACTCAGTCGTCATGGGCAAGTGTTTCGTAAACTACGAGTGCTTCGACCACTCAGCAGTTGAGCCCGGCTCCGACTGCAACGTGTGCGACGCTTTCCTCAGCCCGTTCGAGTGGTCAACGGATCAGGGGCTCTGTGACGACCAGAATCCGGCCACTCAAGATCTGTGCGTCGACGGGACCTGCGACAACTTCTAGCAAACTAGAAAGGCTGATTGAAGGTCATCAAAGCTCCGACTCCGCCACCCCGGGAGTGGGGATACGGTACCAGGTACGCGATATCCAGAGACATCAATGCAGGAAAGGCCCCGAACGCCTGGAAGTGAGGCCTTAGCCCCAACCCCACGTTCAGGTAGGAACTCTCCTTGCGAAACAGATCCGACATCTCCTCATCCATAGTCGCCGAATCGGCGAACAACGCCACTTGGAACGCATTGAGAAAGGCCAGGTCGAACAGGGAGAGATTCAGGTTTCGCAGCGGCATCCACCGGTATTCAAGGGACAAGCCCAGCCTGTTGCCCGCCCTGATGGCGGTGGCAGGTAGCGCGCGTAGCCCAAGGTGTCCGCCGGTAGTTGGGGACTCCCACGAAGGAGCCCATCCAAAGGAGGCGTCAACGAGAAGGCGCGCCGCAACAATATGAATAGGTGAGCCGCCGAACAGGAACGTACTGAGCCCCCCAGCCCTTACTCCCACCTCTTCTCCTGAGTCGGAGAACAGCGGATAGAGATAGCTGTTGATCCAGGTGCCCTCGAAGGGGTTTGTCCTGCTCTCCCGGGTGTAATAGCTATAGGTCAGGGCAGGGCCGAAACTCGATTGGGAGGAATCGAGGCTGGTCGCCCCCCTCACCCCGATGCCAAGTTGACTGTGGAGGTAGTTGGGCCTGACCATCTCGCCGAATCCGAAGCGCCAGCCTGCGAACACGGCAACTCGGGCAGGGGTCAATAATGGGTAGATGAATGCACGGTTCCTGAGGTCCCAGCGGCGCTGCGCACTCAACTCGATGCCGAGGGTCGGCACCCGGTCGCCGCTGGACATGGCAAAGTACGGGCGTGCGAACATCCATTTGATGTCGGCGTAGTTCCTGTCGTTGAATCGGGGATGCTGACGGGGGGTGCCCTTCTGGCGGACGATTCCCAGAGGGTCGATGACCACGTCCGGCTCGCTCTTGCTCTTGCCCAGGTCGAACGTGCAGCACCGCTGTCGGCAGGTGACGGCCGAAAGCTCGTTCCGCCTGCCCTCGGCGACCAGCACTTCCACCGGGAATTCGGCCTCGATATCACCCTTGCACATCGTTGCCTGCCAGCCGTTGTCGGTCTCCTTCACACTCTCCAGAGTCAAATCCGTCGGTGGCATCGAGAGGATATTCTTCAGGACGAGGGCCTGGTCCTGGGACCCGGTGCCGCTCAGCAATTCCAATACTCCTGCCCCACTCCTGAACGATTCCCCAACTGCCTTTAGCACCGCGGGCCATCCGTAAGTCAGGGAGATGAGCCGCGCAGTCGTCAGAGGAGAAGGGAGGGGTGACGCGAATGCCTCGAAGGAGTTTTCCAGGTCGGCAGCAACCCGCGGCGAGAAATAGACCGAACTCTGGAAATAGGCCTGCGGGTCGGTTCCTACCCGGTCGAGCAAGTCAATTGCCTCTACTTTGCGAAAAAGATCGCGTACATACGCCGGACTTGTCTCGCCGCCCTCCCAGCGCCACAGCATGAGCAGCTTGGCTGTCACCAGCGCATCGAGCAGGGAGACCCCTGCCGAGGTGAGCAAGGAGCCGGCCAGCAGCGCGACCCTCAACCCTTCGGTGTGTTGGGCGACCATGCGTTCAATCGGTGCAATGGAGAAGATCATGTCGGAATAGAGCACGCCGCCCGGAAAAGGGAGCGCCACTGCCTCCCGCAAAGGCGCCTCCAGTGCAACCATCTTGACCGGGCTACCCTGTGGCGCCAGCAGAAACTCGGTGCGATGGGCGATCTGCGTGGCGACCCGCGCCGCACGATCCCCGCATTTTTCGCAGCCGGGATCCGCACCGACAACTGTGCCGATTCGCCGGCCGGTTTCGTCGAACACCGCCCGGGCCGAGAAGTCCGGACTGAAGTACAGCAACAGCGGACCGGGAGTGCTGACTTTTAAGTTCACCGGGCGCCCTGCCCCTACACGCACCAGTTGTGCGCCCAGCGCCAGTAGGCCGGGGCGGTCCACCGTGACGCGGCAGTCGTATTCGGCCGGGGTCCGGGGTGTGTCAACGTCATACCCTTCGGGGGTTGCTCGCGGCAACGATGGGTGCCACCCGCCCAGCAAAGTGAATCGCCCCTCAAAGCGGCCGAAAGTGCCGAATCGTTCGGGGACGACCACGGAGAACCGCGTACTGACCTCCACCTCGTCACTGTCCGGGGGTGAACTGAGGTAGGCCACGACCGCTGCGGATTCTTCGCCACCCTCATACTCCGGACTTGCCTCCTCTCCGTTCACCGTGACCTCGTCCAGGGTCATGGAGCCCGGCGAGAAGCCGCCAGGGAAGCGTAAGGGGAAGTTGACCTCGTTCAAGTCGGGGTCAGGCTCAGCGTACAGATTCGGATAGAGGTAGAGAGGTATCCGCCCGTCAGTCGGAACCGACGGGAGACGCACCGACATCTCGCCCGACAAAGTCGCCGACTGCGTGTTTAGAAACAGTTGGAGCGTGTAGTCAGGGACTGCGCCTTCCTGACCCTCCAGGCCGCCCGTGACGGCGAGCAGGGTTGCTGCGAGGACCGCCGCCGTGGACATGCCGCTATTTCGCCAGGTCGCCCAGGGAGTGGATGACCTGACCGACGATGCCGTAGTCCGCCGCGCCGTCTGCAGTCAACCAGAAATCTCTGAGGGTGTCGTGCTCCACCTTGTCGAGGGGTTGTTCTGTGGCTTCCGCGATAAGCTTGTTGAGCCGGTCACGCAAATTCACCATCTCCCGCGCATTGATCTCCAGGTCGGAAGCCGGAGCCACCACCGTCCCCGCAATGAGAGGCTGGTGGATCATGTAGCGAGTGTTGGGAAGGGAAGCCCGACGTTCTTTCGGAACCGAAAGGTAAATGGTGACACCCATACTTGCCACCAGACCAGCGCCGATTGTGCGAACGGGCGCCTCAATCATCCGAATGGTGTCGTAGATGGCGAAGCCCGACGAGATTGCCCCCCCGCCGGAATTAATAATCAAGTCAATGGGAGCCTTCGGGTCTTCGCTGTTCATTACCAACAATTGTCCGTTGATAAGGTGTGCCTGGCGGTCCCCTATTTCGCCCGAGAGCAAAATCGTCCGGGATTCCAGTAGCTTGCTCGCAATGAGCCCTTCGACGCCAGAATCCCGCTTGCTGCCTGTGTGTGCTTCTGTTCCGCTCATGTTTCCTCCTCCGGCAAACGCGGCGAATTTAGCACGACGGCAGGCGGGTCTCAAGGTTTTTGCCGTCCCTTCGAGAAAAGTTTTGACAACCGCGAAACGAATGGATAAGGTACGCCCCTGTTACGGGCGCCTGCCTGCGACAAAAAAAAATGTTAGGAGGAATACACTTCAGAATGGCTAAGAACGATTTCAACAACAACGACCTCATGGACGACGAGTTTGGAAGACTGCTCGCCGAGCATGAAAGCACACAGCTGGTGAAAGAGGGCGAAATTGTCGAAGGCACCATCATCATGGTGACCAAGGATTTCGTCATGGTGGACATTGGGCACAAGTCCGAAGGACGAATCCCCGTTGATGAGTTCATCACTCCCGAAGGCAAAGTCGACATCGCAGAAGGTTCCGTGGTCAGCGTCTACGTCGACTCTTTCGAGAATGAGGACGGTCTGGTCCAACTCTCCAAAGACAAGGCCGACAAACTGCGAATCTGGGATGAGATCGACAAGGCCGCCGAAGCTGGCGAGTTGGTCGAAGGTGTCATCACCGGCAGAGTCAAGGGAGGTCTTACAGTCGACATCGGCGTGAAGGCATTCCTCCCCGGGTCCCAGGTGGAACTCAGACCCGTGCGCAACCTCGAGAAGTTCATCGGCCAGCGCCACGAATTCAAGATTATCAAGTTCAACAAGAAGCGTGGCAACATCGTTCTGTCGCGGCGTGCTCTCCTCGAAAAAGAACGCCAGCAGTTGAAGACGAAGACGCTGGAACGGATCGAGGAAGGCTGCGTGGTGGACGGAATCGTCAAGAATATCACCGACTACGGTTGTTTTGTGGACCTCGGTGGAATTGACGGGCTGCTCCACATCACCGACATGTCCTGGGGTAGGGTGAACCACCCCTCGGAGTTGTTCAGGGTCGGCGATGAAGTGAAGGTCAAAGTCCTCAAGTTTGATCCGGAAAACGAGCGTGTCTCCCTCGGTCTGAAGCAAGTTACTCAGGACCCCTGGCACAATGTTCCGGAACGATACACCACGAAGCAGCGGATTACGGGCAAGGTCGTGAGCCTCACCGAGTACGGCGCGTTTGTCGAACTCGAAGAAGGGGTGGAAGGCCTGGTACACGTGTCCGAGATGTCTTGGCTGAAGCGGGTAAAACACCCGAGCCAGATGGTTACCCAGGGCGATGTTGTGGAAGCTGTTATCCTCGAGATCGACCACGAGAACCGTCGCATGTCCCTCGGCATGAAGCAAGTCGAAGAGAATCCGTGGCAGCGGTTGAATGAGAGCTACCCGGAAGGCGCGGTCATCAGAGCCAAGGTTCGAAACATCACGAACTTCGGTGTTTTTGTCGGTATCGAAGACGGAATAGACGGCCTCATCCACGTTTCCGACCTGACCTGGTCTACTCGTCCGGTCAACCCCCTCGATCTCTATCGTAAGGGTCAGGAAATCGAAGCCAAGGTCCTCAATATCGATGTCGATAACCAGCGTTTCTCCCTCGGCGTCAAGCAACTGCACGCCGACCCGTGGTTGGACATCGACCGTCGCTTCCCCATTGGCACCGTCATCGAGGGGCCGGTAACACGGGTGTTCGATTTTGGTTGCGTAGTCCAGATTACCGAGGAAATAGAAGGTCTCGTGCATATTTCCGAGCTGTCCGACGAGAAGGTCCACGACATCCATAAGATGGTGGAGCAGGGCCAGATTACCCGGGCCAAGGTCATCAGCCTCATTCCCGAAGAGCGCAAGATCGGGCTGTCCGTGAAGCGACTGCTCGAGAGTGAAGCGCTTGAGTCGGCGGAAGAATTCCAGCGCCGGCAGCGGGCCCGCACCAGCACGGTCATGGGCGAGAAACTCCGCGCCACGCTGGGCGAGAAGCTGCAGGAAATGGGCGTTGCCGATGAGTTCGAGAAAGGCGTCGGCCAGGCTGAAGGGGACGAGGCGGAAGACGAGAAGATAGAGCCTGCAGAGATCATCGCTCCTCCTCCGGAAGCCCCGGTAGAAGAGGCGCCTGCCGCTGTAGAAGAAGCGCCTGCCGCTGTAGAAGAAGCGCCTGCCGCTGAAGAAGAAGCGCCTGCCGCTGAAGAAGAAGCGCCT
>CAZVFX010000016.1:69573-82631 GCA_964626565.1 uncultured Myxococcales bacterium
CTGCCGCTGAAGAAGAAGCGCCTGCCGCTGAAGAAGAAGCGCCTGCCGCTGAAGAAGAAGCGCCCGCCGCTGAAGAAGAAGCGCCTGCCGCTGAAGAAGAAGCGCCTGCCGCTGAAGAAGAAGCGCCTGCCGCTGAAGAGAAGAAGGAAGACTAGTCCGAAGGCTTCGTCGGCCGTACCCCCCCCTCCGACAACCACACTGAGCACAACTCAGCGCAGTAGTCTGCGACGGCATCGCCCCCTGCCGTTCCGCCCTGGCGCATTCAACTCCGGGGCGGGCCGGCAGCAGGGGTGGCAAACCGAGTCTGCTGTGGTAGAATATCCCGGTTGATGTCAAAGGAGGCAGTTGCTATGCGTCGTCCGACAATCGTGTTGGTCCTATTGCTCCTATCTCTCGGCGCCTGCTCCAACGGGACGCAGACCGAGGCGCCCCCGCCCGACACCAGGACCGCGGTCGACAATCGTCTCCCTGAAGAAGTAGCGGTTCCTGATGGAGCCGAAATAGTGGAGGAACAGGGGTGGCCTCCTCTGCTCCCGTGCTCCTCGGATGAGGATTGCGACTCAGGAATGTGCCTCAAGTCGCTGGCCAACTCGGTCTGTGCAGTTGAGTGTGACGGCAACTCGTGCAGTCGCAACGGCTGGGCATGCTTTGCGCTCAGGAACTGGGAAGGACCCGCTCTGTGCCTGCCCGAGACTTCCATGTTGTGCCTTCCCTGCGAGAACCACAACGACTGCTCAGCTCTCGATGTCTCTTTCTCCGGACTCTGTCTCGACCTGGAAGACACCGGCAAGTTCTGCGGTGCTCCGTGTGTGAACAGTGCCCAGTGTCCAAAAGGCTACACCTGCCCGGCCGTGGTTCTGGAGGATGGAAGTCTGGTGGGACAGTGCCAGCCCAAGATCGGGCAGTGCGTGTGCAATGAAATCGGGCGCAAGGTGGGATGGTCGGTGCCTTGCTCGCACGACAACATATATGGCTCGTGCGCAGGCGTAACAGAGTGCCCTGATTCCGGCCCTGCCGTGTGCTCGGTTGATCCACCCACTGCCGAGATGTGCAATCTGGCTGACGACGACTGCGACGGTGACATCGATGAAGGCGCGGGCGGGCAGCCTTGCGGCGACAACAACGTGGGGGAGTGCCAGTTTGGCAAGACACAGTGTTTCGACGGAGCCGAAGCCTGCATTGGCGAGGTCTTCCCGGCCCCCGAAAAATGCGATGGTCTTGACAACAACTGTGACGGACAGGTTGATGAGGAGTATCCGGAGCAGGGCGAACCGTGCGGCACCGACGAAGGAGAATGCGAAATTGGCGGCACGATCTGCTACTACGGAGAGTTCGTGTGCCAGGGAGGGATCGAGCCTGAGGATGTGGAGGAGTGCGATGCCAAGGACAACGATTGTGATGGCGTGACTGATGAGGAAGCCGAGGGTGGTGGCGACCCCTGTGGCACAGATGAAGGCGAGTGCGAGAAAGGGACCATTCAGTGCTTCACCGGGGAGTGGAAGTGCGGTGATTTTGTGGGGCCCGCACCCGAGGTATGCGACGACAAGGACAACGATTGCGACGGCGTGGTCGACCTTCCACTGTGTACCTTCGACCCCGTGGCCTACTACTCGTTTGAGAAGGGGCCTGGAGCGGTGGACTGTTCGGGCAACGGCAATGATGGCGCGGTCCAGGGTGGAGTGATCGTTGACCAGCCCGGCAAGCTTGGCCTGGGCGCCAAATTCACCGGCACAGGCCGTTTCGTTACCGGGCCTCTGTCGCCCGGGATAAGCGGCGGCTTCGCCGTTGCTGCCTGGGTCAAGCCCACTGCCGCACTTGCCGTACCACAGACCCTTGTCTCACTTGCTTCCCCCGACAATGACGATTGGGCCTGGTCGCTGGCGCTGACCTCCAACATGGTGCCTGCGATGAAGGTCAAGACCAAGAACGGTCAGGCCGCGCTCGGTGATTCGGCCGCTCTGCAGGTGGGCAAGTGGACTCACCTGGCAGCGACTTTTGATGGCTCCATGGTCAAATTGTACCGGCAGGGGGAACTGGTCACCCTGCTGCAGGTTTTTGAGCCCGACGTCACAGACCTTCCCCTGATAATGGGGGCTTCCGGCGGACAGGCGCCCGCCTACTTCGCCGGTTTCCTGGATGACGTGACGATCTTGTCTGCACCGTTGGACTTCGCCGCAGATCCCGACGGGGACGGTATTCCCGACTTCCTGGATGTTTGCCCCGGAGTCTCCGACCCGGAGCAGGTCGACTGTGATGCGGACGGATTTGGCGACGAATGCGACCCGGTTAACAGTTGCGAGGAAGAGGAACAGTAGACCGAGGAAAATCCTAGTCGACCGATCTGCAGCAGCGCACACCCAGAAAGTTAAAAATGTAATCGGTGGGGTAGGGGTACCGGCTCGAAGCGCGTGAGAGATGGGGATCGGGGTGGAGCCAGCTCCCCCCCCGCAACGCACGGTAGTCGCTGCTGCAATTGTTCATCCACGCCGGGTAGCCGATCTCCGGTGCTCCCGCGTAAGTTCCGTGCCAGCAGTCTTCCACCCACTCGAACACGTTGCCCAGAATGTCGTACAATCCGAACTCGTTGGGAAGCTTGAGTTTCACTGCATGCTTCTTCTCACCGGAGTTGAGTCCAGTCCAGGCGATGTCGTCCAAGCACGCTTCGTCGTCTCCGCAGTAATACTTGGTCGTGGTGCCGGCTCTGGCGGCATATTCCCACTCTGCCTCGGTGCAGAGTCGTCCGCCAACTGCCAGACAGAATTCCTTCGATTGGTCCCAGGTGACGCACTCGACCGGGTAGTTCTCCCCGTAGGCACCGTTGAAATTGCACGACGGATCGTCATTCATCACCATCTCGTACTGACTCTCCGTAACCGGCGTCTCCAACATGTAGAAAGCCGAGACCGCGACCGGATGTACGGGGTGTTCATCGGTGTCACAAATGACGTCACCTGGAGAGCAACCCATCATGTAGTCACCCGGTGGGATCGCCACCCAGGTCATCGATTTGGGAATGCAGGTACCGCCGTCGCACTTCAATCCCTCCTCGCAGATTCCGCAGAAGCTGCCGCAGCCATCGCTGCCGCACTCCTTCTCGGCGCACGCCGTGAACTGGCAGACTCCATCAACGCAAGTCTCGCCGCACTCCTCGCAAGTTCCGCACAGACACCCCTCGACCGGGCTGCCACACTGCGGCGTCTGGCACCACCAGTCGCAGTCGGGATTGCACTGCCCGGCCTCGTCGCAAAGCCAGCCCTCTTCGCATTCCCCGCAACTGCCGCCGCAGCCGTCACTTCCGCACTGAAGCGGAGCCTGTCCCTCAGGCTTGCAAGCCGCGGCTGGGTCACAGCATTCCCCGGCGTCGTCAACGATGCCTTCGCAAGCTTGACTCAACTCGTCCAAGTCCTTCGTTTCGGCAAGCTCTATCTCGACGTCTGCCTCAAATTCCGAGTCCATGAGGTCCAACTCGGTAGGCGGAATATCGAGGTTCCCGAAGTCATCGACATAATCGATATCGAGGTCCGACAAGTCGCTGTCTGGCAGCTCAGAAGGCTGTGCGTCCGGCATAGCCGGAGCTTCATCATCAATAGCATCGATCAACTCGACGGTTTCCAATCGCCAGTCATTTCCATGCGTAGAATCGGCGGGCAGTTCTCCTGCCCGGTCCGGTCCGGCATCGGGCTGATTTTCCGGGGGACTCGAGGTGGAACACGCGCAAACGACGACCTGCAAGGCCAGCAGGAAGATGGCCCCGTGACGCAAAATTGGTTGAGACTCCAGGCCGCCCGGAGTTGCGTTGTTCATGTAGCTCCTTCCAGAGCGCCAGCCGGCGCTAACTGGTTAATCTTACCAATCCGTGCCAGCCAGAGTCAATGGCGGACACCTGAGGGTCGGGTAATTACTGGTGCAGCGAAAATTGAAAACGATCGCAAATGGGGGTTCAGGAACTGCGCTTCCAGGTGCCGCTCTTGCCGCCCTCCTTGAGCAACAGTCTCACCGGGCCGATTTCCATGCTCTTGTCCACTGCCTTCAGCATGTCGTAGATCGTGAGGCAAGCAACGGAAGCGGCCGTAAGCGCTTCCATCTCAACTCCGGTACAATCCCTGGCCTTGACAGTAGCGGCCACCCGGAATCCCGACTCTTCAACTTCAGCGTCGACGCCGGCGAAAGTGATGGACAGTGGGTGGCACAGGGGGATGAGGTCGGCCGCGCGCTTGGCAGCCGCGATACCTGCCACCCGAGCAGCAGCCAGCACGTCGCCCTTCCGGGCCGCATTTTCGCGGGCTGCTCGCACCGCTTCCTCAGAAGCGGACACAAAGCCCTCCGCCACGGCGGTCCTGACACCTGCCCGTTTCTCCGACACATCCACCATACGAACCTTCCCGGAACTGTCAGTGTGGGTCAACTTGGACGTCATTTGCTTCCCCCCTTTTTCAGCCGGTTCGAAATGACCTCCCGACTTGTAGCAGAGGGGCCAGCCTATGTCAAACCACCGCTTGACCATGCCGGAGGGAGAACGTACATTAGAAGCCATGGGTACGTCTGCCACACCTCCCCTGTGCGATTGGGGCGCACCATTTTTCGATGAGCAGAAGATCCCTGCGCTTCGCTATTCGCCCCCGGCCATCCCACCCGGAGACTCTCCCTTCGTCACTGGGTTCGTCGCCGGCAATCGGTTGGTGAAGCTGATGGCGTCCGGAGACGGGGCCGTATTCCCCTGCTTACTCAACGGACCGGTGCAGTTTCTTTGCGGGGACCCCGGTGACCGCGCTTTTTCCGGCGCCGGCCGCCTCTTTGTCTCCGAGGCGGGGAGAGTCAAACAGGTCGTCGGCCCGGAGCATCCGTTGGCGTACCACAACAATGTGGAAACCGCCGGCCTCGTGCTCGCCCCATCGTACGTCGAAAAGGAACTCGTCACCGGCGACCTCCTGGTAAGACATCGTCTCGCCGTATCCCTGTCCGGACTCCCGGCAATTGTAGTCCTCTACTTCGTGACCAATAGATCGTCGGGAACAAGATGGCTCACCCTTTACGACGCATGGGACGTGGCGCCCTACATTCTTGACTCCGAGTTTATGAAATCTTCTTTCGGCACCAGGTTGGCAGGGGCGCTCAAGCTGTCGAAAGGGTTGCGCCTTGACAACAAGTACCTCACCACTTCGGTCAAAGGTGACGGAGCGAGCGTCCGATTTGAGTTTCCCTGGGCCGAGGGCTTCACCCGCCGGGCAGCGACGCGGCACCTTGCCTCCATCCCCCCCATTACCGTCGTCGGACTGACCAAGAATCTGTCCCTTTCCGCAGCCGTTCCGCCGGAGGCGCTGGCGCAAGCCCTGGGCGAAGGGGTCAGGCCGCCCAAGGGCGCGGACTGGAAGCGACTGTTCGCGAAAAGCGAGTTCTCAGTTGGCCCCGGCGTAACTGAAGTGGCTGCAGCCGTGCACTGGTACGGCGACTGGGAAGAAGGCAAGAAGCAACTGCGAAAGTTGTTGCCCGTTTCGATGTTCGCCGGCAACGAGGCGTTGCTGTGGGGCAGGCGCCGGGGATTAACGCTGGAAACCCGCGGCGTCCGCTTTGGTGGCTCTGTGGATTGGGAGGCTTCATGGCACGCAGGTGTCACAGCCGCAGGTCCGTGGGATGATTTTTCGTCAGGCGAAACAATGATCCCGGGAGGCCGAACAACCTTCATTCATGGTGACCCGGCTGATACCGAACTGGTTGCCGCCAACGTGGTGGCGCTTTCCTACCTCACTCCCGCCTCCGCCGGCAAAGTCTTCACGGCCGAGGCCGAACGAGTGCTGTCCAGACTGGCTCCGGACCTGAAGAAATGGCGCAGCGACGGCCCCGGTCTCGCCGACCTGCTCCACATTTTCTGGGCGGGATGTGAATATGTGGCGGCCTCCGGCGGAGGAGTGGAAGACGCACGGGAACTTGTTCGAAAGATGGCGGAGACGGCACTCTCCCTCGCGTCCGGTGATGCACTTTGGGGTGCGAACGGACTGGTGCAAGCCCGTTGGTCGGGTGAGCGAAGGGCCCTGGAAGGCCTGCCAACCCTGTCAAGCAAGGGACTCAAGGGCCTGGAGAGCATGTACTCCTCCGCGCTGCTGGCCGTCACCCTGTCATGGGCCGCGACCATGTACGAAGAGGAAGAGCCCAGACTTTCCGACGATCTCGCCGCTGTGGCGGCTTCGCTTACACGAAGCATCGAGGAGCGGTTTCGGGAACCCTACTTTCCGCGCTGGGTGCTTCCCAACGGCAAGCCGGCCGACCCACGCTTTGCTCTCGACCATCATGTCTGGCTGATGCTGCTGCCCATCGCCAACAAGCTGAAGGAAAAGGTGCTCTGGAATATTGAACACCAGTTTGCGGGTGTTCCGACGCCCTGGCTGCCCACCATCGAAAACGCACGGATGACAGCCCCGGAAGGCATCGAGCCGGGAAGGGGACATGCCGGCGGCGTGTCTCTGTTGGTGAACGCGCTCGCCGTCTGGGCTGCCGCCCGCCAGGATGGCCAGGCGGGACTCAAACTGTACACCAGAACCGGGGTGGAGAACCTCGTCAGGTTCAGGTCCGAGCGATGGTCCACAGCCATCTTTGACGGCGAGGCGGCTGGCAGGAAGTCCGCCTCGACGCGCTCGGAAGATCGCGTGAGGCCCATTACGACCGGGCTCAATACCTTTGCACTGGCCAAGACCATTTCGGCCATCAAACTCCTCGCTCTGGGCCCTGGAGGCAACGGCCTCTACGTCAAGCCCGGGCTGCTTAGGGGCTCATCCCTGTCCACCGGCGCCCTCGACCTTTCATTGAGCGACAACGCGTTGCGAGGCACATCTCGAGGGGTGTGCGGAGAGGCAAATCTCGTGGTCGACTTTGAAGCCGGAGTCGAAGCTTCGAAGTGGCAGCCCGACGACCGCCACGGTGTTTTGGAGTTCGAATGCCGAGGTAGTAATATCATGATCAAAGTGAAGACGGGGGAGGCATGGGTATTGCGAAAATCGGACTAACCGGGGTTGTTCTAGCCCTGGTGCTGGCGGTCCCGGTAAGCACTGGTGAGGCGATTGCTGCGGAGGTGGTGGCGGAGGCCTCAACCGGAGTGGAATTTCCCGTCGACGCAGGTCGCGGACTCACGCTGCTTGGAGTGGGCGTCCGTAAGAAACTGATTATCGACGTCTATGCCTCAGCCATCTATGTCACCCCCGCGGAGATGAAGAAACAGCTCAAAGACGTCACCCCGAAAAGTATCTATCACGCGTTGATTTATGGAGCGTTTCCCAAGCGCATGGTGCTACATTTTGTGCGCAGCGTGGGGGGGGACAAAATCAAGGCGGCATTCAAGACATCCCTTAGCAAGAACTTGAGCAAGGAAGACCTGGAACACGAGCGCGAGGTGCTCGAGGATTTCTACAAGGTGTGCGAGCGGGGCGTCGAGAAAGGCCAGAAGTTTATCGTCGATACCAGTGGCCGACGCGTCAGGATTACGCTGGGAGGCAAGCTGGTCTTCAAGATCAAGTCAAAACGCCTCGCTAGGGGGATGTGGATGAGTTGGTTCGGTCGCCATCCCATCTCCGAGGAGATGCGCAAAGCGCTCATTTCACGTGCCGGTCTCGTCCTGAAGAACTAGCAGTCCGCCCGCCGCGGTCCGCCCTTCCACTTCTGCCTACATCATGCCGTAAAGCTTCAACTTGTTGTACAAGGTGCGCCGATCTATCCCCAACTCCTGGGCCGTCCGCTTCTTGTTGCCATCGTTCTTGTTCAATGTGGCGATGATCACGTCTTTTTCGACCTCGGCCAGAGTCTTGCCCTCAAAGTAGGTGGGGTCGGACGACTCCAGTAGCAGTCCATCTCCGCGAGTCAACGCCTCGAAGTCGCCGGCATCGAGATGGCTGCCCTCGGCAAATAGGCAGGCACTCTTCACAATGGTCTCTAACTCTCGCACGTTCCCCGGCCATGGGTACTTGCTCAAAACCATCAACGCCCTGGGGGTGATCCCCTCTATGCTGGCGATCCCCTGTTTGCGGTTCTCCTCCATGAAGTGCTGAACCAGCAGAGGAATATCGTCGCGGCGGCGGCGAAGCGGCGGAACCTCAACCGTAACGATGTTCAACCGGTAGTACAGGTCCTCCCTGAACAGACCCTTAGCGACCAATTCATCCATCTTGCGGTTCGTGGCCGCTAGCACTCTCACGTCAACTTTCTTGGTGTGAACACTCCCCAGGCGCTGGATCTCACCGTACTGCAGAGCTCTAAGAAGCTTGCCCTGCATCTCCATCGGCATGTCTCCCACTTCGTCCAGGAACAGGGTCCCGTCATTGGCAACCTCGAATAACCCCTTCTTGTCCTTGGTCGCACCCGTGAAAGCACCCTTTAGATGGCCGAACAGTTCGCTCTCGATAAGGGTCGCCGGAATCGAACTGCAGTTGATCGCTACGAACATCCGATCCTTGCGCCGGCCGTAATCGTGTATCGCCCGCGCCACCAACTCCTTGCCGGTACCGCTTTCGCCCTGAATCAGCACCGTGATGTCGTTGTCCAACACCTTGTCGATGATTGCATAGACGGCTTCCATGGCCGGGCTCTGCCCGATGATCGGTGGGAATGAACTCGAACTCTTCCCTCCAGCCTTGCCCGACTGCTCCCCTCCACCCATGCAGAGACGATTGAGCTCCTCGAGCTGCTCCTCGAGGCGAACTACTTCTTCGCCCTTCGCCTCAGCGGTTCGCACAGACTCCGCCTTCTCGACCTCCACCCCCAATTTCCACAGGAAGAGTCCCGCAAACTCCGCCAGGGTCTCCACGGTTTGCGCGTCCTGTTGGCCAAACGCTCCGGCAATGAAGCGGGAATCAACGTACAGCCCACCCACTACCTCCCCAGAAAGCCAAACCGGGCAGCAAAGCACCGAGCGAAGGCCCAACTCGTATACAGACTCGGCGAGTGCGAACATGTCTTGGTTTTTTGCGTCTTCGATGAGCAGAGTGCTCTGCTGCTCCATGGCGTGGCGGGCAATGGTCAGCGACAAACGAGCCTCTCGGCCCCGCAACGACTCTCTGTCGAGGTTGCGCGCACTCTCGAATACCACCTTCTTCCCCTTGGACATCACCAGAAGGCCCCGCTCCGCCCCGGTCATTTCCACAGCCAGGTCGACCACATAGTCCAGAACCGATTTCCGGTCAGTTCCCTCCACGATCCGCTTGGCGAGTCTCCGTATCTTTTCCATGTCCACCGCCTTTGTTCCACTGGGCCAACACTAGCACACGCCCTTAGTAAAGGGAAAATTTTTCACACTCTCGCAAGCGCAAGAGCCATTTGCCAGTCCGCGTCAACAGCGGTACAATCTTGTCCAGTAAAGGGAGGCCGAAACCATGAGGACCGTCGCTGGAGGATTGCTGTTGCTGCTGTTGCTCCCGAACTCGGGGTGCGACGAGCCCGGCCCCGCTGGCCCGAGCTTACTTGTGCCTGATTCGTCCTTCGATTTCTCAGCACCGGACATTCTGGCTGAGGCCGTGGGATCCCCGGACCAGATAGTCCCCATGGATGGAACAGGCGGTGACGGAGTCGCTGACGCCGAAGTTCAGAGCCTTCAGGACGGCGGGGAAATTATCGACCTTTCCTCCCCCGATACTTTGGAAGTTGATGCGCAGAGTTGCCTCGATGATAGCGGCTGCCAGGAAGGACTATACTGTCACGCGGAATCCGGATACTGCGTCGAATGCACCGAATTCCTTCACTGCAAGGACGACTCGCCCTGCACCTTTGACTACTGCTCAGAAGAACTCCAATGCGCCCACAATCCTTTGGAAGGTGACTGCGACGACGGCAACTCCTGCTCAACCGGGGACTATTGCCAGGATGGTATCTGCGTTTACGAAAACCTTATCGAATGCGACGACGGCAACGTTTGCACCGAGGATTCATGCACGGCCGGCGGAGACTGCCTCAGTCAAGCGATTGACGGGGAGTGCGATGACGGCGACCCCTGCTCAGGCGCCGATTATTGTCAGGATGGGATTTGCCAGCCAGGGCCGGAACCAACCGATTGCGACGACGGGAACTCCTGCACGGACGACTTCTGCCAACCCGGTGTCGGCTGTGCACATGAGCCGTCAACGGGACAGTGTGATGATGGCAATCTCTGCACCGAAAATGACATGTGTGAAGACGGGGCCTGCGTCGGGCAGGCCAAACAATGTGCCGACGGAAATCCTTGCACGTCCGACAGTTGCGACCCGCAGGCCGGGTGTGTCCCAGACCCCCTGGTCGGGTCCCCCTGCGACGACGAAAACCTGTGCACCGTCAACGACACCTGCCAACCCGGCGGGGATTGCCAGGGCGTCGACGTGGATTGCGACGATGGCAACCCATGCACCACGGAAGCCTGCTCCGACGGTGGTGCAGGCTGCATCTTCACCCTGCTCGATGGTATGGCTTGTGATGACGGTAGTGCGTGCACGGATCAGGACGTCTGTGTTGCAGGTCAATGCGTTGGAATTGGCAAGGTGTGCGACGATGCCAACTCCTGCACTATCGACGGATGTGACCCAGTCTCGCAAGTGTGCAAGTTCGACGCCGAAGCCGCCAACGGACTGGCATGCAACGACCAGAATGCCTGCACCGCCGGCGACCAGTGCCAGAATGGGCAGTGCTTCGCCGGGCCGACGATCATCGTCTGCAACGACAACAACCCCTGCACCGAGGATTCCTGCAGCCCCGAGGCGGGCTGCGTCCACGACGTGCAACTCGGCACACAGTGTGATGATGGAAACGCTTGTACCTCTGGTGACCACTGCGCAGGCAATGGCGCCTGCGAAGGGCAAGCTGTGGATTGCGATGATGCTGACCAGTGCACGGTAGATTCCTGCCAGCCGGAGGCAGGTTGCGTCAATACGGTCCAGGTGAGTCTGGCTTGCAATGACGGCGACAAGTGCACCAAGAACGACAAGTGTAAGTCCTCTGGCAAATGCAAGGGTACCCAGAAGTTCTGCAACGATGCCAACGAATGTACCTCCGACTCATGCAACTCCGCCACCGGCTGTGTTCACGACCCCCTGCCCCTCACCGGTGCTGCCTGCGACGACCTCGATAGCTGCACGGAGGATGACACCTGCTTGTTCGGTGAGTGTGGCGGCGACGAGATCGAATGCGCTGATGACGATGAGTGCACCACCGACTACTGCTGGCAGGGCGATTGCGTGCACCAGGCCATTCCCGGGTGCGGCGTCTCTTCCTGCCAGGCTCACTGCGGGCAACAGGTCGGACAGTGCTTCTGCGATGGCCAGTGCCACCTCTGGAATGACTGCTGCCCTGATGTTTGTGATTTCTGCAACTACAACTGGTGTGATTGCGAACCCGATTGCCAGGGCAAGGAGTGCGGAAATGACGGCTGCGGCGGTAGTTGTGGACAGTGCGTCGGCGGCGAGTTCTGCGACAGCGACGGATCGTGCAGCGAGTGCTCATGCGGTGAGAAAGAGTGTGGTCAGAACCAATGCGGGGCCAGTTGCGGGTCTTGTCCGCCAGGCACCTTCTGCCTCTGGATGACTGGTGAGTGCCTCTCCTGGTGAAAGCGGCAGGGACGCTGCCGTCCGAAGGCAGCGGTCCTAGCCTTTCTTACGCTTCCTGAGTCCCATGGCCAGATCCCTCAGCAACTCGTTGACTCCGTCCCCGGTTGCGGCAGAGATCGTGTAGCAATCTCGGCCGGCGGAACGCACGGCCTCGGCAAGCTCTTCAACCGCCTCTGCACCACCCACTGCATCAACTTTGTTGATAGCCACCACCTCGTACTTGGCCGCAACCCCGGGGTCGAAAGATTTCAACTCGTTGCGCAGCGCGCGCCAATCTCCCAGAGGATCTTCTCGCAGGCAATCCAGAATATGCAGAATGATCGTGGTGCGCTGTATGTGCTTGAGGAACTGAATCCCCAGCCCTTTGCCCTGGTGCGCACCCTCGATGAGTCCCGGGACATCCGCAATGACAAAGGTGAAACCGGTGAAACGCTCAACCACTCCAAGGTTGGGAACCAGCGTGGTAAACGGGTATTCCGCGATCTCGGGGCGGCAGGCTGAAACGGCAGCAATGAAAGTACTCTTGCCCACACTCGGGAATCCCACCAGACCGACGTCGGCCAGTAGCTTCAACTCCAAGCGTACTTCTACCAGGCCTCCCGGCCAGCCGGGCTCACACCGCCGGGGGGCTCGGTTGGTTGACGTCGCGAATGCTGCATTGCCGCGCCCCCCGTCTCCTCCCTTGGCCACCAGCACCCGGGCTCCGGGCTCGTCCAGATCCGCCAGCAAAGCCCCCGTTTCAACTTCGTACACCAGGGTCCCCGGCGGCACCATAACCTCAAGCGGCTTGGCCGACTTACCGGTGCGATTGGCCGGACCCCCGGATTGGCCCTTCTCTGCATTTATTCGATGAACGTGCCGGAAATCCACCAGGGTGTTCTTCTGGGAGCCCGCCACGATCCAGGCGTCGCCGCCACGACCGCCGTTGCCGCCGTCCGGACCGCCCTTCGGGACGTATCTCTCCCGCCGAAAGGAAGTGCATCCTGGGCCACCCCGACCACTGGTCAGAGTCACCGTCGCTTCATCGATGAACATCTTTGATCTCGTTGACTGAAAAACGGGTACAGCTGAGAGGTTGGGCTGATCAGGAGGCCGGGAAAACGCTCACGCTCTTCTTGCCCGTGCCAGCCTTGTAATACTTCACGACTCCGTCGATCTTCGCAAACAACGTGTAGTCGCGGCCCATACCAACGTTCTCACCCGGGTGGACCCGGGTGCCCAACTGACGCACCAGGATGCTGCCGGCCGAAACGTTCTGGCCGGAATAGCGCTTCACACCACGCCGTTGCCCGTTGCTATCTCTGCCGTTCCTCGAACTGCCTTGTCCCTTTTTGTGAGCCATCCTGCTCCTCCCTTGCTACTACTCGTCACCCTCTGCAGCCGGTGCTGCGGTCTTTGCCGGAGCCTTCGCCGGAGCTTTCGCCGCAGCATTCGCCGGAGCTTTCCCCGCAGCCTTCAACGAAGAATTAGCCGCAGCATTCACCTAATCTAACGACACAGGATTAAACT
>CAZVFX010000017.1:0-73768 GCA_964626565.1 uncultured Myxococcales bacterium
AGGGCAGTCGAAGGTGTCGCAAGCGCCACCGCAAAATGCACCGGCCGGGCCTAGTGAGACACAGATGTCGAAGCCCAGGATTCCGGGCAGCGCACAGTCCTCAGTCGCGGCGCAGGGCATGCAGAGGTTGGCGTGAACCGGAGCGCAAACGTAAGTTTCGCACGCGGTGGGAAAA
This sequence comes from uncultured Myxococcales bacterium, assembly GCA_964626565.1. Taxonomy (GTDB): domain Bacteria; phylum Myxococcota_A; class UBA9042; order CAIXZC01; family CAIXZC01; genus CAZVFX01. Next base: position 176 of record CAZVFX010000017.1, read on the forward strand.
GCTGCGCACTGGCATTTCCATCCCAGCGGGCAGTCATCATTCTTACACGTGGTGGTGCATTGCAGGCCGTCCGGTGTAACGATGCAGGGGCCCAGGGAACAATCGTCGTCGGAGAGGCACGGTTCTCCGGGCAGTCCCCACGTGTCCGGGCCGTCGTCGGCTGTTGCCAGGTCGCCCATATCGATCGGCGAGATGATGGAATCTTCAGTGATCACTTCAGCCATGGGAAGTTCCGCGGTCGAGTCGATGGTGTCTTCACTGCTCTTGTCCGCGGTGACTTGCAGTTCTACTGTCGGTGCGCAGGCGCTTCCCAGGGCGATAACTGCCAGATGCAGGGCCAGATTAGACAGTCTCATGGTCGTCAAATCTCCAAATAATCCTGACTACTATCATACACATCATACCCGGTGCGGGACAGGGGGCACAAGTACTCAGTGTTTAACACTATGTTACCTCTTGACAGGGTGTTTTTCATGATATAGCGTGCATGCGATTTGGTGACAGCATTATACTCGTTGAGGCAGGTGACGGAAACATGGAACGGGTGTTTTCGAAGGAAAGCGAAGCCAAGATTGAGAAGCTGTTGAACTCCTACCCCGACCGGCAGGCGTGTCTGTTGCCGGTGCTGTACATCGCGCAGGACGAATTCGGTTGCCTGACGGGCGACGTCATGGCTCTGGTGGCGCGGCGGCTTGAGTTGCCGCCGGAGCGCGTCGCCAATACCGCAACGTTCTACACGATGTACGACAAGCAGCCGGTGGGCAAGTACCACGTTCAGGTGTGTGTGAACGTGCCTTGCTTCCTGCGCGGTTCGGACCGGGTGCTTCATGCCCTGGAGAAGGAGTTGAACATCGGTCCTGGCGAGACTACGGAAGACGGTTTGTTTACTTTGAGTACGGTTCAATGCCTGGCTTCTTGTGGCACTGCGCCGACCATTCAGGTGAACGACGCCTTCCACGAGGCGATGAGTGTGGACAAAGTCCACGAACTCATCAAGCAGCTGCGAGAGGAGCAGGAAGAATGAGCGTCGAGCAAACCAACTATTTGTTGAGGTGGCGCGACAAGGAAGACCTCTGCCGGCTGGATGCATACCGCGCTCACGGGGGGTTCCGGTCGTTGCGGAAGGCCTTCTCCATGAAGCCTGAAGAGGTGGTGGAGGAGGTGAAAAAGGCCAACGTCAAAGGTCGGGGCGGCGCCGGTTTTCCTGCCGGCGTCAAGTGGAGTTTCGTGCCCCAGACCGATGGGCCGCGCTACCTGTGCATCAACGCGGATGAAGGCGAACCCGGGACCTTCAAGGATCGCTACCTTCTGTCCGATGACCCTTTCCGGGTTATCGAAGGTGCGGTAATTGCCGGTTACGCGGTGGGGCTGACCCACGGCTACGTATACATGCGGGGTGAGTTCGGCTTTATCGCCAAGGAGTTCGACAAGGCGTTGGACGACGCTCGCAAGGCCGGCTACCTGGGCAAGAATATCATGGGTACCGGATACTCCTTTGATCTCACCGTGCACCTCGGCGCCGGGGCCTACATTTGCGGCGAAGAGACGGCGCTCATCGAGTCCATCGAGGGCAAGCCCGGCCGTCCCCGCCTCAAGCCTCCTTTCCCGGCTGTGGAAGGGGTGTTCGCGAAGCCCACGGTGGTCAATAACGTGGAGACTATCGCCTGCGTCGCACTCATTCTGGAGATCGGCGGGGACAAGTTCCACGAGTTGGGTGTTGAGGGCGACGGTGGCGTGAAGCTGTTCGGGCTGAGCGGTCACGTGAAGAATCCCGGTGTCTACGAATTTCCGGTAGGCAAGAACCTCAAAGAGTTCATCTACGAAGAAGGTGGTGGAATCCTGGACGACCGGCCGCTGAAGGGAGTTATCCCCGGCGGCTCGTCTACCCCCATCCTTCTTCCCGACGAAATTGACGTGCCCATGACTTTCGCGGGGTTGCAGGCCGCGGGTTCCATGCTGGGCACCGGTTGCGCCACGATCATCGCGGAGCCCACCTGTATCGTGCAGGTGAGCTACCGCATTGCGGCATTTTATGCGCACGAATCGTGTGGGCAGTGCACGCCTTGCCGGGAGGGTTGTTCCTGGATGGCTGCGATCATCAAGCAGATTGAGCAGGGGATCGGTCGAGAGGAAGACATCGATCTGATTCTCTCCATTTGTGACCAGATACAAGGGCGGACGATCTGTCCGTTGGGGGACGCGGCCGCCATGCCCATCAGGGCGCTGGTTACCAAGTTCAGGTCGGAATTCGAGCAACATGTTCGGTCGGGCAGGTGCCCCACTCCAGAGACTCTCAGGTAGGAGGACTGGTATGGACTTCATAGTCTTCGCGGTGTTGTCTGCCGCGGCCATCGTCGCCGGGTTGGCGACCATCGCCTGGAAGAATCCGATTCGCAGTGCGTTGAGTCTCATCATATGCCTCTTCGCACTGGCCGGGGTCTACGTCACTCTGTACGCCCACTTTATTGCGGCGATGCAGGTGCTCGTTTATGCCGGGGCAATCATGGTTCTTTTCGTGTTCGTCATCATGTTGCTGAACCTCCAGGAAGGAAAGCTGGCCGAGGCCAAGGTCACAATCGTCTCGGTACTTTCGGGCGTGGTTGTGTTGTTGCTGGTGGGCAAGTTCTACCGGGTGCTTTCGACCTTTGGTTCCAACGGCGGCCCCATGGTTCCCGGCAAGGGTATCGGCCCGGAATTCGGCACAGTCAGCCCCATTGGAGAGATGCTGTTCAAGCAGTTTCTTCTCCCCTTCGAGCTGGTATCCGTCCTTCTCCTGATTGCGGTTGTGGGTGCGGTGGTTATCGCCAGGAGACGTTTCTGGAGGGAGGGAGAATGATGGGAGAAATCGGGCTTTATCACTACATCTTCCTTTCTTTCATCATATTCTCCATCGGCATGTTCGGGGTGCTGGTGAGGCGTAACGCCATCGTCATGCTCATGTCGCTGGAGTTGATGCTCAACGGAGCCAACCTGGCGTTCGTGGCCTACTCCCGCTTTCGGGGAGACGAAGCGGGGCACATCATGGCGTTTTTTGTCATGGCGCTGGCTGCGGCCGAGGCTGCGGTGGGCCTGGCCCTGGTGATCGCGGTGTTCAAGCACCTGAAGACACTCCGGGTCGATCGCATGACCACGCTTAAGGGATAGGAGAGGGGCAATGGAGATCAAAGAGTTTCTGGCCATCCCGTGGATCGTATTCCTGCCGGCAATCGGGTTCCTCATAACCGGCTTTTTCGGAAAGAAGCTGGGGGACCGCGTTTCAGGCTATATTGCGACCGGGGCCGTGTTCGGAGCATTCGGAGTAGCGCTCTATTGCTACTGGTATCTGCTCAACGAGCCCAACGCCGAGACAGTGTACGCGTACAAGTTGTACACTTTCCTGGGGACCGGCTTCCTGAACATCGACATTGCGTTCTACTTTGATCGCCTGTCGGCGGTGATGGCCCTGGTGGTGACCGGGGTGAGTTCCTTTATCCATCTGTACTCCACCGGCTACATGCACGGCGACCGCAGTTTCTCCCGTTACTTCTCCCACCTGAACATGTTTGTCTTCTTCATGTTGTTGCTGGTGTTGGGCAAGAACCTGCTGGTGATGTTCGTGGGCTGGGAAGGAGTGGGACTCTGTTCGTACCTGCTAATCGGTTTCTGGTACGAGGACATGGAAAAGGCGGTGGCGGGCAAGAAGGCGTTCATCGTCAACCGGATCGGCGACTTCGGCTTCCTGCTGGCGATCTTTCTGCTGCTCATGTACAACCACGGCAGTCTCGACTTCAACTCGTTGGAGGCCTGGGCGGCCAGCGGCGCTACTCCGGTCCTGAATCAGACCAACATGACGGTTATCTGCCTGCTGCTTTTTGTGGGCGCATGCGGTAAGTCGGCCCAGATTCCACTGTACGTGTGGCTACCCGACGCCATGGCCGGCCCGACGCCGGTGTCCGCCCTGATTCACGCGGCCACCATGGTTACAGCCGGCGTGTATATGGTGGCGAGACTGTCGTTTTTGTACGTCCACGCCCCCATCGCCATGGCGGTAGTAGCGGGTGTCGGGGCGCTCACCGCCCTGTTCGCCGCCACCATCGGCCTTACTCAGCGGGACATCAAGAAAGTGCTCGCCTATTCGACGGTGAGCCAGCTCGGCTACATGTTTCTAGCCGTGGGCACGGGCGCGTACGCGGCAGGCGTATTCCATCTGACTACTCACGCCTTCTTCAAGGCCTGCCTCTTCCTGGGCGCGGGCAGCGTCATCCATGCCATGCACGGCCAGCAGGATATCTTCAAAATGGGCGGGCTGGGCAAGAAGATGCGTATCACGCAGCTTACCTTCCTCATTTCCACGCTGGCCATTTCGGGAGTTCCGCCGCTATCGGGGTTCTTCTCCAAGGACGAGATCCTCACCATGGCGTTCCTGTCTGAAACCGCGTTCCCGGGTCTGTACAAGGTGTTCTGGCTCATGGCGGTAGTGGGGGCGTTTATCACCGCCTTCTACATGATGCGTGTTTACTGGCTCACGTTCCACGGTGAGCGGCGCATGGGGGAGGCGGCGTGGGCCAAGGTTCACGAATCGCCCTTCAGTATGACTATCGCGTTGATGGTGCTGGCGCTGGCCGCAACTGTGGCGGGTCCCCTGGGGCTCCCCGGCGAGGCCAACATCTTCCATCACTGGCTTGAACCGGTGGTGGGCGCCTACACCACGACGGTGGCACACGCCTCCCATGCTGTGCACTACGGTCTCATCGGGCTGTCCATCGTCGTTGCAGGCTGCGGGTTGCTGGCGGCGTGGACCATCTACCGCAAAGGGCCCGAGGGGCCGGCGGCCAAACTTGCGGCCGCGGCCGGGCCGGTTCACAAGCTGCTGCTGGACAAATACTACATCGATGAACTGTACAACTTGATAATCGTGCGTCCGCTGATAGGTCTGGCCAGGTTCTGCCACCGGGTGATCGATGCCGTCTTTATCGATTTGCTGGCCGTGAACGGTTCCGCTTTCGCAGTGCGGGCTGCCGGTGTGTTGCCCCGGCTCTATCACAACGGTAACGTCCAGAGGTACATGTTCGCCATTGTAGTGGGCGTCGTTTGCCTCTGGATCGTCCTGTAATGTCGGGGGGAGTCGAAATGCCGATGCCGATTCTATCACTCATCACCTTCCTGCCCCTGGTTGCGATACCCTTCGTAATCCTGATACCCAAAGGGCTGCCGGGAACGGTGCGGAACGTATCGCTCGGGTTCATGCTGGTGACGTTCCTGGTTTCCTTGAATCTCTACTTCGTTTTCGATGCCGGGAGCGCGGAGTTCCAATTCATCGAGGATATCCCCTGGATCGGAAGCGCGATTCACTACAAGGTGGGCGTGGACGGGATCAGCATCCTGCTGGTGATTCTCACTACTTTCCTGACCCCCATCGCGTTTTTGGGTTCCTATAGCGCCATCACCAAGAAGGTGAAAGAGTTTGCCGTTGCGATGCTGGTGCTCGAAACCGCAATGCTGGGCACTCTCCTGGCCATGGACCTGTTCCTTTTCTACGTGTTCTGGGAGTTGATGCTCATTCCCATGTACATAATGATCGGGATCTGGGGCGGCAACCGGCGTTCGTACGCCACGGTGAAATTCGTGCTCTACACGATGGTCGGGAGCCTGCTCATGCTCGTCGCCATCGTCTATATGTACATGAAGACCGGCTCCTCTACGTTCGACTACAACGTCTGGGTTTCCACCTTTACCGCGACCGGATCAGCGGGTGCGCTTTCGGTGAAGGAGCAGGTGTACCTGTTCATCGCCTTCGGGCTGGCTTTTGCTATCAAGGTGCCCTTCTTCCCGTTCCACACATGGCTTCCGGACGCCCACGTGGAAGCGCCTACCCCGGGCAGTGTCATCCTGGCCGGTGTGCTTCTGAAGATGGGAACCTACGGGTTCCTGCGCTTTGCCATACCGCTCTTCCCCGAGGCTGCGGCCATGGCTTCCGCGCCGCTCATGGGGCTGGCGGTAGTCGGCATTATCTACGGCTCCCTGGTGGCCTTTGCCCAGGACGACGTGAAGAAGCTGGTGGCGTACTCATCAGTGGCCCACCTGGGCTTCGTCATGCTGGGGATGTTTGCCCTGACCCGGGAAGGAATCCAGGGCAGCATTTTGCAGATGGTCAACCACGGGCTCAGCACCGGCGCCCTCTTCCTTTGCGTCGGCTTTTTGTATGAACGCCGGCACACTCGGCTTATCAAGGATTTTGGCGGCATCGCCCGAGTGCTGCCTGTCTTCACCGTAGTCTTCCTCATCGTCGTGCTCTCATCCATTGGTCTGCCCGGCACCAACGGGTTCGTGGGTGAGTTCCTGATCCTCGCCGGTGTGTTCAAGGAAGGGGTCGGCTCCGTCGTCGAGCCGGGCCTGGTCAACTGGCGCAATTTCGTGCTTCTCATGGGCGTGCTGGCGTGCACCGGAATTGTGCTGGGTGCGGTCTACATGCTCAGCATGGCCCGCAGGGTCTTGTTCGGTGAGATCACCAATGAAGCGAACCGCACTCTGAAAGATCTGAAAGCCAGGGAGATTGTGGTAATCATTCCCGTGGTCGCAATGATAATCCTTATCGGCGTCGCGCCGGGGATGTTCCTCAACAAGAGCCAGGTTACGGTGAACAAGTACGTCGAGACCTACCAGACCCGCATCATGAAGAAGCGGAATGAAGCCACTGCTACCCGCAACGACAAAGCGATGAAGATGCTCATCCAGAAACAGATGCAGCAGCAGATTCAGCAACAGATGGGGGCGGCGATAGACCTCGGCGACGTTCAGTGGAAAGTCGGGCCTTACAAGAAAGAGGGGGGGGAGCAATGAGCGATATCCTGCAACTTTCTCCCATAATCATCGTCGCGTGTGTTGGTCTTCTGATTCTGGTCATGGACCTGTTTCGCGGGCCGGAGGTTCGGGGCGGAACCCACCTGGCATGGATAACTACCATCGGTCTTGCTGCGGCCCTCGGTGCGATCTGGCAGTTGTGGCCCGGTTCCGCCGCAGGATTGGTGCACCCACTCTTTGCCGGCGGTTTGCTCATCGACGGGTACACCCTGTTCTTCTGGGCATTCCTGATCGTGGCGACCTGTGTGGGCGTGCTCTATTCCTGTGGTTTTGACAGCGAAAACAACATGGACCACGGCGAGTACTACAGCTTCTACTCCTTCGCACTGGTCGGCATGATGATCATGGTGGCCGCGGCGGACCTGCTGCTTTTCTTCCTGGCCCTCGAGACCATGTCCATGGCGGTGTACGTTCTGGTTGCAATGAAGCGCGACTCCGCCCGGTCGGCTGAGGGTGCGCTGAAATACTTCCTCAACGGCGCCATCGCCTCTTCGTTGCTTCTGTACGGTATTGCGATTCTCTGGGGGGAGACCGGAACACTTGATCTGGTCGCGCTGGGGAATGCAATCGCGGGCGCCGAAGGCAATGCGCTCATTTATGCGGCTTCCGGCCTCGTGCTGGTCGGGTTTGCTTTCAAGGTCGCGGTGGTTCCGTTCCACATGTGGACCCCGGACGCGTACCAGGGCGCGCCCACGCCGGTTTCCGGATACATGGCCTCGGCTGTCAAAGCCGCGGCTTTTGCAGCGCTTCTGCGAGTTGTGTTCACCACCGCGATTCCCGACATCTTCCAGCTCGGGCCGTTCAGCTTTGTGGACGTCGTGGTGGGCCTGTCGGTAGCCACCATGGTCATTGGTAACTTGCTCGCGCTGCATCAGGAAGACGCCAAGCGTATGCTCGCGTATTCCAGTATCTCTCACGCCGGCTATCTGGCCATGGGGCTTGCCCTCATCCCGCAGCTCGGCTCCCGAAGTGCGGGCCTGGGTTCGGTGAGCGGCAGCATGTTGTTCTACCTGGTTGCCTATGGGTTCGCGACGCTACTGGCCTTCGGTGTCCTCGCCCGCCTGGCCAAGGACGGCAGCGAAGACACCAATGTATCCCGCCTCAAGGGCCTCTCCAAGCGTCGCCCGGGGCTCGCGTTCCTCCTCGCCTTGTCTCTCTTCTCCCTCGCCGGCTTCCCGCCCACGGTGGGTTTCTTCGGCAAGTTCTACCTGTTCAGGGAGTTGATGGTCTTGAGCAAGGGCCGGCTTCTCGTTCTCGTGATTATCGCGGTAGTCAACGCACTGTTTGCAGTGTACTACTATCTAAGACCGGTCATCGCCATGTACATGGAGGAAGCGGAAGAAGAGCAGGAGGAGATAGTCAATTCCAGCTCCACCCTCGCACTCGTACTCCTGGCCGTGGCAGTGCTCTTGCTCGGTCTCTTCCCTTCCAAGCTCGCCAACATCACCGCCAAGGCAGGCAAGACCGTTCCCTACTCCTCAGCGACCGGTCTCACCGACGGCCAACCAGCCGACCTGGCGCCTTTTGCCAACAAGGACCGCAAGCAGTAGCCGCAATTACACCCGCCCGGAACGTAGAGAGAAGGGCACTAGGGGAAGAGTATGAAGTTTGCTGAATTGGGGCTGCGGCCCGAGCTACTCAAGGCAGTCGAGGGGCTTGGCTTCGAGGTACCCACGCCTGTACAGGCTAGAGTTGTTCCCGTCTTGCTCGAGAGCACCCGCGATGTGGTGGCACTGGCCCAGACCGGGACAGGCAAGACCGCTGCGTTCGGGCTGCCTATCCTCGAGTTGCTGGAGTTGAAGCGGGCGGTGCCCCAGGCGCTGGTTCTTTGCCCCACCCGTGAACTGTGCATGCAGATCGCCCGTGACCTTGAAAGCTTTGCTTCATCCTTGCCCTCGGTCCGGGTGCTGGCCGTCTACGGCGGCGCCGACATCGGGCCGCAGCTCAAGGCGCTCAAGCGCGGGGTGCAGGTGCTGGTTGCTACTCCCGGAAGGATGCTGGACATACTGCGCCGGGGTCGCGTCGATTTCTCGCACATTTCCCGAGTCGTCCTCGATGAGGCCGACGAAATGCTCAACATGGGATTTGAGGAGGAGCTGGAAGGGATTCTCTCCAACGTTCCCGATGGAGTGCAGACGCTTCTCTTCTCCGCCACCATGCCCAGGGAAGTGGAGAAGATCTCTCGCAAGTACATGACCTCCCCCGTGGAGATCACCCTGGGGACCCGCAACGCCGGTTCGGAGGGCGTGAACCACGAATATTACGTGGTCCAAGCCAGGAACCGCTACCGTGCGCTGCGCCGTATTGTCGATTTTTACCCGCGCATGTATGGCATTGTCTTTTGTCGCACAAGGGTAGAGACCCAACAGGTAGCGGACAAGTTGAGCGTTGATGGTTACAACGCGGAGCCGCTCCACGGAGACCTGTCACAGCTTCTGCGGGACAGAGTCATGAAGAAATTTCGCGATCGGCACCTGCAGATCCTCGTGGCGACCGATGTGGCAGCCCGGGGTCTTGATGTCAACGATCTCTCCCACATCATCAACTACAACCTGCCGGACGAATTGAACGCATATACTCATCGCAGCGGACGCACCGGACGCGCGGGCAAAGAGGGCGTCTCCATCTCCATCATCCACTTGCGGGAGCAGTTCCAGATCAAGCGGCTGGAGAAGATGGTGGCCAGGAAGTTCCGCCGCCGGCCCGTTCCCACCGGTGATGAAATCAGCAAGGTGCGTGTGATGAATCTGGGGATGCGTGTCCGAGACTACAATGCCGACAAAGGGCTGGTGGACAACCACATCGATGAGTTGAACACGCTGTTGGAGCACCTGCCTAAAGAGGAGCTCATCAAGCGGTTCGTCTCGATTCAATTGCACCGCATGCTCCATTTCTACCGTGAGGCGCCCGATCTCAACGCGGACGTGGGACACCGCGCGCAAGACCGCAAACAGGACCGCAAAGACCGGCGCCGGAACCGAGACCGGTATGAGCCGGGCAAGAGGAAGGTAAAGGTGGGACTGGTCATGAATGTCGGCAGCCTCAACGGATTGACTCCCGAAATGCTGATCAACATGGTCAAGGTCGCGAACAGCGAAGGCCGGGTCGATGTCGGTCGCATCAACATCGTCAAGAAGCAGGCCTATTTTGATGTGCCCGGCGCGCTGGCGGAAGGCGTGGTTGAGAGTTTCCAGCGGAACTATATAGACCTGGATGGGCGACGGGTCGGTGTCGGCCTGGCAGGTACCGGTTACAAGGTCAAGCCTCGCAAAGACAAGCCGCGCAAGAGCAAGCAACGCAAGCCCGAGCGTGGTCGAGGCAAGCAGGAATAGACAGCGCTAAGCTAGTTGGAGCTTCCGGCAGCGTCTAAGAACCTACTCCTGTTCCGGCAGTTCTGAGGGGGCTGCGACGTCACCGTCCAACTCGAATTCGGGCTGTTCCTCGATGGCGGGAGCTTCGCCGGGCATGCGGATGATTTCGGGTTCGGTGTTTGGCGGGTCCTTTTTGCCATCGCCTTCTTTGCCCTCTCCTTCCTGCGGCAGGTCTACGGGAACTTCCGGCTCAACTGCGAGGCCGCCCGCGATCTCGAATTCGTGTTCCGGAAAGGGAACTTTGTCCCCGGGGACGGGGGGATCGTCCGGGGTGAAGCGAGGCGCGGCAGAAACCCCGCTTGCTGCCGTGGCCAGACCTGCGGCGGTGCCCAGCAGAAGGCCGCCAAAGAGGCGTAAGAATCTGCGGCGGTCGGTTATGATCTCTCCACGGTCGGGATAATCTGGTTTGTTCGGTATCGAAACCTTTCGGCGTTTCAGTTCATTGTTTTTCATCGTCTTCCTCCCGGGTTCGCCAGCCTTGCGTTGCCGGCTGAACGGTTGCCTCCTCCTGCTTACGTGCTTATCCCCTAAAAGGTTCTGTCGCGTCAAAACAAAGAACGCGAAACGAGGAGTGACAGCAGAGGATTTTCGGGTATTATCAAACCGGTGCCACTATCCGTTTACGAGGAGTTACCGTTGCCTCACAGCTTCAGAATACAAGCTCGCCTCCTGCGTTTTTTGGCCCTGACCACGGTCGTCGCCGGGACACTGCAGTGCGGTGGCACGCCGAAAGCGGTTGGGGTAACGGATTCGATAGTCGTCCCGGATTCCGGGCCGGAGTTGGATTCGGGAACTGATTCTGAATTCACCCCGGACGCGGTATGCCCTGCCGACCCGAGCGATTTCGAGATCCCGGAAGGGTGCAATCCGCTGGCCGGCGAATGGGACTGCCTGTTGCCTTATCCTTCCGACTTCTTCTTGATCGACGACCCGTCCAAGCCGTCAGGGAAGCGGCTCGCAGTCACCGGTGCGGCCCGCTTGGAACGGCCCGATGGGCGCTTCGTTGAGCCCTACCTGGTGCACCCCGCTGACGGTTTTTCACATCATCCGCCGGTACTTGCCTTGTTTCCGGGCGGCGTCGACCCGGACAACCTGGTGTTTCACACTGGTGACGTGTCCGCATCTCTCGGCCCGGACAGCACTACCGTGTTGCTGGAGGCCGACACCGGCGACCGCATCCTGCACTTTGCGGAGCTGGACCCGCGCGCGGAAACCGACGCTGAACGGGCCTTGCTGATCCGGCCGTTGGTCCGACTGCGAAACAGTACGCGCTACATCGTGGCGATTCGCAGGCTCAAAGACCATGCGGGTTTACTGATCGAGGCGCCCGACGGGTTTCGGCGGATCCGCGACGGCGAAGCGGTTTGTGACCCGGTGCTGGGGCCCATCGCGCAAAGGTACGAGAGTGAGGTGTTTCCGGAACTGCAGGCTGCCGGGGTGGATCGCACCGGGCTGCAACTGGGCTGGGATTTTTCTACCCAGACCGAGGCCAACGTTACGGGGGACATGCTGGCGATACGGGCGGATCTGATGGCGCGGCTGGAAGCGGAGCCGCCGGTTGTCACTATCACGTCAGTCGAGGACGACGTCGACGACGAGGTGCTGCGGGAAGTGGAGGGCACCGTGCGGGTGCCCCTGTACCTGGAATCCAGCCTTCCCGCAGCCAGGCTCAACCGTGATGCGGGGGGCAACGTAGTCGCCAACGGCGAAGTGGAGGTGCCGTTCATTCTGCGCATCCCCAAGAGCATGGAGAGCTTCGATGGGCAAACGCCGGCCCGGGTGCTGCAATACGCGCACGGTTTCTTTGCGGACCGACACGAGATCGACGTGGGCTGGCTCAATGAGTTCGCGGACAAATTCGGATTTGTGCTCGCGTCCATGGACTGGTGGGGTATGAGCCTTCCCGACGTTGACCCGATTCTAGAGGCGATCATCAGCGAGCCCTCGGAAATGTTGTTGTTCACCGATCGCTTGCACCAGGCAATGATCAACCAGATAGCCTTGAGCTATGCTGTGGCCGGGCCCCTGACCGAGGCGCCGGACGTGCAAATAGGCGGAGTCACCGTCTATGACCCGGAGCAGATCTACTTCTACGGTGTCAGCCAGGGCGGCGTCATCGGCGGAACTTATGCCGCTCTAGCGCCGCTGGTGGACCGCGCAGTACTGGGAGTTGGCGGCGCCAGTTTTACCTTCCTGATGTTCCGGTCGCGGTATTTCGGCACCTTTCTCACACTGCTGGAGAGTTTCCTTGAATCTCCCCTCGAGTCTCAGAAATGGGTGGCGCTACTGGCCACCACCTTCGACCGCATCGACGCCATCACCTATGCTCCCCACGCCATCGCTGACCTGTATCCGGGTAGCCCGTCGGAACGGCGGATTCTGATGCAGAACGCCATCGGCGACACCGACGTGACCAACCTGGCGACCCATCTCGAAGCCAGGGCTCTGGGAGTTGAACTGCTGCAGCCGTCGTCACGAGAAATCCCGTTTCTCGATACGGTGGATGCGCCCACCGACGGCTCTGCTCTGGTGGAGTTCGACTTCGGCATCGCCGAGCCCCTCCCCGGCACTTACGCCACCTTGCCCGCAAGCGCCAATCCGGGCCACGAAGGCGTGCGCAGGCTGGACGCCGGCATGGAGCAGATCGACAGCTTCCTGAGACCGGATGGTGTGATCGAGCACACCTGCGAGGGTCTTTGTGACCCGGAGTAGACCGGAGACGAGTTGACGACCCGGTGTGTAAACGATGGTCACCAGCCCTTCGACTTGCCGCCAAGGCGGCTGCGCTCTGGGTAAACTCCAAGTTCTTCAGTCGGCCGCCTGCGGCGGTCGCAACAGAAGTTTGGGAACAGCCACGGTTCAATGGGAGTTCACCCAGAGCGCCGCGGCTTTAGCCGCAAGTCGAAGGGCTGGTGACGTTGCACCACTCCCGGTCGTAGTCGAAGCGCGCCTAACCCCGCCCCAGGCGCAAGCGCTGGGCGGTGAGTCTTGCGAGCTCAACCGGGATCAGAGTGCGGGCTTCTTGAGCCAGGTCCAGAGCGTCGAAGACGAGGTTGTCCAGCCGCCTGCGGTCGGCTGATTCGACTTCTTCGAAGATAGAGAGAATGGGGCGCCGGCACAGAGCATCGAAGGCGTCTTCGATGCGGGTGCGGGCCGCTGAGTTGAACAGGCCGGGGTCCGGCACCAGCACTTCGGCCAGATCCGGACCGTACAGGTTGAGGCCGCCCAGGCCCTTGGGCCGGCCGAACACCTCCAACATGAGATAGACAAGGGAGCTGTTGAGCAGGCCGCAGCCGAAGCGTGGGGAGATGCCTTCGTGGAATCGGCCCTGAAAGAACATGTTGGTGGCGGGTAGGGACTCGGGATTCCAGGCGAAAAACAGGCGCTTGTCCAGTAGACACGGGACAACAAAATCGCCCGGTTTTCGGGGGGTGAAACAGTGCCACTCGGGAAGGTTGCCCCGCACTGATTTTGCCAGCGGCCAGGGAACTCCCGACACCGTATGCTTTGCGCCGCGGGCGGTGGTGCGTGAGGCGCCGGTGCGCACGTACGCGGCTGCGCCGGAAAGGCCTCTTCGCTCCAGGTCGGCCAGGGCCTCCCGGCAAACAAAGGCCTTCCGACCCACACAGGAACCATCCAGCTTGAAGGTGTGAAAAAAACGGGTGGAGGAGAGGATGGGGATGAGGAATTGATCTTCGACGCCGGCCGCCTCGAGGGTCCCTGCCGGCGGTATGAAGAAGCGGGCGATACCCGGCTTGCTGCCGTAGGTCAGGTCGGCCAGATCCGGAAGTGGAAGCAAGCCTTCCAGGCCAGCCAGCGGTGCGGGCATTCTAAGATACCGGGCGCCCCACTTGGCATGCCCGTCCGCGTTGCTAGCCAGAGTCCGGGTCGCCACCTTCCTGACTCGGCGACCTTCCGTACTTCCGGGTTCAGCCTCCTCGTTGTCGAAGGGGCCTTCCAGTTCGATGAACTGAACCGAACCATCTTCTTTGGAAGGTCTGTCCCCCCGCAATACCGTGATCACAGCGCCTACACCCGCCCCCGGAAAGGCGCGGCCGGCGCGGCTGGAAATCACTTTGCGAAGGGTCACCTTCCGGGAGAGAAATGTCCGCAGCGAACGGCCGTATTCCGCGTCCAGCCACGAATCGGAAGAGATGAAACTGAGCACTCCCTCAGGGGCGAGCAGGGTAGGGCAGAGCAAAAAGAAATAGAGCTGCAAATCGCTTCTCGCACTGATCCGGTCACCGCGTTCAAAAAGTTGGGGACAGACCTTGCCGGCAACGGCCTCCAGGCGCTGTTTGTATTTGGTTGAGCCGGACGCGGCGAGGTGCTCCTGACGCACGTAGGGAGGGTTGCCGATAATGACGTCGAAGCCGGGGTCTGTCCCCTCAAAAACGGAACGGAATTCAGTCCGCCAGGGAAAGCCGTCCGCCCCCCCTCCAACCCCGAGCAAGCTGTCACCTGCACCCAAACGAAGCTCAGGGGACAGACCTCCGTGTTTGTCGTCGGACGCTACCGCCAGTTTCAGGCGGGTATGGGCGATTTGCAGGGCGGCTTCGGATTTGTCCACGCCGTACAGGCAGCGGCCGGCAATATCGGCCCTGCTTTCCCCGCTCAACCTTTGTAAAAGGAACAACATGCGAACCAGAAAAGAACCGCAACCGCAGGCGGGGTCGCACACCCTCAATTGCCCCGGGCCCCTTGCACTTCTCCCGTCTCTCCACTCATCAAGTGCGGCCTGGTTTATGAAGTCTATTACCGGAGCCGGGGTGTAGAAGACTCCGCCTCTCGCTCGCCCCTCACCGCTCGGGCGAGGGTCGAGAAAGGTCTCGTACACGTCGGCAAGTATGGCGGGAGTCAGGTGACGAGGTGATTCCGGCGGCCTCAATTCACAAGGGACGAAGACAAATCGCCGGCGCAAGTCTTGCCCCAAATCGGTAAGGGCGGAAACGTCGGCGTGGGTCCCATAGAGGTCTGTCCCCAGTCCGGCTTCGTCGAGAAAACAGAGGGACAGACCTTCCAAAAGGAGGTTGTGAGCCGAAACGTGAGCGGCTGCAAACTCCTTTCCGGTGGACATTTCTACTGTGCGGAGCTCCGCCAGGATCCGACCCAATTTCGCTACAGGCCCGCCTTTGCTCCGGCCTCCGGCCTCCCGCCTCCGGTCCATCTGCTTATGCTTCTCTTCCATCGCGTATCTTGAGCAGAGCGGGCAGGATGGTGAGGGCCGACAAGCTGGTGACCAGCATGGTCAGCGCGGTGAGCCAGCCCAGTGAGCGAATGGACAGGAAGTCCGACATCATGAGGATCATGAAGCCTGCGGATACCGCGGCCGCGTTGAACACAATTGGCCGGCCGGATGAGCGGGCTGCATGCCGGATCGCATCGTCCGGGCCGTCCCCGTTGCGGCGGGCCGACTCGTAGCGATGAAGGAAGTGCACGGAGTAGTCGATACCGATCCCTACCGCGCAGGCCGCCACGATCGCGGTGCCGATTTCCAGTGGAATGTCCACCATCGCCATGGTGCCGAAGTTCACTGCCACGGCCAGCAGGATGGGCAGCAGCGTAAGTCCGCCGGTGGACATCGCCTTCAGAGCCGCCGCCAGCGGTGGTCTGCGGCCCGCCGGACCCCACGCCGCGGCCTTGAGGAAGAGCACCGAAACCATGACAAAGACCGTAACCAGGGAGAGCCCGAGGCTCCACAATTGCCCCTTGACGATGAAGGAGTTGACGACCTCGTATCTCACCGCGGTACCGGCCATGTCCAGTTTGTAGCCGGAAGGCAGGTTTGCGGTGGAATAGGCTGTAACCGCTTCCTTCAGTTTCCGAGCGGTGGCCGCGGACCCGCTTTTGAGCTGAACCAGCACCTGCCCCGAGCCGTAGTTGAAGTCCACCACGCTGGCGAAATCGCCGGTGTCGCCGCTAAGCTCGTACAGTTGGATGTACTGGGCGATAAGTTGCTGCGAGTCGGGGATGGAATCGTACTCAGGCTCGCTGCGGTTCATCACCAGATTCATGCGGCGCACGAAGTCGGCTAACGAAACTGATTTTCCCACCACCTTGTGTTTGGCCAACTCATCCTGCACGCCTCTGAGGAACTTCAGCGCCTGAGGCGCGAGCATGGTTCGGCTGTCAGGGCCTTCCAGCACTACGGACAGGGTGTGGGTGCCGCCGAAGTTGGAGCCGAAGAAGGTGTCTGCCCGGCGTAACTCGGCATCCTCGGGGAACATCGCGACCGCGTCCTGGTCCACCCTCAGCCACAGGGCCGTGGCAGTGACAAACCCGGAGACCAGGAGGGCTGCAACCACGAGCACGACGATCTGGTGTTTGGCGGCTGCTCCGGAGATTGCGTCCAGCGCGGAACCCAGAGGATCCGCCTTAGACTTGTCTTTGGAGGCTGCCGGGGTCTTGCCCTTCCGGCCGATGAGTAAGATGAGGGGGACGATACTGACGCTGGCCAGCAACGCCACGCCGATACCGAAGGCCAGGAAGACGCCGAAGTCACGAATCGGCACGATATCGCTCATGCCCAGGGAGAGGAAGCCGGCGATGGTGGTGGCTGCGGCCACCGTTACGGCACCGCCGATGTTCTTCAACGCCCGGGCCGCGGCTTTGGCGCGGCTCACCCCGGGCAGGAGGTTCTGTTTGAAGTGGGAGACGATGTGAATGCCGTACGCGCTGCCCACCGCGATCATAAACACCGGAATGGCGGAAGTAACCACCATCACCGGTCTTTCCAGGTATCCCATGAGGCCGAAAGTCGCACCGGTGGCAAAGCCCACCGTTACCACCGGGCCGACAACTCCGCCCACGGACCGCAACGTGGCGATGAGCAATATGAGCACCGCGAGGAGTGCGAGAGGGCTCAACAACCCCAGGTCGTCGGTGACGCGGTCGCCGATGTCCAGGGAGATTACCGGCTCACCGGAAACCCAGACGCGCACGTCGACCGTTGACGCGGACACATGTTTTTCAACTGTGGCCCGAACGTCGGCCAGGGTTTTCACCCTTCCCTCGAGATCGAACTCGGAAGGTACGGTGACCAGGAGGGCCAACGATTTTCGATCCTTCGATACCAGGGTGCCGTCAAACATGTTCCAGTCTTCAAGTCTGGCGAGCAGGTTCTCCACGGAGGCGTCAGTGACCGCACCGTCGTCCAGTAGAGGCAGCGGTTTAAGCGTCGCTCCTTCGCCAACGATGGTGTCGGTGTTGGTGACACTCATGACTTCTTCGTGGCGTTGTTCGAGGTCGGATGTGATGGTTCGAACAAGTTTGAGCAGTGGGATGGACAGGCTTGTGTCGGTTTGAAATCCCACTAAGATACGGTCCGCAGAGCCGAAGGTCTTGTCCACCTGGTCGCAGTACTCCATGACCGGATGGTCGCCGGGGACGACGCTACGCACATCGTTGTCGATGTACAGACTCTCGAGCCCGAGGAACAGGGCTCCGCAGCCGGCAACTACCAGGGCCGACAGGACCGCAAGTCCCGCCGGCGTTCGAAGAAACCTCAGCACGTGGAATCACCCCAGCATCAACGCGAGCGCCACAGCTTTGACTCGCCGTGTCATCAACAATAGCGGTCTGAGTCTGCTACCGCAACGCTAATGTGCGCCCGGCGCCAACCGGTGAGGGAACTTGCCGGATCCCGGTCCGTCGCGTATCTTCAAGGTATGGAAGACAGCACAATAGTACTGATCATCAGCTTCTCAATCATTGGTGCGATCGCGGCGTTCTGCATCTGGGTGGTGGTGAGAGACCGCAGGCGCTTCAAGAAGCTGCATCCCCGGACCGTGGAACGGTGGGATGAGCTGGCCGACACCCTCGGCCTGACGTGGGTTGTGCCCATTGATCACGTTCGAAAGACCACAGCCCCGCCCGCGCTGACCGGCACCTTAGAGAAGCGTGACGTCTACGTGGCGCTGCAAGATGAGTCCAGCGACGAGGCCCTGCGGCAAAAATGGCTGGTGGTGGTGCATGTCGGCCTGGCCAAAAGCCCGAAATCGAGAAAGCTGAAGAGGGCCGTTCTAAAGGAACTCAAGCAGGGCCGCCACGCCCTGGCGCAAGTGAAGAAGCGCCAACTGGCCGTGCACCGTCAGGGGCTCCAATCCACCGCGCCCGAAATCGAAGCCCTGGTAAAACAGTGCCTCACCGCAGCCAACCGCCTGGATTCCGGCAGCTAGGCCGGCTAGCCGGGTCAGACCCTTTCATATTTGCTTTCTTTCTCGTCCTGCGTTGGGGGAATATCCGGGCATGTGGTAACATTGATAGAGCAGGGGAGGGGCCATGCCGTTCACGCCGTTTCATTTTGGGCCTGCTGCTTGTTTGTCGCTGCCGTTGCAGAAGCGCATGGATGTGACTGCGTTTGTGTTGGCCAATGTTGCGGTGGACATCGAGCCGTTGGTGGTGCTCACGCTCAAGCTCGATGCGCCTTTGCACGGGTTGACCCACACCTTTCTCGGCGGGGCGGTGGTGGGACTGGTTTTTGCCGGTTTGCTGTATGGGTTCCGCAGCCTTCTGAAGCCGGTGGCTGATGTGTTCCGGGTAGTGTTCCACACCGACTTCAAGATGCTGGCGGCCTCGGCGGTAGCGGGGGTGTGGTTCCACGTGCTGCTGGATTCTTTTCTCTATTCCGACGCCCATCCGTTCTACCCCTCAACCGCCAACCCTTTCCAGGGTCTGGTCAGCAACTCTACGATGTATCTTGCCTGTGCCCTCCTGTTTGCCCCGGCCGCGGTTCTCTACTTCGTGTTTGCCCGGCGGTTCGACAAACAGGACTAGGAATACACCGCCCGGCCGATGTATAATTAGTGCCGACGTATTCCACTCGGAAGCACTCGAGACAGGGGGATGTAATGGGAGTTGGTTTCTCAAGCAGGCCTTTTGCGGTCTTGACCGCGGCAATGCTGTTGGCAGGTTGCGGAGGCGGTGCGGTCGAGGTGACGATGGATGTTTCGAGCCTCTCCGAAGTATTCCCCGAGGAGGCTGTTGAGCAGGCCGTGGAGGATGCCGAAGTAGCCGCCGCCCCACCGGACATTGCCAGTGTTGATCTTCTGGATCTTACCGGCGAGTTGCCGCCCCAGGACCTCATGACCACCGAGGTCGAAGAGGGAGGATTCGGCTGGCCGTGCGACGAGAACTCGGATTGTGATTCAGGATTTTGCGTAGAGACTGCCGGGGGGGATGTCTGCACCATGACCTGTATGGATGAGTGCCCGGAGGACTGGCTTTGTGAGCAGAATCTCGCGGCCATGCCCGACATCATCTACATCTGCGTCCCCGGCACCACGCGACTCTGTTTACCGTGCACCCATGCGCAGGAGTGCAATCCGGAAGGGATGGATCTTGGCGCCGCGTGTGTGGACTTTGGCCCTTCCGGCGGTTTTTGCGGCACCGCGTGCAATTCCGATGACGACTGTCCGGAGAATTTCTCCTGCCTGGAAGCGCCGCTTTTGGGGGGCGGGGGAAAGCAGTGCGTTATCGATGACGGTGACTGTGAGTGCTCGGTTCTGGCGGTTGAGGCGGGTGCGTGGACCGATTGTTATGTGGAGGACGCTGACGGCGTGTGTTTCGGGACGGCGGTATGCGAGGAAACCGGGGTGCCGGCGTGCGACGCAATTGAGCCTGAGCCCGACCTTTGCGACGGCTTCGACAATGATTGCGACGGGGAGGTTGACGAGGACCTCGGGACCACCTCTTGCGGTGTGGGCGAGTGCAGCCACGTCGTGCAGAACTGCTTGGAGGGCGTTGAGCAGGTTTGCGATCCGCTGGCAGGTGCGGCGGAAGAGTCGTGCAACGACAAAGACGACGACTGCGACGGCGCCGTAGATGAAGGGTTCGAGGACAGCAACGATGATGGTATACCCGATTGCCTGACCGACGACGATGATGGTGACGGCGTACCCGACGGCGTCGACAACTGCCCGCTGGTGGAGAACCCGGACCAGGCCGATTTCGACTATGACCTCATTGGCGACGCTTGCGACCCGGACGATGACAACGACCTCGATCCGGACGAAGACGATTGCGACCCGTTCAACGCTGCCATCGGCCCGGGGGCGAAGGAGGTGTGCAACGGGGTCGACGACGACTGCGACGAGCTGCTTGATGAGGAACTTGGGCAGACCGATTGCGGGTGGGGTGAGTGCGCTCATACCGTGCCCAACTGTGAGGATGGGTTCCCCCAGGAGTGCGACCCGATGGAGGGCGCCTGGGTGGAGGAATGCGACGGCTTGGACAACGATTGTGACGGCGACACCGATGAGGGGTTCGCAGATCTCGACCTTGATGGGCAGGCTGACTGCGTGGATGAAGACGACGACGGCGACGGTGTGCCAGATGGAGCGGACAACTGTGCCGTCATCTACAACCCGCTTCAGGTGGACGCCGATGGTGACGGCTGGGGCGACGCGTGTGACTCCGGCTGCTGGCTCGAGGCGCTGGAGATGTGGGAAACCGATTGCGACGGCATTCCCGACGAGTTCGACAACTGTCCGGAGGTGGCCAACCTGGGCCAGGCCGACGCTGATGCCGACGGTGAGGGCAACGCATGCGACGACGACGACGATGCGGACGGTGTGCCGGACGGTGTGGACAACTGTTCGCTGGTGCCCAATGTGGGGCAATCGGACCTGGACGGTGACGGCCAGGGGGATGCCTGTGACGGCGATGTCGATGGCGACGGCCTTGCGGACGACGTGGACAACTGTGTTGACGTGAAGAACGAGGGCCAGGAGGATTGGGACGGCGACGGGGAAGGGGATGCCTGTGACCCGGATGACGACGGTGACGGTGACCCCGATGCGGTGGATTGTGCTCCCTTCGACCCCGACATCTCTCACTTCGCGGCCGAAGCCTGTAACGGCGTGGACGATGACTGCGATGGCGATGCGGACGAGAAGAACGCGGAGGGGTGTTCGTTGTTCTATCTGGACCTGGATGAGGACGGTTTTGGCTCGGACTCCAAGTCGAAGTGCTTATGCGAAGCGGATGAGCTGTACACTGCGACTGAAGGGGGCGACTGCGGTGCGTTGGCGCCCAACGTGTACCCGGGAGCGGACGAACAATGCAACAACTTGGATGATAATTGCGACGGGGACAAGGACGAGGGATTTCCTGACAATGACCTCGATGGACTGGCTGACTGTGTCGACACAGACCTTGACGGCGACGGTGTTCCCAACAACTCGGACAATTGCGTGAGCGACGCCAACCCCAACCAGGCGGATTTCGACAGTGATGGGAAGGGTAACGAGTGCGACCCGGACGATGACGCGGACGGCTCACCCGACGTCCTCGATTGCGCCCCGTTTGATGATAGCGTCCTCCCCGGCGCCGCCGAACTGTGCGATGGCAAGGACAACGATTGCGACGGCCCCAAGGATGAGGGGTTGGGAACCACGACCTGCGGGCAGGGCGAATGCCTGCATACCGTAGACAACTGCGTTGGTGGTATCGCTCAGAACTGCGACGCGATGGAAGGTGTTGGTGAAGAACTTTGCGACGGCAAGGACAATGACTGTGACGGAGATGTGGACGAGTTTTTCGGCACCACGACGTGCGGTGTGGGAGAGTGCGTGCACACGGTGGACAACTGCTTTGACGGGCAGGTGCAGATTTGCGATCCGTTGGCAGGCGCCCAGCCGGACATTTGCGACGGCAAGGATAATGATTGCGACGGTGACGAGGATGAAATGCTGGGCGCGACCACGTGCGGATTCGGGATTTGCGAGCACATTGTGGAGAACTGCGTCGGCGGCGTCCCCCAGGTGTGCGATCCGATGGAGGGTTCTGAGCCCGAAGAATGTGATTCCCTGGACAACAACTGCGACGGGCAGATAGACGAGGGTCTCGGGACCGCCACCTGCGGTCTGGGGCCGTGTGAGCATGCCATCGACAATTGTGTGGGCGGCGTCCCTCAGGTATGCGATCCCCTGGAAGGTTCTCAGCCGGAAGAATGCGATGATATTGACAACGATTGCAACGGTCTGGTAGATGACGGCGCCTGTCTGCTGGTGAGCAACGTCTCAGATGACCTTATCAACGAAGGGACCGGCCCGTTGGAACTTACCGGCGGTAGTTTCACCATGAACACCGTGACCGGCGAGATTTCGCCGGGCATTCGGGCGGCGGGTAACGGCTTAGTGGACGGAATCTACTTCACCACGGTCAGTCAGAACGGCGGTCCCACCTTAGGTGCGTTTGCGGCGACATCGATCACTGTGGGCCAGGGTTCTACGGTGAATTTCGCAGGAGCCAATCCTGCAGTGCTGCTGGCTTCGGGAGACGTGTCGGTTTCAGGGCAGCTACAATTGAGCGGGAGTGCGGGGGCCAACGCGGCCACGTCTGGTCCGACTGCGGGCGGAACCGGAGTCGGCGGCGGTGCGGGCGGAGGCAAGGGTTCCACCAATCACTACCAGGGTGCGACCAACGGTTCGGGCACCGGCGGCGGCGATGTGGGTATCCCCGGCGTTCACTACGGCAATGGCGGTGGCGGCGGTGGGTTCTGCTACGGTGGTGGCGGCGGCTACGGCGGACCGAGTGTCGGAGGGTCAGCAGGAACGGCCTCGGCGGGGGGCAAGCCGGGCGGCGGTCCGGGTGCGTACGGCGGGGAAGGAGGCTACGGCGGCTCTCCGTATGGAGCAGGCGCTCTAAGCCCGCTGTTGGCGGGTTCGGGTGGCGCCGGCGGGCTGTCGGATTCTGACTACAACCCCAACGGTGCGGGCGGCGGCGGCGGAGCAGGCGGCGGCTCGCTTCAGGTTTCCTGCTTTGGAGACCTGGTGGTAGCCCAAAGCGGCAGTATTGACTGCCGCGGGGCCAAGGGCGGCAACGCCTATGGCGGCGGTGGCGGTGGTGGTTCGGGTGGTGGTGTTATTCTGGAGTCAGGCTCGTCGGTTACGATTCAGGGCGACGTGATGGTTGGTGGCGGCATGGGCGGTCACGGAAACCTCAACTGGCAACCGGGCGGGCAGACCGGGGGAGCCGCTGGTGGAGTCGGCGGCGGTCCGGACGGCGGTGGCGGCGGCGGGGTTCAATCGGGTGGCGGCGGGGGGAGTTCGGGATACATCCGGCTGAATGCGCCGGGAGCCACGGTCTCGGTTTCGGGGACTTTGCAGCCGGTCTTGAGTTCGCAGTGCGTCAGCGTGGGTGATTCGACTCCGGACTAGGCTCTAGGGGAAGAAGAAGGGATTGATGTAGTTGGGAGTGATCTTGGGCTGGCCGATGTCGTCGGTAACCGTCGTTATCTGGGCCGACGGCCACTCGATGGTGCACACCTCCCACATATCCTGGTGGACCAGCGCCATGTCGCTCACTTCGTATGCCAACTGCCCATAGATGTACACCCTCACCGTGGCGTACGCGGTGCCATACCCGTGGTCGTTCCAGTGGTGCACGCCCACTCGGTAGGTCAGGTTCTCCGGGATGTTCAGGTTGATGTTTTCAGGCCCTGCTCCATCGGTATCGTCCCGGTCGAGGCTCGGGTCGTCGTTGAAGAACGGGTCAAAGCTGCCCCAGTTGGGGTGAGCGTTGAACCAGAATGCATCAAAGGGAATGTCGAACCAGCCATCGGGCGCACCGTCGCCGTCAAGGTCCGGGCCTGCGGCAAAGGGGTGCAGGAAGTGCAGGTCGAGGTCGCTGCCCGCCTCCGGGCCGGTGTCGGTCTCGTCAGGGTCTTCAGGTGTTGACCACAGAAGCTCGGTGTGAATCGCCTGGTCGGGGATTACCACTACTTCGTACTTCTCGGCGAAACAAGAGGGAGTTCCGAATTCATCGAATACGGTGAGGTGGAAGGTGTAGACACCAGCCACGTTCACTTCGAAGGTCGGATTCGGGAAAGTGGCCGACGGAATGAACACCGATTGTGATAACGGCGGCTGGTCCACGTCCCACTGCCACTTGGCAACAACGCCCTGGGGTGCGAAGCTCTCGTCTCCAAACAGGTGCATCACGGTCTGCGGGATCACTTCTTCGCCTTCGGTGGTCTTTATTACTGCTGTTGCGCAGGTGCCTGTGACTCCTGCCCCGCTCAACTCAACACTCTTTGCGGGTTCGAAGGAGTTGTTTCGAACTACCAGGGTGGCTTCATCGAGGATGATATTGCCGTTGATGTCTACCGGGTTTTCGAGCTCCGGGAAGTAGGTAACCTGCACGTAGGCGATTTCTGAGGGCGGAAGAAACAGAGGGTCTTCGACTGACGGCGTATGATGGAGGCTGGACGGGTCCACGGAGAATCTCTCGGACCCTTGCTCTACCGCGATGGACTCAATTTTCAATTGCTGTTCGCCGCAGTTGTAAACCTCGAGAGTTGTTTGCGCCAGATTGCCGAATTGTACACCTCCGAAAGTGATCTTTGCCGGGTTCACCGAGATGCAGGGAACGGACTGATTGCCTGCCAGGAGGACCTCTACGCCGTTTTCTTTGTCGGGGTCATTGGAGTAGACGATGAGCTTTGCTCCGGCCGGCGACGCGTCCACCGGGGCGAAGCGAACCGACATGAAGGTGCTGGTCTGGGGTGCGACGACCACAGCGTCTTCGAAGGTCACAGCGTTTCCGTTCCCTTCCATGGATGCATACTCGGTGCCGTGAAGTATCGCGGTAAACGTCTCGCTGCCCACCAGTTTGAGTCCGGAGATGGCCAGGTCGGAACCGCCGGTATTGAGGATGGTCAGTTTTTCTTCCTCGATGGTCCCTTCCGGAACCAGGGAGAAGTCGACATATTCGGGATTCAACTGGATGGTGGGTACGCCCTGTTCGGTAGAGAGATCAATGGAGAGCACCGGTTGGTTCACCGCGTCGCTTTCAATGACCAGTCGTGCGGTACGAAGGATCTTGTCCGCGGGGCGGGTGTACACAACCTTGACTGCAAGTTTGTCCGGCGCGTCCACGGTCCCCTGGCCCAGGATCTGGACCGGGTATTCCCCCGAGGCCGCCATTGAGTCATCGAAGGCAGCCGGAGTCTCAAGGGAGAATGCGGGCTCGTCCTCCTGGGCTCCTTCCGGGAGGTCGTACTCGATGCGTATTTCCCGAACAAGCAGTTGTCTCTCGCCGGGATTCTGCAGGCTCACCGTCAACGGCAGAGAGTCGCCGATGAGCACCTGCTCCTGTGGGAACGCATACGCACACGTGACGTGCGTGGGCGTTACATTACTCTTTTCGCAGAGTGAGGCAGGGCTGATTTCAATCTCCGGGTAGGTGCCGGCTTCGGTGCCGTCGGAACCGGAGTTGTCTCCGCACGCCGAGAGTGCGAATGCGAGGGATAAGATGGTCAAAGCAGTTGCAACGTTGTTGCGTCTCATGGTCTTGCCTCCTTGCGGTCAAAAACGATTGCCAGCTACGTAATCGAGACACGGGAGGCGGGGAAAAGAGATCAAGAAAATGGAAATGGGATTTGGCAGACCGGGTGCGGGCCAGGCCCGGCATTGAGGTTCAGTTCACTGTTGTCTTTCGGTGTTCCTACCGCCCACAGCCTATCCTCTGCTACCGCCTGCCGCTACTCACATCCGTAGAAGAGGTCTGTAGGGCCGGGGTTGCCGGGGTTGCCGTTTTGGGGGCTGGTGCCGCCGTTGCCGCCGGCGCCGGGGACGAAGTTGGTGTTTTGCTGTGTGATTGAGGAGACGCCGATGCACGCTGCTGCGTAGGAAGGACCGCCGTCGCCGCCGGCGCCCGGACCGCCGTCGCCGCCTGCTCCGCCGGTGCCGCCGTTGCCGCCGCCGCCTTCGTCATCAACGGAGTCACCGGCTCCTCCGGGGCCGCTGCCGCCCGGGTCGCCTCCTTCGCCGCCGCTGCCGCCTTTGCCGCCGGCCGCGCCGTTGCCGGCAAAGACCTTGCAGTCGTCAAGGGTAACTGTGGAGTCCACCACGTACAGGCCAAAGGCGCCACCGCCTCCGGTGCCCCCCTTGCCCGCAGTTCCGCCGCAGCCGCCGCCACCGCCACCGCCGCCGCTGGCCCCGTAGACCGTGCAGTCGAGGAAGCCCGAATTGCCGCCACCGCCACCGCCGCCGCCGCCACCTTTGCCGTTGCCGCCCTTGGTCCCTTGGGACGCGGTTGCGGCAGCAAATCCGCTCTCGGAGATGTTTCCGGCCCACGCGCCCTTGCTGCCGGGAGCGCCTTTTTGTCCGGGGGCTCCATTGGTGCCCTTGGTGCCGTTGCCGTTGACTGCTCCGCCCAGGCCTCCGGACGCTCCGCCTGAACCTGCCGCCCCGTCGGAACCGGCCTGGTTCTTGTCGCCGGGGTAGCCACCGACTCCGCCCGTCTCGCCGCAGGCGCTGGGCCCGGCGCCGCCGGGAGCGGGTACCGAGCAGCTCCCGCATCCCCAGCCGCCGTGGCTGCAGCCTTTCTTGCCGCTGCCTCCGACGCTGCCGTTGCCACCGCCGGTGCCGCCCGCGCCATCTGTGCCCGGGTTGCCGTCTCCGCCTTCGAAGGTGCAGTGTGCGAACTCGACGTTGTTGCAATCGGCGAAGCGGGCCGCAAAGGCGCTGTCTCCCGCGCCCCCGAGTGCGTCGTCGCCGAAGAACTTGAAGCTGTCGACCAGGATGTCGCTCGCCCCGTCGCATTCGAGAACGGGGGAGCCGCCTTCAACATAGTTGAGGAACAGGGTGGAGCGATTCCACCCGGTGGCCGCGTTGTAGGCGCCATAGTAGTTCAGGCCGGACACCAGGTAGAGGGGGCCCGGGTAGTTTCCTTTGGAAATGTAGAGGTCCGTCTTTCCGTGGGCG
The DNA here is from genome assembly GCA_964626565.1 of uncultured Myxococcales bacterium. Lineage (GTDB taxonomy): Bacteria > Myxococcota_A > UBA9042 > CAIXZC01 > CAIXZC01 > CAZVFX01. The sequence goes on from CAZVFX010000017.1 coordinate 27,096, forward strand.
ATGGCAAGGTCTGTCCCCATCTGGATGGTCTTGACCGGCTCATCGGGCGTGCCTTCGTTGTCATCGTTGCCGAGGAGGATGTCGACGAATATGGCGGCCTCGACGTCGCCATCGACGCCGTCGCAATTGGTGTCTTCTCCGTCCAGGTCGGGGAAGTCTTCGTCCTGGGCGCCTTCCATGGGGTCGCACTCCGCCGGTTCCCCGTCCAAACAATTCTGTACAGTGTGCTCACACTCACCAACCCCACAGGTTGTCTCGCCAAAACCCTCATCAACCAGACCGTCACAGTCGTTGTCCACGCCGTCACACACTTCGTCGCCCGGGGCGTCATCCCCGACACATTCCACGTCAAGTCCGTCTTCCGAGCACTCCCAGGTGCCGGCTTTGCACAAGTCCGGATCGGGGCCGTCGCACTCTTGGCCCACCAAGGGCCAGAGGTCGTCTATTTCGCCGTTGCAGTTGTCGTCAAGGCCGTTGCATTTCTCGGTGCCGGCCCCCTCGCTGGGGTTGCAGAACACCGGTTTTCCATCTTCGCACTCGGGGGTTTCGTGCTCGCAAATGCCCAGCCCGCAAGTCTGGGTGCCCATTCCCTCGTCCGCTTCACCGTCGCAGTTGTCGTCCTTGCCGTTGCACGTTTCTTCGAGGGCCGGGGGAGCATCGCACTCGAATTTCTTATCCACACATTCTGCCTGGCCCGGACAACTGCCGAACTCATTGTCGCTGAGGCAGGTTGTGACCGCACCTTCGTGCAAGTCGACACAGGGGCAGGGGCCGGCTTTGAGTCGGCACTGCTTGGAGCCAAGCTCGAGCCCCTTGAAAGTAGCGAGGTCGCAGGTGTATCCGTCGGGGCAGTCGTCTTCGAATTTGCAATCCCGGCTGCAAAATCTGGATCCACCGTTGTAATCGATGCAGTTGTACTCGGAACTGCTCCACTCTTCGAAGCAGTCCATGGTCTCCTTACATGCCCGGCACAGAACGTAGTCGGGTTGCAGGCAGAGCCCCGGCTTCCAAGGGAATCCATGATCGTAGCATTCCCAGCCCTCAACTCCGGCACAGTCGCCGTCGCAGACCATTGAGCATTTGAAGCCGTAGGGTGTGGGTACGCAAGGGGCTTCCACGCACTCGGCCTCGGATTCGCAAGGAGCGCCGGGCGCGAACCCGGGGATGGTTTCAGCTTTGGTTTCGACCAGGTCTTTGGGCGGGGGTTTTGGAATCTCTTTGGCGACATCTTTGACAGTGGTGTCGGGGATGAACGGGATTTCAGTCCCGTCGATGTACTGGCCGTCCCATCGGCCGCTGATGTCCCAGGGAGTATTGGACGAACTACCCCCGTCTCCACCACATGCCGCCAGGAATAACGACACCCCCAGAAGAAAGAGTGATCTGCAACCCTTCATCGCTTGGTCCCCCACGCGTATAGTCACGGCAGATATTACCATAGACCATGATCCAAAGTCCAAAACTCCTCGCTTGAACGCACCCGCCGGTTGGTTTAGTCTTTGAGCCAGGCACCTGGGCCACCTGGATGGGCGTGGAGATTTCATGAACGAAAGGATTCCGAGACACCGAGTTCCGCTTGGCACCGTAGCACTTCTGGCGCTGACATTGGCAGCCGGACCTGTACGGGCGGAAGGATGGGTCGGTATGGACGTGGACTACCGGATGTGGAGCACGAGTGTGTCCGCGTTTGAGGTGAGCCCCGAGGGGGACGAGACGTGGGAGCCGGGCACGACGCTCATCAACCGGCTGCGCGCGGGTTTGCACGGCGGCTGGGCCGCGGTGTCGGTTCACCTGGAAGGCGACCTGTTCTACGGTGCGGCGTCCGGAGAGTTTCCCGACATCGCATCCGACGCCACCGTCTTTCCTCCCCACGACATTATCACCTCCGACTCCTTTGTGCCGCGTCGTGGGTATCTTGAACTGAAGACTCCGGTGGGCATGCTCCGGGTGGGCCACCAGACCTCGAGCTGGGGTCAGGGGATCCTGGCCAACTCCGGCGAAGAGACGCCCATGGAGATGTTCTCCCATCGCTGGCGGGGGGATCTGGTGGAGCGGGCTCTTTTTGCGACCCGGCCGCTGAAACTCTTCCTCGACTCCCCGGTGGCTGACCGCGTGATTCTGGTGGGCGCATTCGATGTCGTGTACCGGGATGAAAACGCTGATCTGATCGACGGCGACGTTGCCAAACAGTACATCGGCAGCCTGTCGTACCGTGGGGATGCTGAGAGTATCGGGGCATATGTGGTCTATCGAGACCAGACCGATGCTGACGATGAGTTCCTCAAGGTGCTGGCCATAGATTTCGCGGGCACGTTGGAACGGCCCATCTTCCCCGGCGGCACCTTGAAGACTGCTGCAGAAGTAGCCTGGATTACCGGCGAGACCGATCGCAGCCGGCCGTGGAATTCTCCTTCGGGAGTGGATGTCAACGCGCTGGGTTTTGCATCGGAGGTGGCGGTGGCCCTGGATTCGCCCCAACTGTCGTTTGGTTTCAAAGGCGGGTACGCAGCGGGAGATGGGGACCTGGATGACGGCACTCTCTACCGTTTTCGATTCGATCCCGACTACAACGTGGGGCTGATTCTCTTCGATCACTACCTGGCGGGCATGACGGCGGCCTCCATCGAGCGCGCCCGTGACCCGGAGAACGCGGCGGTACCGCCCCACGGGCTTACCGGGCTTGCCACCAACGGCTCGCTGGAGAACACCGTGTATGTCGCACCGGCCCTGGTGTACGGCGGGGAGACGGGTTTTGCCGCAGCCCTGCTGGCGCTATTTGCATGGTCGGACCGGGGGGTTCCGTCTGCGTACGAGACGTTCGCCGGAGGCGGCGACCCGCACGGCTATCTGGGAGGGCCGACGAAGCCGCTGCAGTCTTTGGGTATGGAGTTCGATCTGGCAGTGCGTTATCGATATCGAATGATGGAGGCGATCACGTTGGAAGCGAGGGCGGAAGGGGGGATCCTGCTCCCCGGAGCAGCGTTCAGAAACGAGGAAGGTGATAAACCCGGGGAGGTGACGTTGCTGCAGGGAACGGTGGGGGTGACATGGTGAGGAAAACGGGCATCAAGAAGCGACTATCAGCTATCAACCTATGGCTCGCAGTCTTGTTGGTGGCCGGGGTGTTAGCGGCCTGTTCGCCGGAGCCGGCAGGGTTGGCGCCGGCGGGTGAAGGGGGCGGGCCCATGGTGGTGTGGGATCTTGAAGCCAGGCCGCTGCCGGAGATTCCGTTTCCCAACAACCTGGCGACCCGGTACGACCCTGATTCGCCAACCGGGCTCAGGTTGAATTTGAGCGTCATTTCTCCCACGGAGATTGAAACCGAAACCAGGGAGAAGGCGGATCAACTGGACGGGTTCGGGACCTTTGGAACCATTACGGTCACCTTTGACTCCCTGATCCATCTGGCTGACTTGAAGAGCCGGCATGAGGAGAACCTGGATTTCGTTGACGACGCGATCTTCCTTGTCGACGTCACGCCCGGCAGCCCGACGTATGGTCAGCCGACGATGTTGGACATGGGGAGGGGGTTCTTTCCTCTTCAACTGAAGGTAACCGACGCCTACTTCTCCAACGATCCGAGGGAGGACGGAACCAACCTGGTGTTCGAGTCATATGACGAAGGCGGCAAGGACACCGACTTCGACGGTGTCGATGACAAGCCCAACGTGTTTCCCGGGGGGGAAGACCCGTGGGACGACCTGCTTACGCATTATGAGACCGAGACTCACGCGCTCATGTTGAGGCCGGTGGTGCCGTTGCGGGAGCGGACCCGTTATGCGGTGGTAGTGACCCGACGCCTGTTGGGGGCTGAAGGGACTGGAGCCGGTTGCGACGATGACGGCGGATGTAGCGAAACGGGGAGTTGCGATGTGAAGGCGGGCCGGTGCCGGGAGCCGGTGAGGTCGCCGTTTCAATGGGTGAACCACACCCGGCAAACCGATGAACTGGCGCCGTTGAAGAGTATCCTGACCGCGTCGCCCTTCAATATCGAGGTTGACGATGTTGCGTTTGCGTGGACGTTTACCACGCAGAGCGTGACTTCCGACCTGGTGGCCATACGCAAGGGCATGTACGGCAAAGGACCGTTCGCCTACCTGGCGGACGAGTTTCCCGCGGTGTTCACCCTCAGCCAGGCAAAAACCGAGGACCAGGCCAAGGAAACGGGGAGCATGTACACGGTGACCGTGAGTGAGTTGATGGATACCTTCGGTCCGTTGCTGGAGATGTTGAAAGGCACCATCCCGAGCCTGAAAGACTCTTTCGAGCCCCTCATGGACTCCTACGAGTACGTCGACTACTTTGTGGCCGGCACCTTCCAGAGCCCTGACTTCATGACCGACAGGGACGGGCACGCGGGGGAAGGGCATCCTGCCGACGACGACGAGTCGTTCGAGGTGAATGCGGAGACGGGTGAGGCGGTGTACGGGACCACCACGGTGCCTTTTGTCTGTATCATTCCCAAGGAGCAGGCCAACTACGCGGACGAAACCTACCCGCATCATACGGGCAAAAAACCGTTCCCGGTGGCGATCTTCATGCATGGTACTGCGTCTTCTAAGCTGCAGGCCATGGGATTTGCGGGGCTGTTCGCCCGCTATGGTATTGCCACATGCGCGATCGATGCGTTCGCCCACGGGATGCCGTTCCCGGCCAATCCTGAAGAGGGTGCTTTGCTCTCGGAGCCGGCCGTGGTCGACATGATCACGTTGATGGCCCCGGGCTATTTGCCCATGTACGACATCGTCAAGGGAACCCGGTGCCGGGACCTCAACATGGATGGCAATCTGGACCCGGCCGGTGATTTCTGGACGCTGGATGCGTTTCACACCCGGGACGCAGTGCGGCAGACCGCGGTGGACCTGATGCAGTTCGTGCGTATCCTTCGCTCCATGGACGGGCAGACCAAGGCCGATGTGGATGGGGACGGGGAGCTGGAAATTCTGGGCGATTTCGATGGCGACGGCAAGCCGGACCTGGGGGGCAAAGACAACCGCTACTTCTCCTACGGCATTTCGCTGGGTGGCATCGTCACCGCGGTGTTTGCCGGGGTAGAGCCTGCGCTCGATGCCGCGGTTGTAATCGTGGGCGGCGGGGGGCTTTCGGATGTGGCCGTGCGCAGCACCAATCCAGGCGTTCCGGAGATGGCGATCATGCCGATGATGGGCCCGATCATTCTGGGCAATCCACCGCCCCCGGTTGAGGACGAAGACGGGGAGGGCGGCGAAATACAGGCTGAAGGGATAGAGCTTAGTTTCGCCATGCCCGCGTTCGACCGCATTAAGGAGTTGCCCATCGCCTATCTGGCCAAGGCCCGGCCGGGCCACCAGGTGCGGCTCACCAACCTGGACTCAGGCGCGTCTACTTTCGCTGTCGTTCCTGAGGAAGGGGGCTTCCGGCTCCAACTCCAGGCAGACGCGTTGCGGGCCACTGAGATTCGTCATTTCACCGGGTTTGACCCGTTGGCTCGAACTGACGTGGAGTCGTGTGAGGATGATTCCGACTGCCCGAATCAGTGGCGTTGCCGCAAGCTGGCCGCCAAAAGCTGGTGCATGATGGCGCCGCCGAAGCTGGACACCGAGTCGGAAGGCGAGCGTCCCGCGCTTGGGGACTTCTTCCTGGTTGAGGTTCTGGACGGCGACGGGAACGTGTTGGAGAGCGTCGACACGTTCGGCTACAACGTGGAGGCCAACGGTATCGTCTACCCCAAGGGTGCGAGGTTGGTGAACATGTATCGTGGCTTTGGATATGCGCGACAGACGCCCGGGTTGAGGCGTTTCATGAACGTCGCCCAGGTGATTCTCGAGCCGGGGGACCCGGTGAACTGGGCCCGGCACTATGCGGCGGAGCCCATTGCGTATCCGGAGGCTGACCCTGATGCGACCTACGGCACCAACGTGGCGATGCTGCTGGGAGTGGGGGATTCCAACGTGCCGGTGGCCACCGGGATCTCCATGGCCCGGGCCGCGGGCATTCTGGGGTATGCGGAACCGGACGGGCGTTACGGAGACAAGAGCCAGATGGACGTGCTGGTGGACAACGGGGTGGTGGAAGGATTGTACAACCGCTGCCGCTACACCGTGGACGTTGAGGATGCGGAAGGCAACGTGCACGAGGAGTGCACTTTGTACGACGTCGATGACCTGGACGGCAGCCGGCACCATTCCGGTTGTGGCGGGTGCATGTACGGGCCGGATGGCGCGACCGACAGTTGGCAGTGCACGGACGGCGACGGAGCGGTGTGTGGGGACGGTTTCAACGCGCCCTTCGATCTGCCCGAGCCGTTGCGGGCGACGGTTGCCTTTCCCAACCCCGGATTAGCGGCCGAACCGTCGGCTGCCATTTGCGCGCAGAAGAACGGGGACGGCAGTTGCCGGTTTTTCCGGGACGAGGCGGGGGTGCAGGCGGTACGACTCGTGATGACCCGGCCTCGCGGCTTTCACGGCATCTACCTCATGGCGCCGTACAAGGCTTTCGACATAGAGACGTACCAGCTCAACATGATCGTTCGCTACTTCATGAGTTCGGGGCAGGAAGTGTGGGATTCTGCTTGTCTCGAGGATAATTCTTGTGAGTGGGTTCCTTAGGAGCGTACTGCAGACTTTCTACGGGTGACCGCCAGGCCCAGGGCGAGGAAGGCGAAGAGGATACCGAAGGGAGCGCCGCCGCCGGTGCTGCCGGTGGAGCAGCCGGTGGAGCCGCCGTCATCGTTGCCGCCGGAGGTGTCCGACGGGGTTTCCTCGTTGCCACCGCCTTCGCCGTTGCCCTGGCCGTTGGGGTCGGCTTCCGGGCTGTGGGGGGAGTCCGAAGCGGCACTACTCACGCCTTTCTCAATGAAGTTGCTGCCGCCCAGAGTTTCGCCATCGTCGAACCCGATATCCTTCCAGCCACCGGGGATGCAGAAGCCGATTCCCGGTTCGGCGAACTCTTCGCCTTCTTCGTCACAGTCGCAGGGCGGGCAGACGCACTCTTCCGGCTCGGGGCACTCTTCGCCCGGGGCGCAGGGGGGTGTGGCCTGGCACTCGCAAGCGCAGGCACAGGAGGTGCCGCCACCGCTGCTGCCGAACTGAGCGCATTCCCACCCTTCCGGGCAGTTGAGGTCGTCTTCACATTCGATCTGCTTGGGCACGCAGAAGGCGCCCATGGACTCGCATCCGCTCTGGGGTTCGTCGTCGAAGCACTCGCACTCTTCTTCTTCGGGGCAGTCGCACGGCTCGCATTCTTCCCCTTCGGGGCAGTCGGGGCAGGCGCAGGTGGTGCAAACGCAACCGCCGCCACCGCTCTCCCAGCAAGCTTCCTGCTCTATACATTCGAACCCTTCTCCGCAGTCGTCATCGGATGAGCAGTCCTCCGGCTCAAATACGCAGTAACCGTAGGTCTCGGTCTCGCACTCGAAGTCTTCGGGAATGTCGCACGGCTCGCATTCACAATCGGGCTCGGGGGCCTCGGAGCAATCACCTTCGTCCGGGTTGCAGCCGGGAGCGGCGCAGGTGCAGGGCGGGCAGTCGGGCATGGTGGGGCACGGGACCTGGATATCCTTACAGGTAAAGTACTCGGGGCAATCCGCATCGTTGTCGCATTCGCCGCCGTACCAGTCGTCCGGGTCGTCGTCCCACAGCTCAACGCATTCGCCGCCGCCGTCACAAGGAGGGCAGTCGCATTCGGGGCAATTCCCTTCGTCATCCGGGTCGCAGGGCGGACAGGCGCAGCCGGGGCAAGGCATGGGGAGACACTCGTAACCGGAAGGGCAATCCTGGTTGGTATCGCAGTCCTGACCTTCGGCGCCTACCTGAATGCAAACTCCTTCAGGTTCGCACGGGGGGCACTCTTCTTCATCAGGGCAGGCCTTGCAATCGGACAGGGCGCAGATTTCGTTTTCGTTGCAGTCCGCGTCCACCTGGCATTCGGCCATGGCGGAGAACGGGAAGGATACCAGAACCAGCAGGGTGAACATTCTAATCATTGATTTCATCACTAACTCCTATCGCTCGGTTGTCAACGTCGCTATTTCAAATCGCTGTCCCCTTCATAAGCAAGTCGCGTGCCGTTGGTTTTCTCGTCGAGGCTTGGCGTTGCGCCGCGACAGGCGGATCGTGCATTGTGTTTACGTCTGTAGAAAATCTCTACATGCCCTTATGCCGACTCGCACTTCCGGATGGCGCAGTACACCGACATGGCGAGGTAGTTGGCCACCGCGAGTTCGACCGGTGTGAAGTGCTTGCCTGACAGGGGGTCGCCGAGGAGCAGGACCCCGTTGGTGTGTCGGCCGTCGGTGACGGACGCGATGATCGCGGTTTTCACGTTGGTGCCCAGTTCTTTGTTGAACGAGTTTACTGAATAGGGTCCTGTGCCTGCGGATTCCAACACTGCCGAGAGGCTCGTGTTCAAGCAGGCTGCGAGCAGGCCATCTGCGTAGTCGTACCTGGTGCCCACCAGTTTTTCTCCCAGTTCTCCGAGTGCGGATGTGACGGACAGTATCTGAGCGTCGCGATCAAGTGAAATGAATGCGGCTAGCCGGCAGGGGAGGGCGGCCATGGAGAGCCTGAGAGCGCGGTCTGAAAGGGTGCTGGCGTCGTTCGCCTCGGCGAGTGCTGAATCCACGGGCTGGCGGAGCCACTCGAATCCTGGTGGAGGGACGATTGTCTCCGTGGTGTGGGGTGAAGGCGAGTTGCTGGCCTCGCGCAGCGCGTCGAGGTCGACTTTGAGGGTGGTCAGAGTGTCGGCGGCGGTGGCTTCCACTTCCACCACGTGGATCAATTGGACAGGTTTTTCCTGCTGGGCGGCGGCGCCGGCGCTGTCCTTGGGCGCGGGCGGCCGCGGGGCGGGTGACTTTGGTTTATCGCGCACGCCTCGGCCTTGTTCGCTCATACGGCGTTCTATTTCAGCTTTGGGCAGCACCATGCAGGGATGATTTACCGACACGGGGGTTTCGGGGTTCGGCGTGATGAGCAGGTCAGATGGAAGTGCGCTGAGCTTCTTCTCTTTGAGGTCGGCTTCCAGGTATGTGATGGTTGGGGTTGAGAGCACCTCGGGCTCCGGCGCAGGGGTCTCCTGCTCCTCCTCTTCCTCTGGTTCGACCCGCAGGTAGAACACCTTTTCCAGCACGGTATCCTTCACCACGATAGTCCCGTCCGCCTTCACTTCGCACAGCGCCTTGCCTTTGGGGATCTGGGTGCCCCCGGTCTGCCTCAGCACCTTGCTGAGTGCGGCGAGCCAGTTGGGCGCTTCTACGGAGACGACCAGCGCGTCCTCGTGGGGCTGCTCGGGAGGGATCGTAAGTTCGAACCTCATAGAACATGGATAACAGATGTCCTTTGAGGTGTCAACGAACCGGACCATGGGCAGCGCTTGGCGTCGCCTCTTGAAACCGGCGGTGACATGGTGTAGTTTAGTTGACCATGAACGACAGTGAAACATACCTTGAAAGATACCAACGTCTGTTGGCTCCGGCTGAGAAGGCTGCCAATGTGATTCAGAACGGCGACTCGGTGGTGCTGTCCGGGGGGGCCTGTCAGCCGCTTTCCATACTCTCCGCGCTGGGGCGGCGCCGCGACTTGCAACGGGTCAATCTCTACACGTCGCTGAGCCTTGTGCCTCCCGACTTTCTGGTGCGGCAGTACCTGGCAAAGAAGGAAGGGAAGTCGTTGGAGTCCAACGTCTCCTTCTTCTCTTTCTGCGTCGGCCCCGGGTCTCGTGAGAGTGCTCAGGCGTCGGTGGTGAACGTGGTTCCGGTGTCGGGTTCGGCGGTGGGAAGGTTGCTGCAGGGCAGGCGGGTGGATGTCATTGTGGCCGGTTCGTCGGGAATGGACGAGGACGGCAATTTCAACCTCTCCTGCAACGTCGACTGGATGCAGGACATACTGTCCGACGCGATGCACCGGGACACAGTGGTGGTGGTTGAGGTCAACCGCAATCTACCTTGGACCGAGGGGGAAACCACTTTCAGGATTGAAGCGGTTGACATGGTCGTGGAGAGCGAGCGTGCGGTGCCTGACCTGCCTGCGCCGCGTTCTGCGCCTGAAGCCCGCTCCATCGGGGGCCACCTTTCGCTGCTGGTTCCCGACGAGGCCACCCTTCACCTGGGAATGGGAGAACTGGTCAACCAGTCGGTGATCCATCTCGACGTCAAGAGAGACCTCGGGGTGCACTCCGACTTCATCGGCGACGGCATGCTCCACCTGTACGAGAAGGGCGCGATTACCAATCGCAAGAAAGACTTCATGCCGGGCAAGTGGCTGGGGAGTTATGTTCTCGGCAGCCGTGATCTGTACGACTTCGTGGAGCGGAACGCGATGGTGGCGCTGCATCCTACAGACTTTGTGGCGGAGCCTGCCAACATTTCGCGTAATCGGCGCATGGTTTCCATTACCCAGGCTACCCAGGTAGACATCACCGGGCAGATCGCGGGACAGAGCCGGGAGTTTGAGTTTCTGTCCAACCCCGGCATTCAGCACGGCTTTCATGCGGCGGCCAGCGCCAGCGCTGAGGGTATTGGAATCACTGTGCTGACGTCGGCGACCAGTTCGGGACGCGTTTCGAACATTGTGCCGGCTATCTCGCCGGGTACTGCGGTGGCTATTCCCAGGGGAGACGCAGACTGCGTGGTGACTGAATACGGCATCGCTCGGCTCAAGGGGAAATCCTTGTCCGAGCGGGCGCTCAATCTTATCGCAGTGGCCCATCCGTCGCACCGGGACCTCCTGGCCCGTGAGGCGCGGCAACTGGGGCTGCTTTAGACAACCTTTAGACCAATGGAGTACGGATGGCATACTGGTGGTCAAATAACTCCGGCGTGGGGCTGCTGCTGGCGGTCGCCGTCATGATTTCGTCATGTTCTCTGCCCGCCGGCAAGGGGGGCTCACAAGGTGAAGGAGCCAAGCAGATGGCCGCGGTCAAGCCCGACAAGGAGCGGAAGTACTTCATCGAGGAAGTGGAAGGCATCGCGTTGGTTCAACTGTACGCTGACGGTTTCGAGAAGTTGCCGCTCAGGGAGAAGCTGCTGGCTTACTACCTGTACAAAGCCGCGGTGGCCGGACGTGACATGACCTACGACCAGAATCACCGGCACGCGCTCACCATCCGCCATCTGCTCGATCAGATCCTCACCCATCCCTTGGGCTTGCCGCCCGGGTTGGAAGACAAGATTCTCAAATACGCGAAGCTGTTCTGGCTGAACAACGGACCGTACTACGAGCGCAACAAGACTAAATTCACGGCTACTTTCGAGCGTCACGAGCTGCTCGAGGCGCTGGGGATTGCCAGGGCTAACGGTGCGGATCTCAACTTCCCGGGCAGGACGCTTGAAGAAGTTGTGCTGGAACTGGAGCCGGTGCTTTTCGATCCGGCCCATGAGCCGTTGGTGACCAATAAGAATCCGGGGAAGGGCGGCGACATACTAAGGGACAGCGCGGGCAACTACTATCACGGCGTAACCATGGCCGACCTGGAGGGATTTGACGAGAAATATCCGCTCAATTCTCGATTGGTCAAAGAGTGTCCGAGAAAGAAGCCGTGTACTGTGGTGGAACAGGTCTACCGGGCCGGGCAGAAGGCCGCGGACGATAGCTGGGCCGTGGAGCCGGGTGTCTACGCCGCGCCGCTTGCGGAGTTGATTTCCCATCTCGAAAAAGCTGCCTGGTTTGCGCCGGAAGGACAAGCCGAGACCTTGAGGTTCCTGGCGAACTACCTTCGCACCGGTGACCCCGCCACTTTTGATCAGGCGAGCATTTCGTGGCTGAAGTCGGAGCCGCAGGTGGACGTCATAATCGGGTTTATTGAGACCTACAAAGATCCGCGCAGTCAGAAAGGGGAATTCGAAGGTCTGGTCTACTATACCGATCCGGAGAACTCAGCCCTTATGGAAGGTGTCGCGGAGAACGTCGCCTACTTTGAAGAGCAGGCGCCCTGGTCGGACAAGTACAAGAAGGAGCACGTTGCGATTCCCGTTGCCAGCGCCATCAATGTGCTGCTCGGCGTGGGCGGGGCGGGCCCCAACATCCCTGCCGGTATCAATCTGCCCAACGCACAGTGGATCAGGGAGAAGCACGGCTCCCGGAGCGTGCTGCTGACCAACGTCACCGCTGCGGCTCAGGCTGCCATCTCCGACCGGGCCCTCGAGGAGTTCGCACTTCCTCTCGAAGTGGCGCCGGCCAAGAAGTACCGGGAAAACATCGGTCGCACCATGGTGGCGCTTCACGAAATCGTCGGCCACGGTTCAGGCAAGGTGAATCCGGACCTCAAGGAAGACCCGTCCTTCTACCTGAAGGAGACGTACTCTGCGCTGGAGGAAACCCGTGCCGAACTCGTCGCCTTGCACCACATCTTTGACCCAAAATTGGTGGAACTGGGAGCGGTTTCCGGGCCGGAGGCGGCCGCCGAAGCCTACCGGGGCTACCTGCGCCACGGGCTTCTGCAGTTGCGCCGGGTGAAGGAAGGCAGTCGTTTCGAAGATGACCACATGAGGGCGACGCACCTTATCGTTCAGTACCTGCTCGCCAACGAGGATGCTGCAGAAGTGCGGAAAGTGGACGGCAAGACCTACTACGCGCTGAAAGACCTTGATGAGGCGCGGGACTCGGTCGCGGAGTTGTTGAAGGAAGTAATGCGCATCAAGGGGGAAGGAGACCTGGAGGCCGGACGAGCGCTGGTAGCCAAGTACGCGGTTGATTTCGACCCGGGGCTTCGTGATGAGATAGTTGCCCGCGCCAAGTCTGCCTCGGTGCCGGATTTTGTGGCGTTCCACCAGCCGGGCGTGAAGTTGGTTCTTGATGACTCGGGCGAGCCGGTTGACGTGGTGCTGGACTACAGCAACGACTTCGTGAGCACGATGCTGGAGTGGGACCTTGTGGGTGCTCGCTAGATTGGAGTTTTGATGGACGAATATTCTCCGGTTAAGAAGCTGAGCATATCAGACGAAATCACCGTTCAGATTCTGCGGTTGATCTTGCGGGGGACCCTCTCTCCGGGTGAAAGGCTGCCGCCGGAAAGAGAACTTGCGGTGCGGTTCAACACTAATCGCAACACGTTGCGTGAAGCGATTCGGAATCTACAGACGCTGAACGTAGTAGAGGCCAGGCAGGGGGATGGCCTGAAAGTACGAGACTACCGCGAGGTGGGGGAACTGAACCTGCTTCCCCATTTTCTGCGGGAGACCAAGGACCTGGACAGTCTGGTGCTGGTACTGGAGGACATGTTGCGTGTCCGCCGCCTGCTGCTTACCGATGTTTGTGAACTGATTGCTGAGCGGGCCAGCGCCGAGCAGATCGAGGAGATCAGGGGTCTGGTCGACCGTCAGCGGGAGCAGTTGGATGAGCCGGAGAATCTCGTGCAGACCGATCTGGAGATTTCTCAGGCCATGGTGAGGGCGTCGGCCAGCCTGGCCAGCAGGTGGCTGTTCAACACCATCGTCAAGATTTATCAGGACATCGTGTTTCAGTTCCCCGACCTGTGGGTTTTCGCACCCGACTACATTGATTCCATGGCTGCCGTGGTTGAAGAAGCTTCGTGCGGGCGCGGCGCCGAAGCGCGCAAGATCATGCAGGCGCACCTGGAGGGCAGCGACGAGATGATCCTGTCCGCAGTCAGGTCTTTCAGGGATATGCTTGACTAGTTTGCCCCTCAATGGAGGTTCGGCAATGACGAGTTTTCGGGTGGGCTTTGCGGCCCTGCTTCTACTCTGTGCGACGTCCTCTGCCATGGCTCAGGATGCCGGCGAGATTCCTGCGGCCCAGTCGCGGCTGCCCTATGTCATTACGATGCCCGGGGTGAGCGTGGCCGACCCGGCTCCGCATCTGGGCCGGGACGCCAACCCCGCGTCCATAAACCTGGTGCCGTCGTCCCAACTGCTTTTCCTCTGGGGAGGCCAACTGCAAGGCGGGACTTTTGCCGGTGCGCTGGGCGATGCTCTTCATCTGGCGTATGGCGTTCATCACTACTCTCCGGAAGCCGGCTCGGAAGGGTGGGGCGCCAACCTTGACGTCGGTTTGAGTCCCACACCCGAGATGACCATCGGATTCTCCTGGCAGAACCTGTGGGGAAACCGCGTCTTCGAAGATAAGGATGCGCTGTCGGTAGGAATGCTGCTGAGGCCGGGGCGATGGTTCAGCCTGGGATTAGTAGGGCGCAACCTCTCGGAGGAGCAGTTCTCGCCCCGGGACCCCGACACGGGGGGCAAGCAGGACCTGGTCCAGATGTCCGCGGGCATGGCCATTCGGCCCGGCATCGAATGGTTGTCCATCGGCGCGGATGTAACCACTGACCGCAAATGGAACTACTGGGACCCCTCCGCGTTCCTGTCGATTCAGCCTGTTCCCGGAATCGAACTGGGCGCCAACGGCTACTTCCGCAACGAAGACTCGGGCTGGAACTGGGGTGCTGGAGCCATGCTCTCCATCTATACCGTTGCGGGAGATCACTATGGCGGCTACACCCGGTCCAGTGACGGCACTCAGGATTGGGTTTATGCGGCCCGCTTCTCCTCTGTCTCCGAGGAGACTGTTCTCAGGCCGGGCGGCTACGTAGTGAAATACGCGCTGCCGGGCGGTGTGCGGGAAGCCCCCCGAGGCGGTCTGTTCAGTCCTCCGGGGAAGACCTTTCTGGAAACCAGGTTGGAGCTTTCCAGGATCGCTTCGGACCCGCAGGTGGATGGTGTTGTCCTGTACATCGGCCGCATGAGTATCGGCTGGTCTCAGGCTCAGGAACTTGCCGGGTCGGTGTCGTTGCTGCGCAAGAAGGGGAAGAAGGTGCTCGCCTACCTGTCCTCCGGCGGGAACAAGGAGTACTACCTCGCTGCGCATGCGGACAAGATCATGGTGAGCCCCGCAACCATGATCTACCTGACGGGCATCGCCTCGAGCCTCACCTTCCTCAAGGACCTCATGGCCTGGATCGGTCTCGAGGCGCAGTTCGCCCGCATTGGCAAATACAAAACCTATCCCGAGCAGTTCATCAACTCCGAGCCCAGCCCGGGGTACAAAGAGGCCCACCTCGCCATGCTGGGAGATTTCTTCGGGCAACTGGTGGACGAAGTCGCGGTCGCCCGGGGTGTGGACAAAAAGACGGTGGCGGAATGGATCGATGCCGGGCCCTACACTGCAGGGCAGGCAAAGGTCAAAGAGCTGGTCGATTTCGTGACCCCGATAGAGGATCTGAAAGCAGCCCTTCAGCATGCCGGCATGGGCAACATGACCCTGGCCGAGAGTTATCCCATTCGCAAATATCGGGACGACTCGTGGGGGGACAGACCTGCAATCGCAGTCCTGGTCATCGAGGGCAGTATCGTCGAGGGCCGCAGTCAGACTCTCCCCATTGTGGGGATGAAGCTTTGCGGCTCGTCCAGCATCGTCGCAGCCGCGCGCAAGTTGAAGAAAGACCCGGGGGTGGAAGGTGTGCTGGTCCGCATCAACAGCCCCGGCGGTTCCGCACTGGGTTCCGAGCTTATCAACCGGGCGCTCAGGGACCTGGCTCTGGTGAAGCCCCTGGTGGTGAGTATCGGCAACGTCGCGGCATCGGGCGGCTATTATGCCGCGGTGGCTTCCGACCGGATCTTTATCATGCCGGGCAGTGTAACCGGCTCCATCGGTATCTTCTTCGGCAAGGTGGTAGCCAGCGAACTGCTCGACAAGTTGCGCATCCGCCGCTATCGATTCGACCGCGGCCGCAACGCGTCCATTCTGTCCCTCGATCGCCGTCTCACCGATGAAGAGATGAAGGAAGTCCTGACCCGTATCAGCGACCTCTACGACCTGTTCTTGAGCCGAGTGGCCAAGGCCCGGGGGAAGAAGAAGGAGGAGGTGGACGCGTTGGGCCAGGGGCGGGTGTGGAGCGGCGAGCGGGCTGTGGGAAACGGTCTGGCCGACGAAGAGGGCGGGGTTCTCGAGGCGCTTGCATACCTCAAGGCCCAGGCCGGCATCGCCCCGGACCGGGAGGTGAAGTTGCGATATTTCCCACGCCCCGGGTTCTCACAGCTCATTCAGCAGGCGATCACCGGTTCATCTGCTGAAACCGGCGACGAGGCTGAAAACCTCCTCCAACTTATCGAGATGATCACCACCACCTACACCTGGGCCATCGACCCGTGGCTGGCTGACTTCAACTAGCTTGTGCTCTTCTCGGGTGCCAGGCGGGTGGCGGCCAGGTAGACGGCGAAGGAGACGAAGAATCCGACGAACCATGCGTAGGTATACAGGTCGGCCCAGAAGCCGCCGACTTCGATTATTTCTATGCGGCCCAGGAAGCCGGGAATGTTGGGGATGATTCCCAGCACAAGTGCGACCACGGCCCGCCAGTTGAAACCGTGTGAGAATGAGTATCGTCCGGGCCGGTAGAGGTCGGGCAGGTCCAGCTCCATGCGGCGATGGACCCAGTAGTCACAGATGAGGATGCCCGCGATGGGCCCCAGCAGCGCTGAGTAGCCGATTAGCCAGGTGAAGATGTAGCCGGTGGGGTCGGCCATCAATTTCCAGGGCATCATCAGAATACCGATAACGCCGGTGATCATGCCGCCGGCCCGGAAGGAGATACGCTTAGGCGAGATGTTTGTAAACGCATTGGCCGGGGCGACCACATTGGCCGCCAGATTGGTAGTGAGGGTGGCGACTGCCAGGGCGAGCATGGAGATGATCACCACCGGCGCCGATTCGAACCGCGCCAGCAGCGCCACCGGGTCCCAGATTTCTTCGCCGTAAATCACCACGGTGGCCGAAGTTACTGCGACCCCGATGAAAGCAAAGAGAGGCATGGTTGTGTTGAGTCCCAGCGCTTGCCCCAGCATCTGGTCCTTCTGGCTTTTTGCGTATCTGGTGAAGTCGGGAATATTGAGAGACAAAGTCGCCCAGTAGCCCACCATGCCGGTGAGTGCGGGGAAGAAGAAGGCGAAAAAATCTCCGGAAGTGGCGAATCTGTCCGGCTTGGAGAGCATGGGCCCGAAGCCGCCTGCTCGATAATAGGCCCAGCCCAACAGGCCCAGACCGATGATTAGCAGGAACGGTGCGCCCAGGTTCTCGAGGAACCTGATCGACTCGATTCCCCGCCAGATTATCACCATGTTGATGGCCCAGAAGATGCCAAAACCGAACCAGGCGCCCAAAGACATCTGTCCGATGAATCCAAGGTCTACAATGGGCAGGGTCGCCCACCATTCAAACCCGGCGCACATGGCCTGGTGGATAGCACCTCCGCCAATCCAGGTCTGGATGCCGAACCAGCCGCACGCGACGATGGCTCTGAGCAGGGAAGGGATGTTGGCTCCCAGCAGCCCGAAAGACGCACGCGTCAGCACTGGAAACGGCACGCCGAACCGGGTGCCGGCGTGGGCCACCAGCACCATTGGTACGAGGACAATGAGGTTGCCCAGGGCAACGGTGATGATCGCCTGCCACCAGTTCATCCCTTCCTGGATGAGGGAGGAGGCCAGCATATAGGTGGGAATACAAACGCTCATGCCTACCCAAAGCGCAGCAATATCCCATTTTCCCCACTTGCGGTCTTTGGCCGCGGTGGGTGCAATGTCCTGGTTGAAGAAGGGGCTGTCATCCACAGCTACGTTCAGTTCACGAATTTCGCTACTCAATCTATCCCTCCATGAGGTTCTCAACTCATCATAGGCCAGACCGCTTCCCTTTTCCAGAACCCGAATGCTCTGCTATGATGTCCCCCATGAAGAGGTGGCGAAAAGATGAAGAAGCGGGTGGTGCTGTGGGGTATGGGCCTGGTGTTCGCTTTGTTCCTGCTGTCGGTGTTGGCCATGTGGTTTGAGAACCGACTGATATTCTTCCCGGAGAAGTACCCTCGGGGCGGCTGGGATGGTGTGTACGAAGCGGCCAAACAGGGCCGCCTCGATGTGGCCGTGGAAGACTGCTGGTTCACCACCGAAGACGATGCAAAGATCCACGCCTGGTACATCAGCTCCAAGCCACCCCGGGCTGCCCCTCCCCCCGCGCCCGGCGCCCCAAGCCCCAAGCCCGTCGTTTTGTGGTTCCACGGCAATGCGGGCAACATCGCGGGTTGGTTTCCCGACTACCGGAGCGTGGCCCGTCGAGGGGTGGATGTGCTGGCCGTTGACTACCGGGGGTATGGCCGCAGCGAAGGTTCACCGGATGAGGAGGGAGTTTACGCGGATGCCCTCGCCGCGTGGGTTTACCTGGTGGACGAGCGAGGGATTGAGCCTTCCCGGATAGTTATCTACGGCTTCTCGCTAGGTGGTGCGGTTGCAGTTGATCTGGCGTCCAAAGTGGAAGCCGCGGGGTTGGTGGTCCAGTCGTCCTTCACCTCGGTTCCGGACATGGCTGCATCGATCTTCCCGCTGGTTCCTAAGGCGTTGGTGAGGACGCAAATGGACTCAGCCGGGAAGATAGCCGGAATCCTGGCGCCGAAGCTGTTTATCCACAGCCCTCGTGATGAGCTGGTCCCATATCGCCTGGGGAAACGTTTGTACGAGGCGGCGGCAGACCCGAAGAGCTTTTATGTCGTGGAGCGTGCGGGCCACAACGACACTTTTGCTGCCGGCGGTCAGCCGATGTTGACAACCCTGCTCGAGTTCATCGAGGCGGCGGTGGCAAAGTAGTCTTCTTCCCTTTTTTGACACACTCCCCCTTTTTAAGGGTAGAATCTACAGGACAGTAAGTACCATTAAGGTCGCGGGAGGTCGGGATGCGGAACGTGGTAGTTCTGGGGGCAATACTGATATTGGCGGCATGTTCCTCTGGTGGAGACGGGGATGAGGGCGTCGATTTGAAACGAGGCCCCGCTGATGCGTTGACGAGCAGCGACGGGCCCGGTTGGCCCAAAGATCAAGCAGGGACGGACGGGCGTCAGGGCAAGCAGGACATCGCGCCGGATTCGGGCGTGAAGCCCGGGGATACCGGCATTACGCCTGCCGACGTGCCGACTCCTCCCCCGGATCTGGTCGGCTGTGTCCCCTATTGCGGAACCAAGGTCTGCGGTAGCGACGGCTGCGCAGGTAGTTGCGGGTCGTGCAAGACTGGGGAGATGTGCCTCGAATCGGGAGTTTGCGTACCGACCCCCGGTGAGCCCTCGCCGGGAGCTCTCGTTATCACCGAAATAATGGTGAATCCGTACTCGGTGCCCGACTCGGACGGCGAGTGGTTCGAGATTCGCAACACTACGCCGGGCGCGCTCGGTTTGCATCAACTCACCATCAGGGACAACGACGGCGAAGATTTCACGGTGGACAAGATCGTGCAGGTGGGGCCGGGAGAGCACTTTGTATTCGGCCGTAACTGGGACCCCAACAAGAACGGCGGAGCCGGGGTGAATTATGAGTGGAGCGGATTCACCCTCTCCAACACTCAGGATGAAATCGTTCTTGAGTACAAGGGATTCGAGGTAGACCGGGTGGAGTGGTTTGAACCGTTGTGGAGCGCGCCGGTGGGCGCGGCCATGTCACTGCCTGAGGCCAAGCAGAACGCGGCGGATAACAACATCGCTGATCACTGGTGTCCGGCCAGTGAGACCATCGCAGGACCGGGCACTGATCTGGGTTCGCCCGGCAAGGCCAACCCGGATTGCGCCGGTTGTTTCCCCTCGTGTGAAGGCAAGGTATGCGGGCCCAACGGGTGTGGCGGATTGTGCGGGCAATGCGGAACCGGCGAGGTGTGCAAGCAGGGGTCCTGCATCGAGTCTCCCGGTGACGAGCCGGAAGAAGGGGACCTGGTGGTGAACGAGTTCCTGGCCAATCCGGTGGGTGTGAAGGACGATGACGGAGAGTGGATCGAATTGTTGAACCTGTCGGACAAGACGTTGGTGCTGAAAGACGTTGTGGTGCGGGACGACGGCAGTGACAGCTTCACCATTGACCAGGAGGTCGTGGTAGAGGCCTATGGCCTCGTCGTCCTGGGTAAGAACGGGGACAAGGACACCAACGGCGGAGTTTCGGTGGACTATGTGTACAGCGGTTTCAACCTCGCCAACAGTGACGATGAGATAATACTGGAGTACGACGGTTCGCTCATTGATGAAGTGAAGTACGACGAGGACCAGGGGTGGCTGATGCAGGATGGCGCCGCGCTGGGGCTCGATCCGTGGGTCGCGGACTACGAGTTGAACGACCTGGCGGATGCCTGGTGCCCCGCGACGACCCCGTTTGCATCCGGCGACCTGGGTTCCCCCGGCGAGGAAAACGAGGTCTGTCCCTATTAATGGGGCACCCGTCTGTAACTTGTTTGGAGTGTTATGATGTACAGAATTTCAGCGGTGGTGGTTCTGCTTTTCGTGGTCTTGTCATGCTCTCAGAAGGGGACAAAAGGGACCCCCGACACGTCGGAGCCTGTGCCTGACGTGGAGGCATCGGATTTTCGTTCCGGGGATGCGTGGGAAGCGGGCGGTGTTGACCTTTTTGAGGCCTTTGACTCGGGATTCGAGGAGACCGTTGATACGGATACCCCGGGCGACCTGGCGGATGTCGGGGCTGATGCTCCGGATCTCCCGGACGTTGCGATAGATACGGGGACAGACCTCTTCGTTGAAGTTGAAGCCGAAACTAAGGGCGAGTGCGAGGTGGCTGACGACTGCCTGGAGGCGGTGACCCCTGGGATTTGCCAGTTGCCGGCCTGCGAAGAGGGCAAGTGCGTGGTTGTGGAGGCGCCGCCGGGAACTGCGTGTGACGACGGTCAGGAGTGCACCGTTGGCGATAGCTGTCTGGAAGGGGCATGCGATCAGTTTGAGGCCGTGGAATGCGAATGGGACTGCGAGGATGAGGAAGATGAAGACGGCGATTTCCTCACCGACTGCAAGGACCCCGACTGCTACGGCGTGGGGGATTGCAAACCTCCGGAGTGTGGCGATGAAGAGTGCAACGGCTCCGAGACTTGCGAGGGGTGCCCCGGTGACTGCGGCGAGTGCCCGGCCATTTGCGGCGACGGCATTCTCAACCTGGAGCAGGGCGAGGAGTGTGACGACGGCAACAGCATGGGCGGGGACGGTTGCAGCGAAAACTGCGGCGCTGAGTCCGCTCCGGCATACGCGGGCGACATCGTTATCACCGAAATCATGAAGAGTCCGGAGGCCGGAGACGAGGCTGCGGGGGAGTGGTTCGAGATCTACAACGTAACCTCGTCCGAGGTTGATTTGAACGCCTGGTTCATCAAGGACTCCAACGACGATGAGCACCGGATCTTCCGGCCCGGGGGCGTGATTGTGCCTCCCGGCGGATACTACGTGCTGGGATCGAGCGACGACCTCGAAGTGAACGGCGGTGTGGAAGTTGGATACGTGTACTCGGATTTCTCCTTGTCCGACGACCTGGACCAGGTGATCATAACGTCGGTGGACGCGGACGATGTCGATGTCGAGACGGGCGCCAGCCCGCCCACTCCGCAGACGATTATTGTCGACAAGGTGTACTACGACAATGACTCTTTCCCTTCACAAACGGGCAAAGCACTCAGCCTCACCTGGCCGATTCTGTCCGCGGAGGCCAACGACGAGCCGGAGAACTGGTGCGTGGCTCTGGACCAGTTTGGGGATGGAGACTTCGGCTCCCCCGGTTCAAAGAACCCGGAGTGCCCGGTTTGCGGTGATAAGTCTTGTGACGGAGAAGAGCATTGCGGTAATTGCCCCGGTGATTGCATTTGCGAAGAAGCAGAAACCTGTATCGACGGGGAGTGCTGCAATCCGTTCTGCGCGGGCAAGCAGTGCGGCGACGACGGCTGCGGAGGTGTCTGCGGCGAGTGCACCGTTCCGGGGTTCGATTGCGTCGACGGCGAATGCTTCTGCCAGTTCGATTGTGCAGGTAAGGAATGCGGGGGTGACGGGTGTGGGGGCACATGCGGTACCTGTGACCCGGGGGTGCCGTGCGTTGACGGTGCCTGCGAAGACTAGCTTATCCGGCGGCCTTGATTCCAGTGGGCCGCGATGTTAATGTTCAGGGTGTCTGAGAGAGGTTCCGGTTGAGGAAGATCGCGATATATGGAAAGGGCGGCAGCGGCAAGTCCACTATCTCCGCCGCGCTGAGCGTGACCTTCGCCCGTCGCGGGATGAAGGTTCTCCATGTTGGCTGCGATCCGAAATCCGATTCGACGCTGACCATCACCGGAGGAAGCCGGCCGACAACTTTGTTGGAGTTGCTCTCGGAGGGCAAAGCCCGCCCTGAGGAATCGGATTACATTGTGCCGGGCAGGCTGGGCATCGAGTGTGTCGAGGCGGGTGGACCGGAGCCCGGTGCCGGATGTGGCGGTCGGGGCATTGCGAGGATGTTCGAGCTGTTCCAGGACATCGACCTGCTGGGCCGGCGTGACTACGACGTAGTTATGTTCGACGTGCTGGGAGACGTTGTGTGCGGTGGTTTTGCCGCACCTCTCCGGTACGGTTTCGCAGACCGCGCGTTCATCGTTGTTTCCGAAGAGCCGCTGTCGGTCTACGCGGCCAACAACATCATTCGGGCGCTGGTGACATACAGCGCCAACGGGGTGCAACTCGGGGGGCTCATCCACAACGTCTCCGACGATTTGTCTGCGGCCAATCGACTGGACCGCTTTTCAAAGGCGATTGGCGGCGGTATTGCGGGGGTCGTACCCAGGGACGGTGCGATTCAGGAGGCGGAACTGGAGTACCTCACTGCCGCGGACCTGGATCCGGAATCCGGAACGGTGGCCGCGATCAATCGCCTCGCAGATAGCGTGTTGGCGTCGTTCGATGAGGTCCAGCCGCTTCCTCGGGCGTTGACCGTCGACGAGCTGTTTCACATTGTCTCGCCTGAAAGAGCGGGCAGAGAGCCGGCCGGCAAACTTACCCCCGGGGTAGGGGAGACTGTCCGGGAAACAGCGCCCAGCGATGCCGGACCGGAGGAAGCGGGCGGAGAGGGTGCCGGGACCGTTCTGCGTGAACTGCCCCAGGACGCTCCCGTGGCCGCGGGCGAAGCGGGTCGAAATTCCCTGGCCGCGTTTCTGGAACTGTCCGGAGACAAGCTTGCCGGGATGCATCTGGAAGTGAGCGATTTTCTGTACAATCGCGGTACCCTGCAGTTCAGCCTCAAGAGCCATCGCATGCCGGAACTGGGCATCGAGCTGAAGCCGTTGGACAGCGGGTCGAAGAGCTATGCTCAAGCCGGGGATGTGTCGGTGTCCTATGTAACTTCGCTGAAGAAGAGCAGCACGGACGTACTCGACCACGTGGTGAGAATCCTCGATGGGAAGGGTGAAGTGTTTGTGCCGATCAGGGAGATGCTGGCCGCAGACCCCGAGTCCGAGGTGGTTCCGACCACGGCAGAGGCCAGCGATGCGGTGAAGGCCACCGCGACCCCCGGATCTCGTCACTGGAGCGTGTGGGGCCAGGCGGGCACCAGGGGCAAGTTCTTCTATTTGCAGGAGAGGGCGCGGCTGGTTCTCGGCGATGTGAGGGTTGCCGACGGCTCGATCAACGTTCATCACGGCACCGACGCTTGTCAGAGCAGCGAGCAGCCCACCACCGCTTATTCGGTGCACTTTGTCCGTTTTCCCTGGCAGGCCCAGTACATCGAACATGAAGAACGGGACATGTCCTACTGGTTCTTCACCAACATCGACGACTACGAACTGATTGCCGGCACCAACGCCCCGCTGGAACAGGCGCTGGACTTTGCCAAGACCATCGAAGGCAACCGGCCGGTGTGTGTGGACATAAGCTGCATTCCGGTTATCGCGGGTGAGGATTGGGAAGGCGTGGTGCGGCGGTTTTCCGAAGATTACGACGGCACGGTGACCCTGGCTGCGGTGGCCGGCTCCGACGAGACCGACCAGATAGTCCGGGTTGCACAGAGGTGTGTTCCGGACACCGATGCCGAGGCACCGGCAAAGGTGCCTAACAGCGTTCACCTGGTAGGGTTTCCGCCGACGCGGATAACACGGGAGCTTGTGGAATTGCTCGAGGACGCCGGGGTTACGGTGTTGCAGCGGCAACTGCCCGCGGTGTCGCTGGACGGGCTGAACCGGTATCTCGAGGCGGAAGCCCAGTTGTTGTGGCCACAATCGGAGTACGAGCCGATGTACTCTACTCTGTTCGAGAAGTTCCCCCTGAAGACGGTGCGGATTACGCCGCCCTTCGGGTTGGAAGGTACCCGGCGATTTGTGCATGAGGCGGCCGCGGCTGTGGGAGTGCCTGCCGCGCAGGTTGAAGAGCGCCTGGGGAGGTTCTTTGCTCAGGCAGAGGCGGAGCTGAAGGAGTTCAAGCCCCGGGCTCAGGAGCACCGGCTGGGTATTGCGTTGACCTCTGCACAATCGGACCTTGCCAACGACGCGGCCAAGACCTGCGGCGTCCCCCTGGTTTCATTTCTCGAGGACCTGGGATTCAAGGTGGAGTTGTTGCTGCACTCCGAGGAGGAGGCGCGGCTCAATTGGTGGTTGAAATCGGGTCTGTCCGCGGTGTACTCGGACTTGTCCGAGGACCGGAGGGTCATGTCCGCGGGCCTGGGCCACTTCGCCCTGGCTGACCTGGAACCCGGGCTGGAAGGCGCGGTAAGAACCGCGCGGCGCCTGACCACCATTTGTGGAACGCCGTTTTTCAAGAACTTCGCCCGCTACATCAAGGCGTGAGGAGATAAGTATCGCATGAAGGGAGAGGGCCACAGCAATCCCTACGGCCTCGGCGTGGGGATGGACGAAGAGTCGAAGGAATCGCCACAGCGCTTCGGCATCCCGTTCGGCTATCCTTCCGTGGTGGGAGCGTACCTCGCCGTGAACGCGGTCCCGGACACGTGGATGCTCGTGGACTCGGCAGATTGTGCGACGTTGCGGGCGGAGCTGATACACGACAATCATGACTGGCATTCCAGCCTCATCACGGTGGACGGTCGATATCGTATCGCCAGCAGCGGGGTCTGTCCCAACACTGTCGCGCTGGGAAGAAACGAGGGACTGGCGGCGCAGATAGAGCAGATCGGCAAATCACCGGGCTCCTTCCTGTTTGTCTATCCGGCGCCGGTGACCGCGATCGTGGGGCTGGACTACAACGTGGTTATCAACGAGGTTGCGGATCGGTTGGCCATGAAAGCGCTGGCCTTCAGCCCCGTGGAAGCGGTAGGTGACTGGCTCATCGGCTACGCGCTCATGATGGAGACTATAGCCCGCCACATCGAACTGCCGGACGTCAAGCCGGTGCCCGATACTGTGGCCTTCGTGGGTTACTTGTGGGACCGGAACGAGGGGGACCATGAAGGCTCCGTGAGGGAGTTGAAGACCCTGGTTCGTGCATTGGGATTGGAGGTGTCCTCGGTATGGTTCTCCGGAGTGCCCACCGAGGATTTGAGCCGGGTGGCCACTGCGTCGATTATCGTGGAGCTGCCCTATGCGGGTAAGGCCGCGTCGATCCTGGCCGAGCGAACGGGTGCGAGGGTGATCAAGGCAGGTCTGCCCACCGGTTTGCAGGGAACCTTCGATTGGATGGAACGGTTGGGGGAGGCCACCGGCCGTTCTGCCAAGGCCAGAGCGTTCATCGAACGGTCGGGCCCGCGGTTCTACGATCGGGTGGCGAAATCGGTGCTCGAGCATTTTGTTGGAAAGGACTTCATGATCGCCACCGAAGCCAACCTGGCCATCGGTCTGGGCAGCCTGGTCGCTGAATTTGGCGGTCAAGTCAGGCTCCTCGGACTGGCGGGCGGGACGGAGAGTGAGATACCGTTTGCCGCCGAGACGGTCTTGCGAAAGACGACCCTCGAAGCGCTGGGCAGCGCGGTGACCAGACTGGCTGAGCACAGCTCTCAGCCACTCCTCATCGGCAACGAACAAGCCATTGCCACCGTGGGATATCCCGACCTGCCGGTGGTGCCCATGGGCTTCCAATCGGGCGGCAGCCACTTCCTGTACGATGCTCCTTTTCTGGGGCTGGGCGGCGCGTTGAGCCTCATCGACCGTATTGGCAACACCCGGAACCTCATGGTGCTGCGCAAGAAGCACTACGGCGCGACATACGATCCCGACCAATAGTAATCCAAGATCCCACCTGCGAATCGAGAACCGCTAATTGAAAATTGAAAAATGCTAATTGAAAATTGCCTTTCGGCAGTTCCCTACCAGGCCATGGCCGGTCCCTTCTGGACCTTCTCCTGGAGTGCGATGATTCCGTCGAGGACCTGCTCCGGGCGGGGCGGGCAGCCGGGGATGTAAACGTCAACGGGCACGATGTGGTCTATGCCCGGCACCGCCGCGTAGTTGTCGTAGAATCCACCTGAGCTGGCGCAGGCGCCAAAGGCGACGACCCACTTCGGATCCATCATCTGGTCGTAGACGCGCTTGAGGATCGGCGCGTTCTTGAAGGACACCGTGCCCACCACCAGCAGCACATCGGCCTGCCGGGGCGTGAAGCGCGGAATCTCGGCACCCATCCGGGCCATGTCGAAGTGGGCGGAAGCCACCGACATGTATTCCATGGCGCAGCACGCAGTGACGAACGGGTACTGGAACAGGGAGTATTTGCGTCCCCAATTGATGAACTCGGCGAACTTGGTCGTGAGAAAGTCTCCGGCTCCCATGAGCGTCCCCCTCGTTAGGGTCGGTGAAGAAGACTATCTGCCAACGATATGCTTGTCAATAGCTTTTAGAAGCTCGCCCGCCACTCTGCTCGAACCTTCATATTGGCGTCCGTTGACGAAGAGGGACGGGACGCCATCCACGCCCAGCTTCTTGGCCTCTGCGAGGTCCGCGTCAACCTGGTCTTTCCACTTCTCTTCGTCGAGATCCTGGCGGAACCGGTCCATATCGAGCCCGATTTCCCCGGCAAAACGTTCCAACTCCTCCCTGGTCATCGCCCGGCCTTCATCAAAGAGGCGGTCGTGCATCGCCCAGAACTTGCCCTGGGCGTGTGCGGCAAGCGCGGCCTGGGCCGCCACGTGAGCCTGCTCATGACCAGACAGGGGGAAGTTCTTGAACACCAGACGCCCTCTGGCGCCCAGAAACCCGAGTAGCTGGTCCAAGGGCCCGGACAGCGACCGGCAGTGTGGGCACTGGAAGTCGGAGAAGACTACCAGCTCCACTTCATTGCCTTTACCCTTTGAAGGAGCCGAGTCTGTGGTGATCGCTACTGCCGATTTGGCGAACGGTTCGGCGGTCTCGGCAGCAGCCATGAGCGCGGCATAAGGATCGGCTACGCCCTGCTTCACCAATTCACGGCCGCGTGCCAGCTCTTCCACGATGAGGGGCCTGAGGTCGGCGAACGGTTTTGCTCCCCGCACCAGGCGTCCGTTGAAGAACAGGTTGGGCGTCCCGCGCACGCCTACCGCGGCCGCCTCTTCCATGTGGCGGTCTACGATGGCGCCGAAGCGCCGGGAATGTAGGGCCTCCAGAAAGGGCCCCATGTCCAGCCCGAGGGTCTCCCCATGGCCCTCGAGATCCTCGCGCGAAAGGGAGCGCTGATTGCGGAACAACAGGTCATGCATTTCCCAGAACTGACCTTGTGCACCCGCGGCCAGGGCGGCCTCCGCGGCCAGACGGGCTTCCTTGTGGAAGGGAAGGGGGAAGTTCTTGAAGACCACCCTCACCTCATTTGGAAACTCGGTGAGTACGGTGGTTAGGAGGCCCGAAACCTTGGAGCAATAGGGGCACTGAAAATCGGAGAAAACTACTATGGTCAAAGGGGCGGAGTCAGGGCCCAGGGAAGGGTCTTCGGGAAGAACAGGGATTTTCCAGACGGTGGGTGCGGCTATTGATTCGCTACTGCTTTTTTTTTGCTCTCGGCGCCGGCCGGGGTTCCGCCAAACTGCTCGCCGTTTATGAAGTACTTGACGAAGTTATCGGTCGCACCATTCTGTCTTGAAAGGGTTTCCGCCAGTTTCTCAATGGGGGTGCCGCCTGCGAGAGCCTCTTCCGCCTTCTTCAGTTCGGCGTCGATGACCTCCTGGAATTTTTCCACCGGCTGCGCGCCTCTGATGACCAGGCCGTTGATGATAAACATGGGGGTGCCGCGAATGCCGAGGGAGGCGGAGGCCGCCTGGTCGGCTTTGACGAAGGCCTCGACTCTGGGGTCGTTCATGTCCCACTGGAATCGATCGGTATCGAGCCCCAGTTGACCTGCGAAGGTTACGAACTTATCCGGGCTAAGCGACCGGGCATTGCGAAAGATGAGGTCGTGCATCTCCCAGAACCGTCCCTGGAAGTGGGCTGCGACGGTAGCTTTGGCCGCGGGCAGGGCCAGCTTGTGGAAGCTCAAGGGATTGTGGCGGAACTGGATGTTCACCTTGTCGCCGTAGATCTCCCGCACTTTCGGGAGAGTCTCCAAGGACGCCCGGGCGCAGTAAGGACATTGGAAGTCGGAGATCTCATAGATGGTTATGAGTGCGTTCTTCGCCCCCTTTACCGGGAAGGTGAGGCCTTCCCCTGCCTGGGCGGCGGGCCGCGGGGGCCACTTGACGATTATGCCGGCTGCAAATCCGATGAGTACCGCAAGGATGATGCCTACTACCGCCGCGTCTTTCTTCATGATCCCTCTCCTCAGCATGTCAGTTAGGCTTGCAGGAAAACCACCATACCATGTTAATCTTTCCATGCAAGGGGAAAGGAGCAGCCCTGCCGGTGTGTGAGGCGTGGCGATTCATGGGAGGTGTAAATGGCCTGAAGTGCCGGCGGTTTGGTGGTATAGTGGAGTTTGTGCGGCGGCTGAGCGAGGTGCCCCGTGAACGGAGGTGAGGTATGTCTCATCGGGTCTGGTCGATGTGCTGCGTGCTGGTGGCCCTTTCGTGCGGGGGAGTAGACCCCCTGGAGGAGAAGGACGCGGGCGTTGACCTTCAAACGGTGAAAGTTGACGCGGTGGCGGAGGTGATCATTGGGGTGGCGTGCAAGACCGCAGCGGATTGCACCTCGGAGTCGGTGTGCATTAACGCGACATATTGCGACGCGGGGGTGTGCAAGCACACTCTCGCCCAAGTCGGCTCTTCATGTGAAGAAGGGTGTTTCGTCGGAGGGGCGTGTTCCGCTGACGGAGTGTGCGAGGGTCTGGAGCTGAAAGAGTGTGCGGAGAAGGATGGGAACCTGTGCACCGTTCCCGAGTGCGATTCGAGTCTGGGCGAATGCGTGGAGACTTCCATTGAGGATGGGGGGGAACCCTATGCTTCAACGGACTGCTTTGAGGGCGCGGTTTGTATTGGCGGGGAGCAGGACAATTCCGATGCTGCGCCAACTGCATTGGCGCTGGAGTGTGAACTTCTGGGCGACGAAGTGGATCCTTTCGGCTGCATCGCCGGTTTCGTCTGCGTCGGCGGTGAGCAGGGATGCAAGGAGTTGTACAAGGAAGATGGTGCCGAGTGTTGGAAAGACGATTCCGAGGGCGGCGAAACCTGTGCGGGCAGATCCTGCCTGGAAGGGGAGTGCGTTGTGGACCACGCCTTCGATGCGAGCTGCGACGAGGAGGACTATCCGGATGAGTGTGACGCCGGCTGCCTGCAGTGCACTGCGTTGGAGTGTCATTGGATCCCTGATCCGTCGAATCCCGAGAATCCATCGAAAAAAGTCCGCTACTGTCAGCCGGGCGCGACCATCGGCGAAGCTTGCAGCGAAGACCCGTGCACCAACGGGCAGGTGTGTGCATTCGGCCAATCTGCCGATGGACCGCTGGGCAAGGAGACGTTGGGGGTGTGCGCCGGCGGCGAGAGCAAGACCAAGGAGCAGTGTGCTGAAGAGCTGGGGAAGCCTGCGCTCGCCTGTCTGCTGGCCGGCCTCGGCTGTGATGCGGAGGAAGGGGGATGCTACATCGAACAGAGTCTGGCTGACCAGTGGTGTTGGCCCCCTGAATGGAAGTGCTTTGACAAGAACGACACCTACTGCACC
This sequence comes from uncultured Myxococcales bacterium, assembly GCA_964626565.1. Taxonomy (GTDB): domain Bacteria; phylum Myxococcota_A; class UBA9042; order CAIXZC01; family CAIXZC01; genus CAZVFX01. Next base: position 56,840 of record CAZVFX010000017.1, read on the forward strand.
CATCTCGATTCCGGGGAGATGTGGGATCCTGAGAACGGGTGCCACACCATGTGGGTGGACCTGGATTGTGACGACAGTAACGGCTGCACCGTAGACACCTGCAAGTCGACGGGTGACGAGTGGTTGTGTGAGCATCAGCCGGTAGATGGTGCGGCTTGCGACGACGACGATGCGTGTACGTCGGGGGGGATGTGCGAGGAAGGTGTTTGCGCCGGTCTGACGCCCCTTTGCGTGGACGGTGATGACGACCCCTGCAACGATCCGGCCTGCGATGCTGAGACCGGCGAATGTCTGCCGCCTGCGACAGATGGAATTCTGTGCGACGATGCCAATGCGTGCACGGTGGGAGACGCGTGCTTCGAAGGGGCGTGCGCGTCGGGCGACCAGTTGGAGTGTGACGACGGGAATGCGTGCAACGGCTTGGAACTGTGCGATCCGGCGTCCGGATGTCTTTCCGGAGAGCCGCTGAGTTGCGACGATGGTAATGCGTGCAACGGCGTCGAGAGCTGCGACGCTGCGGAAGGATGTCTCGTGGGGCAGGCTCTGGTTTGCAGCGACGGCAATGCGTGCAACGGCGAGGAGACCTGTGACCCGGGGCAGGGCTGCATTTCCGGAGTTCCCCTCAACTGCGGTGATGGGAATGCGTGCAACGGGGTGGAGACCTGTGACGTGGTGGAAGGATGTGTTTCGGGGCAGGCCCCGGTGTGCAGCGACGGCAACGCGTGTAACGGTGAGGAGCTGTGTGACCCGATACAGGGCTGCGTGCCGGGCGTGCCGCTGTCGTGCAACGACGGCAATGCGTGCAACGGGGTGGAGAGTTGCGGAGCGCTGGAAGGTTGTCTGGCGGGTACGCCTCCCGACTGCGATGACGGTGAAATCTGCACCAACGACTCGTGCTCGCCCGACTCCGGGTGTTTTCATCAGAACAACAGCATTGCGTGCGACGATGGGGACGCCTCCACCGTGGGCGATTTCTGCTCAGGCGGCAAATGTACGCCGGGCGCGCCTGTGGACTGCGACGACGGCAACGTCTGCACCAACGACCAGGATGATCCGGTTGTCGGCTGCAAGTATACAAACAACCAGCTACCCTGCGACGACTTCGACGCGTGCACCGAGGGGGATGGTTGCGCCGGCGGCCAGTGCGTCAGCGGTCCCGATGTGGACTGCGACGACGGGAACTTCTGCACCGTCGATACGTGCAACGCCTTGAGCGGGTGCGGGCATACCGATGCACCCGACGGCACCTCCTGTTTCGGCGGTCTCAATTATGCTTGCGTCAACGGAAACTGCCTGTGCGTGCCCGATTGTGACGGCAAGGATTGCGGCTCCGACGGGTGCATCGGATTCTGCGGCATCTGCGATGATGGCCAGGAGTGTGTCAACGGCTCCTGCTCGGGTGGCGGCGGATTTGACCCCAACGGGACGTACGGGTTGAGCCCCTCGGTCACTTATTCGTGCGGCGAGATTTTCGGCTCCTACCTGGTCAGTTTCAATCACCAGAATTTCACCTTTGTCGACAGCGGCAGCGAACTGACGGTGACTCCGTCTATGAACGGCTGCTGCACCATGACCGGTGCTTCGGCCAAGGACGGGGATATCTGGGCTACCTGCACCTGCCCGGGCGGGGGGGTGTGCGATGAAACCTATCAACTCATCGGCTCTTTCACCAGCGATACCACCTGGGAGGCGTCCATGACCGCCAGCTACTCCGGACAACTCTGCCTCGGGTGCTCGTATAAAAGCTGGTGGGTTACCGGCACGAAGTAGCTTGCGGCTGAATGAACCGGCCGTTGGCTCGTCCCTGACAAAAGCGTTGAACAATCGCGAAGATTGATCTAGCTTTGCTTGACTGAATGATCTTGCCTGGAGGTTCGAAATGACAAAGCGATTATTAGCGGCCGCTGTAACCCTGGCTGCGCTGGCCCTGATTGCTGCACCTGCTCACGCAATTCCCGGGGCTGCTTTTTCCCTGGGCACGGGGGCGCTGTTCGGCGGAGACGAAATCACGCGGACCGATTTTGACGGGGAAGCCGTGATCTACTACGGGCTGGCGGTGGCCAAGCTCGATTTGGGAGTCCGTTTCAACCTGGAGGAGCCTGATAGCGACCTTATCCTGCGTCCCGGCGTCAGGCTCAATATCCCCGGCCTGGGCTACCTGCGGGGAGGAATCCCGATCACTATGAATTCAGACATGAACTGGGGGATTCTGGCCGGCGTGGGCAAGGACCTCATCGACCTGGTGGCGCTGAAGTTGTTCGCTGAAGTGGATGCCACGTTCTGGGAATCGGCCAATTACACGGACGTCGTGCCTGTGGAGTTCAGGTTGGGAATCGAAATCGGTTTCTAGTCCCATCTCTTTCGTTTCAGTTGCATGCCCATGAAAGTACGTCTGGTAGGAACAAACGTAGACCTTGCCGCCTTGAAGGGGCGCCTTGAGGCCGGTGACCGCGTCGGTTTTCTGGCCACGCCCGAGCCTATCGCAGCCGCCTACGCACGCATTTCGCGTAGCGAGAGCTCGGTGGACCAGTTACGGGCGGAGGCGCATACCGACGTCGAGAAGGCCCGCCGAAGCAATCGCAACATTGTGTTCGAGATGGGGCACGCCTCCATCGCTGAGCACGCGGTTTTCAACTTTGACATAGAAGGTGTTTCCAGGTTGGCCATCGAGCATCTGGAGCATACCCGGCTGGCTTCGTATACGGAGCGGTCGCAACGTTACGTGTTGCTGGGCCAGGACTACTTGTTGCCTGAAGAGGTGGTGGAGGCGGACAACCAGGTTCTAACCACGTTCGAATCTTGCGTGCGCATCCTATTTAAAGGTTATGAAGAGACCTACCGCAGGTTGTTGGACTGGCATCTCCAGCAGACGGAGCAGCCGGTGAAGCGCCGGCGCCGCCGGGAGCTGGAGACTGCGGCCCGAGAGGACGCCAGGTATCTTCTTCCATTGGCTACCACCGGCCAGCTTGGCATGACCATCAATGCCAGGTCGCTGGAGAATACGGTGCGCCGCCTCAAGGCCAACACGTTGCACGAGGTCCGCGATTTGGGCCGGTTGCTGGAAGAAGAAGCGATCGCGGTTACCCCGTCCCTCATCCGTTACACCGAGCCCTCCATTCTGGAATCTTGTGTCAATCCGGACTGCTGTTGTGCGGACTGGGGCGGGACAGTGGAAGCGGGTGGGGTGCGGCTGGTGAGCGTCACCCCCGGCGGGGACGAACTGGTTGGCGGCATGATGTGCAAGCTCGACGTGGTTGACTGCGCGGGCGCGACTGAAGAGTCGCCCGTTGAGAAATACTTCCGGGGGGCTGCGCCCCACGACCGGGCTCCCCGTTGTTTTGAGTTTGTGGACCTGGTTTTTGAGCTGGTTTGCTCCGCCTCCTGCTTTGCTCAGTTAAAGCGGCACCGAATGGCGAGTTTGCTGGCCGGTCCATACGATCCGCGACTGGGGGTCGTGGTTCCGCCCAGCATCCGTGACAGCGGTGGTGAGACCGGCTTTCTGAAGACCACCGGTGAGGTGGCGAACTTGTCGTCCGGGGTGGGCGCGGCCGGGGAGGAGGTGGGGGACTACCTCCTGACCAACGCACACTGTCGGCGGGTTCTTATGAAAATGAACCTGAGGGAACTGTACCATTTCTCAAGGCTGAGGATGGATGGCCACGCCCAGTGGGAGATTCGGGAGTTGGCCCAGAAGATGTGTGCGGCCGCTGCGGACAGCCTGCCGCTAAGTGCTGCCTTCCTGGGCGGCAAGGACCAGTTCTAGCGTAGACCAGGGCTTTGTATGGCTATTTCTTCTCGTCGAACACAGAAGTGTCGATGGTGATGCTGCCGGAGTCGCTGCTTGACGAGGATGAGCTACCGGACGAGCCGCCGCTGCTTCTTTTGGCAAAGGCCTTGACCACCCGCTGTCGCATCACCGAGACCTCGACATTCTCCCCGAATTCGGGGCGTTGGTCGGTGAGTTTGAGGTACGTCTCGAGGTAGCGCTTCTCGGGAATCGCCAGCACTGAGGCTGCAGGGCCGTCGATACCGATGGCGGCGAGGGCTATGGGGTCTGCGATGGGCGGACCTTTCGGCTTCTCTTCCGGCTTCTTCACCGGCTCGGCCGGTTCTTCTTTCTTGGCCACCGGTGCGGCTTCCTCCGCAGGGGCCACGGATTTCTCTTCCAGCAGCGGGATGACGCCGGTAGCTACCAGCACCCCTACGGCCACTACCGCAGTGGCGGCCAGTGCGGCCGCGATGGTAAGACCCTTCTTGCGTTTCTTCTGCTTGACCAGGAGTTGGGCCCGCTGCTGCTGCTGTTGCTCCGCGTATTGAACCTCGGCCACCTTGCGATTCTTCTCATCTTCCTTGCGCTGGATCATGGCCATGCGGCGGCGGGCTTCTTCCTGGATGAGTTTGTCGTACTGCTCCTTCTTCTTCAGCTCTTCGGCTTCTTCCAGGCGTTTGACCTGAGCGGTCTTCTCCTCGAGGGTCTTGGTGATCTCCTCGATTTCCCGGTCAGCTTCTTTCTTGACTTCGTCCAGGAGCGAGCCGAGCAGATTTGACGGCTGCCGACTGGCCGGCTGGGGCTCCGGACTGGCTTGCGGGGTTGGAGAATCTGCCGGAGGAGTGGGTTCGTCTTCACTCCCCTTCTTAATCTCTTCGAGCGTCGAAAGCAGGATGTTAGAGTCGTCCGATTTAGGCATTGAGGCTCTCCGCGGGGGGATTGTGTTCAGACGTCACCCTCCAAGATCATTGTATTTGTACCTATGGTGAGTGTCAAAACAAAAAACAAAACCAAATGCGTTGACGAGGCTGAGCTTTTGACCTATACTCCGAGTGATTTTGGAGGTGAACGGGTCCTTATGGATAAATTGGATGTAAGAAAAAGCCAGTCTTTCACCATTGGTGAGGTCACCGTTGGCCTCGAAATTCTGAAGTTTGCAATGCGTAGCAACGACTTGAAAGTCCTTGCCCACCGTACCGACTTCATTTCTCTCTATCGCAAGTTCGCAAGAATGAAGGAGAAAATGGAGGAAGCCCTCGCCGACAAGCTCGCAAAGTTGGAAGCTAGCGATTAAGCATTGCTGAGACCAGCGTAGTTCCACCCTTCACATAACGTCGAACATCACTCCAAGACCTGATCCGCGCCAGCGTGCGCAGCACGAACTTCGGCCGCATGTAGAAGCGCGCATAGGCAAGGCTTCTGACCATTTTCAGCCGGTCGAGGCTGCCATAGGCAGTGGGCACGAATACCATGCCGCGGTAGTCGTACTGGGTCAGTTCCCAGGCCTCTGAGAGGGTCCCCTCTGCAAGGTAGCTCCGGGGCACCTGGTGCCACTTGGTGAGCAGGAATTGCGCAAAATCGATGGGCAGAGAGGTTGCCAGAGCTATCGTTTGTGCGGCCATGTGGATAGTCTCGCCCGGGAAGCCGAATATGAAGGTTGCGGAAACGTTGATGCCTGCCGCCGCGGTCCACTCCACCGCGCGGCGGGAGGTTGCCAGGTCATGCCCCTTGTTCATCCTGGAGAGCAACTCTTCGTTCCCGGTTTCAAGTCCGTAGCACACGTTGGCGCACCCCGCTTCTTTCATGAGTTGCAACCCTTCCCGGGTGACGTGGTCGGCGCGGGCCATGCAAAACCAGGTTGTGTCTTCCAGCCCCGCAGCCTTGCGATGGGCCAGGAACTGTTCGAGCCAGGGAACCCGGGTGGGAAAGACCGCGTCGTGAAAGAGGAAGTGAGAAGAGCCCCAGCGCCGGGATGCATCCGCCATTTCCGCCACCACCGATTCCGGCGACCGCACCCGGTAGAGGGGAGACTTGACGCAGGCCAGGTCCTGGCAGAACTCGCACCCGTTCCAGAAGCAACCCCGGGACGCCAGCAGGGGATACTCGACGCCCCCTTCACGCCGGTGCGGGAGCACGGTGTACTGGTCCAGGGGCAGCAGGTCCCAGGCGGGTATCGGGAGGGAGTCAAGCTCCCTGACCGCGGCCGGTTCAGCTTCTCCGGCCCCATCGCCCCTGCTGAGGGCAGACGAGTGGGAGCGCCAGTCTTCTCCCCGCTCAAGCGCAGCGACTACTGCGGGGACCGCCTCCTCCGGGTCACCCACCAAAGCTCCGTCAAGGGAAGGCGCGGCGGTCAGCAAGTCCTTCATCCAGTCGGCATTGCCTACCCCGGCCGCCACCATAATGATGGAGCCGGCCAGCCCGCGCACCAGGCGAGTGACCTCCGCAGTAACTTCAGCGGGGGTTTCGCGAGCAACGTCGTTGGGAAGAATAACCAGAACGTCGGGTTCATTATCGACGATTCGCTGAGCGGTTTCATCCGCGGACAACGACTCTAGGAACGCATCCAGAGCACTGACGTCGGCCCCCGAAGCGCGCAAACTTGCTGCGAGGGTCGCCACTATTACCGGGGGGTGGCGGGGGAAAAGCGACACGCGCTGGCTGGATATAGGGGGAGCGAGAAGAAAAACTTTCATGAAGGTAATTTACGATCCCTGCCTTAGAAACTCAACAAAAGACGCCCGGAACCCTGGTTCGCAGCGCGGACCAGGCAAAAAAAGTGACTTTTACGAAAAAAAACCTTGTCCGATCCCGGGCCTTGGCGCACCGCGCAGTTTTTATCGATCCGGCCGATCGTAACCTGCCGAAAATACAGTGTTTCATGGGTGGGCAAAATGGAAAAAAACGGGGTGGCAGTTGGTCGACAGGGGCGAGCGGATTAAGGATCTCGCCTGTCCTTAATGAGGCCCCCAAATCGCGCAAACCCGCACAACGTAAGGATTTGGGGATCGATCACAAGCTTTTCACCCGATCAGATCGATCACCTTGTTAGTTTTGATCACCTAATGATCGCAAAACGGCTTGTGATCAGATCCAGAGCGAATTTCAGCAAAAAAATGATCGTGCATTAAATTGCCCCCTTGACAAGATCCGGCGCCTTTTGGATTATGAAATGAGGCGAGCGGTTAATGAGTCAGTTCCCGAGAGGAGAAGGGCCTTCCGAACGGGGGACGTGTGCACTACGGGGAGCAGTAGATGGGCAAAGGAAGAAAAAGAGTCACAAAATTGAGGCGGCCGCGAGAACGGGCAGAGTGCAAAGGTGGGGAGAGGCCATGTCCTTGGGTCTCCTGCCGGTATCACCTGTACCTGGATGTGAATGTCGCCACGGGCAGCATCAAGTTCAATTTTCCGGACCGGGAGTTGTGGGAAATGGAACACTCGTGCGCCTTGGATCTCGCTGACCGTGGAGAGCTGACTTTTGAGGAGGTCGGCAACTGCATGAATCTTACGCGGGAGCGTATCAGGCAGATGACGGTTGAGTGCCTGGGGCATTTGCACTCCAGGCTGGCGCCCGAGGAGATCGAAGAACGGGCTCGAAAGGAGCAGGGCACGCAACCGCGCGACTAGCCGCGGGTTCTGCGAAGTCGGAATCAGATCTGGTAGAAGTGAGAAGTGACCGAGGGAGTCTTTGCCAGGTCTTGAATATCCTGTAAATGTGCCAACGGAAAAAAGGCAAGGTAGGCCACCAGAATCGCGACGGCCAGCCACGCGAAGCGGGCCTTGAGGCGGGCAAGCCGCCACAGCCCGGCTCCTGCCAGTACCACAAAGGAAAGTCCGGGCACACCCGTAAGTCTTACCAACTGATACGGGTTGAGTTCCAGAAAGAGAACAGGTCCCAATACTGCCGGTACGAGCAGTAGCATCATCCACAGCAGGCTGCGGTTTTCCTTCAGGAGGACCGGTATTCCGGCACAGACGAGCACCAGCACAAACACCGGCACCGCCACCCCTTGGAGGAACAGAATGTCGGCGTTAGCCAGGAAGTTGGACCAGGCGTCTACTGCCGGCAAGCTGGGAATAGACTCGACAATCTGCTGCCAGGGAATCATCAGGTGGCGTAACGCGAGACCGGCCAACGCAGCCCCGCCAACGGAAACAATCTGCGCAGGCCACAATCGGGCCAGGCCGCGCTCGGGCAGCAGGGCGGCAATCATGGGCAGCAGTAGAAAGATGGCCTCTGACCGGGCGGTGGTGAGAAGGAAGATAAGTAGTGCGGCCAGCCCTGTCAGTGCGAGGCGATGTTTGCCGGTCAGCTTACTGGTCCGAGCCAGCAGAGCCCAGACCCAGAGCAGCAGCAGGAGAAGGGCTCCCAGGAGACCTGCCATGGTGACGGTGGGGGCTGCTGCGAGGCCCGCGGGATAGACGGCCAGCAGAAAAGACGCGGACAAAGCCATGCCGGCAGGTGCGCCCCAGGCTACCAGCAGCAGGCCGAGGAGCAATATTGACAAAGTGGACAGGACGACATTGGCGTGGGCGGCCAGTTCAGAGGTATTGCCGGTGAATTTTGCGGGGACGGAGTAGAGCCAGCCCACAGACGAATCAAGGGGGGGCCTTGACTGGCCGGAGTAGGGGCCGACGTTGCATTCAGTCTTGGTACGGTCGGCGCACAAGTGGTTGGAAGGGGAGCAGAACGACTCAAGGCAAGGGTCTTCGAGGGCGGGGCAATCCGCGTCGGTGTGGCAGCACGCCACGCCCGCGGGCGGCGCCCAGTTGAATTCGCACATCTGATCAACGCACAGGTCTTCCGTGCAATCGTTGAAGTCGTTGCAATGGAGGGAGCTGCTGCAAACCACGTCAGGCTGCTTGGGTTGTTCGGGCGGGCTGGGGACCACGAAGAAGCGGTAGGACGCGCCCAGGATCACGCAGGCGACCAGGCCCAGCCAGAAGAACACAGGCTGCCCGGAAATTGACGAGATGAAATAGCGAGCCGTGAAGCCCAGCAGCACCAGCATCACGAGGAGTAGAAGTTCGCCGATGAAGTCAGTTACTGCGAAGCCGCCGCCGGCGGAAGGGGGCGGTGCGGGCGGGGTGAGGTCGGCCGGTGCAGGCAGTGCGTTCCAGAAATCGCCGGAATCGTTGTTCCTGATGGCTGCTACCACCGCGGTGGCAGCCGGGTTGAAATCCGTACTCCTGGCCCCCTCATCGAAAGTGATCGCGAAGCCGGGTGTGTTGACGTCTGCAGACGCGCCCTCGGTAGCGGGCGTAAGGGTCAGAACCGCGGTGCCCGCGGACGACTTCAGAACGATGCTGATCTGCTGTTTGTCGATGCCTACCTTATCGATGAGGATGCCCGGTAGAACTTCATCTGCCGGGGCGTCCACACCGTAGGGTTTGAGCAGGTCGAGAACCCTTTGCTCCATGCCGGGCGGAATGTGTTGTCCTGCGGCGGCCCCGGCGCTGAACACAGCCGCCAGAAATGCGACAGTGATTGTGATTGCTTTCATGGTGGTTTTTTTGCCTACTCCCTTGCATGCGGGCACTGAATCGTCTTGCATCTCGAATGATAGCCACAATCCGCCTGGCCGTCAAGGTAAGGGGGGCGTTCTTTGCTTGCATTGTCCCGGTGCGCCGGTTATCTTGGGCAACAGGTTTGCACATGAATGGGAGGTCAGCATGGTCAGCAGGGAGTTTAACGTCCGGACCTTGAAGGTGATTCCGTTGTTCAGCAATGTTGCGGAGGAGGAACTGGAGGAGTTGCGTCCGGCGCTGAAGGTGATGAAGATCGAGCCGGGTGAAGTGGTGGTTAAGGAAGGGGACGCCGCAGACCGGCTTTTTGTCCTGGTGTCGGGGGAGGTACAGGTGGTGAAGAACTACCTCGAACCCGGAGCGCAGACGGTAGACGTGCTTGCCCCCGGCGCGTTTTTTGGGGAAATGGCTCTGGTGGGTGAAGACGAGGTTCGCTCAGCTACCGTTGTCACCTCAGAGCCGAGTCACTTCGTGACCCTGGAACGCAAAGTTTTCAAGCGGATCCTCCTGGACAATCCCAACATTGCCTACGCGCTGCTCATAGAGGCATTCAGGCGCATCAGGCAAGCCAACGACCTCATTGCCACGCTTCAGGAAGTGGAATAGCGCACCGTTTTCAGCCGAGCCCCAATTCCCGGGCGGCCTGGCCGAAGAACTCCAGCGACCTCTCGATTGTGCTGTCAGGCACTGCGAAACAGATTCTGAAATATCCCGGTCCGTAGAAGCCGCTGCCGGGCACAACGATTACCCGGAACTTGCGCATGAAATCTGCGAACTCGCCATCGTTTTCCATGGGGCTTTTTGGGAAAAGATAGAAGGCCCCCTCCGGCCGCACGAATTCGAACCCCATCTCTCCCAAAGCCGAGCATAGGGCGTTGCGCCGGCGCTCGTAGATCCCGACGTCGACCATGACTGACTGCAGGCGAGTCACTACCCGTTGCATGAGCGCCCCGGCGTTGACGAATCCCAGGGTCCGGTTACAGAAAGTGATGGCCTCTTCCAGCTCTTCCTTGTCAGCGGCCGAAGGGCTGATTGCGACGTGGCCGATGCGTTCTCCGGGCAACGACAGGTCCTTGGAACTGGATGTGGTCGCAAGGGTGTGGTCGTAGTGCTTGAAGGGAGACGGGTAGGTGAGGCCGTCAAAGATGATCTCCCTGTATGGCTCGTCGGAGATGAGGTAGACCGGCCGGCCGAGTTTTCGCGAATGGTCGTCGAGGATGGAGCCGAGGGTGGCCAGCGTCTCAGGCGGGTAGAGGACGCCGGTGGGGTTGTTGGGGCTGTTGATGATGACCGCCTTGGTTCGCTCGGTTAAAGCCTCGGAAAAGGTCTCGGCTACGGGCAGGAACCGGTCGTCGGTCTCTACCACCACCATGTTTGCGGCCCCTCCGGCGTGGTTGCCGATGTAGAAGCCGTACTCGACGAAAAACGGCGCAAAGACGACCACCTCGTCGCCGGGGTCCAGAATGGATTTGAGGACGACGTTCATGGCGCCACCAGCGCCGCTGGTGATGACGATATTCCCAGCTTCGAACGGCAGTCCCACCCCTGAAGAGTAGGTGGCCGCCACTGCCGCCCTGGTTTCCTCGTACCCGGCATTGGCCATATAGCCGTGGATCATCGGGTCGGTGCGCCGGGCCTCCTCTTCGAGGACTTTTTGAAATTCCGGGGGTGGGGGTACGTCCGGATTGCCGAGGGAGAAATCAAAGACGTTGTCCGCGCCGTACTGCTGTTTCAGTCGGCGTCCTTCCTCGAACATCTTGCGTATAAAAGAGCCACGATTGAGGGCTTCGTTGATTGATTTCGAGACAGGCATGATTTCTCTCCGGTCTGATTGTCACAAGCGCCACAGAAGCTATAGCGAGATACGGAGGTGAATTCAACAGTTTCCTGCGCGAAAAGGATCTTATTAACTTCATCCCCCTGTCATTAAGATTGCCGTTGCATCCGTTACTGGAATCTTCTATTCTGTGTCCCCGAAAACTGTCACCGTCGGTTCCGGAGAGGATGCTCTGGAACCGAGAGGAGCGTCACATGAGACGAAGAGTTATCACAGCAGCCGCTGTTCTGGTCGTTGGGTTCCTGGCCTTGTCGCCTCTGTTGAGCAGTTCCGGAGGTGCTGTTCCGCCTGCTAAGCTCGACGCTATTCTGGCCAGCAGTTCGCCCGCGGCAATTGTGAAGGAACGCCTGGCCCGCTTTGCACCCGCCCCGGTAGGAGTCAAGCCGGGGAAGCTTAACCCCAAGCATTTGCGGCTGGTGGAGAAGTTGGTGGAGGCTGCAGACCATCTGGACCGGGTTTTCTGGAGGCAGGTGAGCGAAGGTGGACTCGAGACCTACGAGACCTTGTCCGGCGCCGAGGGTGAGCGTGCGGCTCAGCTTGCGGCCCTGATGTCCGTGAATTACGGTCCGTGGGATCGTCTGGTGCGCAACGAGGCATTTATAGGGACGCGCCCGAAACCGGCGGGCGGGGGGTTCTACCCGGCTGACATTTCCCGGCGTGAACTGCTGGGGTTCATGGACGAACATCCGGAAGCTGTGGCGGACCTCATGAGCCCGTACACCGTGGTCAGGCGCAAGGGAGCCGGTCTGGTGGCGATCCCCTATGCGGAGAAGTACAGGGACGACCTCAAGAAGGCTGCCGGTGCGTTGCGCGAAGCCGCTGCGTTCTCCAATTGGGACAGCCTCAAGGAATTTCTGCTGGCCCGTGCAGATTCTTTTAGCTCCGGCGACTACTACGGCAGCGAGTTGAAATGGATGGATACCGATGACTGCCCGTTCATCGTGGTCATGGGACCCTACGAGTTCTACGAAGACCTCCTCATGGGGAATAAGGCGGCCTTCGAGGCGATTATCGCGCTGAAGGATGACGAGCAGACCACGAGGTTCAAGGGGCTTGCGGAGCAGATCCCGGCCATTCTTGCTGCCCTGCCGCTGGAGGCGACCCTGAAGGAGCGCCTCGTGCCGGTGAAGCAGCGGCCGATCACCGTGGCGGACGAGCTGTACGCGGCGGGGGACACCAGGGCCGGTGCTCAGACCACTGCCTTCACCCTGCCCAACGACTCTCGCGTCCGCTCGCTCAAGGGAACCAGGCAGGTGATTCTGCGCAACGTGGCCCGGGCCAAGTTCAACCACTCCTGGTTGCCGCTGTCGAGGCTGGTCGTGGCTGAAGACCAGGTGGTGGAGATATCTTTCGATTCCTACTTCGATCAGCTCATCGGCGTGGAGCTCGCCCGCGGAATTACCACGGGGCAGGTGAAGTACCCCGATGGCTCCACGGGCGGCGCCCGACAGGGGCTGCGTCAGCGTTATCACGCGATCGAGGAAGCCAAGTCTGATGCGCTGGGTCTGTTTATTGCGTTCTACCTTATGGACCACGGGTTCCTGGGCAAGCGCACCGAGATGAGCGCGGCGGCCACGTACATTGCGTCGGTGTTCAGAGTGATCCGGTTCGATTCGGGTGGCGCCCATGGGGTTGCCAAGGCGATCGTCTTCAACTACCTGGCCAGTAAAGGCGGCTTTGCCTATGACCCGACTACCCGGCGCTACCGGGCGGACATGGAGAAGCTGAAGCCGGCGGTGACGGATGTGATGGCGGAGCTGTTCGGGATCCTGGCCACTGCGGACTACGACCGGGCGGGGCATTTGATTATGGAGTTCGGCCTGTTGTCCGACGATGTCAGGGAGAAGCTGGCGGATCTGCGAGATGTGCCGGTTGACATCAAGCCCGAGTATTCCATCAAGAAGGCGTTTCAGAAGCAATAGAGGAGCACAGGCGGCTGAGCGGTGCGAACCCTATTTCTTGGCAGTTTGTCTGACATTACGGTATATTCATAGACTACTGAGTTTATGATAGTGCGAAATTACGATTGAGGAGGATAATATGCGGCGTTATCAGGCATTCCTGGTACTGATGCTGACCATCGGGTTGTTCGTTTCCTGCGGTGGCGGTGACGGCGACTCGAAGGATACGCCCCCGGATGCGGCGGATATAGGCGACCTGGCGGAAGAAGTCGAGGTTGCGGTGGTTCCCGACGTTCAGGAGGAGGAGAAGAGTCCTCCCGAGGAGATCGAAGTATCGGGTCCGGAGATTGAGGTGGTGGACCCGGTGGACGTTGTGGAGACCGTGGATGTCGAGGAAGAGGTAGAGATAGTAGACGTGCAGGAAGAGGAGGTCCCTGTGGTGCCGCCGACGGGAGTCGGAGTGGCGTGTGAGACCGAAGACGACTGCACAACCAACGGCGGTTGCCTCCTTGGCTTCTGTACTGCCTATTGCCGGGCCGCCGGAGCCCTCATCGAGGGTGCCTGCGACAATTCCGATCCCGAGTCATCCTGGGGCACGCTTTTCTCGTGCCCGGCCGACTTTGATGTGTGCATGCCCGGTAACGTGGACGACAAGGACATCCTCTGCCTGGTTGATTCGGACTGCGCGGCCGCGGGCCTGGCCGGATTTGCTTGCGCCGGGGCGCTGCCCTACGAAGTGAACCTGGCCGCAGGCCGTTGTGTGCCGGTGGGAAGCCGGAAGCCGGTGGGCGGTTCGTGCCAGAACTTTGATGGGGCCAACTGCGCCTCTCTGCTCTGCCTGCACCCGGGCATGGACGACGACCTGCCCGGTTCGTGTACCGCTTATTGCGATGAGTCGACAGCCTGCCCCAACGGCACCACCTGCACCATTTACCCCATCGATGAATCCGGAGAGGAGCCGTTGTACGGTGCTTTCTGTGCTCCGGTCAAGGGCTCCATGAAGGAGTGTGAATCAGCCCTCGATTGCCCCATGGGGGAAGAGTACTGCGGAGCTTTGCTGGGACCTGATGCAGCGGCAGAGATTTTCATGTGCTTGGACAGTCCCAATACCCAGGGTGCGTGGCTCGGCGACCCGTGCGGCAAGGATGGTGACTGCTTCGGTCCCTACTGCATTTTTGGAACCTGGTCTGATAAGCTGGCGGCCTACTGCACGCAACACTGCAAGACCGACGAAGACTGCTCTCCCGAGACTATGTGCCGGGAGGTGAAGGTGAATCCGTTCGGGGACATCCATCCCGATTCGCCCTATTCCATGCACATCTGCATGAAGATCTCGGAAGGTTCGCCCTGCTTCGTGAACGAGCCGAATGCCTGTGAGTTTGAGTGGAGCTACTGCGAGCCGCTGCCCGGCGGGTTCCCCTGGCTTGGCCAGTGCGTTGATGGTGACTGTCCCGCAGATTGCGAAGGCAAGGCCTGCAAGGAATTGGACCAGTGCGGCGACGAGTGTCTCGACGCCTGTCTAGCTGACGGTGCAGCCTGCGCAGCGGGCGAAGAGTGCCTGTCCGGACATTGCGTGGAAGGAGTATGTTGCAACGCCGTTTGCGACGGCACGTGCGTGAGCTGTGTGCTGCCCGATTTTGTCGGCGCCTGCACCGCGCTGAGCGCTGGCGAAGACCCCGAAGATGAGTGTGGTGCGTGCATGACTTGCGACGGTATGGGCGGATGTGGCCCGACCCCGGAAGGGGACGACCCGGGCAACGTGTGCGGGCTGTGCCAGGTATGCAACGGCCAGGGTGAATGCGCCCCGGCCGAAGCCGCAACCGACCCTCAGGACGAGTGCGGTAGCTGCAAGTTCTGTGACGGCGCGGGTGAGTGTGCGGCGGTAACTTATGGCCTGGACCCGAAGGAGAACTGCGAAGAGGGCGAGTCCACCAGTTGCCTGACCACCGGCATTTGCAACGGTGAAGGCCAGTGCGAGTATTGGCCGGCAGGAACCCCCTGTGCGGAAGCCTACTGCGAGGAAGGCGAGTACTTCCCGGAGGCCACCTGCGACGGCTTTGCCGTCTGCGTGGACCCGCAGGCCGAAGAGTGCGCTCCCTACCTTTGTGATGATGAGGGGCTGATGTGCCAGGCGATGTGCCAGGACGGTGGCGATTGCGCTGCCGGTCACTGGTGCGTAGCCGGGGAATGCCAGGCGCTGCCTGTGTGCCCCATGGAGGTCAAGCTTATTTGTAATGCGAATCTGCCCGGAACTACCATGGGTCTGCAGAACAACTGGTCCGAGTACGAGACCTGCGTGCCCATTCCTTATGGCGGCCCCGAGCGCATCTACCAGACCAAACTGGACAACGCGACTAAGATCGACGTGACCATTTCGGAAGCCGAATTCGACGTTGCAATCATGCTGCTCGAGGAAGCCTGTTCGCCCGAACTGGCTTGCGCCGACTACGCCGACCTTTTCGCTGAGGGCGGGACCGAGACCCTTTCCTTTGTGGCTCAGGCCGGTATTCAGTACCACCTGGCAGTAGACGGGTTGGTGGAAGGCGGCGGTGGCAGCTTCGTCATCGGCACCGAATGCTGCCAGTTGCAGTGTGCGGCGGAGAACGCCTGCGGCGACGACGGCTGCGGCGGCAGTTGCGGTGAATGCGACCAGGGTTCCCTCTGCTATGCGGGCCAATGCCAGTTGTGCGAAGAAGACCCGGGCGTCGAGCCCAACGATACGTGCGAAGAGGCGTCACCCGTGGATGAAGGGGAGTACGACGACCTGTTGCTCTGCCCTGACGGCGATGTTGACTGGTACGCGATTGAACTGTCGGAAGGGGAAGAGCTCACCGTCATGCTTGAGTTTGACGTGGAAATCGCTAACCTCGACCTGGCCTTGTACGGACCAGGCTGCAATGACTATCTGTTGGATTCCGTATCGGTGGATGCCGAGGAAGTGGTCCAGCACCTGGCCTTCGAAGCCGGCACCTACTACCTGATGGTCTATTCTCCCGACTGGCACCAGGCCGGCTACAGCCTCGCAATCTCCAAGGAGTCGCCTGCCTGCGTCACTCATAACCAGTGCGCCGGCGCCAAGGTGTGCGGCTTGTACGAGTGCATCCTTCCGCCTCCGCCCTGCCAAACCGCAGGGACGCTCGGTTGCTCTGACCTCGCAGACGGGGACAACACCGATGCGGGCAACAATCTTCAGACCTACACCAAGTGCACTTCCACCGAGTATGAAGGTCCTGAGACCATCTACTCGCTGTCGGTTGAGTCGGAGCAGGTGGTGACTCTCTCCCTGTTCGGCCAGGCTTTCTGGGCCGGGCTGTCGGTGCTCGACAGCTACTGCGCTTCCGAGTGGGCTTGCATTGCACATACCGACACCGGCGGTGCGGGTGTGGGCGCGCAGGTGCAGTTCAAGGCGGAGCCGGGCAAGCTGTACTACGTTGTCATAGACGGTCTTACCGTCGACGACTTCGGCACCTTCTCCATCAACGCCGAATGCTGCGCCCCTGCATGCGACGGCAAGGAGTGCGGTCCGGACGGTTGCGGCCTGGATTGTGGTGTCTGCGCCGGCGACCAGGACCTGTGCGTTGAAGGGTTGTGTGAGTGCCAGCCTTCGTGCGACGGCAAGGTGTGCGGCGACGACGGCTGTGGCGGAGTGTGCGGTGAATGCGAAGGCGAACAGTACCTGTGTATCGAGGGCGTGTGCGAATGCCAGCCCACTTGTGAGGGCAAGGAATGCGGCGATGACGGCTGCGGCGGCGACTGCGGCGAGTGCGATATTCTGGCCCAGGAGATCTGCGTGGAAGGGTTGTGCGAGTGCCAGCCTGCCTGCGAAGGGCTTGAGTGCGGCGAAGACGGCTGCGGCGGCGTGTGTGGCGTATGCGAGGGCCTTCAGGAGATTTGTGAGG
>CAZVFX010000017.1:73868-82572 GCA_964626565.1 uncultured Myxococcales bacterium
GACGGCTGCGGCGGCGTGTGTGGCGTATGCGAGGGCCTTCAGGAGATTTGTGAGGCCGGCCTGTGCGTGTGCGTGCCCACCTGCGAGGGTAAGGAGTGCGGCGATGACGGCTGCGGCGGGAGCTGCGGTGAGTGCGATGCCGGAGCCCAGGAGGAGTGCGTCGACTATCAGTGCGAGTGTATGCCCGCGTGCGACGCTAAGGAGTGCGGTGATGACGGCTGCGGCGGCGTGTGCGGAGAGTGCTCAAGCATTGAGTACTGCGACAACTCCATCTGCGTTTGCGTCAACGACAACGGATTCGAGCCGAACAACACCTGTGCGGCCGCGACCGCGGTAACGCCCGCGACCTATCCCGACCTCGCCATTTGCGTGGGCGGTGACGAGGACTGGTATTCGATCCAGGTGGGGGCGGGCAAGACTCTCGGCGTCACCGTCCTGTTCGAGCACGATGCCGGCGACCTCGACCTGTACGTATATAAGCAGGGCAATTGCGTGGGATACGAGACCAGTTCATCGTCCAGTACCGACAACGAGTCCATTTCCCACTACTCCGCCACCCAGTCCACCTACCTGGTGAAGGTCGAGGGTTACTCTCCCAGCCAATACAATGCGTATGTGCTGGAAGTGTCTGTCGACTAAGGCTTTCCCGCTTTTTGAGTTGACAAAACCTGCCCCATTTGCAGAATGCAAGAGCCGTTGGTTTTTGACCTTTTCGGGGTGACGATGCATCGGGAGTATTTCGACTTCGAGACTGTTTCAGTATTTGTGGAGCGCATCTCCGGGTACAAGGTTTCCCGCTCCGGAGTGATCAACGGGGTGCGGTTGGGGGACACGCTGTCCAGCCACTTCGGCAAAGGTGCGCGTCGGCACTACCCGTTCGGCATGCTGGTGGTTCTGCCCACCGACCCGTCTCCATTCCCATTCCTTGAGCAAATCGAAGAGCGCGACTCCGAAGCTGAGCCCGGCCTCGTCTTCTGCGGCTAACGAAGGGTCCCTGCCTTTCAGTCCCCAATGGTCTTGGGATTTATCCTGTAGGCTTCCAACTTATTGTAGAGTGCACGGCGACTGATGCCGAGGATTCTCGCCGCCTGCTGCTTGTTGCCGCCGGAACGCCTGAGCGCGGCGATGATCGCCTGGCGCTCCAGAGCCTTGAGTTCAAGGGTATCGAAACCTGCCATGGGCCTGGCGCCGCCGGGAGATTCGCTGAACACTTCCGGCTTGCTGTTGAGTGAAGTCAAAGTGATCGTCCCCTGCTCGGCAAATACGGCCGCAGTCATCACCACCGACTGCAACTCCCGCACATTACCGGGCCAATCATAGGACATGAGCACCCGGGCTGCTTCCAACGACAGGGCAGGGCGGGCAACTTTGTTCCTTTCCGCGAACAGGTCCAGGAAGTGCTCGGTCAACAGGGGGATGTCATCCTTTCGATCTCGCAAGGGGGGCACGAGCACCGAGACCACGTCGAGCCGGTAGTAGAGGTCCTGACGAAAGGCACCGGTACCCGCCATCTGCTTCAAATCACGGTTGGTTGCGGCCACGATGCGTACGTCCACGGTTATGATCTGCTCAGAACCCAGAGGGGCGAATTCACCTTCCTGCAGCACACGCAGCAGCTTGGCCTGCATGGCCAGGCTCATGTCCCCGACTTCATCCAGGAAGAGAGTGCCTCCGTCCGCCTGGGAAAACAGTCCTTTTCGTTCCTCTGACGCGTCGGTGAACGCGCCCTTTACATAACCGAAGAGCTCAGATTCCAGCAAGGTGTCGGGGAGCGCTGCGCAGTTGATGGAGACGAATCTGGCAGCCCGCCGGGGGCCGCTGAAATGCAGGGCGCGGGCAACCAGCTCCTTGCCGACGCCGCTTTCCCCGGTGACCAGCACCGGCACGTGAGTCTCCTTGACCCGCTCCATGAGGGCGAAAAGCTCCGACAGCGCCCGGGAGCGCCCCACAATGCTGGCGAACTGATACCGGTCTTCCAGTTGTTCCCGCTGCCGGCTGATCTCTTCGGTCTTCTGCACCAGCAACGCCTCCTGAAAGCGCACCTTCTCCTCCAGTTGCCGGTTGAGGCGATCCACCTCGGCCCGAGAGACTTCCAATTCCTCAACGGTGGCGCGGTATTTCTGCAGAAGATTCGCGTTTTCAATGGCGAGGGCGGCCTGTTCGGCAAAAGCCTTGAGCATTTCAACCACCGACTCGTTGAATACGCTCGGCTTGAACCGATTGTCCAGGTACATGGCCGCGATGGTTTCGCTCCGCCCGATGATCGGCAGGCAGATGACGCTGCGGATTCGAAGCGCCATGATGCTCTCTTTCTCCCGGAAATCACCGGCCTCAATCGCGTCCTCGAGACGAACCGTTTCCCCGGTTTCCAGCACCTCGTAGGCGATGCTCGTGGAGAACTTGGACCGGCTGCGGCGAATCACCTCCCGGTCCATGTTGCGGGCCACCACAACGTCCAACCCGGACCGGGCGCGCAGGATCACAAAACCACGCTCAGCGCCCGAGAGGTCCACCACCACGTCGATGAGGGTTTCGAGGAGCTTCTCCAAATCGTGCTGGGCGAGCAGGCGCTTGTTCATCTGAATAAGCTGGGACATCCAGCGCTGCTTCTTCAGCATGTCGACGCCCGGAGCACCGCCGGGCATGATAGTCTCGGCCAGTTGCGCCATGCGGGATGAGAGCCTGGCGAACTCCATCATATCCCGTTCCCGGTCGGGGCGCTTGAAGAACACCGACTGAAACTCCTGTGGGACCTTGCGTTTCACTTCTGCCAGGGCCGTCTCAGCCCGTCGCAGGGTAGCTTCCGCCTTTTCCGGTTCCCCCAGCGATGCGTGGGCGCAGGTGTAGCGGCTCCACAACTTCCACTCCAACTCCGGGTTGCCCTCGTCGGTGATAAGGTCCTCTGCCTGCTCCAGTAGTTGGGCCGCGTCGGCCGCGTCGCCTTCCCGATCACGCCGCACCAGGCAACCGGCGGTGGCGAGGATCGCTCTTAGCCGGTGGTTGTCAAGCTTGTAGCGAAGGCAGTAGTCGGTGGCTTCGAGGCCCAACTCCAGGGCGCCATCGAGCT
The DNA here is from genome assembly GCA_964626565.1 of uncultured Myxococcales bacterium. Classification (GTDB taxonomy): domain Bacteria; phylum Myxococcota_A; class UBA9042; order CAIXZC01; family CAIXZC01; genus CAZVFX01. The sequence goes on from CAZVFX010000017.1 coordinate 76,936, forward strand.
TGTCCATGGCGCACAATAACTCCACCCGGTCGATGTCGCACTCCACCAGCTCCTCGGCCGCAGATTGCTGGTCAAAGATGGCGTTGGCCCGGTCGTACATCTCCCCCGCCTCGTCCCAGCGACCCTGATAAGTGAGGATTTCCCCCAGGAGCATCCGGTTGAGGCCTCGCATCTGATCGAGGCCCAGGCGATCCGACAGTTCAAGGGATTGCTCAGTGTACTCCCGGGCTTTCTCCAGTACGCCGAGATACCGGTGGATGTTGCCCAGGTTGTTGTAGACCCTTGCCAACACCGGCAGGTTCTGCGCCTGGTAGGCCATGGCCAGGGCTTCCTTGTACTTGGAAATGGCCATGGAAAACTCACCAGTCTCCTGGAAAACGACGCTCAGGTTCATGCCTGAGATGTTGATCCGTTCGTGGTCCCCAGCCGCAGTGGCTACTTCGAGGCTCTTCTGGTAATGCTCCACGGCTTGCGTGTAGTCTTTCAGTTTGTGGTACGCAAGGCCGGTGGAGTTCTGCACGAATGCCAGGTCGGAAGGGCTGCCCGCTTCAACAAGCACCCCCAGTGCGGTCTCCAGATACTTGACCCCTTGCTTGAGCCGCCCCTGGTAGACGCGCACCAATCCAACCATGGCCGCACACAACGCGAACTCCCGACTGCCCTGAGCAAGCTCCAGCATCCCTTTTTCGCCGGTGCGGCGACTGTCGTCGAGCTTGCCACGATTGAAGTACACCCGGGCCAGCAATGCGAGCACCTGCCCTCGCAGCGGATTGTCCTCTTTCTCCAGCAGTGGCTCGAGCAGTTCGCAGGCAGAGTCGAAAGCGCCGGCGCGGAAATGCAATTCCGCCTGGTACACGCCTGCCTGCTGGGTGTCCCGGTCCTCGGATTTGTCCGCCAACTTCCCAAGCTCACCAACACCTTCCTCAAACTTGCCCCAACGCCTATAGATCTCGAAATAGAGGGCGGCCAAGTCCGAGGTCTCAGCGCCACCCTGGCGCGCGATATCTGCCAGTTGGCGGGCCCGCTCGAAGTTACAGGCCGACAGTTCCCGCTCAGTGCCCTTCAGTGCATACCGCAGGGAGTGTTTGCGCCGGCCGGCGTGGAAGCAATGAAAAGCGAGGGTCTCGGGCTGGCTGGCCGCCAGTCGGGGCGATGACTCCAGTGCGGCCGCGATGCGCTTGTGAATGCTGCGCGTGTCAGCTTTACTCAACGACGATGTATAGAGCTGCCTGTGCATCTCGCTTTCCACCGCGGGGAGGGCGCGGGTGCCGATAGATCGAAAAGTCACCAGGCCTCTCTCCGCCAACTCGGAAATAAGCTGATCGATTTGCCAGATTTCGAGGCTCGTGACTTCAGCCAGGATGGGAAACGGCTGGGGAGTAAACAAGAGGGCCATAGCCGTCAGAAGCTCCCGCTCCAACTGGCCGAAGTTAGCCCAAGCGCTGGCGAGGTACTGCTCAACGCTGCCGGGCAGGCCCTCGTGGGGAAGCTTGTCCCGGTCGAAAGTCACCCCGGCAGGCGTTACTGCCAGGCAGCCCGCGTTCTTGACAAACAACGTGAATTCCAGCAGCAGCTTGGGGTTGCCCTCGCAAGCGGCCCACGCCTCTTCAGTCAGTTGCGCAGGGCTGGAACTCAATCCTGCGACCAGGCGGATGTACCTCTCCGCTTCTTCCCTCGAAAAGAGGGGAAGGGAGTCGGTGTGGGCCAGTCCATGACCGGCCAACGGCACAAGGTCCGTGTCAACGCTGGAAGACGCCGCGACAATGGCCACCCGGGGTGCGTTCTCACCGCTCGCCAGCGCGTACTCGATGGTGTTGACCACTCCCTGCAGGAACGACAGAGAGTGCTCATCGAGGTCCACAAGATCGTCCACCAGGAAAATGACCTGGCGCCGCCTTGCGAAAGCAACCAGCCGGTTGACCAGGCCCGATACCACGTGGCTGACCCTCTCCTGGGGAAGACGCACACCTTCACCAGTGAGCCCGTCGACCACGCTGGTCAATGCGCCGAAGGTGGTTCCGGCAGACGCCGAGGGGGTCAGGTTCACAACGGTCCGTCCTTCAAGTTGGGCCCGTCGTTTGAGTTCTGCCAGCAGGCGCGACTTGCCCGCACCGGTCGCCCCTTCCACGACCAGAATGGAACCCCGGTCGAAGTTGCCCTGTTCAACAAGATGAATGAGGCCCAGCGCCTGCTGCAACAGCTCCTGGCGTCCCAACCACGGGCCGCCCGCACCCGACTCTACTCCTGCTCCGGATTCATGGAGCGGCAACTCCAAGCCGCCCAGGCGGTTTATGGCCGCAATGCAGTCCCGGACTGTCTGGAAGCGGTCCGCGATCTCCTTGGTGGTCATACGTACGAGCACCTTGCGCCACCATTCCGGCACTGCGGGGTCGTCCGGAAAGGTCATTTCACCGCGCGTATGGAACTCAACACAGGCCCGGCTGCTGGTGGCTTCGAAGGGGAGGCGGCCATAGGTCATTTCGTAAAACATGATGCCGGTGGAGTAGATATCGGTATAGGCTCCCGGGACTCCGGCCTGGAACCACTCCGGCGCCATGTAGTTGTAGGTGCCTCTCGCCGTCATCGCCGATTGAGGAATTGACATGGACAGCCCGAAGTCAAGAACACGGGCAAACGGCTGACGATCGTCCTCCCCTATCTGGACGAGGACGTTTTGCGGCTTCATGTCGCAGTGGAGGTAACCTTGTCCGTGGATATACTGCAAAGCGCGCAAAATCTGCACATAGCAGGCAATCTTGCGCTCAAACGAACGGCCTTCCAGTGCCTCGTGAGCGGGGGTGCCCTCAACGTATTCGGAAGTGTAGAGATGCAGGCTGCGTTCCCCGTCGTAGGCGAAATCGTGGACTCTGGCGATGTGTGGGTGAACCATGTAGCTGACCGTCTCGAACTCCCGCTTGAACCACTCAACAGTTTCCTGGTCCCGCAGAGTCTTGACCGCGACGACGCGGTCGTCGTGCGCAGTGTCCCGTGCGAGGTATACCTGCCCCATGCCGCCGCTGCCCAGCATGCTTTCCAGGGCATACCTCCCGGCCAGTGTCTGGCCGGTGAGAATCTCTTCTTCGCCCTTACCGGTCATGAATTGTCCCCCAGGGGCCGGTGAGTCTGCCGCCCCGCTACTGCACCCGGATACTCTTTAGACGGGTTCTCTCCAGGTATTGCTCCAGCCGCTCATTTACGTCACCCAAGGTGGGTTCCCTGCCCAACTCCTTGGTAATGGCTTTGATGATCGCGTTTACGCCTCTCTGCACGCCCGGCCGCACCCCATCCCGCTCGTGCGTGCGGTCGACTATGCGCCATTTGTCTCCCTTCTCCAGAATGTATATCAAGGAAAAGTTGCCAATGGTTTGCGTCACTTCGGCCGAGGTGGCTGAAGTGATGGTTTCGGAAAACGTGCCATCCTTGTCCCCGAAGAATTTGCCCAGAAACAGGTTGGTGCTTTTCTTCAGCCGTTCAGCCAGAATCTCCCTGGTACGGGCTTGCTCCTCAGCGCCGGCGCGGGTGTACATGTCTCCAAACATGGATGCGCATTTGGCGCCGAGGTCAACCATGGGGAGAGCCTCTTCCCAGCGTTCGGATTTGGCCAACGAGTGGAATTCCCGCACCAGTTCGGTGGGGGTACGTTCCTTGGCGCAGGCACTTATCAGTGAGGCGACGACGACGAACAGGGCCGCGGCGCGTGGGGTAGAATTGCACATGTGTTGATTATAGCACAACCAGGAAGAATCAGGAAGGGGAGCAAGACGACCGGTTTTCAACGCTAACCTGACGGCGGCGGAAAGAGCGAAGGGAACGTTCTCGCTTCTTAAGTCGGTTTTCGTTGTTTTCCGAGGGGGCGGGCCATCCGGCGGACTTTTTGATCAACCGGCGCAAGTACTCTTCGAATCCTTGAGTTGGCTTCATCCCTGCCGCTTGCTCCCCTTTCCAATGCGGTTGAGCAGTGTCAGCCGCGGATCCGAAAGTAAGGCGTAAAGAGGGAGGTGTCAAAAATCCGATCTGAGGAAGATCTGTGGACGACTCTTGCACTTGTGTCGGGGAGGCTTTGTTCTTGACATCAATCCGCGCTGCGCACTACATTCAACTACGCGGGAACAAGATGTTTGGAATGTAAACGGGCCTCCGTTTGGGGGAGAAATGAACGAATTCGGGGGAATTGGCAGCAATAGCAGCCTGGATGATCATCGCACCCGGGTTTTGCTGATAGACGACCAGGCGTTGATTGGCAAGGTCGTTTCGAAGATGCTCGGGGGGCAGGAGGACATCGAGTTTCGATACTGTTCCGATCCGGCCGGCGCGGTGCACGCGGCTGAGGAGTTTTCTCCCACCATCATGCTCCTTGACCTGGTGATGCCGGATATCGACGGTTTGACTCTTCTGCGGGAGTTTAGAGCGCGGGAAGCAACCAGGGAAGTACCCATCATCGTGCTGTCCGGAAAGGAGGAGGCCGATACTAAGGCCGAGGCCTTCGCGCTGGGGGCAAACGACTACATGGTGAAGCTCCCCGACACCGTGGAGGTGCTGGCCCGCATCAGGCACCATTCGCGGGGATACATCAGCCTGCTACAACGCAACACCGCAATGAGTGCGCTGGAACTGAGAAACAGGTTCATCACCCAGACTTTCGGTCGCTACTTGTCCGACGACGTGGTGGGGCAGTTGCTGGAGACACCGGCCGCGTTGCAGTTGGGGGGGGAGTCGCGCACCGTGACCATCATGATGTGCGACCTGAGGGGGTTTACCAACCTGTCGGAGCGGCATCCGGCCGAAGAAGTTGTGGCCATGGTGAACAACTTCCTCGGCGTGATGACCGACGTGATCCTGAAGTACTACGGCACCATTATCGAGTTTCTCGGCGACGCCATTCTGGCTATCTTCGGGGCTCCGGTAGCGAGGGATGACGACGCGTGCAATGCGGTGGCGTGCACCGTAGAGATGCAATTGGCGATGGAAACGGTGAACCAGATCAACCGTTCAAAGGGGCTGCCCGAGTTGCAAATGGGGGTAGGGCTCAACACGGGCGAGGTCGCGGTGGGGAACATCGGCTCAGAGAAACGCGTCAAATATGGCATCGTCGGGCGTCATGTGAACCTCACCGCCCGCATCGAATCCTACACCATCGGTCGTCAGATCCTCGTTTCTGAAAGCACGGTTGAAAAGACGGGACCGATTCTGCTGGTAGCGGGGCAGATGGAGTTCAAGCCGAAGGGGGTGAAGGAGCCGATTACGGTGCATGACGTGGTCGGCATTGGCGGTAAGTATAATCTGTATCTTCCTGAGATTCAGGAAGAAGAACTGCACGGGCTGCCGGCTCCCCTTGAGATCCGTTTCACCATCATCAAGGGGAAGGATGCCGGGGACCAGGTTCACGACGGCCGTATCGTGCGGATGTCTCACGCCGAAGCGGAGATCAGAGCCGACGTTTCGGCCGAGCTTCGAACCAACCTCAAATTCAAGCTCCTCGGTGCTGAGGGTAAGGAGATTCCGGGGGATCTATACGCCAAAGTGATAGGCGAGCGCCCCAACGGCTTCAGGGTACACTTCACTGCCATACCGCCGGAAAACGCAGCGTTTCTAGATGGACTTCTATTCTGGCGTAGCTAGAACCGAGGGCCGACTAGG
>CAZVFX010000018.1:0-80362 GCA_964626565.1 uncultured Myxococcales bacterium
CTACCTTCTTAAGCGCTTCGGCGCCCTTTTCGGCCGGAGTCTTGTCCTTGCAGCCAACAAAGAAACAGCCAACCAATACGACCAACATTACTGCGAGAAACTTTCTCATTTTGTCCTCCTTCCAGGATCTCAAATTCGCCTCCTTCTAGCACGAACCCAAAGGGGGCGCAAGCATTTTCATAATGCACCGCGTCGATACGGAAAAAGTCGTGAAAATACCCCACCCTTGATCTTGGCATGAACACCTGCATATAATGTACGGGCTCTAGAGGCGGGAGGCCCCATGCGAACCCGGTTGTCAGCATCCATACTCATGCTCGCTTTCCTGCTCCTCCCCGCGACCGCCTGGGCCCAAGCCGGGTGTTCCACGTCAGATTCGCCCGGGTGCGGCGGGTGTGCGTGCGAAGCCTGCGTTTGCCAGGCCGACGCGTTCTGCTGCCAGACAGCCTGGGACGACCTGTGCGTGGGCGGATGCGAACAGTGCGGCACCAACTGCGGCGGCGGCAACCCCGGTGGCTGTGGAACGATATCCTACGAAGGGTGCTGCGACGGCCAGGTCGTCACCTACTGCGAGGAAGGGCAGCTAAAGACAATCGACTGTAACGAGAACCCATCGTGCGGCTGGAGCTCCGAATACGGGTACTACGATTGCGGGACCGGAGGCGGCGCCGACCCTTCCGGGGCCAACCCCATCGTGTGCGGCGGCGGCGGCAACCCGGTGTGCGGCAACGGCCAGTGTGAAGTGGGTGAATCCCAACTCACCTGCCCCGCTGATTGCGGCGGCGGCAACCCCGTGTGCGGAAACGGCACTTGCGAAGCGGGGGAGAACGCGACGTCCTGCCCCCAGGACTGTTCCACCGGCACCTGCGGCAACGGCTCCTGCGACGTCGGAGAAAACCAGAACAACTGCCCCGCCGACTGCGGCGGCGGCACCAACTGCGGCGATGGCACCTGCGAAGAAGCGGGCGGCGAGGACTGCAAGACCTGCTCGTTGGACTGCGGCTGCCCCGACGGCTTCTATTGCAATCTCCAGGGAGTGTGCATCGACATGGACGCTCCCGTCTGCACCCCCGATTGCGAAGGCAAGACGTGCGGCAACGGCGGCTGCACCGAGCAGCCGGGTGTCTGCGGCGCCTGCCCCGGCTTCCTCACGTGCGTAGACGGCCAGTGCATCGACACGAGTGGAGAAGAGGACGTCATCACCGAACCGCAACAAGATGTCGTCACCTGCGTCCCCAACTGCGTCAGTAAGGTGTGCGGCGACGACGGATGCGGCGGCAGTTGCGGCTCCTGTCCCGACGACTACGGCTGCAACGAAGGGGCCATGTGCGTAGAATGCGACCCGACAGTCTGCTATCCCGGCTGCGCACCCTGTCCGACAGGGAACGGCTGCAACGAAAAGACCTGGGCTTGCTCAATGTGCCTGCCCGGCACCTGCTACACCGGCTGCCCTCCCTGTGCGGAGAACTTCGGGTGCGGTCAGGACGACTACATCTGCGTCGAATGCCAGGAGATGAGCTGCCTCCCCGGCTGCCCATCGTGCCCGCCCGATCACGGCTGCAATTTAGACTTCATCTGCCAGGAAGGCTACACCGGGAACCCGGATGGACCGAAGTACCAGTGCCCACTGGGTGAAACGCTCCTGTATGGCAAGTGCGTGCCCGCAGCCGGGGAAACCTCCTCCGACGGCGGCTGTGCCACCGGCAGCAGCGGCAACCTGTCGTGGTTGCTGATTCTGCTGCTCTCCCTTCTGCTCCTGGCGTCAAGGACCCAGCAGTTCCCGCGCAAGCTCTCGAATTGACGTCAACGGATGTGATTCCGCCCAGTTGAGCAGAAACTTCCTCGCCTCCGGTGAGTTGATATCGGCCAGTGCGACGGCTACCGCCCGAATGACGCTTTCGTCTGCGCGCTCAGCGCGCCCCACCAGCGCAGGCACGGTTTGCGCCGCGCCCAGGCGCCCCAGCGCGCCGATGGCAGGGAGCACCACCTGCACCTCTTCGTCGTCCAGCAACAGGGCAAGGTCGTCGGCCAGGTCGGCCAGCCCCTGCTCACCGGCGGCCCGGGCCGCATGAGTCCGCACCCACGGGTCGGGGGACTTCAGCATGGCGGCCAGTGCGGACGAACAACTCCCTTCCATTCTGCATAGCAGGGAAAGACGCCTCACCAACTGCTCCAGCGCCGGCGTTGCTATCTTCTCCAGCACTACCGCGCGACACGCCGGCTTCTCCAGCGCGGCCGCACACGCTTCCGGCACCGCCATATCCTGGTGCGCATCCGCCTCCAGCATCGTCTCCAACGGCGCAGTCCCCACCAGGGACGGAGGGGGCTCCCCGGGCGGGGACGGGGGGCTATCAATTCGGGGCCCCTTGAGGAAACCCTTCGCCCCGAAATAGAGCGTCGGCTCCCCCTCTTCCGACGGGCGCAACGCATACTGAACAAAGAGCTTCATGTCGGCTTCACCGGTACCCAGACGTCCAGCCAGATATTCCCCGGCCAGCCTGGCAAGCACAGCTTCAACATCCGCGGCAGGCAGCAGGTCCTTGCCGCCGAATTCCATGAGTTCGATCTCGCCCACGCCGCATGATGCTGCCATTGGGCTCGGGCCTTGCGGCGTGGGGCTTGGGGCCTGGGGAACGGAGTCGGGAGCAGCGGGCGCCCGACGAGTCTTCTCCAGGCCGGAGAAAGGATCGTCGTGCTTGCGACATGCCGGGATCAGAAGAGAGAGGCAGAGAATCGCGGCCGCGGATCTGCGCATGGCTTCCCCCTCAGGCGGTCCTCCGCATGGACCACCACAGTCCGATGCAGGTAACTGACGTCGCCATGGAGTAGTGCCAGATACGCTGGGGCACCGCCCCGGTCAGGCTCAGGACGGTGACGATCAGCGAGATGCAGAATCCCACCGCCAGATAGCCGCTGGCAGGCCGGGCCCACCGATTGGTGCCCCTGAGCAGAGACACTCCCCACCACAAGAGTAGAAAGTGGCCGGGATGGAAGATCAGGGTGGAGAAGTTGTACTTTGTTTCAGGGTAGGGAGACACCGCCCAGGAGAAAAACAGCACCGTGCCGTAGAAACCGCCCGCCAGCCCCGCCAGCGCAGTGAGTCCGCCGCACAGACTCCGGGCGAAGTTTGGAAAACGCCTGACGAAAACCAGCGGAGCCAGGAAGAACAACAATAACAGAGCCAGGAACACTACCCCGGCCCACACCGAAGGAGTCGGAGGCGGCCCCTTCTCCGCACCCACCACGATCTCCCGGGACACCACCAGCGGCGGACGCCCCGGCAGGTCGGGCTGAACCAGCGAGTCCACCTCGTGGGAAAGGTACCAGGGCAAAAACATCTGCTCCCAACGGCTGGCAGGCACGTCGATGGTGTGGTTCAACAACCCGAACACCACCCACCTGCTAAATGCGAACTGCCACTTGTTGAGGCTGGCGTCGATGAGATCCCTGAGCGACCGTTCCGAGTATGTGGTCTTCGTGAGTTGGCCCAGTTCTCCGCCGAGGAGACCATCGAGGATGTCCCTCAGCTTCGTTGCGCAGTTGTTGTAGAAATGGTGGTACGAATAGGCTGCGTTCTCGGGAAGGCAATCATGGGCCACCTGGGCGACCAGCTTCGCCTTCTGCCCGGGCGTCAGATTCAACTCCTGGACCAGGATGCCGCCGAAATCCCCCGAGTACCAGTCCACCATCGCTTTGAAAGTGGTATGGGAGCAGAAGTACTGCAACGACCCGACCAGAAACTTCCACCCCAGGAGGGGATCGTCGTACTCGTACGTGCCGTAGTCGTAAACGTCGTCGTCGCCCGTCTCGTGGTTCACCACCCGGAACGCAATGTGACCAAACCCGGTGAACAACTCTTCGCCCGGGTACATGGTAACCAGATAGATGGAGTACTCCGCCCCGTCGGGAGCAGGTTCGGCCGCGACTGGGGTCGAAAACCCGACCAGCATACAAAGGGACAGGCAGACCAGGTAACCGCGTCCCGCCATCTAAGCCTCCTCTTTGTCGCTCAAGGCGTGGAAACGCCGCCCCAGGTAGACGGTGACGACCATCCAGGCCAATCCGAGGGGCACCGTAAACAGCATGTACCATTTCAGGTCGGCACTGGTCTTTGTGGTCACCACGAGGGGCAGCAGGAGCAGCAGAAAACCTGCACTGGCCTTGGCGGTGCGTAAGACAAACATGTCGATAAACGCCAGCGCCCGGTATTTGGCTTTGCGGGGCACCGGCACAAAGAGCATCTCACGGGACGTCTGGTTGATGGAGTAGTTGAGCGCGTTGTCGAACAGATAGAGAGTCTGAGCCAACATGAGGACCGGGAAGAAGAAGAAGCCCGTCGAAATCCCCACCAGCGCAGCCGGCAGAACCAGCAGCGCCGCGGTCATGCCCACCGCCCTGATGACCAGCGAGGTGAGCAGCACCTGTACAACCAGGGCAACCAGGTTCATGGCCAGAAAGAACTCGGGGAAGAAGGAGGAGTAGAACGCCTTCTTGCTCATGAACGGCCCGGCTCCGCCGATGGCGACCCCGAATACCCGGTCGAGCCAGGCAGCTACGTCGATCCCGCTCACACTCTTCAGCGCGGCCAACACCACGCCCAGCACCGACTGGCTCCCGCCCGACTCGGCGTAGACCATTTCCACCGCTTTGTGAAAGGTGAAATCGTTGACCGTGGAGATGAATTCATAGGAGGCCATGATGCAACAGACTCCCAGGAAATAGCGGGAGGCAAAAACCTCTCTGGCTCCCTCCAGGGCATCGTGGAGCTTGGATTTGCCCGGACTGGCGATCACGCCGGTGCCGATGCCTGTCCTGTGCCGCACGTTCCGCGACACCAGGTAGACTATCACCAGGATCGTTGAATAGGCTATAGCCACCACCAGGATCATGTGGGCCTCGCCCCCTTCTTCGGAGCGCAGGGCCGCCAGCACCTGCTTGCAGGTGAAACTGCCTACGAACCCGCCGATCACGCCGCCGGCGCCGATAAGGCCGTACAACCGCTTCGCACTGTTGGAATTTGTAATATCGGCGAGAAAGGTCCAGAAGATGGCCACATTCACCGTTATGAACAGGTCAAGGAAGATGTAGAAGCAGTAGTAGACAACCTTGACCACGCCGAAAAAAGCGAAGAAGAACCAGAAGAAAGCCAGGGTCCAGATGAAAGACCCCAGGATGAGATAGCTAAGCTTCTCCCGGGAAAAGCGGGTGAGCGCGATAGAGTAGGCGGCCACGACGCCGGCGGAGACAAATGCGGTCAGCACCTTCAATTGCCGAATGGAATCAGCACCCAGTTGCTCCAGCACCAGCGCGGAACGCAACGGCTTCAGGAACCAATAGGCCGCGATGATGATGAAGAACCACAGGAACATCCCCGCGGTCTTCCTTCGCTCTCCTTTCCTGATGTCGAACAACGCCTTTACGATTCCCATTGAGTCTCTACCCCACGACGGTGACCCAATCATAGAGATCACTTCCTCGTAAGGCAAGCAATTGCACCGCAGAGCAAGCTCGCGTAAGGTATAGTGGCGATTTGAGGCGGTGGAGAGGAAGTTTGCGGCGCAGGCAAGAAAGAAAGTCCAACAGAACAATCTCCGGGCGATGGACCGTGGCGGTCCTGAGCGTGGCGCTGCTGGCGTGCGGCGGAGAGGCCACCGAGCCTTGCGCCGACGTCGACTGCGGAGGGGGCGGCGCTTGCAGCGTCCAGGACGGGGCGCCGGTGTGCACCTGCGACTCCGGCCTCGTAGCCGCTGGGCTTGAGTGCGTGGAGCCGACTGTGGAACCTGAGGTGGTGTACTTCGCGGCAGAACCGGCGGAGATCAGGCAGGGCGAATCCACCCTCTTCACCCTCACGGTGAGTGGACCTGAAGGGGTAGACTATCCGGTGGACGCCCATCTGGAGACCGCAACCGGGCAACTCATCACCGAACTCCTCCCCGCCGGCCAACCCCGCACATATACGGCCGAGCTGTCCTGGGCCGACATCAACCAGTTCGAGGAAATCACCTTTCTCCAGGACCGGAAACGCACCTTTGTCGCCCGGCTGGAGGCCGACGATGGCTTCGCAGACCAGGTCGAAACAACCCTGACGCTCACATGCCTCGGCGTGGGCGCGTGTCGAGGGGAGTGCAGGGGCGAAATGCTGTTGCATGAATCGCTCCCCCTTACGGCTGAAACCGCATGCCCTGATTGGACCTGCAACAGCGAGAAATACCCTCGGGAGTGCCTCCAGAATCCCACCGCATACCTGTGGATCTCCGATGAACAGTTCGACGTGCTCATGTCCGACGTGAAAGCGGACATCGAGGTGGACGGTTTCTACCACTTCCTGGGCCAGTGCGGAGAAGTGGGCATCGAGCTCCACGGCGGACTGGCCCGCAAGTTCGACAAGAAATCGTTCAAGATGAAGTTCAACCGGGAAGGGCGTTTCTCCCTCGACCCGTTCGCCGAGCCCCCGGCGCCCGACCCCATCGGTTTCAAACAACTGATCTTCAAGGCTCACTGGGTGGACCCCACCTTGATGAGGGACCGGCTCACCCATCATTTCACCAGGGCGGCAGGCGGACTGGCGCCGAGAGTGACTCACTCGAACCTGGTGTTGAACGGCAAGTACCACGGGGTGTACGCCCTCACCGAATCGATCCTTAAAGACTTCTTCCAACGAATGGAACTGCCCGCGGAAGGAAACCTGTACAAGGCGGTGAATCACAACGCCAACCTGAAGAAGAAAGGGAACCCCCTGGCAGGGTACGAAAAGAAGATGAACCCCGACGGAGACAGCGACGACCTCGCCGAATTGCTCGACGTCATTTCGTCAGCCCCTTCCGGCTGTGATGAATTCACGGATGCGGTGGGGGCGGTGATCGACCTGGACCTGTATCAGGCTTTCACCCTGGCCAACGCTTTGACCAACAACCAGGATGCGTTCACCAAGAACTACTACCTTTACCACGAAGGAGACGGAAGCCTGCCCTTCCTAATCGTCAACTGGGATGCGGACGCCACCTGGGGGATTAGCTGGGACGGCACTCCCGAAGACCCTGAAGGGGGCGGCATCTGGGGCACCAAGAACGGGCTCTCAAAAAAGCTGGCCGCCATCGACGAGTGCCAGGCCAGCTACTCCAGCGACTTTCTCGCCGCCCTTGACAACCTCTTCGCCTACGAAAGCACCTCCGCCGAGTTCGCCGCAGCCACGGCTCAGGTCGAGCCCGACATCAGATTTGAAGAGTGCCGCTGGGAAAAGGAATCCTCGTTTGCTGAACAGCTCGAAGTAGTAGACGACTTCCTGCAGAAGCGGCCGGAGTACCTGCGGGGACTCCTTGAGGCGGTGAGCGGTGAGCGGTGAGCAGTGAGCTAGAGCAGGCCGACGTCGAAGCCGTCGGAGGCGGCGTTCTTACCGGGGGAACCTTCAAGAAGGTGATACATGTCATCGAACTGCGGAAGGCCGGGGAGGTTGCCGTTCTGGCCGTCAAAGACGGGGTCGTCCACCATGCTGTGGGATATGGAGACCTGACCATCTACGGGACCACCGGTTTGGTGTGAAAAATTCCACACGTTGTGGTCGTCGTTTTGCACCGAAATGCTGTTGGTGACGGTGATGCTCCCCTTGATCGGATCGTCGTAAGAATCCCCCAGGCGTATGCCCACCTCGTTGTCCACCAGAGTGCAGTGATCCACCGTCACCTGAGGGCTGCCGTAACCTGCCTCGATCCCCTGGGCGCAACCGGTGATCAAGGTGTTTGAAACCTCCAGACCGTTCTTATTGGAGCAGGCGATCCCCTCGTTGTGGAAATCCTCGATGAAACTGTCGGCCACCAGCACCCGGGCGCCATTGTGGTCGATACCATCATCCTTGCCAACCGCGAATACGCAACCTTGAATGAGGGCGCTCGCCTCATCGGCGGCAAAGGAGGGATGGGGCAGGTGAAGATAGATTCCGTCATTGTCGTCGTCCACCGGTTTGCCGTCGGCGGAAGGCATCTCCAGGAAATGGCTGCGCCGGATCTCCACTGAACTGGCGTCGAACTCTCCCCCCGTGTCGCAGCGAGTAACCAAACTGTCGCGCATGGTGAGATACGCCTTGTCTCCGCCCATCGCCTTGCCCGCGTTATCCAGCAGAAACACGTGGTCGAGGTCCAATTGACCCTCGTCCGCGAACAGCACCGGCTGGCTCCCGGAATGCCCGAATTTCTTCCCCCCGTCCCCGCCTCCGGACGTGAAAAATGTATACCGGTACTCTCCGTGGGAACCGTCATGCGCGATGCCGCCCCAGGGCTCGCCGGCCTGCAACGGCGCAAACAGCACCGGTTGCTCAGCCGTGCCGAGACTTTTCACCTCTCCCAGCGCATGAACATTCCCCTTGGGAGCCAGAAGGACCACCGTCCCTTCCCGGATCTCCAGCACCTTCCCCGCCGGCACCTCAAGGTCCGCGGTCACCCGGATCACCTCGCCGGGACCCCACGTCAAACCGTCGCCTCCCAGTTCTCCCGCCAACTCCCGCACCGACATGACGTCACCAACCTCGGTCTCCACCTGTCCGGTAAAACCCTCCCCCTCCACCGCAACGCACTGTTGACCCTCGGGCACACCCTCAAGGACCACTCCCCCCCTTCCCCTCCTCAGCATAACTTCGGCCAACTGGTCTCCCTCGCACAATGAAACCTCGAACAGACCGGACAGCTCATAATCAGGATGCGCCCCGGAATACGCTTCGATAACCAGCGGCACCGGCGCGGCGCCGGGAACCCTGGAAGGCATCAAAACGGTCAACGCGTTGGGACCCGGAATCTCCATGTCCAATCCGCTGTCCGGCATCCCCTCTGCGGACACCGTGTCCGCCACGTCCGGCAACGGGTCAACTACCGCGTCCGGAACCGCGTCGCAGGCCCCGGAACCGGAAGAAGAGCAGGCTGACACTCCGACGACGACAAAAAACAGCAAAAACAAGACCCCCCGTCCCTGTCTGATCTGCCGCAGAAACATGGCCCCCCGTCCCCGTTTATCGGGCCGGAAATTCGGCCCCCCGTCCCTGTCTTTCCGCGGCCCCCCGTCCCTGTCTTTCAGCCGTCTCAAATTCGGCCCCCCGTCCCTGTCTATTTGCCGTCTCGGTACGCCTTGATGCTGGTTTCGAGCTTGGCGAAGTTGTTGTCGTATTGGGTGCGCAGAAGATCCATCTTCTCCAGGATTTCGGCCTTGGCTACTGCCGGGTCTGCGGCTTCGGGATTCTGCTTGAGGAGTACGGCCATGGCGCCGCAGATTTCGGGCCGGTCAAACCAGGGCAGGAGCGCGGCTTCGGTTTCGGCCAGGGCCGCGTCCAGATGAGCGGAAGTCACCTGATTGTACATCAGATCCTCGAGAATAGTGATGAATCGCTCGTAGATTGCCGGGTCCAGCAGGATCGCTTTCTCCAGGTTGCCCTCGGCGCAAAACAGAATATCGTGAGGGTCTTCCATGGCGTGCTTGCCGCTGTGATGGCACGCGCTGAACAGATCATCCATGTCCCACGCCATGAAACGGTACCATTCCACCACCGCCCCTTCCCGAAAAGCCTCCATTGAATACCAGAACAGCTCGTCCACCCAGTCTCCGTTCCCGGTGAGGGTGTGGAAGGCCACCAGGGTCAAGAACTGGTCGAGGTCGATGAGGGTCTGCATTTCATCAACCAGTTCCTCTCCGGACAGCCCGTCGGCAATCGCGACCACGGCCCAGTACGGGTCGAGGAGAGGATTGTCTGCAGCCACGCCGGAAGGGTATTTCACCTCGGGCGGTTTGCCGCCCGGGTCGAAGCGACGGCGGAGGATGGTTTTGACCCGGGAGTTGTCCTCCAGCAACGCTTCCTTGGTCTTCTCAAGCAGCAGATAGACTCCCCGGGTCTCCCCTTCGACCACCAACTCTGCGAGCCCGAAGCGGAGGGGAAACAGGCCCAGGCTCCCGGCCAGGATATTGGCGGTGTACTGCTGAAAATAGCGGTCGTCCTTGCACATGGAAATCAGGTAGAACTCGTCGGTGGCAGAGTCGGGGAGTATGTGGCGCGGACGGTTGCCTTTCAAATTGACGGTGAAACTCTTGCGGACGCAATCGAGGCTGGTCTGGCCTCTCAAATGGGCCCGGGCTTCCACCGGGTCGGCATCGCCCATTTTCACCCACAGGCCGAAATCATCTTCGATCTTCTCCTCGACGAACAGGTCGAACAGCTCCTTCTGGTCGTCGGCAAAGGAGAACTCGACGAGGGTGGGAAATTTCCTGTCGCCTGCGGCGATGGCGTCGGCGTCACACTCCAGGAACTGCTCCTCCTTAGGCCCCTTCGGAAGCGGCAGTGGACATGGCGGATTGGCGGTGGTGGTGAGGTAAGCGGTATCCTTCGGCTCTCCGCCCGGGCAGGCGCCCAGAGCGAACAGTCCCAGCCCCTCGGCGGCCATTTTCTCGCCCACCGCGGTCAGGCCGTCGGCAGAGAGACCGTCTGAGCCGGCGACTACACTGTGCAGGAACATGGTCCGCCCCTCGGAAGGGATCTCCGGCAGTTCCGGCAGCTCCGCCCCAACCATCAGCAAAAACCTGGTGGCGGAGAAGGCGTACCCTCCGATGCGGGCCAACTCTTCGATAGCCTGGTCCCGCGCCAGCCACAGGTCAACTCGCTCGTCCTCGCCGCAGGCGACCCCTGTGGTGAGTAGTGAGCGCAGCAAGATGCGATCGTCGGTGAATCCGGCCACCTGCAGGAGCTTCCCGCACCGGGCGTAGAGAGCCACCGGCATGTCGGGGGGCAGAGTATCCACAAAGTCGGCCAGTTCTTCCCCCTGCGCCTGGGGCGCGTCGTCCGGTTCCGCGAGCACGATCAACAGCCAGGTCCGCTCGGCAACCGCCGGAGCCACGGCAACCTCTACTTCCTTGCCCAGGTAGTCGAGTTTCACTTCGTCCGGGGCCAGTTCCGTGCGGGGAACCCCGTCGTCGTCAACCGCGCGCAACACGACGCCCAGGCCCAGTCCGGGCCAGGACGCAACGTGGAGCAAACCGGCGACAGGGTTGGTGCACTCGTCGGGAAGGGGCGGCGGCTCCCACACTTCGAGGTCCTGCTCCCAGGCGTCAGCCCCTACTTCCGCGCCCCCGGCATTACCTCCGCTGCAGGCGCCGGCGAAAAGCACCAGCATGCACAACAGGGCCGCCGTGGAGGTTGACCCGGTCCACTTCCGCAGCACTTTCTGGAGAACCTTGCCCGCGGCATATCCCCCGGCGCTGGCCGCGATACCGCTTCCCATCAAGATGCCCAGCAAGGGCAGGAGCGGTTCCGTGGGCGAAACTCCCTGGGACACGATGGTGTGCCAGACCACAGTCACGAAAGAAAAGGGGAGCACCACCGGGAATTGGCCCCTTCCGGCGATAAACAGTGAAAGAAAGAGGGCTGCGCCCACCAGCAACCACAGTGCAATTGAGAACACCCGGGGAGGGATGTGCGGATGAATCAACGCGAAGGTAAGGGGAAGCGCCTTTTCCGGTTTGAGCTTTTCCAGACGAACCGCCAGCCTTCCCTCGGGCAGGCCGGACAGCAGGAACAGGTCCGACCCTTTGCGAGAGATTTTGGGACCTTTTCCCCCTTTACCGCTCCCGCCCCGCTTCTTGAACAGCTTCACCCCCAGCGAGAAGGAGAAGCCGGAGCCGGAGAGAGAAACCGTTGCATCGACCTCTTCGTCGCCGCCGGCAGGATCCGCCCCGGGCCGGCCATCCACTCGAAGATATGCGTCTCCCGAAACTTCGGAAGGAACTTCCAACACCCCTTCCCGCTCAAGACCGGATACGGTGACCGAAGTCGTCGGCTCGCCGGGAAACACCACCTGGTGGATGGAGAAAAAGGTGCACGCCGCAGCCGCCAGAGCCACCAACAGCCCGGGCACACCCACCCAGCGGGGCAACAACCCCGACAGGCACGAACCTGCCGAGACCACCACCCCCGCGGTGAGGAACACCGCGACGAGCACCATGGAGTAAACCGGCTGGGAAAACGCGTCCAGGAAATAGAGAGCAACCAGGGCAACAACCAGGATGCCGAGGCTGACTCCTTTCAACCAATCGTCCCAGATATGTTCGAACTCAGCGAGGTCCATGCCTTTCCCACAACTTACCGCCTGCAACCTGCCTCAAAGTGCTACCACAAACGGGGTTAAAATGATAATGATTTGCCATGTTCATCGCGGACCTGCACATACACTCCAAGTACTCCCGTGCGACCTCAAAGAAGCTCGATCTGGAGCACCTTTACGTGTGGGCCCAGAAGAAAGGGCTGGACCTTATCGGCACTGGGGACTTCACCTATCCTCAATGGTTTGCTGAATTAGAGGAGAAGCTGGTCCCGGAAGGGAACGGTCTGTTCCGGCTGAGGGACGACATCGCCCGCCCGCTGCATGATCGCGTCCCCCCTGCCTGCCGCCGGGAGGTGCGCTTCGCGCTCCAGACGGAGATCTCCAACATCTACAAGTTCGGGGACAAGGTGCGCAAGGTGCACAACTTGGTGATGTTCCCCGACCTTGCCGCGGCAGGGGAATTCGGGTCGCGCCTGGGCCGCATCGGCAACGTCACCTCCGACGGCCGGCCGATTTTGGGCCTCGATTCCCGGGACCTCCTGGAAATCGCGCTTGAATGTTCTCCCGAGACCATCTTCGTCCCGGCCCACATCTGGACCCCGTGGTTCTCCGCTCTGGGGTCCAAATCGGGATTCGACTCCATCGAAGATTGCTACCGTGACCTCACCGGCCACATTTACGCGGTGGAAACCGGGCTCTCCTCGGATCCGCCTATGAACTGGCGGGTGTCCGCACTGGACCGGTTCTTCCTCATCTCCAACTCCGACGCCCATTCCCCGGATCGGCTGGGGCGAGAAGCGACTCTATTTGATTGCCCTTTGTCCTACTACGACATGCTGGAGAGCATGCGCGCAGGCTCCGGCGTCGCGGGAACTCTGGAGTTCTTTCCCGAGGAGGGAAAATATCATCTGGACGGCCACCGCAAATGCGGCTCCCGCCTCGAACCGGAGGAGACGCTGGCCAACGACGGGCTGTGCCCGGTGTGCGGAAAGAAGGTGACGGTGGGAGTACTCAACCGGGTAGTGCAACTGGCGGACCGGGCCTCGAAGATCCGCGGCGAGCGCAGCCGTGACTTCTTCAGCCTGCTCTCCCTGGACCAGTTGATCGCGGAGTGTGTCGGCGTGAAGGGGCGCACAGCCAGGTCGGTGGTGAAGGTCTACGACCAGATGCTCAAAACCTTAGGGCCCGAATTGTCGATTCTCATGGATCTTCCGCTGGAGGAGATCGGAGCCGGCCCCGGCGACACGGTAAAGACTGCGGTAGCGCGGATCCGCGCCGGCCAGGTGCACCTGGAAGGGGGATTCGACGGGGAGTTCGGTATGGTGCGGGTATTCTCTCCCGAAGAAAAGAAGGATCTCTTGTTCCGCTGCCAGGGCTGACCCCGGGCCGTCGAGGTTCCTCGCCGGGCTCGAAGAGCGTCCCGACCAGTTCTGTCCGTTTACCTGATCGGCTCTCTGGAGGCAGGCCGGCGGCCGGCGATCAGCACGAGTTCGAAAAGCAACAGCAACACTACGCCGGCCAGGAACAGGTGCGCGTGGCTCCGGTGCTGAGGCGGGGCGGACGAAGGTGGTAGTTCGGTCGCGACCGCGGTGCCGACGGTCACGTCCAGACTGCGTAAATGTCTCTCCCGGTGATTTGCCACACATGAGAAAACCAGTTTTCGCACCCCTCCGCTGCTGGTGAAATAAGGACCGGGTTCCCGGCACACCACATCCCCGGCGCTGGTGGAATGGAGCCTCTCTTTGCCCGACATGCCCCCCTTGAATGCAACCGGTGCTCCCGGCTCGCCCGGCAACGTGCATTTTCGCCCGGCCGAGCAGATCGCCGGCAGAGTGGTGGCCAAGGCCGGAGCGGTGAATCGATCGGCAAACGAAGCCACCGCGATGGGAAAGAGGGGATGGAATGCGAAGTTACCGTTGGCCGAATCCGGAACGATGGACCACAGCAGCACATCCTTGCCGCCCCCGGCTTCCAGCGGGAGTCGAACAAACGCGGGGACTCCGTCGGAAAATCGGGCCAGCACCCGCGCACCCGGCCCGGGCAGAGACACGGCGGTATGACGCAGGCTGGCCCACCCACTGATGGCCGCGTCTGTAACCTCCGACATACCGGCGAGCCACTTGTCCTCACGGTCCATCCATTCAACACGGAACGGCTGCTCCTCGACGGTCACACAGGACCGGTACTGAGCCCCGGGAAGGAGTAGGCTGTCCGGCTTCCAGTAGGCGAGGTTACTGCCGGCAAGCAACCAGAGCCGGCCGCCGGTTTCCACGAAACGGGCGATTCCCCGCTCCAGGTAGGGAGGCATGGGCAACGGGTCGATGAGCACCAGCACATCGGCCATGGCCAGCTCTCCAAAGGAGAACTCAGGCTGCCCCAGGGTAATCACCGCAACGTTTTCCCGGGCGGCCCGAATCGCGGCCGCGACAAAAAAGGCCGGGCCGCCTGCGGCGCCACCGGTCTCGGCGCCCTCAACCAGAACCACCCGGGTGGCCCGGCTACGAACCACTTCAAACCATACGGTGTTATCCTCGGTGTAAGCGTCCTGCGGAAGGGAGAGGGAACAGGTTCCCCCGGGCAAGTCCCGCCCCAACGATACTTCGACCACCTCTCTTCTGCGGCCCTCCAATTTCGCTTCGCGTTGCTCGACCAGATCCCCGCATTTCAGAGTCAGAGGCACCGGTCCGGCGCCACCAGCCTGGTGGGATTCCACCACCACAGACAGCCGCCCTGCTTTGACCAGCGGGCTGGAGAGCCCGAGATTATCCCCCCGGCTTCCGACATCGACGAGTTCCAACCTGTGGCCCGACCCGACCAGCCTGTCCAGCGACCTCTGATCCCGTTCATCCCCCGAGAAATCGCTGAAGACGACTATGCGCGCGCTGGTGTAAGCCGCGGCCAGCAGCCTCTCCAGGGTGCGGGTGAGCTGGCAATCGCCCCACCCCTGCCTCGCCGACGCCAGGCGCGCCAGCGCCAGATCCCGTGAGAGCCACTGCGTTGCGGCTGGACCGACGGAAGGGCACAAGTGCACCTCGAAGAGGGCCGACTCGCCCACCCCGGAAACATACTCCGCAGCCCCGGCTCTGGCAGCAGCGAACGCGGTCCTGGCGTCTTTCCCGGCCGACATGCTGGCGGAAACGTCCAGTAGGATGATCGCTCGTTCCGGACCGGTATCAGCAGGAGCACTTGAGTCCGATTCCGATACCGGGCGGGCGAAAGCTACAACCAGCAACGCCACCAGGCAGACCCGGATCAACGTCACCAGGATCTGCTTGCTGCGCAAGCGATCAAGGGGGCGGGTGTCTCTTCCGAAAAGGAACGAAGCTGCGGGAAACGGCTCCTTTCTGGAACGCACATAGCGGGAAAGGTAGGTGGCCGCAGGCAGAGCCACGAGGATGAGAGCCAGCAGGAATTCGGGCCGCTCCAGCGTCATCGTTTCTCCAGCAGGTACTTGAGCACGAACTCCACCGGGTCAAGGTCGGTATTTCCCCGGCTCAACTCTATTCCCCCCTCGGCGCACTGATCGTCCAACCCCTTCATGAAATCGGCAAATCTGCTGATGTAGTCCTGCCGGGCGAGCTTTGGATCCATCATGATGCCGTGACCCGTTTCGTTGGACCTGAACACGGTGGTCCCTTCGAACGGAAAGGTCCGGGCCCGGCCCGCCCCGCCGACGTCGAATTCCGCGGGGTCGAGCACCTGAATGAGCCAGCAGAAATTACCGTTGGCCTTGAGGTAGGCGAGATAGGGAAACAGGTCGTCTGAATCATAGAAGAAGTCGGACAGCACGATTACCGCGTTGCGGATAATGCGGCGGGCCACCAGGAATTCCATGGCCTCAGCCGGAGATGTAGGCCCTTCGTGGCCCTCCTCCCGCGCGTCGGAAGAGAGCACCCGAGCCAACTCCTCCTGCACGGCCATTAGATGTGACGGGTGACTGCGCGCCGGCAAGAAATTGATCAGCCTCCGGCCCCTCACCGTAAGCAATCCTACGGCATCGTTTTGACGCAGGAAGAGGTACGAGAGAATCGCGGCCAGTTTCACGGAGAATTTCAACTTGGTGTCCGCGGCAAATCCCGACGTATAGTCCATGGAGCCGGAAGAATCCAGCACCAGGTAGACGTTGGCGTGTGTGTCACGGGTAAACTGGCGCACGTAGAAGCGATCAAAACGGCCGTAGGCCTTCCAATCCAGATGGCGAATGTCGTCGCCGGGAGAATACTCCTTGTGGTCTGCGAATTCGACGCTGACCCCCGGTTGAGCGCTGCGGTGAACGCCGGCGAGGCGACCGTCCATGGAGTACTGGATGTTGAACCTGAGACCCGCCAGCCGCCGCTCCATGTCGGGGGTAAGCAGAGATGCGGGCCGGTCGGAAGCCCGTCGACCAAAGGTCGGTGTATCGTGGTGCTGCGACATGTTGGCCTAACCGACCTCCTTCACCAGCTCTCCAACCAGTTTGTCCTTGTCCACCCGCTCAGTTTCGGCGCGGAAATTCAGCACCAATCGATGCCGGAGCACCGCGGGAGCCATGTCTGCGACGTCTTCGACGCGGGGACTCGGGCTGCCCTGCAGCAAAGCCCACGCCTTGGCCGCCGCCAGCAGATTCTGGGCCGCTCGCGGCCCCGCTCCCCACGACACAAACTCGTTAATGAATGGCGGCGCACCGGAGCCGGGCCGCGTGGCCCGCACCAGGCGCACCACAAAGTCCACCACGTGGTCGCCCACGGGGACTCTGCTCACCAATCTCTGGGCCTCCAGAAGTTGCTCCGGGTTGGCCATCTTCTGGAGCGCAGGACCGTGCACAGGCGGCATGCGCACAATGTCCGCTTCCTCTTCGGAGTTCGGGTACTCCATGTTGATACTCAGCAGGAAACGATCAAGCAGCGCTTCGGGCAGGGGATAGGTGCCTTCCTGCTCGATAGGATTCTGGGTGGCAAACACATGAAAGGGCTCTTCCAGGGTATAGGTTTTGCCCATGGCGGTAACCTGGAACTCCTGCATCGCCTGCAGCAGGGCGGCCTGGGTCTTGGGCGGCGTCCTATTCACCTCGTCCGCCAGCAGGAGGTTGCAGAATACCGGTCCCCGCACGAAAGTAAAATCCCGCCGGCCGGTGCTGCGGTCTTCTTCGATCACCTCGGTGCCGGTAATGTCGGAGGGCATCAGGTCGGGCGTGAACTGCACCCTTGAGAAGTGCAACTCCAGAACCTCGGCCAGCGACTTCACCAACAGGGTCTTGGCCAGCCCCGGAACCCCGACAATCAAACTGTGGCCCCTGGACAACAGCGTTACCACCACGAGGTCAAGCGTTGCCTGCTGACCGATGATGCGGCGATGTAGCTCGCCGGTGAGGTTCTCCCGCAGTCCATGGACGAATTCAACAACCCCTTTCTCGTCGTTCTTCAGCGACATTGTCACTCTCCTTCTCGGGTGCCGAGCAGCCCGATTGTCTCATTGGCGAACGGGTTCACAAGCCACGCCCTCTCCGCCAGTTCCCCGGCCTTTTCTTCCTGCCCTCCGGCCCGGTACGCAAGTGCAGCCACGTACAGAAGTCGGCTATCGTCGGGATAGTCGGGCAACCAGGCTTCGACCTGGGCCACCGCTTCGTCGACTCGTTCTAACTCGAGCAACAGTCGGACAATGCGCCAGGCTACGTCCGGGGTGCCCTGGATGCCTGCGGGCAACCGCTGGTACACCTTCAGCGCCTCACCCTTGTGCTCCCGTCCCCACAAGAGGTCCCCGACCATTACCGTGCGCCGGGATTCATCGAGTTCCTGCTGCTGCTTCTCGGAAAGATACTGGGGCGCAAGACTGTAAAGCAAGGCGTCCTGAGCGTCCTTATTGCCGACATTTCGCCAGCGGCCCTTGGCCCATGCGAACAGGGCGTTGTCCGACAAACCGGTAATGGCACGCTGGGCACTCTTCCAGTCCTCGCCGGCGGCCACCGACTCCACGAACCTCTTGACCGCATTCTCGTCGCTCTTCTGCACCAGCACCCTCACCAAGAAGAGCGCCTGGAGGAACGCAGCCCGGGATTTGAGCGGCGAGCCCAACTTCCAGAACGACTCTGCCAACTGCTCCCGGCTCAACAGCAACCCCTCTTCCACAGCCAGGTACAGAAGCGACTGCTCAACCCTGGTGAGCCTCGACGGCCGACTCTGCGTACTCCACTCCTCCAGATAACGAGCGATCCCTTCCTCGAAGAACACCGGCAGCGCAGCCGGGGCCTTGAGATGAAGGACCAGGTGCACCATTTCGTGACATAGAACACGGTCCCAGGCGTAGCCGTTGGGAAATGACGCGGGGCTGAGCAGCACCACCTTCCCAAACAGCACGGTAGCCACGGTGCCGCTCTCTTCCAGCCGGTCCAGCGGCACACGGGAAAGGGCAGCCAGTTGGGCTAGGTCTTCCACAAAAACCACCTCCGGCTGGAGCGGCGTCTTCACAGAGAAATACTCGTAGTAAGGGTCCAGCATGGACCCGAGCCGTTCCTTTATCTTCCGGCCCCACTCCTCCTGTCCGGCCGGTACCCGGAGAGCCACCCCCGGCTGGTCCGGAGCCACGATGGTCAGGCGATCCAGCACCGCTTGCCAGGAAGTGGCAAGTTCGACAATTCCATCGGCTCGCAGCCGGATCTGCTCGTCCTCGCTACCGGCAACGCTCTTTCCCGATTCCAGTGCGACTGCATAGTCGCCGTCGAGAAAAGCTCCCAATGCCCCGGCCAGACGGGACCCGTCGGGCGTGGTCGTCTCCTGCTCAAGCGCCAGGATAGCGGCCCGATCCCACCGCTCGAAAGCAGCATCCAGGCCGTCGACAAAGTCACTCCCGGCCAAGGCCGCACCTGCCGGCAGGCAGGCTATTGCGACAGCAGCGAGAAGTACTCTTTTGTAAGCTCTCTCCATCTATCCTCTTCCCAATACTCCGTGCTCATTTCCAGGAAACGCTCAAGTCGCTCCCTGGAGACCGTCTCCCCTTTGCCGCCCAACTCCAGGCTGGGCTGCATGCCGCCCGCAGCCAGGGCGCCCGCCGACTTGGCGTCCCCCGAGGCGTAGCGCAGAGCATCTTGCAGCCGTCCGATGCTCTCCTCGGCAAAGATCACCAACCGATAGGTATCGTCCAACATCAGCGAGGCCAGGCTCGCTTTCGACTTGGTGACGTTTTCGGCCAACCGGTCGAGAACCGGTGCGAAACGGCCGAAGAAGATGGGGAACATCTTCTCCAACGGTTCCATCTTCTCCTTCATGCGGGTCAGCTCCCTCTCCAGCTCTTCCAGCCCTCCGGCCAACTCCTGAAGCCGCTCCGGTTTCAGCGAAACGAGCTTCTCCCGCTGAGGCCTGATCGCACCCAACTTAGCGGCCACACTCTCGGCCATACGTTTTGCCTCGTGCACTTTCTCCAACTCCCGCCGGCTCTTCTTCACCTTCTTGCGGTCCTTGCTGTACCGAATGATCAGCTTGAGGGAGAACTCCATGGACTGGGTGAGCACCACCAGGTCCCGCGCCAACCCGGTAGCCTCCTCCACTTTCAACAGAGACACGAGCCGGCCCAGTTTGGAGAGCTTCTCCTTGAACTCCACCACCTGTTTGCGGTCCACCTCGAGATAGATGCTCTGGGTAAACCGGCGGGCCTTCCGACTGAGCTTGGCCACCTTGCGGGCCACGTCCTGCACCACCACGATTGTGCGCTTCCGGCGGATGTACCGCTTGGTCTCCTTTTCCACATCACCCAGGAGTGCCTCGAGCTGCTTCTTCAGCGTCTGGTTGAGGCCGGCCATGGTTTTCAGGCGGGAGGTCATTTCGGCCCGGGCATTGCGGAAGGAGGTAGAGAGACGATTCATGCTCTGGGCGTAGGCCCCTTCTACGGACCGCGCCGCGTGTTCCACCGCCAGGGAAAGGGATTCCAGGCTCTCCTTCCAATTCCCGGCGCCGCTGTCCAGCAGACGGGCAGTTACCGCCACAATCCCGGCGAACCCCTCCTCATCGGAGGCGGCCAGGTAGGGGGTGAAAAGTGCCGGCATACGGGGCAGCGTTTCCGACCTCAGCCGTACCACCCGCCGGCCCGCCCGGTTGAGCTTCTTCAGCCCGCGGCGCATGGTGCGGGCACCCGCGGGCCCGAGAGACCCTTCCCGGCCAAGGGACATCACCCGGGCCAACTCCTGTTGGATTCGTCCCGACTCATAGAACAGGTATTCGCCCAGCACCTTCTCCACCACTCCGTCCAAGGTGACTGAGTGGTGCTCCAACTCCCGGGTCAACGCCCCGAGCGCCCGGTAGGCCTTCGCAGGAGTCAGCTCCCACGACTCTTCCGGGTGAAGCACCTCTTCCACCGACGCAGTAAGGGCAGCCACCCGGCGGGCATCCTCCTGCTTGAACAGGCTCATGGTTGCCATCTGCCCACTGATGGACGCCAAATCGGAAGCATATTGGTCCACGCTCTCCAGCAGCTTGCCGACGGGCTCCGGCAACTCCTCCCGGGCTCCGGGGGCACTCAGGCAATCGCCCAGAAGGTCCACCGCACGATTACGCAGACCGCTCAACCGTTCGATAACGGCGCGCTGGTCTCCATATGGCGAACGCAGCACAGCCCGGCTGCGCCGAGTCCGGCAGACCCCCGGCCCGGAAACGTCGTTGGCGTCCCTGACCTCGACAAAAAAGCTCACCCTGTCATCCGGGTCCGCACCGAAGGTGGAGACCGCAACATCGCGCTGTACCACCACCCGCTTCTCGCCCACGGGACGGGACAGTTCGATGGTCGAAGGCTCGTCGTCAAGCCCTTCTACCTCGTAGTGCAACAGAACCGCGGAGATACCGTAATCGTCAGCGGCCTCGGCCAACACCGCGATGGAGTCCTGGGGTTTGACCACCAACTCCGGCGCAGGCTGGTGCAGCAGGCAACCGGGCTTGCGGTCCGGGGCGGCCAGAATGTCATGCCTTCCGGGCTGAACCTCCCCCGATTGAGCCCGCGCGACAAAGAAGGCGCTGCTCCCCGTGAGCACCGACCGGCCCAAATAGACCGCGCGGTCGCCGGCCGCACCTTCCTCTTCCACCATGGGTACCCTTTCGACGCCGGCTTTGGAGTGACGCTCGAGTAACAGCGTCTGGCCTGCGGACGCGGCGTGGCAGCGGACCTCGACCACTGAACCTGCCGCCGCGGGCCCCCCCTCGCCCCACTCAACCTCCACCGGACCCCGCACCCCGAGGTAGCGTGGGGGCAACACCTTCACCCAGAGCTGCTGGCATGGCGGCAACACCCTGGCTTTGGCCCGCGGCCCCGGCTGCACCTGCGGTTGCGGAACCGCGAACGCGCTCCGGTTGGGAGCGTTGGGTTCGAAGAGACGCGTCATGGCCCGATCGACACTGTCGGGATAAGCCATGCGGGCCCACAAAGTCCCGCCGGCCACCACCAGCAGCGCCGCCACCGTATAGTAGAGCAGATTGACCGGCTTGAGCCGGCCAAGACGGATGTGAGCCAGGTCCGCCAGCGCCCGCCGGCCCACCTCGTCAACAAGCATCGGAGAAAAGTGCTGCAACTCTCCCTGGCGCCCGGCGCGGTACAGCTCCAATGCAGTGAGCAACTGCGTCTCCCGCCCCAGCGTTCGCTCCAGGTAGGCTACAAACCTTGGGAGAGAGAGATTCCGGTAAAGGGGCAAGGCAACCAGATAGATTGCGACGATGGCCGATGCCGTGGAAAGCAGCGCGTTGGTAACCGGGAGCACGTTTTCGGGCACCGGCAGCAGCAGCGCGGCCGCGACAGCCGCGTCAAGGGCCAGCGCGATGACGATACACACGCACACCACTCCACAGGCCACCACCGCGACTGCAAACAGCCCCCTCAAGAGCCTCACTTTCCGGTCTGCAGCCTTTAAACTTTCGTACATACTTAATCCCACAGTCAGTTCCCGGGGACTAGCATTGTAGATTGTGCATCATAGGATTTGAAGCAATAAACGTTGGAGCTTACGGGAAGGGGACCATTTCTCCTTCGCCCGGTTGGCCCACTTCACCCCCCGCATCCCGGTGGGGAGCAATGTCATAGCTGTCCGCGCCGGAAACCACGTCGTGAGGCTGTTCCAGAACGTCGTGCAGCTCTTCGGGCGGCAATTCCTCATCCAGCGGCTCTTCCTCTGGCGGGTTTTCCTCCTCCGGCACCACTTCGGGCTGCTTCAGCTCTTCGAGAGTGGGGCGGTCCCGGGCCTTTTCACGCTCCTTGCGCATCTCGTCCGCCCTCTTACGGGCAGCCTCTTTGCGCCGGTCCTTAGCGGCTGCTTTCTTGGCGGCCGCGGCTTTGCCTGCGCCCTTTTTCTTGTCCTTCTTCTTCTTCGCTGCCTTCGCCTTCTTCGCCGCGGCCTTCTTCTTCTTCTTCTCCTCGGCCTTGCGCTTCTTCTCCATCTTCTTGTGGGCCTTCTTACGCTTTTTCTCCGCCTTGGGCAGGCCACGCTTGCACTTGGGCCTGCCCAGGGTGCCCTTGCAGTGCATCCAATAGTAGCCGTCCAGGTCTTTGGCTCGTTGCCACTTACGATCGAACTCCAGTCCCTGACCCAACTCCTTGTTCTTGGTGACTACCACCCCCTCCTCGACCCTCTTCTGGTCGAAAAAGTCGGGGTTGAACGCCATCTTCGTCCAAAGGTCCATCCGAGCCTTCGAGAAGCTGGCCTTGGGCGGGAACAGAATGAACGAATTCGGGGAGACAAAGTAGTCGAGGCTCTCACCCTTGCACTGACCGACTTCGAACAGCACCACCGTGGCCTTCTCATGCTTGGCCTTGGTCTTGACTTTGTCCATCTCCTCAAGCCGGTCCTTACGATCGATCTTCAGCGTGAACTCGCAAGAGCCGAGGATGAGGTCAGTGAGCGGCACCTGCACTTTTCCCGCCTTGGTGCGCTGCACCAACTGCGGAGTCGGAGCCACGATATCGCTCAACTCAATGTGTATGGAGCCGCTGTAGTGGGACCTCGGCTTGTCGCTCTTCTTCTCTTCGCCGCCCTCTTCGTCCGCCTCCTCTTCTTCCTCCTCTTCGTCGTCTTCCGGCAACACCGGTTCCAGCAGGATGGAGCCGGTGTCAAGCACTCCGGTGACGCGATCCGCCTTCATGGAGGGTAGAATTGCGGAGAAAAGCACCCCGAAGAACTCGGTGTCCCCCAGGGTCAGACCTTCTATGGAGGGTAGCCGGATCGCAGGACTGGAAAAACCGATGGAGCGATCCAACTCGATCTCACCATCCTCAATGACCCCGTCCAACAGCTCCACCGAAATCCCGATATTGACGCTGCGCGGGTCCAGCATCTGTAGCAGGCTGAACTCCAGCCTGATGGAGTCGATGTCGATGAAGGAGAACTCCTCGTCCGGTTTCTCCTCTTTGACCTCAGCCTTGCCCTCTTCTCCTTCCTTCTCGGGAACCGCGGGCTGAATCACCTTCAAAGGCTTCTTCGACTTGCGCTTGAACAACTTCTTGTTTACGCCAACAGTTACGCCTGTCAAAACCAGTTCGCCCAGACCGTCCCGCTCGATGGACTCGATCTCCAGCCGATACTTGACCGACGAACTCGCCTTGTGCTCGATGAACTCCTTGAGCCGCTCCAACGGAAAGATGAAGTACGTGAACAGCACCGTGGCGACCAGGAACAACAGCACGTATGCGATGATGGCGACAATTTTCCTTATCATCTCGCTTACCCTACCTTTGATAGGCCCCTACTCTTCAGCCTGCGGCTTGTAAATGAACGTTGAGATGGTCAACTTCCCCTGCACATATTCCGGGGCCCCGTACTTCTTGGTGACCACCAGCTTGGATACGTACATGAGCCGCTCGGGGGATTCCACCTGCTCCAGAAACCGGACGAGGTCCACAAACTTGACGAAGCTGTAACCCGCAGGCTGCGACAACTCGATGAAATCGCTCGCCCGGTCCTTCTTCTTCTTCTTCTTGCCCTTCTGCTCACCGAGGTAGATGCCTCGTTCGTTGGTCTTCGCCTCATAGGTGAGCACCTTGTCCATGGACGACTCTTCACCCGCACTACCTTTCAACTGGGAGACGTCGACCTTCCTCGCGATGGAGTCGATGGCCGTTTGGATCTTGGGGTCGTTCTCTTTAATGGCATCCTCGAGCGCCTGCTTACGCCGCTGGGAATCGAGGTAGTCCCTCGCCCGCTCCCGAATCTCCGTCATCGCGTCCTGGCCTTCCTGGAGTTCCTCTTCCAGCTCCGTAATGGCGTCACCCAGGTAGACATAGGCAAACGCCCCGGCCCCGATAAATGCGAGGGCCACCAGCGCACCGATAAATCTCTTTTCCCTTCCGCTCATTCGCTGAAGTATGGAGGTTCCTGCAGCCATGTTATTCCCTCCCCGTTGGCTCGCCGATTCGATGGCGGGGCAACTTGGGCATTGCTTGCGGTCTCAACGCTTCCCTGGCAACGGGGCGAACCGGCACGCTTCGATCTACTCGGCCCGCGGGCGAACCGAGGGATGTCCCCGGCCCGACCTTGTGAAGCGGCGCCTTTTCCCGGCCGGACTTGCCCGGCGGGGTATCAGCGGGAGGCGGGACCTCGGCGCCCGGCTTATCCGCCGGGGATGGGCCCCCGCCCTCGTCGGGCTTGCCAGCCTTCTCTCCGGCCTTCCCCGGCTTGACCACGGAGTCGCCTGCATCACCCGGCGCGACGCCGGGACCATCCTTGACTTCTTCTCCACCCGGAGTCGCCGGAGCACCCTTTTCGTCCTTACCGGCCGCCGGTTCCTTGCCTTCTTTGCCTTCCGTACCTTCCGCACCTTCCTCTGTCCCGGGCAGGCCAGCGTCACCTTCGCGCTCCTTCTTGAGCTCTTCCGCCGCCTTCTGCGGGCACGAAACGTTGAAGTCGACGGTGAAGCGCCACCACCCTTCTTTACCTGCGGTGGCCTTCAACATCTCCTGCTTGGTGCGCTGAACGTTGTGGAAGCAGGCGTGCTGACCGAGCATGGAGAGGAACAACTCCATGGTCGCAACCGATGACGCGTTGCCCGTGAATTCCACTGCCCCTTCGCCCACCGCGGTACGGCTGGCGCCATCGATACGCATCTGGTTGAACTCCAGGTGGTGAACGATGTCAACCGACTCAGCAGGCTGGGCAAGCTCGCCTTCAATCCCGCCCGCCCCCTCTGCCCCCGGCGACGGAGGCGATTCGGGAAGGGGAGTACCCGGACTATCGGGGCTGGGCGGAACGCCCGCTTCCGGCTGGCCTTCCGCAGCCGCGTCGACTACAGCCTCCTCCGGCACTTCGGGCGCTACCTTCTCTCCCGTGGGCTGCCCATCGATGCGGGCCACAATGTCGGCGACTTCCCAGAATACGTCGTGAGCAGTGAGATCAGGGAACACAGTCCAGACCTCGGCGGGAGGCATCTCCTCCAACTGGTCGAGGATTTCCTGCCAATCCTCCAACTCCTCGCCCAGAATGGTAGAGGACAATTCGCCAAGCTGTACCCGCAACAGGTCGGCCTGTTGCACAAAGGAGCGGTACTTCATCACCTGAGGCGCGGCCAGCACCGAAAAGATGAACACGGCCATTAGCGCCAGGTAGACCATCCGCCCCCGCACGAACTTGAAATCTCCTTCGTAGGCAAACTCTCCCTGCCGGAAGCTGATGCGCTGGGAGTCACCGCCTTTCTGGCTGTAGTAGCCCTGGGCCACCGCTGAGATGTACTCGGGGTGGTCGATGCTCTGGTCGATGGTGAGCTTGAGCATGGATGGGAAGAGTTGCTCCACCGGCTTGCCCAACGCGGTCCCGAGGAACGAGTCCAGCCCGTTGAGACGGGCGCTGCCGCCGAAGATGAACACGCGGTCCACTTCGCCCAACGCCTTGAACGCCTGCCGCATGTCGCGGGCCAGGGGCCGCAACCCCTTGTTCAGACAATCCGCAACTTCCTGGAGCCGCCCTACCGCAACCCCTTCACCTGCCGGGTAGAGGTGAGCACTGTGTTTCTCGCGCTCGGCTTCTCCCGGTTCCAGAGAGAACTGCTCAGCCATGGCCCGGGTCAGGTCCCAGCCGCCGAAGACGATTGTCCGGCAACCGAGCATGCCCGACGGGTCGGTGATAGTTATCACTGTTTTTCGATGACCGATATCCACGAAGGCCAACGTCTCATCCCCGGCATCGCTGAGCAACTCCCGGAGCCGCGCGTTGGCCAGCGCCTGGTGCCCCATCACCCGCGGGTCGATGTTGGCGCCTCCAAACATCTCCGCGTACTCTTCGACATCCTTGCGGGGAGCCACGGAAACAAACAGCTTAGCCCCTTCCTTGCTCTTCTCCCGCACCACATAGTCATAGACTATCTCGTCAGCGGAATAGGGCACATGGTTCTCCAGTTCGAACCCCAGCACCTGGTCGATCTTGCCCCGGTCGGTAAAAGGCAACTCAACCGTGCGGTTCATAATCCTGTCCGCCTGCATCACGACGGTGACTGCGTCGCCGGTGAGCCGTTTGCCAGGCATCAGGTCCCGGGCTGCCCGGGCCTGCTCAGAACGTCGCGTCTTCGGTTCCAGGGCCGAGTGGTACTTCTCGGCACTTGCCGACGTCACCTGAAAACCGACGAACGGCACCTTAGCCTCCACGCTCTTGGCCGAGTAACTGCCGATATCGAGCACTTGCACCTTCTGCGCCATGTTTTCGCTACTCCCTCCAGTAGACCACCCTGCCGGTGGACGTATCCAGAACCGCAGTTATCGTCTTCTCCACTCCCCCTGCCTGACCCTTGGCCGTCACTCTCCAGATCTTGCCTTTGGTCCCTACCTTCTTCTGCAGCGATGCTCCATCCAGGGGAAGATCTTCCCCGATGAAAGCCCCCAACTTCGAAAAGAAGCTCACGAAATCCTTGCCGCTGCTGAACGGAGGCGTGAACAGCTTGTTCTTCACGCTCCGGCAGATCTCCATGTACTCTCCCACAATATCGATGGGTGCGGGGATACCCATCTGACGAGCCTGGGGATTGCACAGCACCTGGCCCATGTCCACCATGTGGGAGCAGACCAGCCCCTTGATTACCTCAATGTCCGCCGCATTCACGTTGAGTTTCTCTGTGTGATAGACGGTGACCTTGTCCTTCAGCAGGCAGTAGACGCCGTCGGTTACGCCATCAACGTAGCGAAGCTCCTCGACGGTATCGTATCTGGCGTTCTTCACCTTGTAGCGATGCTTCGAATACTTCCGCCCACCGCCCTCGCCGGAACCGCCGGTAGCCTCTACCACCATGCCCGATTCAAACTGAGTCTTGTTGTCATCCTGATCGGCCCAGTCGATGATCGCACCCACCACCTCGTCCACCTTGCGCTCGTTTTCATCGAACAGGTCGCTGGTGAAGTTGCGCATGAACAGCCCCTTCAACTCGGTGTACAGGGTCTGCTTGTCCTGGATTGAATCCACCAGGTTCACATTGATCTTGCCGTCCTCCAACTCCACCTTGCAGTCGAAAGCCTGCCCCTCGGGAAGGCCCAGACCCTCTACGCCGGTAAGATCCATCACGTCAACGCCGTACAGGTTGAACTTCGATGTGGCGAACCCCTTGCACAACGGCTCGATAGCCCTCCAGATCTCGATATTCTGCATGCTGCGACCGCCGCCGCCCACAAAAGACGAATAGAGACCGACGATCTTGTCCACAACCTCCTTGGCTTCCAGCGTGAACAGCGCAATCACAATGCCCGATCTGGCGTTGAAGTAAGCCTGTACCTCCTTCTGGGCATGCCGGGTCATGCCGATGTTGATCCGGGTGTTATACGAGAACTCGGCCACTGCCGCGGCCAGCACGACAATGGCGCTCAAGACTATGAGGAGCGCCACTCCCTGCTGCCCACCGAATTCCTTTGTTTTGCTTTCTTCCATCGCCTACCAGTTGAACGCGTGCCTCAAGGGCAACTCCGTCTCTGTTTCAAAGGGATATTCTTCACCGTCCTCGTCCACCAGCACCAGCGTTATCCGCACCCGGTCGGGGAGCACAAACTCCTCTTCCTCGTCCACCCCGGCCAGCTTCTTGGACAGCTTGTGCGCCTTCTCCATACTCTTATCGAGGAAAATCGGGTCCGTGTCCTCCAACTCGGCCTCCCAATCATCGGTCCAGTCTTCCTGCAGCGGGTCATAGTACTCGAACTCCAACTTCTTCACGCCATGGGCCAGCACCTCTTCGGTGCCGCCCTTCTCAGGACGATCATCAATAATCGTCTTTTCCCGGCGGATGAGCTGCTTGACTCCTGCCTTGCTCTTGAGAAAGAAGGACACTACTCCCTGGTCCGATTCCGGAGCCTCGGCGTTCCACCGGTAGTGGCCCAGGTAGGTGAAGGTAACTTTGTCGTCCTTGCCGATAAAAAGCGTTTCCCGGTTCTTCTCCATGATGCTCACGTGCTTGGAAATGAACGCGTTGGTCAGGTCCCGGACCATCTTCGTCAGCGCCACCCGCCCCGCGTGGTAACGCTCCTGGGTCTTCATGACGATACGCTGAGAAGAGATGGTCACCGACAGGCTGCCGTACACCAGGGAGGCGACCATCGCCAGAATGCCGACGCTGATCATTAACTCCATCATGGTGAACCCGCGCGCTCTCATCGTCCACCACCTCCACTTCCGCCGGAAGTCGGCGGAGGAGTGATTCCGCCCCTTCCTCCGGCACCGCCAACACCGCCGCGTCCGCCGCCCGCTCCCGGCAGCCCGGGAACCATCCCCTCGTCAATCACTTCCTTGGCGTCCTCCATCTCTTTCAGTTGCTGCAACTCCTCTTCCGGCATGGACGCAATGTACGTGCTCACCGCAAACTCACGGGTACCGAAGGGCCCCTCGTTCCAGGTAATCCGCACCGTCAGTTTTCGCGTCCGGTTGCCGACCTCCTGCAACACCTGCGGCACAAAAGCCTGCATGCCCATGAATCCCATAAGCAGGGCTGAGATGTTGATGTTACACAGGCTCATCAAGGCCTCGCCTTCAGGCCCCAGGAAAGGCAACAGGAACGCCAGACCGCTAAGGTCCATGCCGCCCATCTCGCTCTGCCCCGACACCAGCCCTTCCACCGTCCCGGACATGGCGCCGCGGTCGCCGCCCTGCAGCGACTGCAGGCCGCCTTCACCCATGAGGCCGCCGAAACTCTGGTCCACCAGCGCCTGGATCTCGGTGGGTTCGAGGTCGAACCGCTCCAGGTCGTACTCGCATTCGAACATATCGTCGAACTTGTCTGGCACCTCGCAGTCCCGATCCGTAATGCTGTTCTCCGGGAATCCGTCCAGTCGATACTCTTCCTCGATCTCAAGGACAATGCCGCGCATGACGAGCGCAGCCGCCTGGCCCCGCTGCACCCGGAACGCATTGTTGATGCTGGACTGCTGCGCGGAAGTGATGGCAAGAAGCGCCACCGCGAGCACCGAAATCGCCACCATCATCTCCAGCAGGGAAAATCCCGCTTCGCTCTTTTTGAGCCGCCTCACTTCTTCTCCAACTCCTTAGGATCCAGCTCCTCTCGGTGAACAATGCCGGTGCCCAGCAACGAAGTGACTTCAACAGTGAAGATCTCCTCACCGTCGGTCACCCAGATAAGCGCCTTTTCAGCCCTGCCGTCGGGAAAGAAGTGTATGCTCTCCTTCCCTTCCTCAACGGGGTCCTTGTTATGCTTGGTCATGACCCGGGAAAAGCTGATCCCCTTGGGCAATTTCTCCTTCTTCACCCGCATGTCCTTGACCAGCTTGCCCGAGGGCGCAGCCTCCTCTCCCTCTTTGTCTTCCTTGCGCTCCCGCTCCTCAACAAAGGCGTCGGTACACGCTTCCTTAGGCTCCACCTCTTCCACGTAGTAGGAGCGCCCCTCGATATCGATCACGAGGCGATGCATCTTGCCCCGGAGGCTCGCCAGGTTGTAGGTGTACCTGGCCATGGCCGACAGCTTGTTCACAGTCTTGGTGAGCCTCGCACCGAAGATCCCTTCCGCAGACACCGCGACCACGGATAGCACGATGGAGATCAACATCACCACCGTCAGAATCTCGATGAGCGTCATGCCGGCTTCCGCCGTCAATTTGTCGTTTCGGCTCATGTCACCAACCGGGCTGGTCTATTCCTCTTCCTCATCGTCATAGCAGATGTCGTCGTCGGAGCCCTCCTTCTTGTCAGGCCCACCCGAGCACAGCTTGAACCCGTCACCATCGTTGGAATAGATGAGTTTCTTCTTCCACGGGTCCTTCAGTTGCGACTTCTTGAGGATCGCCTTGCGCTTGCCCTTCTCTTTCTTGGCCAGTTCGTTGAGGCCGCCGGGATACTCATCGTTCTCGTACAGGTACATCTCCAAATGGTTCGCAATGTTGTCGATCTGCGCCTTGCAAGCATCGATCTTCGCCTGGGCGAAGTACCTGGTGACACCGAAACCGACCGCGCCGGCCACAATGCCGATAATGGCGATGACCACCATGATCTCGATGAGGGTCATACCTTTCTGCCCCTCGGCCAACAACTTCTTCGACAGTTCATGCCTGACGTTCATGCCGCTCTCCTCCCCGCTCTCGTCTTCCCCATTCATTGGCGATTGATAATTGATAATTGGTAATTGATAATTGGTAATTGCTTCTCCCATAACTACCCCTTCAGCAATTCGTTCATTTGCAGCATCGGTGTGAGGATCGCGAACACAATCAAGGCCACGACTACTCCCATGCCGACAATCATCAACGGCTCAAGCAAAGACGTGAGCACGTTTATCTTCGAGTCCACCTGCATCTCGTACGCGCTGGCTACATTATCCAGCATGTTCTCCATTTCTCCGGAAGCCTCACCCACCGCGATCATGTGCACCACCATGGGTGGAAACTCCCCGCTGCGTTTTAGCGGCGGCGCCAGGCTGTCACCTTCCTGCACCGCCAGACGGGCGTCTTCCACCACCCCGGCCAGCATGCTGTTGCCGATGACGTGCTTGACGATCTCGAGGGAGGTGATGATCGGCACGCCGCTTTGCAGCAAGGTGCCCAGCGTGCGGGAGAAACGGGTAATCGCCACCATGCGCAGCAACGGCCCGAACAGCGGCAGCTTCAAGGTCAGGCGATCCATACGCTTGCGGCCCACCGGACTCCGACGATAGCGGTTGAAAAGCCAGATGCCGATGATGATGGCGCCCAACGTCGCGTGCCACCAGTCCTGGATGTACTCCGACACCCAGATGAGACCCCGCGTAATGGCAGGCAACTTGCCGCCCATCTCGGTAAACATCACGGTCAGTTTCGGCACCACGAACATCATGAGCAGGGAGACGATTCCGGTACCCAGCACCAGCATGATGATCGGGTAGGTCATAGCCCCGACAATACGCCCCTTGAGCTTGGCCTGGGCCTCGGTGAAATCCGCCAGCCGCAAAAACACCTGGTCAAGAGTTCCCGATGACTCACCCGCCTTCACCATGTTCACAAACAGGTCCGGGAATACGCCGGGATTATCGGCCATGGCCGCGTGTAAAGCCTTACCTTCCGTGACCGAGCGGCGGACTTCGCTCAAAACACGCTGCAGCCGGGGGTTTTCCGTCTGGCCCGCCACAGCCGCAAGGCTGTCGACGATGGAGATGGAGGCTCTCAGCAACGTCGCAATGAGCCGCGTCGCCTCGGCCAATTCCACCACCTTGACACGACGCATGAACAGCCTTCTCCTGCCGCCCGCCCGTTCGCCCTCACCCGCGTCCCCGGCCTCGTCGAAAGTCTCCTTGTAGGTGGAAAGGTAGACACCCTGCTGCTTCAGCTCTTCCTTGAGAGTGCGGGCGTTGTCCGAGTCAAGGACCCCCTTGACCTCCTTACCCGACTTCCCTACCCCTCGATATTCGTATACAGGCATTCTTTACACCGCTCCGCTCTGACCGATGCCCCGGTTCTCTGTCCAGTCCCTTTCCCTCCGGCCACCCATCATCTGCCCCTCGTAACTGGCGTTCTTCATTCCGTTCCTACCGTCTAGTACGTCGCCGTATCGTCCTGGGTCACCCTCAACACT
This sequence comes from uncultured Myxococcales bacterium, assembly GCA_964626565.1. Taxonomy (GTDB): domain Bacteria; phylum Myxococcota_A; class UBA9042; order CAIXZC01; family CAIXZC01; genus CAZVFX01. The sequence continues at coordinate 32,023 of CAZVFX010000018.1, forward strand.
TCCTCGATGGAGGTGAGTCCGTTCAGCACTTTCATCGACCCGTCGACGCGCAGGGTCCTCATGCCTTCCTCGATGGATTTGCGCCGAATTTCGGCAGAGTTGGCACGGGACATTACCAACTCACGCACCTCGTCGGTAACCATGAGCAGTTCAAAGATCCCCTTTCGTCCCCGATAGCCGAGGCCCGAACACTCAGGGCACCCTTTCTTTCCGTAGATGGAAGCGCTCCGCCCATCGGTAATCCCCAACTGTCTCATTTGCAGCGGGCTGGCTTCGTAGGCCTCCTTGCACGAGTTGCACAACACTCTTACCAACCGCTGTGCAACCGCGGCGATCACAGACGAGGCGATGAGAAACGGCTCGACGCCCATATCGGTCAGACGGGTAAAAGTGGTGGGCGCATCGTTGGTGTGAACCGTGCTGAACACCAGGTGGCCGGTAAGAGACGCCTGCACCGCGATCTCCACCGTTTCGCGGTCACGAATTTCCCCGACCAGAATAACGTCGGGGTCCTGACGCAAGAACGCTCTTAGCGCGGATGCAAAGGTCACATCAATCTTGGTGTTCACCTGCATCTGGTTGATGCCCACAAGCTGGTATTCCACCGGGTCTTCAATAGTAAGGATCTTCTTGTCCGGAGAGTTGATAACGGACAGCGCGGCATACAGAGTGGTGGTCTTACCCGACCCGGTAGGCCCGGTGACCATCACGATTCCGTGGGGGCGGTGAATCAGGTAGTCCAGCTTCTTGTGGTCCTCACCTTCCAACCCCAGGTCGACGAGGTCCAACACCGTCGCCGCCTTGTCCAACAGCCTCAACACCAGGCTTTCGCCATAGGCGATAGGGATGGTCGAAAGTCGCATATCCACGTCGCGCCCGGCTATTCGAATACGGATTCTGCCATCCTGCGGCCGCCGTTTCTCAGCGATGTTCAAGTCGCCCATAATCTTGATTCTGGAAGTGATGCTCGCCTGCAGCCGCTTGGGAACTTCCAGCACCTCGTACAGCACGCCGTCACGCCGGAACCGTACTGAAATCGATTTTTCAAACGGTTCAATGTGGATGTCCGACGCCTTTTCCTTTACGGCCTGGGCCAGAATCGAGTTGACCAACCTGATGATGGGGGCCTCGTCGTCCTCCTCCAAAAGGTCCTTGGTGGTCTCCTCCAGGTCATGAGCAAGGCGATCCAGGTCTTCGGAATCCTGAATATCCCCCATTACCTGCTGCGCACCGGTGCGGCGGTCATACTGGCTGTTGAGCGCGCTGCCCACCAGCTCGGCCGGCGCCACCATGGGCTCCACCCCGACTCCGTAAATGGAAGGCAGGTCGTCCAAGGCCGAGACGTCGGTGGGATCCGAAATGATCACTACCACCTTGCCACGCCGCCGATAGAGGGGCGCGAAACCACGCTGCCGGGCAAAAGCCAGGGGGAACGCCTCGATGAGCCCCGGGTCCAACTGCTTGGGGTCGACATCATCCAGATATTCCATCCCGAACTGCCGGGCCAGGGCCCGGGCCACTTCCTTGCGGCTCACCACACCCTGCTCTACCAGCAGTTCACCAATGAGCCCGCCCCGCTCCTGCTGGGCCTTCATCGCAGCCACAATGTCGGTATCCGACAGTTGGGCCAGGTCCTTCAGGATCTGCCCGAGAGGGCGGTCATCAAAGAGCGCAGCCTCCGTCTGTCTGTCATCGATCATTATTCTACTCCTGCTCCTTAGGCTTCGTCGGGTCGTAGTCGATATCGTGAGTCTCCGGCGGACCGACCAGGTCAACTGCGGTCCCTTCGTATTCAGCCCGCTCCCGCAGCTCGCGATCCTGACGGGCCCGGTCCACCACCTGCCGCATCTGCTCCACCGCCCCGTGCTTCTTCTCGTAGTCCACCATCCCTTCCCGCTCCTTCTGCTTGGTGGCCAGATACTCCGCGAAGCGACGGATCTCCTCCAATCGCTCCCGGTGGATTCGAGCCAGATCAGAAGGATCATCAATGATGTGAGGAACGATGATCATCAACAGGTTCTTCTTTTCCGTCTTCTTCACCGTCTTCCGGAAGAAGATCCCCACCAACGGGATGTCGCCGAGGAACGGTACCTTGTCGATACCTTCCGACTCGGTGTCCCGAATCAGGCCGCCGATAACCACCGGCTGCTGGTTGCGCACAACCACCGTGTTGGTGACTTTCCGCTTCGAAGTAGTAGGCCCCAACTCCCGGTCGATGCTCTCCACGTCTTCGATGGACTGGTCGATCTCCAGCCGTACGAAGTTGGATTCGTTGACGTGGGGGGTGATCTTCAAGGTCAGGTCAACGTCGATACGTTGGACCATGCCCATGCCGCCGAACCCGCCCAGCATGCTGCCCAGACCGCCCATGCCGCCGAGACCACCAAGACCGCCCCGACCGCCGGAACTCAACCCCCCAGCGCCCCCGAGACCCCCAAGGACCGGCATCGCGCCCAGGCCGCCCTGGCCGCCCAGACCGCCCATGGTCGACGCACGATACGGTATCTGCTTTCCGACCTGGATCTCCGCCTCTTCGTTGTCGGTGGTCAGAATGTGGGGCGTCGACAGAATGTTCACATCGGAGTTGGACGCTATCGCCTGCAGCAGAAATCCGAACGAAGGAATGGAAAGATCCCCGGAGAGACCCTCTCCGCCCGTGCTTCCGGTGGAGACGTCAACCAACGGCCCCTGCATACCAGTAGCCAGGCCGCCCTTCATCAACTGCTGCATGTCCAGACCCGAAACACCTAAGCCCCCGAGTCCCATGAGGATCGGCACCGTCTCGCCGTCCACGTTGGTGGTCGTTCCCGCACTGCCGGAGAATCCGAACTTGCGCTCCTTGTTGGAGCTGATCTCCATGATGAATGCTTCGACGTAAACCTGCTTGCGCCGGATATCCAGCTTCTCGATAACCCGCTTGAGGCTCTGGAAGTCCTTGAGGGATGCTTCCACAATGAGCGAGTTGGTCTGCTTGTGCGCAGAGATCTTCACCTCGCCTTCAAACAAACCCGCGACACCGCCGGCGCCGCCGCCCTTACCGGCCCGGCCGCCTTTCTTGCCTACCGACTTACCGCTGGACGACGCCAGGCTCGACAAAGTCGAGGCGAGTTCTTCCGAATCCGCATTTTCCAGGTAGTAGATATGGATCTGGCCTTCGCCCGGAATCGGTACGTCAATCTTGCGCAGCAACTTGTCTACGTTGAGGTAGGTAGTGGAGTTGCACATCAAAATGAGCTGGTTGGTACGCTCATCGGCCAACAACTTGGTTACCTTGATCTCCTCCTCGTTGCCCTTTGATACTGAAGAGGGCCCCGTGGGCGCCGATTTGGCTCCCCGCTTTCCACGGCCGGGACGCTGCTTCTTGGCTTTCTTGGCCCGCTTCTTTCCCTCTTCACCAAAAACGCCGTTGATCACCTCCACGAGTTGCGTGGCTTCGGCATATTGCACCGGCCGAATCCAGATCTTCTCTTTGTCGGTAGGCCGGTCCAACTCGTTGACGAATTTGATGAGCTTACGCACCATAATCGCGGCGTCAGTAACGATGAGCGTGTCCTCGCCATAGGCGATGATCTCGCCGGTCTTGCCCTTGAAGCTGCCGAGAATCTGGCTCAGCTCCGATGCCGGCACATACTTCAGCTTCACGATCTTCGTGACCATTCGCTCGTCCGCGGGCACGCCCGAGGCAGACTTCAGGAAAGGAATGTCCTCCTGCTTGCTCTGTGCGTCGGGCACGATCTTAAGGAACTTCCCCGCAGGCGCCACGGTGAGGCCGTGTACCCTCAACACGCTCAGAAACGCCTTGTACGCCTCGGCCACCGTCACCGGCTGCGGCGACATAAGCGTGATGGTCTTGCCCTGGAAACCGCCGGAGATGAGGAAGTTCTTCTCCGTCCAACAGGAGATGAGCCGGATCAAGTCGTCCAACGGGATGTCCTTGAAGTCCAGACTCACCTGCTCGTCCAGGTCCATCTTCTGGCAAGGGATGTCGGTAACTCCGGAGGGAGTCACCTTCACCTCGTTGGCCGGCGGCTGCACCTCCACCGTGTTGGCGGGAGGAGTGCCTTCCGGGGGCTGAACCCCGGGCGTGGCCCCCGGTTTCACCGGCGGTGAATCCTTCTTCGGCGCGAACTGCCGCCCCGGAGTTTTCCCTTCCTTCTTGATCACTGCTCCCGGCGGTTCAGCCGGCTTCCCCCCCGCTTCTTTCCCGGTCCCGGGAGCCGGCTGCGCAAATACGCCGGCGCTGAAGAAAACCATTACGGCCCAAATGACCGTCGAGGGAACTGCGTTTGCCAATCTCATCGCACTCACCTGTACGTTAGGCTGCTACTCGATCGTGTAATTCAGCGACTGCTTCTGGCCTCGCCGCATGACATCTAAAGTTATAGCGCTTGAAGTCTGCAGCTTCGTAAACAACTCCAGCGCCTTGCCCGGGGAGTTCAACTCCTCCCCGTTAATCTGCATGATGACATCGCCGGAGCGAATGCCGATGGAACGGTACAGGCTGTTGGGCCTGACACCGATAAGCTTGAAGCCCTTGTAGGTACCCGAATCCCGGTCGTAATTGGGAATCACCCTAGCTTCACGACCCAACTTGCCCAGGTCCTGAAGCTGCTCGTTCAACATGCCCCGGTCGATGCGATACTCCCACGGGCCGGTCTGCTTTACGCCTTCGGCGTAGGGGGTCTTTTTCGTCTTGTTCTTTTTCTTCTTCTTCTTCTTCTTCTTCTTCTTCTTGTCCCGGTCATCCTTTCCGGGCAGTCCCCGCCCGGCGGCCAGCTTGGCCTTCGGGTCCGGAACCTCACTCTTCTTCCACAGCAACTCGGTAACGCCCTGGCTCACCCCGATATAGTAGTTGCTGATCCGGGTAACGGTGAAGCCGGGTTTCAGCTCATCCCCGATTCCCACCCACTTGTTTTCGCCGCCCTCCACCTTTACCAGAGCAAGGTTCTTGCTCTCGTCTGCGGTGGTAATGGCCGCAACATACTCAAGGCTCAATTCCCCCCCCGATGTGGGCTCTTCTTCGGCGATGGGAGTCTCCGCGACAACTTCGGGGGTTCCTTCTTCAACCGGGGCCTCCTTCGGCTGGCCTGCGGCGGCCGCGGCCAGGGCGAGTTGCCGCCGGCGCTCGAGGTCCACGCTCCGCAAAGCCGCGGGACGCCGAAACTCCGTGTCCTCGTCAAGCTCCACCTCTTCCTGCCCCTCAGAAGCCTCCACGAACGGAACCTTGAAGACTTCGAACTCCAGATAGGATGTAAGAGCCCGGGACGTCGCGAAACCGGCCACGAGAATCACGGCCAGATTCAACACCCAGAAGTACTTCTTGAATATGAACTCCATATCGCCCTCCACGCATCACACAAAGCGACCGGCGCTAAACTAAGCAATCCCCGTGCCATCTGATCCATTCCCCCAAATTCCCGCCGTGACCGACGGGCGGGGACGATACGCCAGGGAGCCGGGATTTGCCAAAATGACAATCCCGGCCACGATCACACCCGCACACGTACAGATCTGGCAAAACGGCAGGCGGAAGCAAAGGACAGGCGGGAGGCGGGAGGAAGACCTGAGAATTGAACATTGATAATTGACTATTGAGGTTTCTCTCTACTCCTCGTTCTGCTGCCTTTCGAGGATACGGTAGACGGTTCTCAGTGATATGCCCAGGAGGTGGGCGGCCAGCCGCTTGTTGCCCTTGGCCAGTTTCAGCGTTTCCGAAAGCAGCAGCTTCTCCATCTCTTCCATAGAGATGCCCATGGGCACGGTAATGGCGCCATCGGAGCCCCGCTCAGAGAACACCGAGTCGGGAAGGTCATCTTCCGTGAGCAGTTCGCCCTTTGCCAGGACTACCGCCCGTTCGACCGCGTTCTCCAATTCGCGAACGTTGCCCGGCCAGTTGTAGAGGGATAACGCCTCGAGGCCCCGGCGGGAGATCCCGTCAATGTTGCGCCGATTCTTCTGCGCGTACTTGCGCAGGAAATAGTCTGCCAGCAGCGAGACATCATCCCGCCTCTCCCGTAATGGCGGGATGTCGATGCGTATCACGTTCAACCGATAATAGAGATCGTCTCTGAAGGTGCCATCCTCGACGGCCTGCTCCAGGTCCCGCTTGCTGGCCGCGATAATGCGTACGTCAACCTGCACCGGGCGAGACCCGCCTACCGGCTTGACCTCCCCTTCCTGAAGCACGCGCAGAAGCTTGCCCTGCAAAGACATCTCCATTTCCCCCACTTCGTCGAGGAAGAGGGTGCCTCCGTCAGCATCGCGGAACAGCCCGGCCCGCTCCTTGTGCGCGCCGGTGAAAGCGCCCCGCTCGTGGCCAAAAAGCTCCGCTTCGGCCAACTCCAGAGGCAAGGCCGCGCAGTTGAATGGGATGAACACCTTTTCCGCCCGGCGGCTCCAACTGTGAAGCTGGCGGGCGAACAACTCTTTGCCGGTGCCGCTTTCGCCAATGAAAAGAACGCTGGCCTCGCTGGCCGCGACCTGGCGCAACATATCCAGGAGCTGGCGCATGACATAGGAGTTGCCGATTATCAGCCGCTCTTTTTCGCTGCTTTCCAACCGGGTGCGCAGACTACGGTTTTCCAACAACAGCACCTGCTTTTCCATGGCCCGACGGACACCTTTTATGATCTGAATCTTCTTAAACGGCTTGGTGACAAAATCGTAGGCTCCTTCCTTCATCGCCTCCACCGCCCGGGCGACGGTGCCGTAGGCGGTCATGAGGATCACCTCGCTTTCCGAGGAGACCGTCTTGATAGAGCGCAACAGGTCCAGCCCGTCCATTTCCGGCATCATGAGATCGGTGAGAATCACGTCCACCCGTTGCTTGCGCACAAGCTCCAGTGCATCGCGCCCGCCGGAAGCCAGCAGGATCTCGTATCCTTCCTTGGCGAACACCCCTTCGATGCTCTCCAGGTTTGACTCATCGTCGTCCACAACGAGCAGGGTGGGTTTGACCTGCCATCGGTCGTCCGCCCAGGCTCCCCTTTCTGACTTGCCGCCCACTCTTTCACCTCCGATTCGCAAGCGCCCAGAGTCTAGCAGCTTACGCACTCACTAACAAGAAAAGGCGGGCGCATGTTCCCGCTGGCGGGGAAACATGAATATTCCCGCCGGGCGAGCGTTTATCAGCCAGCGTTCCTGAATGAACCGGAGGTGACTAAATGCGTTTTTTACCACACAGTATGAGCGTCATACTTCTAGGCGCAGGGTTGTTGATGATCGCCCCTTCCTGCGTCGTCGAGCAACACCCCGGCCCGGAGATGCAGGAGTTGGTATGCGACTCCGACGGCTGCAAGTTATGTGAAGGGCTTAATTGTAGCACCTACTACTGCGACACCATGAACCAGTGCCCCGGCGGGTTCAAGTGCACCAGCCAAGGGTTGTGCAAGCCCGCGAACGGCGCGGGCCAGCAAGGTTCGGCGGGCCATCCGGGCGGCTCACCGGGCAACATCAACGGCAACGATGAACCGCAAGCGCCCGCGGACGATCCGCCCGAGCACGAACAACCTTCCACCGACCCCGAGCCGGAACCCGCAACTCCTGAATGTGAAGAGGCGGCACAGTGTGACAAGATGCAGGAGTGCATGGAAGGGGTGTGCGTGGAAAAAGAGCCGGTTGAGAAAGAGGAGTTGGCCTGTCTGTTCAATTCCGATTGCGGTCCCGACGGGTTGTGTATGGACGGAGACTGCCACTTCGCTTGCACCGACGCCGGAGCCTGTCCCGTAACCCAGGTCTGCCACAGCAATATCTGCCTGCCCTCGACCCAGGCCGCAGCCGAGTGCGTATTTGGCGCTGATTGCAGCACCGACGCGCTGTGCATCAACGCAGCGTGCATCCCGTTGTGTGAAGCGCCTGACGACTGCGGGGCCAACGAGTTGTGCGCCAGCGGGCTGTGCACCCCGGACACCGCGCCCAAAGCGCAATGCCTCGCGGCCAACGACTGCGACCAGGGACTGGCCTGCGTGGAAGGCAGGTGCCTGGCCCCTTGCGGCCCTTCCGGATCGTGCGATGAGGGCTTTGCCTGTAACTTCGGATTCTGCAATCCGATTTTCGAATGCCGCCACTCAGACGAGTGCGAAGCGACCCTCGTCTGCATCGACGGCTCCTGTTCTTCCCTCGAGCTTCTTCTTTAGCTCCCCAGCGCCTGCGCCGGGCCCGCCCCTCCCTTTTGCCCAGGTCCCAGGGCCCGGCCGGCGCTGCCTGACAGGTACGCCCTGGCCGCCTTGCCCACAATCAGGATTGCCGGGCTCGAGACTGCGCCCGCGGCTTCGCCGGCCTGGTTGAGGCGGCACGGCACACGGTGCTCATCTGCAGTGCAAGCTCGTTCGATGAAAAGACAGGGAGTGGCTGCATCCCACCCTTGCGACATGAGTTGGGCCGCGACTTTGCCCGACGTGGCGACACCCATGTAGACCACCAGGGTATCGGCCACCGGATAAGTTTCGTTGAAGTCGCCGCCGACGCCACGTGCGGTGACGGCCGCAAAAGAGCGGGCCTCACCACGAAGCGTCAAAGGCAAACCTGCCGCGGACAGGGCGGCGGTGCATACGCTGGGGCCGGGCACCACCTCCCACGGTATACCCCGGCCGGAAAGAAACGCGATTTCTTCGTTGAGGCAACCGAACACTCCGGGGTCTCCCCCTTTGAGCCGCACCACCGTCATGCCACGGCTCGCCCATTCCCCCATCAGACCGTTGATCTCGTCCTGGCTTTCACGCGCTCCGCGTCTCCTCAAATGCCGGAGTTCTTTGCCCTCCCCCTGGATGCCCAGCTCGTCCAGAAATGACGCGGGAAGCAGGGAGTCGAAAATGATAGCGTCGGCTTTAACAAGCGCTCGGAATCCTCTCACGGAAATAAGGTCCGGCGAACCAGGTCCTGCGCCCACCAGATAGACCTTGCCGCTTGCTGCCATAACACCCTCCACGGAATTTCGTCATGCGCGCTCTCAAGCGCGGCGGATGGTGACCTTCCAGTGGCCTTCTTCCCGGTCGATCGAGAGCACTTCGTGGCCTTCCTTGGCCACGCTCTCCGGCACGTTCCTCGCACCGTCATCGTCCAGCAGGACCGCCAGCACCGAGCCACTCGGCAACGGCTGCAATGCCATGCGGGTCTTCACAAAGTTCAAGGGGCAGGTGACGCCCCTGAAATCAACTTCCCGGTCGACCGCAACAGGCTGCTCCGCCTGCTGCGCCTGCTCAGGCTGCTCCTCCACCGCTTCGAAGCGCAGCGAATCATCCATGGTACGATACAAGCTCTTTACCGCGTCTACAAGCTCTTGCACCGCGGCCGCATCGGCACCGAATTCATGCTCGGGGTCGGTGCTATCAAAGGCCAGCTCGCACTGTTCGACAACGGTTGCCTGGGCTTTGCCGACCAGGCCGGCCTCCACAAAGTGGCGGGCGAACAGCCGCGGCGCGTCCGCAGGCTGGCGGGCTTCCAGGCCCCGGGTCACCAACAACGCCCGGCAGGCGTGGACCGCCGCGCCATGAAGCCTTCCCGCAGCGATCTCCTCGTCGGCGGTGCCCAGGTCCAGTTCGATAAGGTCGAACACCCCGGCCCCGCATTCCCCGGGCCCCCTGCCTTCCAGGGAGAACGGCTGGCGTGCTCCCCAGTCCACGTAGAAAGACTCATCCAAAGCGCCGGCGTCGGGCAGATCAGCGGCGCCGCCTATCTGCAGCAGAATCTCTTCGCTGTTGCTTCGGAAATGTTCAGAGAACCCGGGCTTTTCGGCACCCTGAAGATACTCTTCCAGCAGCTCTGCCACAAGCTTGGGCACGGCTCGGGCAGGCACGCCCCTGCTCCCCTCAGCCAGGGCTGAATCGGGACCCGCAGCCCGGCCGCCCACTTGCACGACATAGGCAGGGGCAAGGAGTCCGGTGACCCGGCGCGCGGCACCAAACAGGGCGATGTCCGCCACCGGGTGCCTGCCACACGAATTGGGGCAGCCGCTGATGTGAATACCCAGTTCACCAGCCTCCTGCAGGTCCATACTGCGCCCTTCCAGTTCCGACCGTATCGCCTGGGCCATCCCCCTCGACAGGCAGATACCCAGGCGGCAGGTGGCCGCACCGGTGCAAGCCACCATGCGGGCCAACACCGGCGGCAGAGGTTCGGCAAGACCAAGGTCAACCAGGTCCGCATGCACTTCAGACAATTGCTCTTCAGGGACCCATCGAAGCTGCAGATTCTGCCACTGGTCTGCGCGCACCAACCCCTCGCCAAAGGTGTCGGCCAGGAGGGCCAGCTTCGCGGCCGTGTCTGCGGTCATGTCCCCTAAGAAGATGGGAATCTGCACCGCGAAATAGCCTTCCTGCTTTTGCGGGCGCGCATTCGCGGCCGCCCACGCTTCGAACCCGGGAGCACGCGCCCCGGCGCGGGGCGGCCGACCTGCCCGAAGGCGTGGAGGATGGACCGACCGCCCGTTACCGGGAGCGTCAGAATTGCACACCGCCAGTTCGGCCTTGTACAACTCCCTGAATCGTTCGAGCCCCAGTTTTTCAACCAGGAAGCGCAGCCTCGCCCGATGTTTGTTGCGCCGATTGCCGTGACGGTCGAACACCCGCATCACCGCCTCGGAGATCTTGTGCACTTCATCCGCAGGAACGTTGGCCTCCAGCAGGTTCCCGACCCGGCTCACCGCGCCCATACCACCGCCGATGTAGACGTCGAATCCGGGGCGGCCGCCGCCCTTGGCCGCCACAAAGCCCAGGTCGTTCACCGCCGCGCCCGCGCAGTCGCGGTCGCACCCTGAGAAGGCCAGCTTGTATTTTCGGGGCAGGCTCAAATTGCCGGGACGCCCCAGCATGAACGAGGTGAGCGCGGGCGGGTAGGGGCCGATATCAAAATGTTCGTCAGGGCACACTCCCGCGTCGCAGCACCCGGTGATATTCCTCACCGAGTTGCCACCACCGCCCCGGGTGGACAGACCCGCGTCGTTCAACTCGACCAGAGCGGGTGTAATGTCATCCAGGCTTACCCCGTGAACCTGGACGTCCTGCCGGGTGGTAACGTGCAACACGCCGTTGCCATAGGTAGTGGAGACTCGCGCCATGGCGGTCAGGTGATCCGGCAACACTACTCCGGCCGGACATCGAACCCGCAGCATGTAGACGCCGTCCTCACGTTGCTCGTAGACCCCCCGGGGGACCCGGAAAGTCCGATACTCGACTGCGGACAATTCTCCCCGCTTGAAGCGCTCCGTTTCCAGGGCAAACTGCTCCGGATCCGAAATCGCCTCCGCGGGCATTTCGTAGGTACTTTTCATTTTGCTACCCCGTGGCCAGCCCTTCCTCTCCGAGCATCTCGGCGAAATAGCTCAGGTACTTCTGCCCGCCGTCCGGCGCGATACACACTGCCAGACCCTCTTCTTCCCGGGTGCGCGACAGTGCGGCGTGGACGATGGCTCCGGTGGACGGCCCGACTACCAGGGCCTCCTCGCCAAACAGGCGGCGGGTCATCGCGTAGGCCGGCTCGTCGTTTACCGGGATCACTTCGTCTATGAGAGTTGTATCGAGGATGGAAGGGATCTTTGATTCCTGCAGGTTCTTCAGACCGGGGAGGCGGTGACCTTTTTGAGGCTCAACCGCGATCACCCGTACATCGGGGTTTTGCTCTTTCAGGTAGCGCGCCACCCCGGTGATGGTGCCGCACGTTCCGTAGCCGGCAAAGAACCACTTCACTTTGCCCTCGGTCTGCCGCCAGATTTCCGGCCCCGTCGTCTCATAGTGAGCGCGCACGTTGTCTTCGTTCTCATACTGGTTGGGCATGACGTACTTCTCGGCCCCGCCCGCACTATTAACAAAGGAATGAGCCAGCGCAATGGCGCCGTCCTTGGGATGGTCGATGGGGCACAAGTCGTCGGGGGTGGGCCACACCGTCGCCCCCAGCATGCGCAACAGCAGCATCTTTTCCTCGGGCACGCCGTCGGGAATGGTCACCGATATCGGCGACCCCATAAGCGCGGCCAACGCGGCCAGAGCTATGCCGGTGTTTCCCGACGTGGGCTCCACAATCTCCTTGCCATCGAGTTCGCCCCTCTCGGACAAGCCCTTCAACAGATAGTGTGCGGTGCGGTCTTTGATGGAACCGAACGGATTGTACCATTCGAGTTTGACGTAGAGATCCGCCCCCCCGCCGGGCGCCAGGTTTCCCAGGCGCACCAGCGGAGTGGGGTCCTCTGGATTGGCGATCATCTGGCGCACGTCATCGTATCGGCGAGCGCGCGGATCCGCTTTCAGTCTCTCCTCAGCCATGGTCTCCTCCCTGATCCTATGGCCGGGGACAGAACTTGCGCCCGTAGACTGCCGAACAGGCCGGGTCCAGTCCCCTTCTAGATTCTTTTCAGATCGGTTGCTACGCCCGGAGCCGCATCACGCAGTGGCCGGGTGTGGATGCCGCACTCGCCGCCGCATTTGCTGGTGCCGATCCAACGGCCGCCGCGCTCATCCGGGTCAGCGGTGATGTGGGTGCAAGGCGAGCAACCCAACGACCGATAGCCTTCGCCATAAAGCGGATTCACCGGCACGTTGTACAAGGCCAGATACTGCCACACTTCCCGTTCGTACCACAAGAGAATCGGGTTAAGTTTGATGAGACCGGCATCCCGCTCTTCAACTTCCTGGTAGTCGGTCCGGGTCCTGCCCTCGGTGCAGCGCAGCCCAGTTACCCAGCAACCAACATTCATTTCTTCAAGGGCCTGGCGCACAGGCAAAACCTTGAGAAGGTCGCAGCACTTGTCCGGCTCCGTGGCATAAAGTTCGTCCGGGATCTCCTGGTCGTTCTTGAATACCCGGGTCTCCGGATACCGGGCCACCAGGTCGTCCATGAACTTCACCGTTTCGGCAGGCTTGTAACGGGTGGTCACAACAAATCCCCGAATGTCCGGGTTGACCCGCTTGGCCAGGTCCCAGATTACCAGGGAGTCCTTACCCAGGCTGTTGGCCACCACCAGCTTGTCGCCATACTCTTCGTAGGCTTCGCGGATGAGACCCAAGGCGCGGTCTACCTTCTTCTTGAAGTCCAGATTCTCCACCAAGTACTTTACATCTTCCAATGTCGGTTGCATCTTTACCCTCCAGAGTTAAACGTCAGATATAATATTCAGGCTCTTTCGGCCGCCCGAACGGAATGCGATTCCAAGTTCTTTCGTGGGAGTAATACGCGCCCAACTTCAGCAAAGTGTCGACCACACCGATGGTGGCCGCAAAAGCGGTGTCGCCGGTAACAAACCAGGCCACCGCAGTGGTAATGGCCGCGGCAATCAGCCGCCATGTCAACGCTTTTACCAGGCTTCTTTGTGGGCTATCCATTTTCCCAACTCCGTTAATCCTATCGCAATGGTAGGAAATAGAGTTGACAAAGTCAAGTTATATTTGACTTTTGATCTGTTTTGTCGTCGGAGACTTTGGGAGGTTTTGCTCGTCTTGCTTTCTACAACAGCCTACCGCCTACAGCCTGCCCTTATCACTCCCCGCTGCACAATTGGAAGGGGGTCGTGACACTGGGAAGGGTAATGTAGGTGCCGTCGCCGTTGCGGATCTGGGCTGTGCTGATGCCGCTCATGTTGTACAGTTGGAGGTCCATACAGAACTGATCGGGCAGGTAGCCTAGGATAACACCGTCCGTGCAGCAGCCGCCCCAACACCAGTCCAGGTTGCCGGAGCCGGCCACTGAATTCCAGATCTTGGTATCGCATGCGTGTGAGGGATCGTCGTAGAGGATGATCCCTGCGCCGGGCGCTCCCGAAACCGACAGATGGGCGGAACCGCCGGAACCGTCCTGGGGCTTGTCGTGAATGACGATAAGCGACAAGTTGCCGGCCGGGTCTTCGTAAAGGTAGAAGATGGTGGTATTCTTCTTCTCCCACCCGGTGTTGGCGCTTGAACCGTAGGGGTTGCCGTACTTGAAGTGGGAGGAGACGTCTTTGTTCTGGCTCACCGGGACATAGGGTTCCCCGTCAAGGGTGTAGCAGCCGGCGGTAGGATTGCAGTCGTTGTCGATGCCGTCGAAGCAGATCTCCTCGGCGCCGGGATTGACCAGCGGGTCGTTGTCGCTGCAGTCTCCCGACATGGTGGCTGTGTACGGCGCTTCCGGATGGCAAAGGCAGTGCGAGTCATCTGCGCCCCAGGAGTCGCCGTCCTGGTCAAGGAAGTAAGGAAGGCATCCTTCCGCTCCCTGCTCATCGACATCCCCATCACAATCGTTGTCTGCATCGTCGCACACCTCGTCGGATGTAGGATTGACCACGGGGTTGTTGTCATCGCAGTCCCCCCCGGTGATGGTGCCGTACTGTTCGTTGGGCTCGCACAGGCACATGACCGCGGCGGGATCACCGAATCCGTCTCCGTCCTTGTCTTCGTAGTAAGCGAGGCAGCCGGCGGCACTGGCTTCGTCTACGTCTCCGTCGCAGTTATTGTCGTCGCCGTCGCAGATCTCCACCGCGCCGGGGTGAGCCACGGGGTTATCGTCATCGCAATCGCTGCCCACCAGCACCTTGAAGTTGAGATCTGGCGCACACAGACACGCGAACAGGTCCGGATTGCCGTAGCCGTCCGCGTCCATGTCGGCATAGTAGGCCTTGCAATTCACCGAATTCGCCGGGTCAGCGGCCCCATCGCAATCGTCGTCAAAGCCGTTGCACACCTCCTCTGCATCCGGGTTGATCGCGGCGTTCAGATCGTTGCAGTCGCCTTCCTCAGTCGCGGTGTTGGGATAGGAAGGAGCACATAGACATGAAGGCACCTGGGCCAGCCCGAAACCATCCCCGTCCACGTCCATGAAATAGGTGACGCAACCTTCGGCTCCCACGGGGTCGATAAGCCCGTCGCAGTCGTCGTCCTTCCCGTTGCAGACCTCATCAGCTTCGTTGTTGATGTCCGGATCCAGGGGTGCGCAATCGGTTACATCGGGGTCTCCATCGCCATCGGAATCCTGATCGCACGCGTCTCCGACACCGTCTCCGTCGGCATCCTCCTGAAGCGGATTTTCCACCGTGAGGCAGTTGTCTTCTTCGTTGAGCACACCATCGCCATCGACATCTTCATCCACGCAATCCATAAGGCCGTCGCCGTCGGTGTCTTTGAAGCCCTCGTCGGTAAGAGTATTACAGTTGTTATCCTTGCCGTCGCACGCCTCGGCCGCGCCCGGGTGGGTGTCGCCGTCTTCGTCGTCGCAGTCGCCGCTCACCGGAGTTGTCCCCGGCTCCCCTGCGCACAGGCAGTGTGAGCCCGGCCCGCCGTACCCGTCCCCATCGTCATCGTCGAAGAAGGTGGCGCACCCCAGCGTGCCTTCCGGATCGATTTCGCCGTCACAGTTATCGTCGAAACCGTTGCACAACTCCAACCCCTGGGGTTTCACTTCCGCGTCATCGTCGTCGCAGTCCCCCGGCAGGCTTGCGATGTAGGGATAGGAGCCGGCACAGAGGCAGGCCGAGTCATCGGCCAGGCCCCAGCCGTCACCGTCTTTGTCAAGATAGAACGGCAGGCAGTCATTGGCACCCTCCTCGTCTTCTTCTCCATCGCAATCGTCGTCCTCGCCATTGCACAATTCATCCGCGCCGTGAAAAACAGCAGGATCGTTGGGTGCGCAATCGGACGCGTCGGGGTCCCCGTCACCATCCTTGTCCTGGTCACACACATCCCCGGAGCCATCGCCATCGGCATCCGCCTGGTCCTCGTTGGCCTGGAAGGGGCAGTTGTCAATGTCATTGTCGAATCCATCACCGTCCAGATCGGGGTCGACGCAGTCCGCCACAAAATCTCCGTCCTTGTCCGGGTAACCTTCGTCGGTGAAGCCGTTACAGTTGTCATCGACACCGTTGCACAATTCCGCCGCGCCCGGGAACACTGTCGGTGCGAGATCGTCACAGTCGCCTCCTTCAGTGGCCATGTTCTGTTCCTGCTGACAAAGGCAGAAGGAGGCCGAACCGCCGAAGCCGTCCAGGTCCACGTCCTCGAAGTAGGAGATGCACCCCAGCGTGCCCTTGGGGTCAAGGATCCCGTCACAGTCGTCGTCCTTGCCGTTGCACAACTCCAGCCCCGATGGATTGACCGCGGGATTACCGTCATCGCAGTCGCCGGTAGCGATGGCGGTGTACGGGTATGACGGAGAGCACAGGCAGGCGGACTCTTCCTCCTGCCCCCAGGAATCGGCATCCTGGTCGATAAAGAAGGTGAGGCAACCGTCCGCTCCCGCCTCGTCGATGGTCCCGTTGCAATCGTCGTCCTTGGAGTTGCATTTCTCCGGGGCTCCCTGATAGATCTGCGGGTCGAGGGGAGCACAGTCCGAGACATCGGGGTCGCCATCCCCATCTTTGTCCCCGTCGCACGCGTCGCCCACGCCGTTCAGGTCGAGGTCCTCCTGCCCCGGGTTGGGCATCAACGGACAGTTATCAAGCGCGTCGACTATGCCGTCGTCGTCATCGTCGCCGTCAACGCAGTCCGCGCTCCCGTCCTCGTCGGTATCCGCAAAAAACTCGTCCACGAAGTCGTCGCAGTTGTTGTCGATTCCATCGCACAGCTCGGGGCTGGAAGGAGAGACCAGTGGGTCTGCGTCGTCGCAATCCCCCACCAGGGTCGCCAGCGGCTCTTCCGGGCCCGGTTTCTGGCACAGGCAGGACACCTGATCCACCAGTCCGTAACCGTCACCATCACCGTCGGCATAGTACTCCGTGCACCCGTTGGAGCCTTCTTCATCCACCTCACCGTCGCAGTCGTCATCTTTGCCGTTGCAGTACTCAGGGAAGGGGCTGTCTCCCTGGCACGACAGCTCACCTTCCAGGCAAGCGAAGACCCCCGGGCACGAGCCGAATTCGTTTTCCTGAACACACTCGTCGCCCCCGGTGTCCTCGTCAACCAGGCCGTCGCAGTTGTTGTCCAGACCGTCGCACATCTCCTCTTCGGGCGCGGGAGAATCACAGTCGGTGAGCCCCTCAGGGCTGCACAACCTCTCCCCCTCGCAAACCCCGAACTCACCGGACGCGAAACAGGTGGTGGCCGCGCCGGTTTCGATCCAGTACTCGTTACACTCGCACTGTTCACCCTCGGCCCCGACGCACTGGGTGACCGATTCCCCTTCCACCGAGACTACGTCGCCGCAGTCAAACCCCGGGGGACAGCTACCTTCCAGACCGGCCTCGGCGGCCGGATCGCACGGGATCCCGCAGAAATGACCGTCGTCCCCATAAGACACGCAGTGCGATTCAGAGCTGTCTCCATATGACCAGCAATCGTCGTTCTGGAGGCACGGCCGGCACAACTGACCGGTTTCCGGCACGCAAATGAACACACAATCGGGACAGGTGGACGGCAGAATCAGACAGGTCCAACCATCCCCGCACCCTCCGCCGCTGCAGATTGCTGTACAGATCTTCCCTTCGGCAGTCTCGATGCAGTATCCCGACAGACAATCCGCATCAGTTTCGCACGGCCAGCCGAACGAACCGGGCTCCTCTACGAAGAGCTCCACGTCGCCGGTATCGGGTTCGAAAACAGCGTCCGCAGCATCCGCCTCATAGGCCTCTTCAGGCACCGCCAGATCCTGGCTTACCATGAAGTCATCCTCTGCCGTTCCATCCCGCGAATCCTCGATTATGCCCGGGATGTAGATGGACGTTTTTCCCCCTCCGCCACATGCTGCAAGCAAAAGAGCCGAGCCCAACAGCGTAACTGCAAGCAGTCGAAGCATCATCCGCCTCCGGTTGTTTATCCGGAATCCATTGTAAACATTTGCAGTCACCATGAAAAGGAGCAACAAACATGTTGCTTCAAATGGGGGTCATGCATAAACTTACCCCTCAACGGAGGTTTGGATGTCTTTTGTCTATTTTATCTTGCTCCTAGGCGGGCTCATCTTCTTCCACGAGCTTGGCCATTTCATCCTGGCCAAGGCCATGGGAGTAAGGGTTATCACCTTTTCAATCGGCTTCGGCCCTTCCCTGATCAGCAAAAAAATCGGCGAAACAGAATATCGCCTGGCCGCTATACCACTGGGCGGCTACGTGAAGATGTTCGGCGACGAAGTGGGCGAGGACGTCGGGGACAAGGCGTTGGGCATCAAGGGCGACGAAGAGGTCGAGGACGACCCGGAACGGGCGTTTAACAACAAGCCGCTGTGGCGGCGCACCTTGATCGTCATGGCCGGACCGGTGTTCAACCTGTTGCTCCCGTTCATCGTCTTCTTCCTCGTCTACCTCACTTACACCGACCTGCTGCCATCATACATCGGTGCAGTGAAGAAGGACGGGCCGGCTTGGAATGCCGGGATCCGGTCCGGGGACACCATCGTGAAGATGGATGGCGAAGAGGTGGACTACTGGTGGCAGATGGAGGAACGGATCAACTCCTCCATCGGCACCGAAATCGAGGTGGAGCTGGCCCGGGGCGACAGCACTTTCACGACCAAGGTGATCCCGGAAGAGATCGAAATCGTCAAGCTCAAGCAGGTGGACCTGGTGGACCGGGAGGGACGCATCCAGGTGACACCGGTGTACGTCCGCCCCATGGTGGGCGTCAGGGAAGGGAGCCCGGTCTATACCGCCGGGCTCAGGAACTGGGATCTGGTGGTCGCGGTGAACGGCGAAAAGGTGAAATCCTTCGCCGACATGAAAGAACTGCTGGCTGCCAAAGGCGGTCACACTCTGGCTCTGTTGAGGGAGGAGCCGCTAGGACAGCTCGGGCACGCCAAGTTCACCCGGTTCGGAGACCCGCTGGAGGTGACCATCCAGGGCCCCGTATCCGATTCCGACCTTTACGAGGCGGAAATGGTGGTGCACCACGTAGACGAGGGTGGCGGAGCCGCGCTGGCCGGCTTGAAATCCGGAGACCGTATCATCTCGGTGGCCGGGCATGAGTTCCCTTTGTGGTACATCATGGAAACCTACCTGGCCGACAACATCGGCGACACTCACGAGCTGGTCTGGGAAGACGCATCAGGGCGCCATACCACCGACTTCAGGCTGACCCCGCTGACGATAAAAGGCGAGTTCAACGAAGAACGGCGGATAGTGAAATTCGGTGCGTACAACCACTCTTCCGTAGGGTCGCCGGAGCCGGCGAAGAACAACTCCCTGTTCGCTTTCGCCGCACACCAGACCTGGAAGGAGACCTACCAGGCCTACCGCATCACCTTATGGAGCGTGGCCGGCCTCATGGTCGGCAAAGTCCCAATCAAGGAGATGGGCGGCCCCATCCTCATCTACGACATGGCCTCCCGCACCGAAGAACACGGCTGGGAGTACTTCTTCCGCATCATGGTCTGGCTGTCCATTTCACTCGGGGTGATCAATCTGTTCCCCATCCCTATTCTAGATGGCGGCCACTTGCTGTTTTTCGCCATCGAAGCGATCATCCGAAGACCCGTTTCCATCAAGGTCCGGCAGATTGCCGCCTATGTGGGCCTGGTGCTCATCGGCTTGTTGATGATCGTGGTGTTCAAGAACGATATCGCGCGCAACTGGGATTCCATCTCGAACTGGTTCTCATGGGGCTAAGAGCAAAGAAGGGCAAACGGCGTTACCGGGGCGGAGCCCGGTCCATCGAAGGCCCGCTGCTGCTCTGCGTGGATACGTCGGGCGACTGGATGAATGTTGCGCTGAGCAAGGGGGACACTTTGTTGGCGCTTCACTCCTCGTACCAGCGCCACTCCCACGCCCGGGGCCTCTTGCCCGCGATCGAGACCGTGCTCGCCAATCACGAATTGAGCCTGGACGACGTGGATACATACGGCGCCTGCCTCGGCCCGGGATCGTTTACCGGCCTCAGGGTCGGTATTGCGACGGTCAAATCGTTTTGCTGGGCCCGTAACAAATTGGCGGTGGGCGTCTCGGCCACCTCCCTGCTGGCCGCGGCCGCACCCGACGACGGCCTCATCGGTTGCGCCATCGACGCCAAGAAGGGGGAGGTCTATTTCGGTCTGTACCGACGCGAGGAGGGGGAACTGCACACCCTGGTTGAGCCCTTCGTGGCAAAACCGGCGGAAGGGCTGTTGCGCCTGCAGGATGCCGCACCGGGCAAGCTCACCCTGCTGGGTTCCGCTTGCCAGGCGTATGAAGAAGAACTGAAAAAGACGGCGTCCGGCGCCGTCGCTTTTGCGCCCCGCGACCTGGGCGTACCTTCCCCAGCTTTGCTGGCTCAACTTTGCAAGGCCGAGCTCGCCGCCGGCCGCATCGTAGACGGCGACACCCTGGAGCCGGCTTACGTACGACCGCCGTCCATATCCAAGCCCAAGAAATAGTCAGGCCATCTTCCGGAACAACGAAACGACTATGCCCTGGATCAAGGTTTCTCTGGCGTCCTCTTCTGAGATGTAGATCGGCTCCATCTCCCGATTGGCGGGTTGGAGGCGAATGCGGCCACGCTCCCGGTAGAAACGTTTGACCGTGGCTTCACCGTCGATGAGGGCCACCACCACCGCCCCCGCTGGAGCGGTGGACTGCTGCTTGACAAGGATGACGTCGCCGTCGTGAATCCCATCCTCGATCATGGAGTCCCCGACCACGTTCAACGCAAACAAGCTGTTCCCGGGACCGGTGAACATAGGGTCCACGCCGACATGGCCTTCTACGTTCTCTTCGGCCAGGAGCGGCACCCCCGCCGCGATGCGGCCGAGGATCGGGATCTGTGACAGAGTGGGGCGCTCTTCTTCCCGCTCTTCTTTGTAGATGATCGTGATCCCGCGCGAGCGTGAGCGCCCGCGCATAATGGCGCCCTTGCGCTCCAGCGCGGCCAGGTGGTCGTTCACTGCGTTGGTGGATTTGATCCCCAGCGCAGCCCCGATATCGCGGATCGTGGGCGGATAACCCTCGTCAGCGATGAACTCCTCGATAAAAGCCAGTACCTGTGTCTGTCTTGGGGACAGTTTCATCTCTCCTCCGACACTTCCGCCAGCTTAGGATCGTACTGAACTTTTGTTCAGGAGGCAAGAACAAATTCGAAACGCCGCCCCCACTGCTGCCCGGTCTGCCGAAGTTTGACTTGGGTATCAGGCGGTTACTATGATAGAATGATAAGTGGCCCCCGCGGGGAGTACAACGTGCTGCAAACCCTTTCCAAGACTTCCGTCTGCCTGGTGATCCTCACATTGGTAGCTTGTGAACTTGAGTTTGAGCCGGAGGTCTACGAAACCGCGTCCGGAGAAGCCTATGTCGAAGCGTGGATACCTCCCGACGTGGTGGAGGTCGCGGAAGATACCCCCGGAGAGGTCGAAGAAGAGGTAATCCCGGAAGTCATCGAAGAGGTGGTTGAGGACGTGGCTGCAGACGTTGTGCCCGAGGTTGTGGACCCGTGCGCGGTGGACACTGATGGTGACGGTGTCGGAAACTGCGAAGACGACGATGACGACAACGACGAGGTCCCTGATTTCGTCGACATCTGCCCCTTGACCTACGACCCGGACCAGGACGACGAGGACGATGACGAAATCGGGGATCCGTGCGACCCTGACGATGATAACGACGGGATCCTCGACGAGGACGACATGTGCCCCAAAGATTGGGATGAGCCGGGGCAACCCCAGATGGACAGCGACGAAGACGGCCTGGGCAACTCCTGCGACCCGGACGACGACAACGACGGGCTTTACGACCAGATGGACCCATGCCCCCTGGATTTCAGCCCCAACCCCACCGACCTGGATGGCGACGGAATACCGAGCGCCTGCGACGACGACATGGACGGCGATGCCATTGCCAACAAGTGGGACAATTGCGATGAGGTCTTCAACCCGGACCAGGAGGATTTCGACAACGATTGGGACGGTGACGCTTGCGACGACGACGACGACAACGACACAATCAAGGACATCATCGATAACTGCCCGGCCCTTTTTAATCCGGTGCAGTGCGACATCGACAGCGACACCATCGGGTCCGATTGCGACGATGACAAGGACGGAGACGGCGCGCCCAACCAGATGGACAACTGCTCATATCTGGAGAATCCGACCCAGGAGGACACCGACCAGGACGGTATCGGCGATGAATGCGATGAGGACCCGGACGGAGACGGACTGTTCAAGTGGGAAGACCCGTGTGTCCACACCGCGGCCGAAACGTGTGACGACGCTGACGCGGACGGCATAGCCGAAGAAGATGACAACTGCCCCGACCTGCCCAACGCGCTTCAGACCGACCTGGACGGTGACGGCGTGGGTAATGTCTGCGACCCCGACCTGGACGGAGACGGCGTCGACAACGTCGATGACAACTGCCCCTTCGCGACCGGAGGCGGAGCTGATATCGATGGAGATGGCGTCGGCGATGACTGCGACGTCGACATGGACGGCGACGGGATCTCCAACATTGGCGACAACTGCATCTCGGTCCCCAACCCGTCTCAGAAAGACACCGACTACGATATGATCGGAAACGCGTGCCAGGATGACGATGACAAGGACGGCATCCTGGACGAGCTGGACAACTGCCCCTACTATCCCAATCCCGGTCAAGAGGATAGCGACGAAGACGGCCTGGGTGACAACTGCGACCCCAAAGTGAGCGTGTTGAATCTCTAGCAATAAGCTGTGAGCTTTGAGCTGTGAGCTGTGAGCCAACCGGGGGGCCGACGCTGCGCCTTGGTTCCTGCAAGAATCCTGCTATAATGACGGCAAGCTTGCGTATGAGGCGTCGGATGCTGCGAATCATTACCCGGATCTGTCTGCTGCTGCCAGCCGTATTCGTACTGGCGGAAGCGGGGCCGGTGCGGAGTCAATCAGGGGTATCCTACTGGTTGGTCGATGATGGCGTTACCGCCTCGCTCCACGGTGACTACCGGGTACGGTTCGCTTCCGGAAACGAGTTCCTGCTGGATGCGGAAGGGACGGAGCACGACCCCGGAGAGTGGGTCTACCACCGCCTGCGCGTCGAGCCCGAGTTGGAGCTTTCCGACCGGTTTCTACTGGCCTCCCAACTAGACCTGGTCGACGGCAACATCTGGGGACAGACTTCAGACATAGCCGCTGACTACCTGTTGAATCCACAGGATAAGAACCGGGGGTTCGCTTCTTTCGAAATCAGAAAGCTGCATTTGCGCTGGGACACACCTGCAGGCCGGCTCACCGCCGGCCGCCAGACCAGCCGCTGGGGGCTGGGGATCCTGGCCAACGGGGGCGAGGAAGATACGGTTTTCGCCGACGCCCGCACCGGCGACATCGTGGAACGGGTCATGTTCGCCGCCGATCTGGCCGGCGGCTGCCAGGACTGCGACAGTGCGGGGCGGCTGGTATTGGCCATTGGCGCAGACCTGGTGCACCGGGACGAAAACGCGGACTACGACGCCGGCGACCGCGCCTACCAGGGAGTTGCCTCCCTCTACTATCAGGACGAGGCCCTTTTCGTCGGGGCGTACGGCGTCTACCGCACCCAGGAAGACCGCAAGGAAGTGCTCTACTCCGCCGAGGCCGATGGAGATGCCGCAATTTCGGCGCCCCTGCCCCGCACCTCTCTTGACGTCTGGGCCATGGACCTGTTCCTGCGTTGGACGATGACCGCACCCGGGGTCGCGTTTTCACTGGCAGGGGAAGGACTCTGCATCATCGGAGAAACCACACGCGGGGTGACCGAGGACCACCCGGACGAAATGGCCATCAGGCAGTTCGGCGGCGCGCTGGAGGCTCGTCTGGAACTACCCGATGCCGGCATAAGAACTGCTCTGGAATCCGGATACGCTTCAGGCGATGGCAAATCCACGGACGGTGTAATGAGTGGTCTAAAATTCGATCCCGGCTACCAGGTAGGCATGATCATGTTCGATGAGGTCCTGGACAACGTGTCTGCGTACTGGACCCACAACCTGGCAGACCCGGGCGCAGGTGCAGCGCCTCCGTCGGGAGTACGGTATGCGCCGACCAACGGCTCGGTGGCTGGTGCTTTCTACGTCGCGCCCACGGTTCTCTACAACCCTATCGCCTCCCTGCAGCTTCAGTTGGGCGGCGTATGGGCCATGACCCCACGAGGGCTGGTAGACCCGTATCGCACGGCCTCTCTCAGCGGCGGGTATCCCGTTACCCCCTTTGACGCCGAGGCCGACACCGCGGTGCTGGGCTACGAAATAGACACCGGGCTGAAATGGGATCTTCCCCTCGATTCGGGACCAAAGATGTGTCTCGGCGCCCAGGCGGGGGCATTCCTCCCCGGTGGGGCTCTGGACGGGCCCGGAGGAAAGGGAATGCAGCCGGTTTGGAAGACCCGCATACTCATGGATCTGGGGTGGTGATGAAGAAACGGGCGCTGGTGGCAATAACGTTGATCCTCGCGGCGTGTACCGCTGAGCCGCCCGCGGGGCTTGCCCCGGCCGCGACGGAAACGGGAGCGCCGGTGGTGGTTTTCGACCCGGAGGCAAAGCCTCTGCCTGAGATTCCGCTGCCCAACGACCTGGCCACCCGGCTGGATCCCGACGAACCGGCCACCGGACGTCGTATCAACGTAAGCCTGGACGCGCCCACCGAGATGGAGAGGGAGGTGCGGCGGAAGGCCTCGCTGGCCAACGGCTTCGGCATAAATTCGCCCATTACCGTCAGCTTCACCAGCCCACTCGATCTGGCCGACTTGAAGGCGCGCCACCAGCACAACCTGGACTTCAAGGACGACGCGGTGTTCGTTATTGACGTAACGCCGGGTTCCCCTTCCTACCTGGACCCGGTTCCCCTCGACATGGGGCAGGGGAACTTCCCGGTCACCGTGAAGGACTTC
The DNA here is from genome assembly GCA_964626565.1 of uncultured Myxococcales bacterium. Classification (GTDB taxonomy): domain Bacteria; phylum Myxococcota_A; class UBA9042; order CAIXZC01; family CAIXZC01; genus CAZVFX01. Next base: position 56,708 of record CAZVFX010000018.1, read on the forward strand.
GACATGTTCTTCATGAACGACCCCCGCGCGGCCAGCACCAACGTGCTGTTCGAGACGGTGGGAGAGGACGTCAACGGCGACGGGATGCTGGACCCGTGGGAGGACACCGACTTTGACGGCGTCCTGGACATGCCCAATGTACATCCGGACGATGCGGACCCGGTGGACGCACTCCTCACCTTCTACGAAAAGGAAACCGACACATTGATCCTCAGGCCCCTCCTGCCGCTGCGCCAGGAAACCACGTACGCAGTGGTTCTCACCAAGCGCCTGGTGGGCCTTGAGGGGGTCCCGGTTGCCTCGCCCTTCCCCTACATCAACCACGCCAGCCAGAACGATGCGCTGGCGCCTCTCGAAAAAGCACTGCACCAGATCAAATGGGGGATGGATCTCGAAGACGTGGCGTTTGCATGGACCTTCACCACGCAATCGGTAACCCGTGATCTGGAGGTACTCAGGGCAGGGCTCAACGGCAAAGGAGCTTTCGGCTGGCTTGCGCCCCACTACCCGGTCAGCGGGGTAACGCTGCACAAGATCAGCGGCCAGGGAAACCAACCGGCGTACCTGGCCCGACTGGGCCAATTCGCGGACACGCTGCTGCCCATCGCCGAGGCTGCGGTGGACAACCCCCAGGCCGCCCAGGCGCTGGTAGAAGATCTGAAGCAGATCGACTACCTGGTGGCAGGTCGCTTCCGCGTCCCGTATTTTCTCGAAGACAAGGACGGCATTGCGACCAAGTCGTACCCCGCGGACGATGACGAAGACTTCCAAATCGATTTGACCAGCGGCGACGCGGCGGTGGGGGAGCGATGGGTGCCCTTTATCTGCACAATACCGAAGAAGGCTGAGAACTGCGCCAACGGAAGGGAACCTATATGCACGGAACGCCGAGTCTGCCATGGCGGGAAGTGTGACGAAGAGGAGGTGTGCAACTGCCAGCCGTACCCGGTAGTGATATACGGGCACAGTTACGGTGGCATGAAGTTCGAGGCCCTCGGCTTTGCCGGCCGGCACGCAGCCTTCGGCCTGGCCACTTGCGCCCTTGATGCACCCGGTCACGGCCTGGACCTGGCCACCCTGCCCATCGACCTGGGGGAAGGCCAGAAACTGACGGTGGGAGAGGTGCTGGCGCCGTATCTTGATTCGTACGATATTCCCGGCGTGATGAGCGTGCTTTCGGACCACCGGTCCAGGGACTTGAATAACGACGGCATCCCCGATGCGGGAGCTGATTTCTGGACTCACGACCTGTTCCACACCCGGGATGTGGTGCGGCAGACGGTGGTGGACCATCTCCAGTTCCTGCGCATTTTGAGAAGTTTTGACGGAGAGTCGGTGTTGCCGTTCGACGTCGACGGCGACGGGGCCGTGGATCTGGCCGGCGATTTCGACGGCGACGGTCAGGTAGACCTGGGCGGCCCCGAGGTGAAGTATACCGCCTGGGGCCAATCGCTGGGCGGCCTCGTGTCTCCCATGGTCGCGGCGCTGGAGCCGGCCATCGAAGCGGTGGCGCCTTCCGCGGGCGGCGCCGGGTTGTTCGACCTGGCTATGCGCGCGACCAACCCGGGAATACCGGAGGCGATGTTCCTCCCGCTGCTCGGGCCCTTCGTAGTCGGCTACTCTCTAGGCGACGGCAGCTCCGCACTTGCCTTCCTGGTTCAAGACACCAAAGACAACCTCCCTGTGCAATCCCTGCTACCGTTTCACGAGTTGACGTTGAAACCCGGAGACCTGGCGGTATTGCGAAACCTGAAGAACGGCGGCATGGACTGGGCCGTGGTCAACCATGAGGGGGGCTTCCGGCTCGCGGTGCCGACGGACGCACTGGGGGCTTCAGACAAGCGCGTCACCCTGGATATGGACCCGACCGGAGGTAAGATCCCGGTAAAAACCATGGATACCGAGAGTCTGGGCGACCCCCTGAAGTTGGAAATCTACGACGGGCCGACCAACATGCTGGTGGCCGGCATTTCGCAATTCGGCAACGACGTGACCTACCAGGGCGCCACCTATGGTGCAGGTGCGCCGCTGGTGGCGCTGGCCTCAGGACTGGGGCTGAAGCGGGGAACGCCGGAGTTGAGGCGATACCTCAGCTTTGCCTCCATGATCATGGATCCGGGGGACCCGGTGGGCTACCTTCCACATCTGCGTGGAGACCCGCTGGCTGTTGGCGCCGGAGAAGCATCAACGGGAGCCGACCCGGGTGCGAGCCTTCTCGTCATTCCGTCGGCGGGCGACACCAACGTTCCCGCGGCGGTGGGCATTGCCCAGGCCAGGGCAGCGGGAATCATCGAGCTGTTCAAGTCGAGTTCGCGCTACTGCGTTTCCGCTGAAATGTGTGGCGAGGACGTGACCCTGGAGCGCAGTCCGGTGTGCGGATATGTAGGAGAATGCCTCACGGAAAACCAGGTACTCACCCACCACTACGTCTACGAGGGATTGTTCAACCGCAAGCGGTTCGCAGTCCCGCCCTGGGACGACTACAGGGAGGTGGTTTTCGACGTAGACGACTTGGACGACGGGGTGCTCCCCTGGCCGCACTGCGAGTACCCCAATGGGGAAACCGCGCCTCCGTGCACGCCGTTGGTTCCCGGCATGTACTGCACCGACGGCCCCGGGGCTCCAAGCCTCAAGGAATGGGGCTGGCCACCCCTTAGAGCTACGACCAAGGACAAGAAGTCAGGCATGCGCATCTTCCTGGGCTACCGTACCGACTGTCACGGAATCGAGCCGCCCGCACCCCAACGGCAGCCGGACATGCACACTTATTTTGTCAACCTGGTGAGCAACTATTTCTACCGCGCTTCGCTGGGCGAAGAGCCGACCAAGGACACCCCGTGGATCCTGGACGACCCGTGCCTGGCCGACAGCAGTTGCGAGAGTTTCCCTTAGACGAGTAGAGCATGAGCAGAATTTCGGATCTTCTGATACCTCACGTCACCGAAGGGCGCCTTGCGCGCATCGATGCGGTGCTGGACCAGCGCACTCGTAACTTCGTTGCTGTTTTTGAGCGGGTGTGGGATCCGCATAACATATCTGCCTGCCTGCGCTCTGCCGAGGCGCTGGGAATTCAAGAGATCCACGTGGTGGAGGCGGACACGCCGTTCAAACCGAGTAAGGACGTGGTTCAAGGTTCGGCAAAATGGCTGGAAATCACTAAACACCGAACTTCGACGGACTGTATTCGCAACCTCAAAATGCGGGGTTTCACCGTCGCAGCGGGGGCACTCACCGACGACGCGGTTTCCCTGGATGAGTTGGACTTCAACGAACCGATGGCCCTGGCTTTCGGCAACGAGCATGAAGGTCTGTCCGAGGAGTTCATGGCGCGGTGCGATGTGGTGTTCCGGATCCCCATCCACGGTTTCACCCAGAGCTACAACATATCTGTATCTGCGGCCATTTCCATGTACCATGGGGTGCTGGAGCGCACCCGCCTGTTCGGTACAAGCGGCGACCTGACCGAAGAGCAGAAGGACGAACTTAGAGACCGGTGGCTCATAAAGACTGTGCCCCTGGCCAGAGAGATCCTCAAACGAGACGAAGAAGCAACAAGGAGAGACGGATGACACACCGCCTGCACACATTTCTTATCGCACTTCTACTTATCTCAGCCTCGCTGGCATCGTGCAAGTCCGAGCCTGCGCCACAACCGGCCCAAAAGAGTGCCGCGGCGCCTGAGACCACCGCGGTGGCTCCCGCCCCTGCCGTTGAAGAACCGCTAAAACTGCTCTTCGTGAACACCAAGTTCAAGGATGAGGTCTCCAAGTCGTACACCGCGATCAGAGACCGGGTCCAGGAACTCGCCCCCGACTTGAAGATCGAGATCGTTCACTACCGCGAGGTGACTCCTGAGTTTGTGGCCCAATTTGCCCCGGACGCGCTGCTGCTGGGGCCTCAGGGCACGCCGTGGTGGAAGTACGACCAGGAAAAACTGGCAGCCACCAGGGCGGCAGTGCGGGGGTACCCGGGGCCGATTCTGGGTATCTGCGGCGGCCATCAGTTCCTCGCCACCACCTACGGCGGCACCGTGGCTCCCATGAAATGCAAGGAAGACCACGATGGCTACCAGGGTTGCCGGAAGGAAGAGGGATTCGTCCCCCTCAGAGTACAGAAGGCAGACCCCCTGCTGGCTCGGTTGGGTGAAAACTTTGTCGTCCGGGAGAACCATTACGAAGAGGTGAAGAAGATGCCGGACGGTTTCGAGGTGCTGGCCTCTTCCGAGATGTGCGGGGTGCAGGCGATCCGGCTGGCCGGCCGACCGGTGTACGGCGTCCAGTTCCACCCCGAGCGTCACGATTCGGAACATCCCGACGGCAAACAGATACTGCAGAACTTCCTGACCATCGCAGATCTCGTAGAGGGAACCAATGAATAGAGCCCTGGCAGGACTCACGACCCTGATCCTGTTGTCCTGCAGTTCCGGCGGCGCCAACGTGTCGGGGCTGGATCTGAGCCTTGCAGGCGACACGGGTACCAACGGGTCGGACGCATCTGCCGGCCTCGACTTGGCCGACGGAGTTGCGCCCGACGACAACGCGGTTCCCCCTCCGGCGGACCAGACAGGGCAACCCGACGGTCCGGACGTTGTACAACCCGCAGACACCGCGGACGACGGACTCCCCGGTGACGCGCCGGGCGGGGACTCGACAAAGCCCCCTGGCGACGTGGGTGAGTACGTTCCGTTCGCAGGCTGCTCGAAGACCGAACCCTGCCCTTTTCCCGAAGAGCCTCTCTGCCTCATGCTGCCCGATTCGGACCAGGGAATCTGCGTGCAGCAGTGCGCTGAGGATGGTGACCAGTGCCCACCCTGGCTGGATTGCATCCCCCCGGACCCGGCAGACCTGTCGTTCGCAGTGTGTTTGAAGCTGAAGAAGATGTATGAGTTGTGCGACAACAAGGAAGGGGAGCTTTGCGACGACGGCCTGTTCTGCGTCGATCCTCCGGGCGAAATCAGCGGCCTGTGCACCGCCTTTTGCACTGTCGGCGAAACGGTTTGTCCGGTGGGCACCACCTGCACGGTGCTCTATGAGGAGCAGCCTGACTGGGGAGCCTGCCTGCCCATGCCCGAGCTGCCCGCTTGCACGGTGCCCGGGGAGTGCCAGGGGTCTAACAGTGCGTGCGTCTCCCTGGACCCGACTCTCAGCGTGTGCGCGCCCGAGTGTGCCCAGGAGGGCGCCGCGTGCGAGGAGTTCGGCACCTGCCTGAATATGCCCGACCCGGACGGTAACGCGACCCAGGTCTGCCTGCTGCTTCAGCCGGCAGGCGGCGTCTGCGACATCGCCAAGGGGATGCTGTGCAACGACGGGCTGGTGTGTGCAGACGTAGATGCGCCGGACGGCCTCCAACGCTGTTTTGCTCCGTGCGCCGAAAACGACGCGTGTGCCGGCGGACAGGTGTGCATGGAGCCCGCAGCGCCGGCGGGAATTGAGCTTTGCATTCCATTCGAATTCGCGTATGCCGAGCCGGCGAAGTGCAACGACGACTACCCGTGCGAGGAAGAAGGCAAGGTGTGCGTCATACCTCCTTCCAAGCCGCACGGCTACTGCGTGCCGTCGTGTGACCAGGGGTGTGCGGAAGGCCTCTCCTGTTTGAAAGGCGGTTGCGTGGTCGTGGCGGAAAAAGAGAGCAACTGCCTCGAGGATAGCGGCGTCCTCTGCCTGCCCCCATCGGTCTGTGCGGTGGATCATGGTGAGGACGGCCAGGGCTGGTGCGCGCAAACCTGTACGCCCGGACAGGACCAGTGTGAAGGCGGGACCGAATGCCTTCAGGTCGGGTACGGGCAATCCTACTGTATGACGGCCGTGGGTTTCGGCGAAAAGTGCTCGGTGGACGACGGTGTCGCGTGCAGCAACGACGACGAGTTGCTGTGCCTGCATATGGCCTCCAATGCAGACTTCGGTTACTGCGCGTCGGAATGCGAAGGTCCGGGCACTTGCGACCCCCTCGAAGGCACCACCTCCGAATGTATCGTGCAGAAGGGTGGAAAATGGTATTGCGGTTTCTTGTGTGGAGGGTCCTCTTCCTGCCCCGGCAACATGGACTGCTCCGGCTTCGGCATGTGCATGCCTTAGGCAAGAACGTTTCGGGTTTCGGGTTTCGGGGTACGGTTTTCGGGTGGAGCAGGCCCCTCACTCGCTTTCGGGGTACGGCTGGAACTTCCGTCTAACCTTCGTCCGGTCGCCGCTTGTCCATCGCTTCTTGAATCTTCTCTTCCAGTTCTGAGAACAGGAACGGTTTGTCGACGTAGTCATCGGCTCCGTAGAGGGGAGATGTCATTTCGTTGAGGTTGGGGCCGATGGCGGTGAGCATAATGATGCCGGTGGCGTCGAACTCACGCTTGTTCCTGAGATACTTACACAGCTCCCAACCGTTCATGACGGGCATCATAACGTCCAGAAGAATCACATCGGGCTTCTCGACCAGCGCCACTTCAAGGCCTTCCTCGCCGTTGATGGCTTCCAGCACTTCGTGCCCCTGCTTGGTGAACCGCTCACGAATGAGCCGGATCTGGTTTATGTCGTCGTCCACCACAAGGATTCGCATCTGTCACCCTCCAAAGCTCCTACCTGATGTTTATTACACCCGCGGCCCAAAGTCAACGCGGAAAGGTGGTTGACGGAGACGCGCGCAAATTATAGAGTTACCCGCGGAATTGAATAGAGAACAGGTGCGCCAAGAGGCAGGAGGAGTACGCATGCGAAAGATGATGAGACGCATTGGTTGGGCCCACGTTCTGGTCGCGATGCTGGCGATAGCCGTCGCGGTGTCCGCGGTAGCGGGAGAATACGCGCAGGATGCGGCCGAAGGAGAATACTACGAGGAAGACGACTGGCGCTCGGTGGAGAAGCGACGCAAGGAGATCCTGGCCAAGATCCCCACCAACCCCGACATCCTCATCAATATCACTTACGATCTGATGCCCGGCACCCCGGAGCTGACAGCTCTCGGCCGCAAGGCCACCGGCGCGCTGACCCGCGGTCTGCTGGATAATGCTTCGGACTCCGTGCGCTCACTCTGCGTCTCAGTGCTGGCCCAGATAAGGGATCCCGACTCCGCGCCGGCAATGCTGGAAGCGTTGGGAGACCGCAACTCCTCCGTACGCATGGGCGCGGTCCACGCGCTGGGCAACCTGGCTGACCCCGGCTACGGCAAGTACCTGCTGAAGCTGGTTGAGGACCCGGAAGAATCCCGCTACGTCAAGCAGGCGGCCATCGAGGCTATCGGCAACATCGGCTACGCCAAAGCAACTCCGAAATTAGAGAAACTGGTCACCTCCAAGAAGGACGACTCCCTGGCCTGGGATGCCCTCAACGCCATGTGGCACATGCGCAACAAGGCCGACCGTGATGACCTCGTAGACGTCTTTCTTCACGTCCTGAAGGAGGAGAAATCCGGGGCCTCGCTGGCCGTAGATAAACTGGGCACACTCAAAGCAGACGAGGCGGCCGGCGCGCTGGCCAAATATTATGTGGGACGGGGCCAGGCAGAGAAAAACCGGGTTATCCTGGCCATGGGCAAGATCGGCAGCGGCAAGGCTCGAAAGTTCCTGAAGAAGGTGATGAAGACGACTCAGGTAGCGAGGCACTTGAACAACGCTGCCATCGCCTTGTCGGCGCTCGGTGAGAAGAAGCAGGTCATGGACATCCTCCTCGACCTTCTCGCCAGCCGCAAGGCCTACATGCGCATCAATGCAGCCTTCGCCCTCGGGGAAGTTGGCCAGGGCAACGAACGCGCGGTGCAAGGACTCATCAAGGCGCTGGAAGACCAGAACGACTACGTCCGTTCCGAAGCAGCAGTCGCACTGGGCCGGCTGAAGGCTCCTGCCGCGGCTGGTCCGTTGGAGAAGGTGGCTGAGACCTCCAACCCCTTCGTCCAGTTGGACGCGGTGGTGGCGTTGAACCGCATCGACTACAAGAAGTACCGCCACCTTATTTTCGACAAGTTGCTCAGACATAAGAAGGCCAAATTCGCCCGCATCGTGGAGCGGGGCATTCGCTTCCTCGCAGAGCAGCAGGATCCCGACGCTTTGCCCTACCTGCTGGCCTACCTCAGGTCCGCTAATCCGGACCGTTACGGCCAGACCCTCGGACTTCTCAGAGAGTACGAAAAGGCGGGCGTAGGCGAGTTCTCACCTTCCCTGCTCTACATGGCTCACACCTGCCGCTACGGCTGCTTCTCGGAGTTGCTGCGCACCGTGCGCAAGTGGAAGCTGGTGGAATTCACTTCACCCTTGTTGGAACGGCTCTATCGCACTTACTACAGCGGCGATAAGACCCTCCTCTATTTCACCCTGGGGAAAATCGCGGGCAAGGACACTGCCGCCAAGTTGGAGAAATTCGTGGAGAAGGGCCACACGGTTCGCCTCTATCGCCTCTTCGCACTGGCAAACTTGGGCGACGCCAAGGCGCTGGACGAATTAATCGACATTCTGGTGGCCGGCACCCTGGAAGACAAGCGGGACGCAGCCTTTCTCCTGGGCGGACTGGACATCAAGGATGCGGTACCCCGCCTCGAAGCACTCATGGAGAAATCCGACGATCCGTTCACCGCGGTGGCCGCGGCTTCGGCGCTCCTGGCCCAGGGCGAGCAGAAGGCGATTGATTACCTCTACAAGACCATGAGCAAGGGAGTTCCCATCGTGGCCGACGAAGCCGAGCGGGCGCTGCTGGTCGCAAAAATGGAAGACCTCGATGAATTCCTGAAGAAGTCTTTGAAGAAGGAAGGCAACATCGTAACCAAGCGGCGCACCGAAGAGATTCTCTACCGCCGCAAGCCGAAGGAATTCAGGTAGGGGATAAGACACGGGTTGAGCTGTGAGGGGTGAGCTGTGAGCGGCAACAGGCTCCTGTTTGCGCTGCTGCCGGCTACTGCGGTGGCCGCGTTTCCGTTTTTCTCGACGTTTTCCATTCCGAAACTGGTTGTCGCTGGCCTGATCTTATGCCCGCTGCTGTTGCTTGATCGCACCAAGGACAAACGTCCCGACCTGCCGTTATCTCTCTACCTTTTGTACCTCCTCTGCTCTCTTCCCGCGTGGGTAAAGAGCCCGTACGTGCATGAGACGATTATTCAGGTGTTGACGGACCTGCTGGCCCTGGCGGTCTACCTGTCGGCCCGCCGTCTGTCGGAAGGGGAGAAATCCGTCCCGCGGGCGGGCGTCTGGCTGGCCGCCTCCGGCCTGCTGGTCTTTGCTTTTTACGCGGTGGAGAAACTGCTGGGACTCGAGCAATTCGTCGTCGGGTCTCTGCCGGGCAGTTCCACCCTTGGCAACCCCGACTTCGTTGCCGAGTTCGCCGCGTTCTGCCTTCCCGCCGGCTTTTTGTTGGCCTACGGCACCGGCCGGGCCAGGCAGGCGACCGGTCTGGTGACCCTCGCCGCGATGAGCTACCTGCTGCAGGCCTGCGACTCGCTCTCGGCGCTGGTCGCGGCTGCGGCCGGCGTAGTCGCCGGCGCTCTGGTCCTGGCCGCACGTCGCTTCGGCGCCCGCCGCGTGTTTGCCGCCACAGCCGGTGTGGCCGTCGCAGCCGCCGTAATCGTATCGGCGGCAGGGCTCCCGGCCTCCAAAGACGCCCGGGGCAGGCTCTACCTGTACCGCCTCTCGCTGGACTCAGCCCTGGCCAGCCCGGTAGCCGGACACGGAACGGGCGCATTCCCTGCTGCGTTCATGGACGTGCAGGGAAAATACCAGGCCACCACCAGGGCGGACCGGGGGTTATGGACCAACGCCCGTCACGCCCACAACGAACTTCTCAACATGTGGGTGGAGCGGGGCATACTCCCGGTGCTCCTGTTCCTCGCTTTCCTGGCTGTGCACCTGTCTCGAATAGTCCGCCGCAGACGCGCCGGGGACGTGTTTCTCCTGGCCACTCTGACGGCCGCCTTCTTCCTGTTCATGGGGTCAGTGACCTACAACCTGGTGCCGGTCCGGCTTGGCTTCTTCTTATTGCTGGGTCTGGCGGCCGGGGGAATGCGTGGCGCAGGCCCCTCACTCGCTTTCGGGGTACCGGTACGGGTCATGGGTGTTGGATTGGCAGCAGTGCTGGTAGTGACCCCACTCTGGTTGGCGACCGCGGATGTCTTGTTCGTGAAGGGCGATTATGCGGCGTCCGCGACGGTAAATCCATTCAATGGGCGTACGCTGCTGTTTCAAGGCTTGGGTGAGATGCAGCGGGGTGAGTTGGACGCTGCTTGCCCGCGACTGGAGCAATCGGCCCGCCGGTACCCCAATCTGTCGACCCTGCTGGCTCTGGGCAACTGCCGGGTCCACACTCAAGACTTCGGCGCGGCGGAGGCGTGGTACCGCAAGGCGCTGGAATGGAAACCCACCTATTCGCTGGCCTACGCCAACCTGGCGGGGCTGTTCCATTTGCAGGGTGAGGACGAGGCCGCTTGGCGACACATCGTCAGAGCGGAATCGCTGAATCCCGGCAACCCCCGCATCAAAGCGATTCGGATGCAGGTGTGCGAGGGAAATGATTTTTGTTTGGCGCCCGACCCGGTTCCCGGTTATAGTCGTGACCTGAAGTCCGAAGCCGGTGAAAACACTCCTTGAGGAGCGACTGCAATGAGCCAGATAATCGACTTTTGCATGGAACTCGACTCAGTGGCGCTACGCCTTTACAAGAAGCTCGGTGAGACGGTGAGCGACGACAACGAACAGTTGTGGAGCTCACTCATGAGCGAGAAGCGCCGTCGGATCGAGGAATGGCGTACCCTGCGCGGCGGCTACGACGCGGCGCTGGTACCATCTCCGGTGGTCAATCCTGAGCTGACCCTGAGCCGCCTCAAAGACAAGCTCAACCGTCTGACCGAGTTGCAGGACAAGGTCAAAGACATAACCGATTTCAAAGGTGCGGTGGAGTTGGCCGTCCAGGCAGAGTCCCTGCTGGTGGATACTGATTCGCTGCGCTTGCTGAAGGTTGGTCGAATTTACGGCTTGTCCCGTGACGAAGAGACCGCGGACATTCCGGCCATCGGGGGGATCACATCCCGGTTTGCCGAGATTGGTGAAGCCACCGCGGCCTTTGCCGATTCCGTGGTCAAACTCCACGAGGCCCACGAGCGGTTGTGGGACCGGGAAGATCGCGACCCGGTGACCGGGGCATATGCCCGGCGAGTGCTTTTTCAGCACGGGTCGTTCCTGGTGGATTGGGCGGCACGTTACTCCAAGCCGCTGGGCCTGCTTCACCTGCAAATAGACGAGTTTTCCTCCATCATCGGGCAGTACGGTCATGCCGCGGCCGACGGGCTGCTCTCCGCGGCTTACAATCGGGTCAACGCGGTTACCCGGCGCACCGACTGGGTAGTGCGCAACGGAGCCGACGACTTCATCGTCTTGATCATGGGCACCTCCGAGGAAGGGATGGAAATTGCAGCCGAGAAGATCCTGGCCCAGATCAGGTCGCCATCCTTCCACGTCGATCGGTTCGACATCCCGGTGACCGGCTCCATCGGACTTTGCGTCTATCCTTCGGAGATCGAGGGTGAGCCAACCGTCGAACTGCTGCTGCACCTGGCGGACAAAGCCCTCGAAGCCGCCCGGTCCGCCGGCGGCAACTGCCTCTTCATCGCCGACGCGGACATGGTTCCGACCCCGTAGTTCTTACAACCTCAATCTGACGCGAGGGAGTTGTGCAATGTCCTTGAATCACAGATTCAGAAAGCTGTTTTCCCCCATAACCATCAACGGACTGGAGATTCGCAACCGTATCGTCATGCCTGCCTTCGGGCTGAAGTACTGCGGCATCGACCGAAAGCCAAACCAGCGCCTCATCGATTTCTACCTGGCGCGGGCGAAGGGGGGCTGCGGGCTTATTGTCATCGGGGGTGTGGGCATTGATCTGGAAGGCTCCGGGCTGATGCTTCCGTCCATCGAAAACGATGACTTCGTTCCTGCTTGGAAGACGCTGGCCGATGCGCTCCGGCCCCACGGCGCCCGGCTGTTTCTGCAACTGTTCCACGCCGGACGGTACCAGCACTCCATGTTGGCTCGAGGCGCCACGGCCGTGGCCCCCTCGGCGGTAGCTTCCCGCTACACCCGTGAAGAACCTCGGGCATTGGAACTGGACGAAATTCCCGTAATCCAGGAAAAATTCGCCGCGGCCGCAGTACGGGCACAGGCCGCGGGTATAGATGGTGTGGAGATCATCGGTTCCGCGGGCTACCTCATCTGCCAGTTCCTCTCCCCCGTCACCAACCTGCGCACCGACGAATACGGCGGCAGCTTCGAGAACCGCGCAAGGTTTGGAAGGGAGGTAATGGAGAAGGTCCGCGCGGCGGTGGGCCCCCACTATCCGGTAGGCATGCGGGTCGCAGGCAGCGATTTTGTCCCGGGGGGCAACACCAATGCACAGCTCATCGAGGCGTACAAGGTGTTCGCGACCGCGGGGGTCGACTTTTTCAACGTCACGGGCGGATGGCACGAAACCCTCGTCCCGCAGCTCCCTTCCATGGTGCCCCGGGGGGCTTATGCCTACCTGGCCGCCAACATACGCCGGGAGATTGACGTGCCGGTGGTTGCGTCGAATCGAATTGTCGAGCCTGACCAGGCCGAGGCGGTGCTCCAGGACACCCTGGTCGACATGGTCACCATCGGCAGGTCTCAGATAGCCGACCCTGAGTGGGCCAATAAGGCTCAGGAAGGGCGAGCCGCCGCGATCAGGCCTTGCGTGGGTTGCATGCAAGGTTGCCTGGACCGGCTGTTCTCCATGCGGGACGTGGAGTGCCTTTGCAATCCGGTGGCGGGACATGAGGCCAAGCGACAGTTGTCGCCGGCTGCGGAGGTGAAGACGGTCGTGGTTGTAGGCGGCGGTCCGGCCGGACTGGAGGCCGCGCTCACGGCCTCCCGACGTGGACACAAGGTAATCCTGCTGGAAAAAGGGGACGAAATCGGCGGCCAGCTCCCGTTGGTAGCCGCACCGCCGGGAAGGGAGGAGTTTAACTCGCTCAATCTGTACTACCGGGAGGCCCTGGGAAACAGCAGTGTGGACCTTCGTTTGAGGACGGATGCGACGCCGGAGACGATCAAGGAGTTGAAACCGGACGTGGTGCTGGTGGCTGCAGGTTCCAGCCAGCTTGTGCCGCCGATTCCCGGCGTCGACCGTCCCGAGGTGGTGACTGCGTGGGATGTATTGCTGGAACGAGCCGAGGTGGGCCGCAAGGTCGCGGTGTTGGGCGGTGGCGCGGTGGGGGTGGAAACGGCCATAACCGTCGCCGAGCGCGGCGGCGTCAGTGGCGAGGGGCTAAAATTCCTGTTGAAGCATGAGGCTGAGGATTTCGAGACGCTGAAGAAACTGGCCACCCGGGGAGTCCGGGAAGTTACGATCCTGGAGAAGCTGTCGAAAATCGGCAAGGACATCGGCCCCACCACCAAGTGGGTGCTCCTCAAAGAGTTGGACATGCTGGGAGTAGAGACACAAGTGAAGGCGGAGGTGACGGCCATTACCGACGCCGGGGTTGAGTACACGTGGGGCGAGGCGAGCAAGACTCTTAAGGTGGACACGGTAGTCCTGGCGCTGGGTTCACGTCCCAACGACGAATTGGTGCGCAGCCTTGAGGAGGCCTCCATCGAGTGCATCACCATCGGAGACGTGAAGAAACCGCGCAAGATCATGGACGCGGTCCACGAGGGGTTTCTGACCGCGCTGGAAATCTAGAGTTCGTGCAGGAAGATAGTCACATCATTGCCCACGATTCTAAGGTCTTCGAAGAAGTCGGCCACATACATGCGATTTGGAATGGTCCTCCCTTTCTTTGCCGCCAACGGCAATTCATTCAGGGCGCGGCGGCAGGCGGGAGTGAGTTTCGAGCTACCGGTGCGATAGCATAACAATCCCTGGTAAAAATAGGCGGGCCTGTCGTCGGGCAGTTGGGGCATCGCCCCGTCGGGCGCCACGGGAAGATATTCGATCCCTCTCTCGTTATCGCCCAGGAGCGCCGCGAATAGCGTGCGGGTGCGGAAGCACCGGGAGAAGTCCACCATGCGTTTGTCCTTGCTCCCTTCCACCGTCACTTCGGCACTGTCGGCAGGGTATAGAACAACAGAGCGGTCGGGGACCCCGGCCAGGGCAGTTTGAAGGTGTAGAAACTGCTGCTGCTGGTTGTAGGTACGGTCGAGGCCGGCGAAGAAGGGGAAGACGCAAGTAAGGAGTGCGGCCAGGGCCAGCCCGGCGACAGCCTTGCCACTGAATTGGTCGACGACCGCGCTGACTCCGCGGGCAGAGACGAGCAGGAAGGCGGGGGCTGCGCTCAGAGTCGTGCGCACCCCGAAAAAGGGCACCTCTCCGCCCCGTTTTAGAAATCCGGCCGCGAACAGGGGCACCAGCCAGAGGTGTAGAAACAGCCATTTCCGGCGCTCACTCTTCGACGGGAGCAAGGCAACCGCGGTAATATAGGCCAGAATCAGCGCCAGGGGAGTGAGTTTGGGGTTGAAGAACACTATCTCAATCGGCGCATAAGTGTCGGTTTGGGTGAAGCCACGGAAGGGGTATCCGCCCCCGGCCAGCACGTGTAGTCCGTGATGGTATTCGAGTATGAGTAACAGTAAAAGAATCAGGACCCCGGCCGCGGTAAACCGCGGGGTCTGTCCTTTCTTCTCCTGCTTCGAGCCCCACCAATAGAGGAACGCCGCGGCCAGGCCGCCCCTGAGGAACCACTTGATAGCCGCCTGCCAACCCGGTTCACCCTGTCCGGAACTGCTACTCGCCAGGTAGTGTCCATACTGAGTCACCAGGAAAGGCAGGGCGAAAAGGAATAGCAGCGCGGCTGCGGACAGCACTGCGGGCGTCAACAGCTCTCGCGGGGAGAGGCGGCGATTGAGCAGCGGTGCGGCCAGCACCGGCACTACGAAGATCACTGCCTCCGGCCTGGTCTGCAGGGTGAGCAGCAGGGCGAAGCCGAAGGCGCAGAAGGTCGCGAGACTCGCGGTTCTGAGCCACAGGAGCAAGAGCGCGATGGACAAAGTCGCCAGTGTGGCGTACGGAACGGTCAGGCAGGCCGACCCCGAGAACGTGAGCATGGGCGGATAGATGGCTGCCATCGCGGCGGCTATCAGCGCCTCGCGGGGCCGTCCCCACAACAGGCGCGCGGCCAGGTAGATGGCCGGTACGAGCAGGGCGGACAGCAAGCTGACCAGGGAGAAGTAGACGCCGGCGGTTTTACCTGCGACCACCATTATGGCGCCGGCCAGCGACGTGACCCCGAGGGGATAGATCGACTGAAACTGTGCGTTCCAGTCAAAGGAAGCGACTGCGTAGGCGTCCACCACCCGGGTCAGGCCTCCGTAGGAATTGACCATGGGAAGACCGTGGCAAAACAGGAACCTCACCCCGAGGCCTGCAACTGTCATGACGGCCAAGGTGGGAAGCACCCAGCCCGGTTCGCCAGGCGGGAAAAGTTCCTTCCTCAGTTGCGGCCAGCTTGCGCACAACGCCGCGGCCAGCCCGATCCAGGCAAGCAGTGCAACGGGCGCGACATAGGCGCCGGGAAACGATGGCAGTGCAGCTATCATGACGTTGGACAGTACAGCAATTCCGCTCTCCCAAGTCAACGAAAAGCGCTGCCGGGCGCATCCCGGTTTTTCCATGTTCTGGCTCGTGATCTGTGGTAGGCTATCCGAAACTGCCGTCCCCGGGTGAAGTCTCATGCCCACGGATAGTCGGGGTACAGGAGCAATGAATTTCAAAGACCCAGCGCTCGCGGCGACCAGGCGAGTTCTTACATTCATGGTGAGATGGCCGTGGCTCACTCTTGTTGTGGCACTGATGCTGACCGGAGGCTTCGGCTACCTCGGGTCCCGGCTTGAAATCACCACCGACCTCGACGACCTCTTCCCGGAAAACACACCTCACGTGGTGAGGGCTTTTGAGGCACGACAGAAACTCCTTTCCGCATCACAGATTCTCATCGTCGTGGCCTCTCCCGACAAGGATACAAATAAGAACTTCATAACTGCGTTGCACGACAAAATCGCGGCGGACCCGGATATTCAGTCCACGGAGTTGAAATACGACAAGAGCTTCTTCAAGAAGAACGCGCTGCTGTTCCTGGACCAGGAGGAGTTGAAACGAATTGACGGGAGATTGAAGAAGGCGATCAAGAAGGCGGTTAGCAAGGAACTGGGTCCTTTCGACGATGAAGGAGACGCGGACGGCGGGGAGGACGACGCCGGCGACTTTGAGGACGACCCGTTCGCCGACTTCGACGAGGACTTCGGTGACGAGGAGGAAGGGGCGGAAAAGGAGACTGGTGACGAAGCCGGGGACGCGGTGGAGGAAGAGGACGACGGCGGCTCGTTCAAGTTGGTTGACGACGAAGAACTTCGCAAGAAGTACAAGTCGGCCAGCCTCAACGAGTACTTCACCAATGAGCAGGGTACGGTTTATGCCTTGAAGGCCTACCCCTCGTTCGGTCCCGGCGACATGGAGAAGTCGAAACAGCTTATCCAACGGATCCACGAATATGCGGCCGCGTTGGAACCGGAAAAACTGAACCCGGAAATGGAGTGGGCCCTCGAGGGCGACTATCACAAGAAGATTGAAGAGATCTCGGTCATCACCACTGATTTGACCAAGGCCTCGGTGTTTGCGCTGTCGGTGATTCTGGTTCTGGCCATTCTTTACTTCGGCAGCTTTCGAGCCTTGGTTTTCGTCTTCGTGCCTCTCCTCTCAGGCATAGCCTGGACCATGGGCGTGGCCTGGCTGACCGTCGGATACTTGAATCTCATAACCGCGTTCATTTTTGCTCTGATGTTTGGCCTCGGGATCGACTTTGCGGTCCACGCGGCGAGCCGGTACTTCGAGGAACGGAGGTCCGGGCTACCCGTTGAAGAGGCGATTGTCGAGGGGCTGCTCAATCTGGGCAGACCGATGATCTCCGCCGCGATTACCACCACCGTTACGTTCCTGTCGCTGGTGGTGTTCGATTTCCGGGGATTTTCACAGTTCGGACTCATTGCCGGACTGGGCGTTCCCCTTTGCCTCCTGGTCATATATATGCTGCTTCCGCCCCTGGTGGTCATTTCCAACAGAATCTGGAAAGAAGGCCTGATCCGGGGGCGGTTCTCCTCCGATGTCGGGTCGGCTCTATTTGGCACGAGGGGCAGAACCGCGCTGGTCACCGCGGCAGTTTTCGGGTGCGCCATCTACCTGGCTCCCGGGCTACTGTCGGTTGATTTTGAACACGACATGTCCAAAGTGATGACCAAGAAGAAGGAGAGTCGGCGAAATCGAATCGTACGCAAATTCCGCAAGCAGGTGGAGAGCCGTTCGGCATCACCCATCGTTCTTCTGACCGCGTCCATGGAGGAGACCCGGAAAGTTCACGATTTTCTGAAGGAGAATGGGGGGCAGTATCCCCGGCTGGAGGACGTTTCCTCGATCTACAGCTTTGTGCCTGACCATCAGGCCGAGAAGCTGAAGCTGGTGCGGGGGATGAAGGAACGACTCGACCGCAAGATGGGAACGCTGAAAGGGGAAGACCTCGAGGCGGCTCAAAGAGCCCAGGAGTTCCTGGAGCCCGCCGAGTTCGAAGTCAACGACCTCCCCGACTGGGTGAAGAAGAAGTTCACCGACAAGAATGGGGATCTGGGTCACTTCGTGATGCTGTTCGCCCGGGGCGGCAAGGCCAACGCCAACACGGTTGGAGAGATTATCCAACAGCTCGACGAAATAAAGGTGGATGGAAAGTCCTATTACACCACAGCCTCTTACTACATTCTGCACGACGCCTACGAGATCATCAGAAAAGAAGGGCCGCTGGCGGTGGCCCTGGCCGGTCTGGCTGTGCTGCTGCTCCTCATCCTGGACTTCAGGCGCCTGAGCGATGTGCTGGCAGCTTTCCTTCCGTTGACGCTCGGCGTGGTGTGTCTCCTGGGGTTCATGGGCAAAATGACCATGAATCTCAACATGTTCAACATGGTAGTTCTTCCCACGGTGCTGGGAATCGGAGTCGACACCAGCATCCACCTGCTGCACCGGGTGAGGGAGGAAGGTCCCAGCCGAGTCGGAGTAGTGGCCAACACCACCGGTTCGGCCGCTGGATTGTCGGCAGCCACCACCGCAGTGGGGTTCGGGAGCTTTGCTCTGGCGACCAATCCGGGGCTCGGGACCATAGGGCGTTTGGCGCCAATTGGAATAATGATGTGCTACCTGGCGTCTGTGTTGCTCACTTGTTCTTTCGCCTACCTGTGGAGTAGGCGGCGCAAGGGGGCCGTGGAAAACGAGCAAGATGGAGGAAACAGATGATTCGCAGTGTTGTTGGAGTTTTGAGCCTGGCTCTGATGCTGACCGTGCTGACAAACCAGGCCGCAGCTTACGAGGTCAGAGCCTTTGCCGGCAAGAACCGGAAGGCCACCATAGACGATTTTATGCCCAAGCTTGACCAGGCGGAGAACAAGACCAATAAGTTCTATGCCGAACAGTACTCCTTTGCCTTTTCGCCTGAGGGGAAAGAGAAGTTCTGGTTCCAGTTCCTCATCGTGAACATGGGTATTTCCAACGGCAAAGGTGCGGTGCGGGTGCACTTCACCCCCGGGGGCGGCAAGAAGATCAAAGCGGAGAGCACCTTCTCGAGAAAAGAATGGTCCGCTGCCAAGGAAGGAAAGGCCCTCAAGCTCAAAATGGGCGACAACGTCTTTACGGGTGACGGTAAACAGTGGAAAGCCCACTTCAAGAACAAGCACTTCGAGGCGGATTGCACCATCACCAATTCAGCCCCGGCATGGCGTCCGGGCGGAGGGTCCGTCTACTACGGCAAGGGCACCAGCAGATACTACGATGTCACTCTGCTGACCCCGAGGGGGAAATTCGAGGCCGATATCGTGATGGCCGACTCGGGCAAGAAGTATCACCTCACCGGCACGGTTTTCGGGGACAACTCGGTTATCAACATCTCCCCGAATCTCCAGGCCAGACGCTGGGTGAAGACCCGCAAGATCGGCCGTAAGTACACCGTCATGCTGACCACTCTGCAGACCTCGGAGCAGTACGGCAGCGAGTGGGTCGGCTATTTCTTCGTCGCGTCGAACAAAGGGATGGTCGCGACCGCAACCAATCCCAAGCTTGAACTCGCCGGCCTCGAAACCGACCCCAAGAACGGCTATGAGGTCCCAACCATCGTGCTGTTATCGGAAGCCGGCGGAGTCAAGGGCTTCGCGGGTGCGCTACAGGCGAAGAAGCGACTCTACCGGAAGGACCAGCTATCATCTCTCGACCCTATTGAAAAGGCGATGGTGAGCAAATTGATTCAACCTGTCACCTACAAGTACAGGGCCGCGTACGAGTTCAAATTCCTTTCCCGCAAGGGCAAGGAACGGACCCTGAAAGGCAAGTCCAACTACGTCTTCGAGCAGTTCACCAAGTAGCGTTCTACCGACCCCTCTTTCACGCCGGTTTTCATGTCGGCGGAACCCCACGCCCACACCCCCGAATTTGACCTTGGCAAATCGGGAGCGGCTGTGGTAGCCTCTGCAGAATTGTTTTTGTTCTCGACGCGCTGAAGTCGCCTTGGGGGTTCCGATGACTGATAAAAAACAGGTACAGATAGCTGATGCAAAAGGACGCCTGGGAGTATTGATACCCGGCATGGGAGCAGTAACTACAACCTTTCTGGCCGGTTTGGAAGGTGCGCGCCGGGGACTGTACCCGGCGTACGGCTCATTGACGCAGATGGGGAACATCAGGTTGGGCAGGCGGGATGAAGGCCGGCAGCCGAAGATCCATGAAGTCGTCCCCCTCGCCGGGCTGGATGACATCGTTGTAGGCGGCTGGGACATCTTCCCGGGAGACGCGTACGAGTCTGCCGAAAACGCGGGCGTGTTGACCACTGAGCAACTGACGGAGGTAGAGGACTATCTCCATTCGGTGGCCCCCATGTCCGCGGTGTTTGACCAGCGCTACGTGAAACGGTTGAGCGGACCCCACGTGAAGCAGGCCAGTTCATGGTGGGACAAGCACCTGATGCTGGAAGAAGACATCGCCAGGTTTAAAGAGGCCAACGGGGTAGACCGGCTGGTGATGATCTGGTGCGGCTCCACTGAAATCTTCATCGAGCCTTCCGAAGTCCACAGCTCCGTAGAGGCGTTCGAAGCGGGGCTGAAGAGCAACGACCCTCTCATCTCCCCGAGCATGGTCTACGCCTACACTGCCATCAAAAACCGCATTCCGTACATCAACGGTGCACCCCATACCAGCAACGACGCTCCGGCGTTGGACCAGTTATCCGAGCAGTTGCAGGTGCCCCACGCCGGAAAGGACTTCAAGACGGGCCAGACCCTGATGAAGACTATTCTCGCACCGGGTTTCAAGGCACGCCTCATCGGTATTGACGGCTGGTTTTCCACCAACATCCTCGGCAATCGGGATGGCGAAGTGCTGGATGACCCGGGCTCGTTCAAGAGCAAAGAAGTCTCCAAACTATCGGTGCTGGATACAATTCTCCAGCCGGACCTGTACCCCGAACTGTACAAGGACCTGTATCACAAGGTCAGAATCAACTACTACCCGCCCCGGGGCGACAACAAGGAAGGTTGGGACAACATCGACATTTTCGGCTGGATGGGCCGCAAGATGCAGATCAAAATAGACTTCTTGTGCCGCGATTCGATCCTCGCCGCGCCCATCGTCCTTGACCTCGTCCTCTTCGCCGACCTGGCGGCCAGGGCAGGCATGTCGGGCATTCAGGAGTGGCTGTCGTTCTACTTCAAGTCCCCCTTGTGCGCCCCGAGTCTCTACCCCGAGCACGACCTGTTCATTCAGCAGTCGAAGCTGAAGAACACGCTGAGATACCTCATTGGCGAAGAGTTGATCACCCACCTCGGAGTCGAGTACTACAACTACTTCGACTAGCGGAGGCCCGGGCTCCATGTGCGCCGACTCAACCACCCCGCCGCCCAGACGAACCTGGGGCGAGAGACTCCAAGGTCTTCGTAATTTCCAGTCGAAGGACTTCTGGGCCATGGTGTTCGCCAGACCGCTGACCATCCTCTTCCTTCTTCCGGTGGCCGAGATCCGCTGGGTCACCCCGACGCTGATTACAGTCCTCAGCGTAGTTGCCAAGGTGGCGGGAATCGCCTACCTGGCGGCCTGTCCTTCCTACGCCGCCGGCATCGCCGGAGCAGTGCTGGTCAACCTGGGGTTGATTCTGGACAACATGGACGGGACGCTGGCCCGCTACCGGGGTAGCAGCACCTACCTGGGATACTATCTGGACAAGACTGTCGATATCGTTTGCCTGGCCGGGATCTTCTGGGCTATCGGTTTCCGGACCTTTGACAAGACTGGCGAATTGGTCGACCTTGTCATGCCGATGACGGCCTTTGCAGGCGCGTCCGTCGCGGCTTACACCAAGTGGGTGGCCCAGAAGGTGTTCGCGGACATGGAACTGCAGGCGCAGTTGCAGGCGGGAACAGTCGAGGACTACGCCCGGGCGCACAGCGAGAAGAACCCGAGTGATGAACCTCCGACACGCTCGCTGGGTGAGTGGATCGCCTGGTTGGGCAGCGCGGTGAAGTCGATCCTCTATTTCAACGAAGTGGACATCTTCTTCTTCCTCGGGCTTGCGCTGGTGCTGGGAGACGAGCAGCTTTTCGCCCGCTACATCTGCGCTCTTTATGCCCTGGGCGCCATAGTTGGGCCGACGCACTTCTACATCAAGCTGAGGAGCAAACTTAAGGAGACCGGACAGGAATGAGCGAGCACAACGGCAGAGTTGAAGAGGCCGTCATTCTGGCTGCGGGTATGGGTAGCCGGCTGGAAAGCGGAGAGGTGCCCAAACCCCTCGTCGAAATAGGCGGCAAGCGGCTCATTGAAAGAACCATCGGCAATCTCGCCCTGGCCGGCATCAAGCGTGCGATAGTAGTGGTGGGCTATCAACGGGAAGAGCTGACTGCGGGGCTGAGCACCGTTAGCGTTGACGGCATTGAATTAGAGACGGTAGTGAACGACGAGTGGAGAGAGCCCAACGGCCTGTCGCTGTACGTGGCCAAAGACGCAGTTCGCGGCGAGTCGTTCGTGCTGACCATGGCTGATCATCTGTTTGACCACACCATCATCACCGATCTCATTGCCAACGGGACGCCGGAACAGGGAGTATGCCTGGCGGTGGACAAAGATGTCGAATCGGTCTTCGACCTGGATGATGCGACCAAGGTGCTGGTGGAAGATGGGCTGATTCGCCGGATCGGCAAGGAGTTGACTGAGTACAACGCCATCGATACCGGGCTGTTCCTGTGCTCGAGAGGCATCTTTTCTTCCCTCGAGGAAGCGTTTGAGGCAGGGGGCAAGAGCCTGTCCCATGGGATGAAGATCCTGGGTGGCCGGGACCGCCTTGCATGTATGCCGGTCAACGGCCGCTACTGGCAGGATGTGGATGACGAAGCGATGTTTGAAAAGGCGGAGCAGGATATTCTTAGCGGCAAGGTGATTCAGTAACAGGGGAACAGGCGGCAAACCCATGCGCATTCTTGAAGTGTCCACTTACCCGCCTCAGATTTGCGGCCTGGCCACCTACACCCGAGCCCTGGCCGGAGCCATGTCCGAGCTGGACGGTGTGGACGTGGGCGTACTGTCGGAACAGGGGGCTACCGACGGTCGGGACGGAGCGGTGCTGTCAATACCCACTTTCGACCGGAAGACCGACTGGGGCACCGCTATTGCGAACGCGGCTGCCGAACATGACGCGGACGTGGTCCACATTCAGCACGCCCCTGACATTTTCGGGATGGACTCACGGCTGCCGGCCCTGTGCAAGGCTCTAAAAGACCGCTCCATTGCATCGTTTGTAACTCTGCACACCGTGTACACGCCGTTCACCGGATTCATCGAGCGCAAACCGCTCGTGCGCCGCTTCCATCGCGGGCTTGCAGAATCTGTTGACGGCATTATCGTGCATCAAAAAACAAAGAAGGCGGACGAGTTGATACGACAGGGAGTTGCGGAACGCCAAATCTGCATCATCCCCCACGGCACCGGGAGTCTGGAACTCCCCGACCGGTCGGAGAGCCGCCGGTTTTTCGGGGTTCCTGAGGACGCGCCGGTACTCCTCTACTTTGGCTTTATTCACGTACAGAAGAACCTCCACACCATACTGGCGGCGCTACCGTTTATCCGACGCAAGCTGCCCGACGTAACTCTGCTGGTAGCGGGCAAGATACAGAATTCGACCTGGTACAACAGGGCTTACCTGTCCATGTCGAAAGCCATGATTGCCGGCCTGGGCCTCAAAGACCGCGTCGTCTTCCACGAGGAGTACATTGCCGACGAGCGGGTGCCCGGTCTCTATGCAGCTTCGGACCTCGTGCTCCTCCCCTACAACCAGGGGTACGGGTCGGCCAGCGGGATGGTGCACAACGCGTTTGCTGCGGGCTCGCCGCCGCTGTGTTCCATGAGCCCGAAATTCGCTGAAGTAGCCGAATCGCTGAGTCCCGAACTGCAGATCCCCACCCACAATCCGAGAGCCTGGGCTCGCCAGGTGGTAGCACTACTGGGAGACCACACCCGCTTTGAAGAACTGAAGAGTTCGGTGCAAAAGCGGGCAGAGGAAACCTCCTGGCCGGTAGTCGCCCGGCAGCACGTGGATTTCTTCCGGTCCATCCTCGCTTGAAGAGCTAGAGAGACGATCAGCTAAACAGCATAGCCAGGATCGACAAGCTACATAATC